>CAYRDN010000066.1:0-17237 GCA_964423065.1 uncultured Oleiharenicola sp. | reverse complement strand
TTGATCTTCTGCCCGCCCGCCCCGGTCCCGCGGACGAAACGTTCCTCCACCTCCTCCGGGCGCAGGCCCAAGGAGACAAATCGCGCCCGCAGTGACGCTTCCACGATAGCCGGAAAATCCGCCATGGATTGTTTTAGCCACAAAGAGTCACAAAAAGACACGAAAAAGCTCCGGCTCATCCCCTTCATCCGGTCCGCCTTGGTTTTTGTGCATTTTGGCGACTTTTCGTGGCTAACACTTGAACTCCCTGCCACTTCGGCAGTCTCATCGGTTCCCTGATCTTCACTTGTCACCGGCCGGCCCGCCCCCTTCACTTTCGCCCTCACTTTCACTCCTCCCCCTCATGATCACCGGCCCTACCTGGTCCCAAAAACTCCGCACGGAAATCGGCAAGGCCGTCATCGGCCAGGACGCCGTCATCGAACGCATGCTGGTCGCCCTCCTGGCCAACGGCCATGTCCTCCTCGAGGGCATGCCGGGTCTAGCCAAGACCCTGCTCATCAAGTCCCTCGGCTCCGCCCTGGGCGTCCAGTTCGAGCGCATCCAGTTCACGCCCGACCTGCTGCCCAGCGACGTCGTCGGCACCATGATCTTTTCGCCCAAGGACGGCGGATTCACCACCCACCGGGGTCCCATCTTCGCCAACCTGGTCCTCGCCGACGAAATCAACCGCGCCCCCGCCAAGGTCCAGTCCGCCCTGCTCGAGGCCATGCAGGAGCGCCAGGTCACAATTGGCGGCCATTCCCACCAGCTCCCGCGGCCCTTCTTCGTCATGGCGACGCAGAATCCCGTCGAGCAGGAAGGCACCTACCCGCTGCCCGAGGCGCAGACCGACCGCTTCCTCTTCAAGCTCCTCGTCGACTACCCGTCCGCCCCCGAGGAGGCCCAGATGATGGAGATGTGGGGTCAGGTCACCCGGCAGCCCGAGGTGAGCGCGGTCTCCAGCGGCGAGGAACTCCTCGGCCTCCGCACCCAGGTCGACGCCATCCACGTCTCGGCGGCCGTGCAGGCCTACATCCTCGCGCTGGTCCGCGGCTCCCGCGACCTCGCCGCCCAGGCCGAGTCCACCAACGGCGGCGCCAAGCGCCTCCTCAACTTCGGCGCCTCGCCCCGCGCCTCGCTCGCCCTCTTCCAGGCCGGCCGCGGCCTCGCCTGGCTCCGCGGCGCCGACTACGTCTCGCCGGCCCTCGTGCAGGAGATCTTCCACGACGCCCTCCGCCATCGCGTCGGCCTCACCTACGAGGCCGAGGCCGAGGGCCTCACCGCCGACAAGATCCTCGACCAGGTGCTGATCCGCACGCCCGTCCCGGCCAAGGTCTGAAACCCCCAAGCTCCAGAGAATTCTCAATGAATCCAGATGTCCCCCAACCCAAACCGACGGCAGCGCCGTGGCATTCGGTGCTTGGAGTTTCATGGGAGCTTGGAGGTTGGAGCTTGGAGCTTCGCTGAAGCATGCCTGCCTCCGCCTCAACGCCCGCCTCGCTCGTCACCTCCCAGCTCGCGCTGCTCAAGCAGCTCGAGTGGCGCGTGCGCCACGCGGTGGAAAACGTGCTCAGCGGCGAATACCGCTCGGCCTTCCGCGGCCGCGGCATGGAGTTCGACCAGGTCGTCAAGTACACCTTCGGCGACGACATCCGCGACATCGACTGGAACGTCACCGCCCGCCTCGGCGAGCCCTACCGCAAGAAGTTCATCGAGGAACGCGAGGTCTCCCTGCTGCTCGTGTTCGAGGACAGCGTCAGCCTGCAGTTCGGCTCCGGCGCCCAGTCCAAGCGCGAGGCGCTGCTCGAGCTCGCCGGGCTCGTCATGATGCTCGGGGCCGTCAACCGCGACCGCGTCGGCTTCCTCCACGCCTCGCCCGCCGGCTACACGCTGAAGGAGCCGGTCCGCGGCCGCGGCCAGATCCTCCACGCCGCCGCCCAGCTCCTCGGCCAGCCGGTGCCCGCCCTGGAAGCTCCGGGCTCCGCGCTCGCCGCTCCCAGCTCGATCCCCTGGCGCCTCCTCGCCCGCGCCGCCCCGCGGCACAGCATCATGATCTGGCTGGGCGATTTCCCGCCGCGGCCCGAACCCGAGGGCTGGAGCGTGCTCACCCGCCGCTACCAGACGATGGGCTTCCGCGTCGACGACCCGTGGGAACGGGCCCTCCCCTTAGACCGCACGCTCACGACCTACGATCCCGTCGCCGGCCGGCTCGTCACGCTCAACGGCGCCTCGGCCGCGCAACGCGCCGCCCACGCCGCGTGGGTGCAGGAGCGCGACGCGTCCTTCCGCGCCCTTTTCCCCGCCCCGCTGAGCCGGCTCGTGGTCGGGACGGACGAGGAGCGGCTCGACGCCCTGGTGAGCTTCTTCCGCGCCCGCATGGCCGCGGGACGCCGCCGCTGACCGGCTCCGCCGCAAAATCCAAAGCGCCAAATGTCCAGAACCCAAAGAAACCTTACATCCATCATCCGAAACTCGAAACTTGGTTTTCAGAGTTTGTTTGGCGTTTGGCGTTTGGCCTTTGGCCTTTCCCCTTGATGCCTGGGTCCAACTACACCTTCCACGACCCCCTCTGGCTGCTCGCCCTGCTGCTGCTGCCGCTGCTCGTCTGGATCCGCGGCCGCCGGGGCGCGCCGGTGCTCGTCGTGCCCTTCGCCGCGGCCTGGCACCGGCCGTCGCTCATCCCGGCGTCGCGCTGGCCCGCGGTCCTCGCCATGGCCGGCCTCATCCTGCTCATCGTGGCGCTCGCCCGGCCGCAGATCGTCGAGGATCGGCGCGAGGTGAAGCAGCAGGGCTACGACCTGATGCTCTGCATCGACCTCTCCGGCTCGATGCTGGCCGAGGATTATGAGCGCGACGGCGAGCGCATCAACCGCCTGCAGGCCATCAAGCCCGTCATCCAGGCCTTCATCAGCCAGCGCACCAGCGACCGCATCGGGCTCGTGGTCTTCGCCGGCCGCGCCTACACGCTCGCCCCGCTCACCTTCGACCACGACTGGCTGGCGCGGCAGATCGAGCGGCTGAAGATCGCGATGGTCGGCTTCGAGGACGGCACCGCCATCGGCGACGGCCTCGGCGTCGCCCTCACCCGGCTCGAGCAGGCCGGCCGCGAGGAGGGCGCCAAGCGCAAGGGCGCGTTCATCATCCTGCTCACCGACGGCGCCAACAACCGCGGCCTGCTCACGCCCGAGCAGGCGACCGAGATCGCCAAGGCCCGCGGCGTGCCGGTCTACACCATGGGCGCCGGGCGCGACGGGCTCGTCCCGATGCCCGTCTTCGACGACAACGGCAACAAGATCGGCTACCGCCGCGCCATCGCCGACCTGGACGAGGGCGCGCTGCACCAGATCGCCGACGCCACGGGCGCGAAGTTTTTCCGCGTGGCCGACACCGACACCATCGCGAAGGCCTTTGCCGCCATCGACCGGGCGCAGAAGATCGAGTTCCAGGCCAAGTCGTACCTGCTCACGACGGAGCTGTTCCACTGGTTCGCCCTCCCGGGCGGCGCGCTGCTCTTCCTCGGCGCGCTGGTCGCCCTGCCGCCGCAGCGGCCGTTCAAAGGCAGCGCGCGGACTCCGCTCCGCGCCGAAGCGGCGGCGAAGACCCCATGAGCTTCCAAGCGCCGCATTTCCTCTGGCTGCTCGTCCCGCTCGTGCTCCTGTTCTCGTGGGAGCTCGCCCGGCACACCGCGCGGGCCGCCACCACCTGGCCGAAGATCGCCCGGGCCTGGGCCGGCGCTTTCGACGTCACCCTCGGCGCCCGGCACACCACCGCCGAGACTCGCCCGCGGATCTGGCTGTGGTTCGGCCTCGCCTGCGGCATCGTCGCCCTCGCCCGCCCGCAATGGGGCACGGTCGAGGAGCAGGTCTTCGACCAGTCGCGCGAGGTCCTCATCGCGGTGGACCTTTCCAAGTCGATGCTCGCGCAGGACGTGAAACCCTCGCGGCTCGACCGCAGCAAACTGCTCATCCAGTCCCTGCTCGACGGCCTCAAGGGCGAGCGCGTCGGCCTCGTGCTGTTCGCCGGCACCGCCTTCCTGCAAAGCCCGCTGAGCGCCGACTACGAGATCCTGCGCGAGTTCCTGCCCGCCATGAACCCGGGCTACCTGCCGGAGGGCGGCACCAACTACCGGGCCATGCTCGAGGCCGCCATCCAGGCCTTCGGCACCTCGACCGCCGACCGCTACCTCATCATCCTGAGCGACGGCGAGGCGACGGACGACGACTGGCGTTCGCTCATCGGGCCGCTCAAGGCCAAGGGCATCCGCGTCATCGGCCTCGGCGTCGGCACCCCCCAGGGCGCGTTCATCCCCGACACCGCGGGCGGACTGGTCAAGGACGAGCGCGGCGCCGTCGTGCTCGCCCGGCTCAACAGCTCCACCCTGCAGGAACTGGCCCAGGTCACCGGCGGCGCCTACGCCGACGCCAGCTCGTGGGTCGACCTCCCGGGCCTGCTCCGGAAAACGGTCGAGGCCGGCCGGAAGGGCGACTTCACGGAGAAAAACACCGCGCGCAAGATCGAGCGCTTCCAGTGGTTCCTCGCCCCGGGCCTGCTGCTGCTGCTCATCAGCTACTGGGCCGAGTTCCCCGTCCGCCCGCGCGAGCGGAGCCTGCCGCTGGCCAGGGCCGGAGGCCCGAAGGCGGTGGTCGGAGGTCCGAAGGCGGCAGCGGCCTTGGCCATCGGCCTTGTCCTGCTCCTGGCTCCTTGCGCCCAGATCCCGGCCCTGGGCGCCGAAGGCGACCAGGACACCCTCGCCAAGCCGCTCACCACCACGGTGGCCCGGCTGGCGGAGCAGGACGGCCTCTCGGCCAAGGATTGCTCCGAACTGGCGCAGACCACCGTCACCTACGGCCAGCGCCTCAAGTCCGCGCAGAAGCATCCGCCGGAAATGGTCATCCGCGACGCGCTGCGGGCCGTCGATCTCGGCGAGAAGCTGGACCCGAAGTCGCCCGACTGGCCGCACGAGCGCCAGGAGCTGGAAGACCTGCTCAAGAAGGAGGAGCCGCCGAAGGACCAGAAAAAAGAGGATCAAAAGAAGCAGGACCAGCAAAAGCAGCAGCAGAACCAGCAACAGCCGCAGGATCAGCAGCCACAGGACAAGCAACAGTCCGACCAGCAGAAATCGGACGAGCAGAAGCAGCAGGATCAGCAGCCGCAGCCACAGAAACAAAACCAGGACGCCTTCGGCGACATGAAGGACCAGAAGAACCCGCCGCCGCCGAAGCCATCGCCGCCGCCGCCGGGCACCCAGAAGGTCGGCGGCCAGCAGGACAAGAAGCCCGCCGGCGACCAGCAGGACCCGGAACTCGCCATGCCGCTCCAGAAGCTGGAGCAGGTGCGCGACCAGGATTCTCCCGCCCGGCTCCAGCAAATCATGCAAGGCCAGCAGCCGAAACCCAAGGCCACGGCCAAGGACTGGTAACCCGTATGCGTCTGCCCAAATTATTTCCCGCCTTCATTCTTCTCCTGGCCGCCGTCCGGGCGCCGGCGCAATCCGTCCACTGGGATCCGCCCGGCGGCCAGCTGGGCTACAACCAGGTCTCCGAGCTGACGCTGGTGTTTGATAACTGCGGTCCGGACGGGGATCCGGCGGTCCCGCAAGTGGACGGGCTGAATTTCGGCCGGCCCTCACAGAGCAGCCAGACCAGCATCGTCAATTTCAAGATGACGCAGACGTTCTCGTACATCTACCCCGTGCGCCCGACGCACCGGTCGGCGATCAGCATCCCCGTCTTCGAGGTCAAGACCGACAAGGGCACGATGCGCGTGGCCGCCGCCAATTTCACCGTGGGTGACACGCCGGTCGGCGGCGCGGGCAACGGTCCCGCCCTCGACGACGTCGCCGCCGCCAAGCTGACCGTGCCCAAGGACACGTTCTGGGCCGGCGAGGTGTTCCCGGTCGTCTACAACCTGAACGTGGTGCGCCGCTATTTCCATTCCCTCGCGACCAACATCGACTGGCAGCCCGCGCCGTTCGTGGCCGAGGATTGGACCAAGCCCGACCCGGGTGAGGCCCTGGTCCAGGGCGAGCGCCGCGTGATCTCGGCCCAGTCGACCCGGGCCTACGCCAGGCAACCGGGTACCTATACGCTCAAGCCGGCCAGCCAGATGGTGAACCTGATGGTCGGTTCCACCGGGTTCGGCATCTTTTCCGCCCCCAGCGTCGAACAGCGGCAGATCGACTCGAATCCGGTCGAGGTGACCATCCTTCCCCTGCCGCCGGCGCCGGCGGATTTCTCCAAGGCGGTGGGCGAATTCACCTTCACCTCCAAGGTCGTCCCCATCACCGCCGCCGTCGGCGAGCCGGTCACCTGGACGCTCGAGCTGGCGGGCACGGGCAACTGGCCCGACCTCACCGGGCTGCCCCAGCGCGACGTCTCCAATGATTTCCAGGTCGTGCAGCCCAAGTCCAGGCGCACCATGAAGGACGGCTCCCTGTTCGAGGGCACCCTGAGCGAGGACGTCGTGCTCGTGCCCACCAAGGCCGGCACCTACCAGCTGGCGCCGGTGCGTTTCACCTACTTCGACACCAAGACGGGGACCTACCGGACCGTGGCCAGCGACAACGTCACGGTGACCGTCACGGCCGCCGCGCAACCCGCCCAGGCCCCGGCGGGTACCGGCGCCCCGGTGCAATTCTCCATCAACACCCCGCCGCCGGCCGCGGCCGCGCCGGCCTTGCCGCCGGCCACGCCGCCGGTGACGCCGGAAAACCTGCCGCGCGACCCGCTGCCCGGGTCCGGGCACGGCTACGTGCCGCTGCCACAACACACGCTCGTGCAGGTCTGCCTGCTGTCCTCCGTCCTCTGCATCCTGTCCGTCTGGCTGCTGCTCGCCACCCTGCGCTCCCGGCAGAACGACCCGCAGCGCCTGCGCCGCGCCGCCCGCGCGCAGCTCGCCGCCGTGCTCGCGGAAATGCGCGCTGCGGGCGCCAAGCTCCCGGCTCAGAGCTCCTCGCTCAAAACCTGGCAGCAACTCGCCGCCGCGCTCTGGGAAGTGCCCCACGCCGCGCCCGGTGCGCCGCTGGTGCATGCCCTCGTGACCGCCCGCGACCAGGCCGCCGCCGCCGGCTGGGCCCGGCTGTGGTCGGAAGCCGACCGGGCGCTGCACAGCCGCGACCAGGCCCTGCCCGCGGACTGGACCGCCCGCGCCGACAACGCCCTGCAGGCCGTGCGCGTGCCCGGCTGGCCGCCGTTCTCCAGTTTTGCCCCGCGCAACCTGCTGCCGTTCCTGGGCATGACTGAAGAACAGAAAGCGGAAGGACTGAACCGGGTCATCCGGGTCGGTGTCTGGCTTGCACTCCTATTCAGTCTTTCAGCCCTGCAACCTTCAGTCTTTGGCGCGGAATCGGCCGGCGAAGCCTACAAGCGCGGGGATTTCGCCGCCGCCGAGGCCGGCTGGAGCAAGGAACTGGCCGCCGCGCCCACCGACTGGACCGCCCGCCACAATCTCGGCCTCGCCCTCGCCCAGCAGGACCGCTGGGCCGAGGCGACCGCGCATTGGACCGGCGCCTTTCTGCTCAACGCCCGCGCCGACGCCACCCGCTGGGATCTCGCCCTCGGGCTGCAGCGCTCGGGCCTGGCTCCGGTGGAACTGGTCGAGCTCTCGCGCGGCGAGGGCCGGTTCGGGCTCGTCCGCCTCGCCACGCCCGGTGAATGGCAGCTCACGCTCATCCTCGCCGCCCTCCTGCTCGCCGCCGCGCTCATCTTGCTCCTGCTCCAGGGCTACCGACGCATCGGCGCGTGGGGCAAACCCGTGGCCCTGACCGCCAGCCTGCTCGCCGTCGTGCTGGCCGTCGCCGCCACGCTGAGCCTGCACGCCTACGGCCCGCTGGCGGACCCCGCGGCCGTCTTCGTCTGGCGGCCCGCCACGCTGCGCAGCATCCCGACCGATGCCGACACGGCGCAGAAATCCTCCCCGCTTTCCGCCGGCTCCCTCGCGGTGGCCGAAAAGACCTTCCTCGGCTGGACGAAACTGCAGTTCCCCGGCGGCCAGTCCGGCTGGGTGCGCAGCGAGGATCTGATCAGCCTGTACCGGTGATGGTTGGTTGCGGGAGCAAGCTCGCTCCCACTACGGGCCACCCCACCCCTCACTTCGTCTGGAACCACTTCGCGTCGCCGGGCTGGTGGCTCCAGTCGTCGATCAGGGGGAAGATCTCCTCCACCGTGCGGGCCACGGCGTATTTGCCCCGGATGGTGGCGTGCATGAATTTCTCGCTCACGATGCGGTCGCAGAACCGCAGCAGGTCGTCGTAGTAGCCGTCCTGGTTGAAAATGACCACGGGCTTCCGCAGCACCTCGAGATGCGCGAGGGTGAGGATCTCGAGCAGCTCCTCCAGCGTGCCCCAGCCGCCGGGCAGCGCGAGGAAGGCGTCGGCCCGCGCCTCCATGATCATCTTCCGCTCGCGCATCGTGAGGACGGTGACGAGTTCGTCCGCCTCGGTGAACTCCAGCTCGCGCACCTTCATGAATTCCGGGATGACGCCGACGACCCGCCCCGCGCCGGACTTCACGCCGCGGGCCAGCGCGCCCATCAGCCCGGTTTTGCCGCCCCCGTAGACGAGCGTCCATTGCCGCTGCGCCAGGGCGGCCCCGAGTTGCGTCGCCGCCGCATAATACTTCGGGTCGAGCCGGTCGCTGGAGGAGCAGTAGACACAGAGGGACCTTTGCATGACTGAGTTTGAAACCACTAATCGGCACTAATCAGCACTAATTTTCCAGGGACGGGGATTGTCTGTCCGGCAATAGTGCCCATTAGTGAAGAGCCGTGGTCAATCCATCCCCAGTCTATCGCGGCCGGCTGGCGCCCTCGCCCACGGGGCTCCTCCACCTGGGGCACGCCCGGACCTTTTGGGCCGCCCAGGAACGGGCGCTGGCCGCCGGCGGGGAGCTGTTCCTCCGCAACGACGATCTCGACGCGGCGCGCTGCCGGCCGGAGTTCGTCGCCGCCATGCTGGAGGACCTGCGCTGGTTCGGCCTGCGCTGGGTGGGGCCCGTGAGGGTGCAAAGCGCCCGCATCCCGCTCTACCGGGCGGCCCTGGCCCGGCTGCATGCCGCCGGCCTGGTTTATCCGTGCGACCGGTCGCGGCGCGACGTCCTCGCGGCCGCCGGGGCGCCCCATGACGAAAGCGAGGAGCCGGTTTATCCGCCGCAGTTCCGGCCGGCGGGCGACGCCCCTTTGCCGTCGTTGACGGAGCCGGTCAAAACCAACTGGCGCTTCCGCGTGCCTGACGAGACCGCGCTCGCATTCACCGACGCGCGGCTCGGCCGGCAGCACGCGGTGGCCGGGCGTGAATTCGGCGACTTTCTCGTCTGGCGGAAGGACGACCTGCCCAGCTACCAGCTCGCCAGTGTGGTGGATGATGCCGAGATGGGCATCACGGAGGTCGTGCGCGGAGCCGACCTGATCCTGTCCACTTTCCGCCAGCGGCTGCTCTTCCAGGCGCTGAGCCTCGTGGAGCCGGGATTTTATCATTGTCCGCTGGTCACGGATGACCAGGGCGTGCGGCTCGCCAAGCGCCACGACGCGCTCGCGTTGCGCACCCTGCGCGCCCAGGGCCGGACGCCGGAGCAGATCCGTGCGGATTGGCGGTAACCATCCACCTAGTCGCAGGGCACCCTGGATCCGCCGGGCGGCACGGCCGTGACGGCCAAAAAGGCGTTGCCCACCAACCCATCTCTGATCATCGTGTATTCGGGCCACCCTGATTCTCATGACAATCGAGTCTGACTCCCCTTCGGGGTCGGCTGTGAGTGGCCCCATGCCTCCTGATCAGCCAACCGCGGCGTTAGTCCCCACCGCAGCCGGGCAGCCGCCCCTGCTTCCGGTCGCGCCAACCCCAGTCGCAGGGCATGACTTTACCTTCCATGGCGATGCCAAGGAATATTTCCGCATCTGGATCGTAAATACCCTGCTGACATTGCTCACCCTTGGCGTTTATGCCGCCTGGGCCAAGGTGCGCAAACGCCGATATCTGCGGGGCAATACCGAATTGATGGGTCACCGGTTCGATTATCTGGCCGATCCGCGTCGGATTCTGGCTGGCAACATCCTGGTCGCCCTGATGTTTCTCGCTTATATGGTCGTGGGCGAGGTTTACCCCTACATCCGCATCGGTGCCCTGGCCGTCGGACTCGTCCTGCTTCCCTGGGTGGTGGTCCGTTCCCTGGCGTTCAATGCGCACAATACCACCTATCGCGGCATGCGTTTCTACGCCAAACAGACTTATGGCATGGCTGCGCTGACCTTCATTGGGCAGTGGCTTTTTATCATCCTCACCTGCGGGATTTATTATCCGGCTTGGGTGCGAAACCGGAAGGAACTCGTGATCAATAGTCACCGACTCGGAGACGCCTTCTTCCGATTTGAATCAAAAAGCGGTCCGTTTTATGCGGCATATTTCTTATCCGGCCTGATGGTCTTTGGAGTGCTGATTCTGGGTGGCATGATAACCGGTCTGCTGATTGCGGGAAATGGCGGTCATCCGCCAACCCTTGTGCAGTTAGTGCCTTTCTTCATGCTCTACGGCACGGCGCTGTATTTCTCGAGGCACTATCTCTATGCGCGACTTTACAACCATATATGGACTCATACCCGGCTCGATAACCACCGGTTCAAGGCCAGCTTGCCTGTGAGAGGCTGGCTGAAGCTCCAGCTAACCAACCTGGGGGCTGTCATCATGTCGTGCGGGTTGCTCTATCCCTGGGCCGTTGTGCGATCAACGCGCTACGCCCTGGGCTGCCTCCAGTTCTTGCCGGAACACCCGATCGAAAGCATCTCACGACTTGGGCGCCAGGACGGCAGTGCTTTGGGTGAATCGATGGCGGAATTCGTCGGCTTGGATTTCGGCTTATGAATATCACTTTCACCGGCACGATTTTTACCGGAGAAACGCTGGCCGCCACCCCTCTCACCTTGGAGGCCACCGACGGAAGATTGGTCAGTCAAACCGAGGGCCAGTCCGTTTGCGTTGCGATCTCAGAGGTGCGCACCAGCGACCGGCTGGCCGGTGTCCCGCGGTTTCTTTATCTGCCCGGTGGGCGTACCATCGAAACGCCGGACAACCAGGCAATCGATCTGCTTCTCGCCGGTCAACGGCGCGGGCGCACCGTCGCAGCGGTCCACTGGCTTGAGGCCCGTGCCCGCGTTGCAGCCGTCGCCGCCGTGCTGCTCGTGGCGACGGTGGCGGCCACCTTGTGGTGGGGGATGCCAATCCTCGCGCGGAACGCCGCGATGGCTGTCCCGGACCCGATCGAGAAAAAAGCCGGCCAGACGGCTCTGGCGACCATCAGCCGCTTGCTGGCCCCGACCCGATTGAGTCGAATCAACCAACGGAGGGTGGACACCCAGCTGGACCGTCTGCTCAAAGCCCAGCCTTTGACCACCCGGCCGGAGCTGGTATTTCGTTTCATGGGCGGGCAGTACCCCAATGCCTTCGCTCTGCCAGGTGGTTACATCGTGATTTCCGATGAACTCGTCACCTTGGCGGACGACGATGAACTCGCCGCCGTGCTCGCCCACGAGATCGGTCATTGGCAACTCCGCCATGGACTGCAAGGCGTGCTACGTAGTTCGGCCGCGTTATTGGTGGTGAGCACCGTAACCGGCGATCTCTCGACCCTCACCACATTCGCCAGTACGATACCTTTTGCGCTTCTGCAGCGAGGCTACTCCCGCGAGTTCGAGGAGCAGGCGGACACCTACGCCTTAGGCCTCCTGCGCAAAGCAGGCATCGATGCGGTTCATTTCGCGTCCATTCTGAGGAAACTCCAAAACACCCGCCCTAAACAAGGCCAGGACTTCAGCTATCTCAGCACCCATCCGTCCACCGAGGACCGCATCCGACGGATCGACCCCCATGGCGAGACCGCGCGCGCGGTGGCAAGCTTCGCCCCCTCATCAGCCAGAGGGGATGAAGCTAAACCCGAACCGAGTGTGATGCTGCGGGGAGTGCATCCACTGGCTTCCCCGTTCCCCTTGTACCAACCGGCGCCGCTTTATCCCTACGAACTGACGACCGCACATCGGGAAGGCATGGTCAAAATCGAGTTTGTGATCGACGAGAACGGCAAGGTCTGCAACCCGCATGCCGCGGGTTCGACCAGCAAAGAGCTCGAAGCCCCGGCAATTGCTGCCGTTGCACAGTGGAGGTTCATTCCCCGGCAAGAAGGAGGCCGAAACGTCGCGACGTCCATCTTTCAGACAATTGATTTCAGGCTGCACTCCCCGATCGGCCAAGCGGTTGAGCCCAGAGTCATCGTTCAACCCTTTGAAATACTTGGGCAAGACCTGTCCGCTCGGTCCAAGTAACCAGCGACATCCGCCGGGCCCAGGCACGACGCCTGCCATCAGCGCCCATGCACCCCGTTGCGCCAGGCCGGCGGCAGGATCGCCTGCGTCCCGAGCAGGTAGTTGCGGTAATAGAGCCAGAACACGAACAGGCCGAGCGCGCCGAGGAACATCATCTCGCCAATCTGGCCGGCGGTGGAACGGCTGGTGCGGCGGAGCGATTGCACCACCCAGACCAACCCCGGGGCGATGGCAAAGGCGACGAGCGAGGAACCGAACAGCACCATGCCGATGATGAACAGCACGCGCAGCAGGACGTCATCGATCAGCCGGGACTTGTAGGCGACGATCTCATTGCAGAGATTCAAAAGCAGCAGACAGCACGGGAGCACGTAGTAGCGTTCGAGCGCGGCGGTGGCCTTCATTGCCGGGGGAACCTGAGGGTGAGCGTGAACGTGATCAACCGCAACGTGCGCCGCGCTTGATTTTCCCCCGTTTTCACCTTCCCTCTCCCTTTGACCTCCCCATGGCGACCTATGTCTATGAAACCATCCCCCGGCAGCCGGGCGAAGCCCCGCGGCGCTTCGAGCAGGTGCAGAGCATGAAGGACACCCCCCTCCAGCGGCACCCGGACACGGGTGAACCGGTGCGGCGCGTGGTCAGCGGCGGTTTCGGCCTCATGGGTGTGCGTGAAAAAAGCCCCGCCACCGCCCCGGCCGCACCCTGCAGCCCCGGCTGCGCCTGTCACCGCGGGCCGCGGATCCCCTCTCCTTGACCCCCGACCAATCATGATCAACTACAGCCAGCCCGACCTCACCCAACATCCGCCGCGCAGCGTGCGCGTCCGCCTCGGCGGCTACGCCCACCTCTGCCGGCTGCTGGACAAGGCCCGCGCGGTCCTTGCCGGCAAGGGCGCCGAATACCACTACAACTGCCCGCTCGACCAGCAGTTCTTCGCCTTCACCCGCATCAATCACGACGTGATGCTCGCCGAGATCAAATCCGGCAAGACCGACACACAGATCCTCGCCTGGGTCAACGAGCAGTCCAACCGGCTCCCCGCCGAAGTGGCCGCCTGGTCCGCCTGGATGGAGCAGCATGGTCCCGGCGGACCCGAGGGGCACGAGTGGCTGGCCGGCGTGATCAAGGGACACAACTCCACCCGCAACGACATCCGCTCGTTCGCCGACCTGCTCGATTTCGACGACTACCACAGCTACGGCGGCAAGGCCTGAGCGGGGACAATTCAGCCCGCTAATCACGCGGATAAACGCGAATAGAATTTCCAGAAAGCCCGGTCCACTGGGCGGTGGGTTTATTCAAGCAATCCGATTTTCTGCTGTTTCTCCCCTGTAATCCGCGTGAATTCGCGTTATTCGCGGGAAATCTTCTGCATGGATCCGTATCGGTAGTCCGCTCACAGCTCCGTGTACTTCTCCGCCCGGCCGCGTGCCTTCTCCACCGGGTATTTCTTCGCGTTGGCGGCCATCTTCGTCTCGATGGCCGCGGCGAGGTCGATGCCGCAGATGTTGGCGAATTCCAGGGCGTAGATGACGACATCGGCGATCTCCGCCTCGATGGCCGGCCGTTTTTTCGGATCGCGGGCGGCCGCGAGCGAAGCCGAGGACTCCGCCCAGAGGAAATGCTCCATCAGCTCGCCCGACTCCGCGGCCAGCGCCATGCTGAGGTTTTTCGGCGAGTGAAACTGCTCCCAGTCGCGTTCGCGCACGAACGCCAGCACCCGGGCCCGCAGTTCCGCCACGGTCGTGTCCGCATCGGTCAGTGGTTTCATGCCCCGGAGTCTGGCGGCGGCCAAGGGGTTGCGCAAGCACCGCGCCGGCCCGGTCCGGCCGCACAGTTCGCGCCCATTGGCGGGGGCCGGTGATTTGTCATGGTTTCAATATTTTGTTGGCGGCTGGCACGAGGTGTGCATTTTAGCCCTTGTACTCAGCCCAATGTCACCCGCACTCCAACAGCAGCGCCTCCAGCGAGCCGGCACTTCGATCACGAAGGCCGGATCGCCGATTGGATGCGTGCAGATGCGCCAGTGTGCCTCCAATTGGCTGAAACAGACCACCGGCCAGGACTGCCACTGCTGATCAAACCCTAACCCGGTTTTACTTTCAGCTCCTCGGAGTCCCGGCGGTACCAGACCGACGAGAAAGGAACCAACATGCATACCATCATCCATCGCCTCAACCACAGTCGCTTCCCGAGCCCGGAGTCCAAGCAGGACTTCCGTTCGCCGCACTATGACTGCCTGGACCTCGCCGCGGCTCTGAAGCTCGTCATCTACGTGCCCGGCGTCGACGCCGGCGGCGTGGAAATCACGACCCGGGGACCCGACCTCTTTGTGACCGCCCGCAAGACCCACCACGTCCGCGCCAACTGGCAGGCGTTGCACCTCGAAAGTGCGCAACGCGACTACCAGCTCAAGCTGCGGCTCGGGGTGAGCTTCGACTATGAAGCTTTGCAGGCCTCCGTCACCCGGGGTGTGCTCACCATCGTGTTGCCGAAAAAGCGCCTGGTTGCCGCCAGCGCGCCGTTGCCGCAACGCCAGGTGGCCTGACCCCGCGAGGAAGTGGCGCGCGCGTCGGCTTACGACGCGCGCGCCCGCTTTCTGATTTGCGCGCCCGCTTTCTGATTTTCCGGGAACAAATCGCGCCCGGCCGTGTTCTTAACAGGAAGATCCTTGGCCCTGACCCGGCCGCCCGCCAAACACCATGACCTTTTTCCCTCAGAACCCCCTCAAGCGCTCCGCGGCCGCACCGGCCGTCCTGGCCCCTATCCGGCCGGCGCAGATGCACGACATCCTTTGGAACCGGCCCGTCTTCAAGGCGCCCGCCCTGTCCAATCCCCGGATCACACCGGACCCGCTGCCTTTCACCACCAACCGCCTGACCCAACCGGCGCTGCGCGACTGAGTCCGCCCGGCCGGTTTCATCTGTTTCCAATTTCCCACCGCGCGAGCATCCCCGCTCGCGCTTTTTTTGCGCTCATCCTAAATTCCGCAGTTCAATCCAACCACGGATTGCACAGATATCACGGATGCAGAATCTCGCAGAAGCATACCTTTTGGCCGGCCCTTCACCAACCGGGTGAAGGACCGACCATTCGCAACGGATTGGTGATCCGTGCCCATCCGTGAAATCCGTGGTTTCAACTGCGTTTTATCCGGGAAAATTCAGTTGACCGCTAATCACGCATATAAACGCGAATAGAATTCCCGGAAATCCCAGTCCACGGGGTGGTGGGTTTAAACAAGCGATCCTGTTTTCACCTGTTTTCCCTCTGCAATCCGTGGGAATTCGCGTTATTCGCGGGAAATCATCTGCATGGTTCCGGTTTATAGGCTCATTTCTCCGGCACCAGCCAGGCGCAGTGCGCCGTGGCGCCGGTGTCCGCCTTGAGCCGGTCGGCCAGAACCGGCAGCACGCTGCTGATCTCCGCGTCGATCTGCCACGGCGGATTGAGGATCAGCAGCCCGCAGCCTTTCATGCGCAGCGGCGATCCGTCGCCCGCGATGCTGAACTCGGCCACCAGCACCGGCACGGCCAGCGCGCGCACCGCGTAATGGAATTCATCCGTCCGCGCCCGTTCCGTGAGCGGATACCACACGGCGATCACCGCCCCGGGCAACCGCCGCAGGGCTTCGACCAGTCCGCGCAGGATGCCGGTGAACTCCGCCTTGCTCTCAAACGGCGGGTCGACCAGCACCAGCGCCCGCTTCTCCGGTGGTGGCAGCAGGGCTTTTAGGCCGGTGTAGCCGTCGATGGCCTGCACGGTCACCCGCGACTCCCGCGCAAATTCAAAATCCAGCGCCTCGGCGTCGTCGGCCCGCAGCTCGCACAGCGCCATCCGGTCCTGTGGCCGGAGCAGCAGCTTTGCGATCCACGGCGACCCCGGGTAATATTTCAGTTCGTCACCCGTCGCGCCCTGGCGGTCGTTGAACCGCCGCACGAGCGCGAGGTAGTCGTGGAGGACAGCCGGCAGATCCGGCGCGCCCCACAGCCGGCCGATGCCGGCCGGATGCTCCGGCTCGCGGACCCGCCCGTCCGGCAGTTGGGACGGCACGGAAAGATCATAGCCGCCTCGGCCCGCGTGGGTGTCGAGGTAAAGAAAGCCCTTGGCCTTGCGCTGCATCGCCCGGACGAGCTGCAGCAGCAGGACATGCTTGAAGACGTCGGCGAAGTTGCCCGCGTGGTAGTGGTGGCGGTAGTTCAAGGTTTCTTCGGTAGGGCGCGGATTCCGCTCCGCGCCGTTTGTGCGGCGGTCGCCGGAGTAACCGACCTACCCCACCGGCACCTTGACCACGCACTTGCGCACCAGCACGGGTGACGTGACCGCGTGCGACATGTGCCCGTCCTCGGGGAAAAAGATCATGACTTCCCCGCTCCGCGCCCGCAGGACCGACGTGTCCGCGTAATCGCGATATTTGATCATGTCCTTCACGTCGTCGTAGGGCTGCTCGGGGGTCAGCCGCGCGCGGCTGGCGATCTCCATGAACTCCTCGCCTTCCAGCAACGCCTGCACGTCGATGTTCCTGCGGTGGGTCTCGAAAAAAACGTCCGGCCTCGGCCGGCTCATGTAGGCCGCGTCAATCGCAACCATGCCGCCGCCTAAGTCCACCTTAACTGATTCATCGGCCGCCAGGGCAAAAAGCCGCGACCTTTCCGGCGAATCCTGCCGGGTCAGCTTTTCCACATAAGCCAGGGCCGCCTGTATCTCCGGCCAGGCTTTCGTCTGGGCCCGCACTGTTTCCAAGGATCCGAAAATTGCCATGATCCTGCGCAACTTGATGATGCCAAGAGGCGCACGCAAGCCATGAACCTAACTTTTCTGAATCCAAGCGATCAGAAGGAAAATAGCTAACCCCTCAGGTTCATCCAGTGGCCAGATTTTTGCATTATATAGCCTTGAGCCACTTGGTGTTTATTGATTTCACCGAGCCATGAGCCGCCACGCGTTCT
>CAYRDN010000065.1:0-17288 GCA_964423065.1 uncultured Oleiharenicola sp. | reverse complement strand
TCAACACCCTCACCGGCTTCAAGTGGATCGCCGGCAAGATGCGCGGCTACGAGGAACAGCTCGTGGCGGCCATGGGCCCGGGCTTCGATTACGACGCCACCCCGTTCCGCCGGCGCGCCGACCTCCTGCAGCAGCACAGCACCTTCTACCTGTTCGGGACCGAGGAGAGCTACGGCTACCTGCCGAACGACCTCGTGCGCGACAAGGACGGCAACGCCGCCTGCCTGATGTTCGCCGAGCTCTGCGCGTGGGTGAAGTCGCGCGGCCTCACCGTGCCGGAATACCTCGACGAGATCTACCTTAAATACGGCTTCTTCCTCGAGGGCGTGATCAACATCTACTACGAGGGCGCCAGCGGGGCCGCGAAGATCAAGCGCATCCTCGACACCTACCGCACCAGCCCGCCGCCGGCGTTCGGCGCGACCAAGGTCACGCGGTTCCAGGATTTCGGTCGAGAGGTCTTCCACGATGCCGACGGCGAGCAGATCCCCGCCCAGGATCTTTATCTGGTCACGCTGGCCAACGGCTATTCGTTCGCCGCGCGCGGCAGCGGCACGGAGCCGAAGATGAAGTTCTACCTGTTCGCCCAGGAACCGGTGAAGTCTGCCGCCGATCTTCCTGCCGCCAAGGCCAAGGCCCGCGCCACCCTCGACGCCCTGAAGGCCCTGATCGAGGCCGATGCGCGTTCGCGCGCGGAGACCTGAGTTCAGCCCGACAGGGGCACACCGCCTGCTTGCGACAGGAAGCGATGAAGCGCCTTTACATCTTCCTGCTTTTGCTGCCACTGGCCGTCCTGGCCGCGCCGCGGCGCAAGGTCATCATCGACCAGGATGCCTTCGGCCCCGGCGGACCGAACCTCCAGCCCATCCTGATGGTCCTGCAGTCGCCCGACATCGAGGTGCTGGGGATCACCATCGAGAGCGGCGACGGCTGGCAGAAAGAAAACACCACCCACACGCTGCGCATGCTCGAGCTCATCGGCCGCACCGACGTCCCGGTGGTGGCGGGGGCGACTTACCCGCTGGTGAACACGCCGGAAGCCACCAAGCGCTGGGAGGCGCGGCACGGGAAACTCGCGTACAAGGGGGCGTGGACCGAGGCATGGCCGCCGGGCAGCGTGAACCGCCGGCCGGTCCATCCGGCGGAGGTCGTGCCGCCGTCACCCGAGGGCGAACCGACGACCAAGCCGCTGGCCGAGCCGGCCGACGCCTTCCTCGTCCGCAAGGTGCGGGAGTTTCCCGGCGAGGTCTCCGTCCTCGCGCTGGGTCCGCAGACCAATGTCGCGCTGGCGCTGAAGCGCGACGCGGGGTTCGCGGAGACGGCGAAGGAGATCGTCATCATGGGCGGCAGTTTCAACCCGCACGCTGCCAACAACGAGTTCGCCCAGGAGTATGTGCACACGCCGCGCCTGGAATTCAATTTCCGCTGGGATCCCGAGGCGGCGGACCAGGTCTTGCGTGCGCCGTGGCGGAAGATCGTCCTGTCGCCGGTCGACCCGACGACGGACACCCAGTTCCGCCCCGAACTGATCAGGCGCATCGCGGCGGGTGACTCGCCCGTGGCGCGATACGTCTCGCGGCACCTGGAGGGATTCCCGATGTGGGACGAACTGGCGGCGGCCGTGTGGCTGGAGCCGGGCATCGTCACGCGGCGGGTCACGATGGCGGTCGGGGTGGACACGGAACCCCAGGGCGCCGGCTATGGCAGCACGCTCAGCTGGCCGGCCGGGAAGGGCCCCGGACGCGGCGAGCGCGACGTCGAGGTCGTGCTGGAGGTGGCGGTGCCCCGTTTGGAGCAGATCGTGGGGGATTTGCTGGCCCACTGAAACGGCGCGCCGGGGGCGCGCCGGGGAAACAGGGGTGGGGCATACGCCCCGCTCGTCACACCAGCAGCAGCGCCGGCTTCTCAAGGAGCTCCTTGAGCGCGCCGAGGTAGAGGGCGCCGACGGCGCCGTCGAACACGCGGTGATCGCAGCTCAGGGTCATGGTCATCGTCTGGCCGGGCACGATCGCGCCGTTCTTCATGACCGGCTTGGCGACCGTGGTGCCGACGGCGAGGATGGCGGCGTTGGGCGGGTTGATGATGGCGGTGAACTTCGGGATGCCCATCATGCCGAGGTTCGAGACGCAGAAGGTGCCACCGGTATAATCATTGGGCGCGAGTTTCTTGTCCCGGGCCTTTTTCCCCAGCGCCTTGGCCTCGGTGCTGATCTGGAACACGCTCTTCAGGTGGGCGTCGCGGACCACGGGGGTGATCAGGCCGTCCTCCAGGGCCACGGCGAAGGCGACATGCGCGGCGCCGTGCTGGCGGATGTGCGTGCCTTCCCAGGAGCAGTTGACCGCCGGCACCCGGCGGAGCGCCTCGGCGGAGGCCTTGAGGACGAAATCATTGACGGAGAGCTTCACACCTTCCTTCTCCAGGCCGGTGTTGAGTTGCGCGCGGACGGCGAGCAGCGGCTCGGCGTCGATCTCGATGTCGAGGTAGATGTAGGGAATGGTCGTCGTCGACTCGACCATGCGCTTGGCAATGACGCCGCGGATGGTGGAGACGGGGACCAGGCGCTCCTCCTGGACGGGACCGCGGGAGAAACCTGAGACCTGCGGGCTGAAACCTGAAGAGCCGGAAGCCGGGGTGGCGGTCTTGAGCAGGGCCGGGTTCGCCGCGGCGGCGAGGATGTCGGCCCGGACGATACGGCCGTGCGGGCCGGTGCCCGTGACCCGCGAGGCGTCGATCTTCTGGTCGGCGGCGAGCTTGCGCGCCAGCGGTGAAATCTTGAGGCGTTCAGGTGAGACCTGCGGGCTGGGGGCCGCTGCCGGCTGGGCCGCGGGCGCAGGTGCAGCCGGCTTCGCCGGGACCGGACCCGGGTCAGCGACCCCGGCTGCCGGGGCGGCAACCGTCTTCGGTTCGCCGGCCTCCGGCTTCGGTGCCGGCGCGGCGGCGGCCGGGGCCGCGGGGGCCGCGACCACTTCACCGGGCTGGCCGACGGCGCAGAGCGGGGCGCCGATGGCGACCTGGGCCCCGGCCTCCGCGAAGATCTTGAGCAGCGTGCCGGTGAAGAACGACTCGAGCTCCATCGTGGCCTTGTCGGTCTCGACCTCGGCGAGCATGTCGCCGGCCTTCACGGCGTCGCCTTCCTTCCTGAGCCATTTGACCAGTGTGCCCACCGTCATGGTGTCGCTGAGTTTGGGCATATCGATGATGTCGGCCATGGGAAGGGGGATTGGTGGTGAGTAGCGGGTAGTGGTAGTGAGTTGAAGTGGTCGGTGGTGAAGTGGCGAGAGGTGGCTTTCGGCGCGTGGTGCTCGCTGCTCGCTACCCACGGCTCGCTACTTCATTTCATCGTCTCCAGCGCGGCCTGCATGATGCGCTCGACGGTGGGGAGCTGGATTTTTTCCAGCGGGGGCGAGTAGATGGCCGGGGCGTCGATGGAGGTCAGGCGCTTCACCGGGGCGTCAAGGTAGTCGAACGCCTTTTCCTGGATGATGCACGCCACCATGGCGCCGACGGAACAGAAGGGCTTGGACTCCTCGACGTAGAGCGCACGGCTGGTCTTCTTCACCGAGTTGAGGATCGTCTCCTCGTCGAGCGGCCGGATGGAGCGCAGGTCGATGACCTCGGCGTTGATGTTGTGCTTGTGCTTCAGCAGCTCGGCCGCCTTCAGGGCCAGCTGGATGGTGCGGCCGTGGCCGATGATGGAGAGGTCCGTGCCCTCGCGCAGGATGTTCGCCTTGCCGAGCGGGACGAGGTATTCGCCGTCCGGCACCTCGCACGCCTCGCCGTACAGGAGGGTGTTCTCCATGAACATGACCGGGTCGTTGTCGCGGATGGCCGACTTCATGAGGCCCTTGGCGTCGTAGGCGTTGGAGGGGACGACCACCTTGATGCCCGGGTGGTACGCCGCGATGGACTCCGGCGTGTGCGAGTGGGTCGCGCCGACGTTGGTGCCGCCGTTGGCCGGGCCACGGATGACGATCGGGCAGTTGATCAGCCCGCCGGACATGTAGCGGATGTTCGCCGCGTTGTTGAAGATCTGGTCGAAGGCCACGGTGTAGAAGCTGAAAAACATCAGCTCCATCACGGGGCGCAGGCCGAGCATCGCGGCGCCGACGCCCACGCCGATGAACCCGGCCTCGCTGATCGGCGTGTCCACGATGCGCTTCGGGCCGTACTTGGCCAGCATGCCCTCGGAGATCTTGTAGGCGCCGTTGAACTGGGCGACCTCCTCGCCCATCAGGACGACGTTTGGGTCGCGCTCGATTTCCTCGGACATGGCGGCCCGGAGGGCTTCGCGGTAGGTGATGACGGGCATGGGCGGGAAGGAAAAAGTGAAAGTGAAGGTGAAGGAGGGGAGGGCGGCGCGACTCAGTCGAAGAACAGCGCGCCTTGGGACTTGCGGTCGGCCGGGTTGTCGATCTCCCAGTAGACATCCTTCTTGATGTCCTCGACGGTCGGGTAGGGGCTCTGCTCGGCGAACTGCGCGGAGGTCTCGGCCTCGGCGCGGGCGGACTCGTCGATTTTCGTAACCAGCTCGTCAGTCAGCACCTTCTCGGCGAGGAGAGCGTTCTGGAAATACATCAGCGGGTCCTTCGTGGCCTTGTAGTCCTCGATCTCCTTCTTGTCGCGGTAGGTCGTGTCCGGGTCGGCCACCGAGTGCCCGCGGTAGCGGTACGTGCGGATCTCGAGGACGCTCGGCAGCGATTTCTCGTGGGCGAGCTTGAGCGCCTGGTTGACCTTGTCGCGCACCTCGAGGATGTCGTGGCCGTTCTCGACGATCTCCCAGTTCATTCCATAGCCCTCGGCGCGCTGCGCCAGGCTCGGGCCGGCGGAGGAGCGCTCCTGGCTCGTGCCCATGGAATACCCGTTGTTCTCGATGATGTAGACGACCGGCAGCGACCACAGCGCCGCGAGATTGTAGGATTCGTGGACGGCGCCCTGGTTGACCGCGCCGTCGCCCATGAACGTCATGCAGGCGCCCTTGATCCCCTTGTATTTCAGCGCGTAGGCGATGCCCGTGCCGAGCGGCACCTGGCCGCCCACGATGCCGTGCCCGCCCCAGAAATTACGCGACGGGTCGAAGTAGTGCATCGAGCCGCCCTTGCCCTTCGAGCAGCCGGTGTACTTGCCATAGTTCTCCGCCATCATCTCGTTCATGCCCATTCCGACGGCCAGGCCGTGCCCGTGGTCGCGGTAGGCCGTGATGATATGGTCGTTGTCCCCCATCACCGAGGCGCAGCCGATCGCGATGGATTCCTGCCCGATGTAGAGATGCAAAAAGCCTCCGATCTTTCCCTGCTGGTAACTGCGCAGGCAACGCTCCTCGAAACGCCGGATCCGCACCATGTCACGATACAGCGCGATCTTCTCGTCCTGCCCCAGCTTGGCGTTGATCGGGGCCTGGCGTGCATCATAGCCCGCAGCGGCGACTTCGGACTTTTTCGTGGGGGATGGTTTCTTGATCACGTGAACTGTTTTGAGTTTGAAGCAATACTTGGACGCAGGATTCCGTCTTTTAGGGAAAGGCGTCGGAAGACAAGCGAAAGTTACGTCATCCCCGGCTAATTGGCCCACATTGTAGCGGCTCTCATTGCGTGCCATCCGCCCCTTGGCGCTGAGGCACCAGCCTATCGTCCTACGCTCCTGTTATCTGCTCAACCGCCACCGTGATGGGCGACCCACTGCAATCCGCCTTCAATGCCACGAAACCGTCGCGGTAGCGGTCAAAAATCGGCCACAATGCGGCTTTGTCCGTCTCGGGGATCGGCAGCCCGTGGATCTGCTCCCGCGAAAAGAATGCAAACCGCCCCTCCGTGATGTCCGCCGGGAGTCCGGCGATCGGCTTTTTGCAACGGAACAAAAACATCAGCCAGTGGGTGTCCCCCTGATAGGCCTTCTCCGCGATCATGGCGAACAGATGCAGGTCCGCGGGAGCCACCATCAGCCCCGTCTCCTCCGCCGTCTCGCGCACCGCACACTCGAACGGCGATTCCCCGGTCGCCATCTCCAGCTTCCCCCCGATCGGCGTCCACACCCCGAGGTTGGGCTGTTTCGCCCGGAGCATCAGCAGCTGTTCGCCGGCGGTGTTTTCGATGAAGACCAGGACGCTGATTTTGTAGGGCAGGACCGCTGTCATTAGAAATTAAGCGTGACCTTTGCCGAAAGACCGGCAAACAAATCCGCCATACGGGCCACGTAATAATACCGCCCGTGTATCCCCAACGCACCCTCGTCCTCGATTGCGGCGCCAGCCGGACCGCTCTCGGATCATTCACCCGCCGGGGCTGCCGCCTGTATCTTGAGGCCTTCGCCGTCGTGCCCCTCGGCCCCGACTCAGGCCCGACCGATCCGTGGCTCGAGGAAACCCGCGCGGCCCTGCACGACCTGCGCGCCCGGCTGCCGTCCGCCGCCGGCCCGGCCGTGCTCATCCTCCCGGCGCACCTGACCCTGACCCGGATGCTCGCGATCCCGCGCGTCGCCGCGGCCCAGCGCGCCAGGATCATCGGCTTCGAGGCGGCGCAGGCCGTGCCCTTCGCCCTGACCGACGTTGTCTGGGACCATCTCGTCGCCGGCCGCCAGGGCACCGACGTGCTCCTCGCCGCCGCCCGTCTCGACGCCGTCGAGCCCCTCTGCGCCGCCGCGCAGGCCGCCGGTTTCGAACCGCAATTCCTCCTGCCCTCCGCCCTCGCCACGCTCGCCGGCTTTCGCATCGCTCATCCCGCCCCCGCGCAACCCGTGCTCATCCTCAATCTCGGCGCCCGCTCGACCACGCTCCTGCTCGCCGGCCCCCAGGGTTTCGCCGCCCGCACCCTTCCGTTCGGCGGCCAGCTGAATCCACCCTCCGTCCCCGGCAGCATCAACCCTTGGACCGGCACCGCCCCGTGGGTCAGCGCCACCCCGTGGACCAGCGAACTTGCTCGTACCATGCCCACCCCGCCTGCCGACGGCGACCTCCTCGCCGCCCGTCTCGCCCAGGAAATCACGCGCACGGTCGGACACTTCTGCGACCAGGACGGGATGGACGCCCCCGTCCGCGTCTACCTGACCGGCGGCGGCTCCCGGATCGCCAGCCTGGCCGAGGCACTCACCGTCCGGCTCCAGCTGCCCGTCGGCTGGCTGGATGCGCTCGGTGCCATTGAGAACGACTGTGGCGAAAGCCGCGTCGACTCCGCCGCCAATGCGCTGTCCATGGCCGATTTGATCGGCGGGGCCGCCGCCCGGCTGCTTCCCCATCAGCCACTGCTCGACCTGCAGCCGCCGTCACGTCGCCGGCAGCAGGCCTACCGCCGGCGCCGGCCCTGGCTGATCGCCGCCGCGGTCTTCGCCCTGGCGGCCCTGGTGCTGCCCATGGTGCATCTGCGCCGCCTCGCGCGCGAGGCGCAGCGGAAGACCGCCGCCATCGAGCGTGCGCTCGTCCCGCTGCGCGAGCGCGACACGCGCAACCGCGCCAATCTCCGGCAGATCGAGGAACTCCGCCGCCAGGTGCTGGCGCTGCAGGGCGTCTACGACCGCCGGGCCAGCTGGGTTGAATTCCTCGCCGACCTGCAGGATCGCCTCGCCGGCGTCGAGGACGTCTGGCTGGAAAAGCTGCAGGTCATGCCCGGCACGCCCGTCAAGCTCGCCATCTCCGGCCGCCTCCTCGACCGCGCCCGTCCCCCCGATGGCACCGGACCTTTGACGCCCAACCGGATCCAATCCCTCCTCACCGGCCTCGGCCAGTCCGCCTTCATCGCCGCCGTCGAGGACGAGCGCTTCGACACCCGCCAGCCCGGCATCCTCAAGTTCGACTGCGTCCTCGTCCTCGATTCCCGCCATCCCCTCTGACCATGATCCGCCCATTCCCCGCATCGTAGCGGCAGGCTGCGACCGCCGGCCGACAATCTTTCACGCATGTTCCGCCTCGAACGCATCACCCGGCCGGTTGTCGTGCTGCTCTTCGCGGCATCATGGGCGACGGCAACGTGGCTTTTGATCCACGCCCGGCAGCAGGCGCAGCAGGCCCTGGCGTCCTTGGAGAGGAAAAAGCAGGAGTGGGACAGCCTCGCGTGCCAATCGCCGGCTTTGAGCGCCGAGAACGAGCAGGCCATCGAGCGCGACCTGGCCCGCATCCATGAAGTTCTCGCGGCCTGGCAGGCAGCCATGCGGGGCGGCGACAACACCATGCCCCCCGCCCCGCCGCCGGAAAATTCAATCGAAATGTACTTCGATCTCGCCGCCTTTGTGGAAAAAACCCGCCTGCTCGCCGCCCGCGCGCAGGTCGTGCTCCGCCCGGATGAGCACTTCGGTTTTTCGGCCTACGCCAAGGCGGGTCCCGCGGTGGAGCTGCTGCCGGCGGTGCATCGCCAGCGGGTCTTCGGGCAAACCGTCATCGAGGCGCTGCTCGAGTCGCATCCGCGCGCCGTGCTTGCGGTGCAGCGGGAGCGTCCGCTGCCTGTGGCGCAGCGCGCCGGGCGCACGCCGGCGGTGCCGGCGGGAGGCCGGGAGGCGGCGACCGCCGGCGACCGCCAGCAGGATTATTTTGACCCGGACCCGCGTCTGTCGCTCCGGCTGCCCGGCCGTTGGGAGAGCGACGCATTCCGGTACGTGTTCACCGGTCAGACTCCGGCGCTGCGGACGTTTCTAAACCGGCTGGCTGCTTTCCGGCTGCCGGCAATCGTGCGCAGTGTGGAGGCGGAGCCGGTGAAGGCTGATGCGGCTCCGCCGGATCCGACCGACCGGCTCACCGCGACCGGCAGTCCGGTGCCGTTGGTCTCCCGGAATCTCACCCGGTTCTCCGTCGTGGTGGAATGCATGCAACCGGTGGTCGGCGCGGAGGCACCCATGCCATGAGCCCGTGGTGCCAAAGCCACTATGACAAAGTGCTGCTGGTCTTGTCGCTGACGGCCTTGTCGGCCAGTGCAGTCTGGTGGTGGCATCAGCAGGCGACCATGCCCCGGTTGCGGGCGCTGCCGGTCGCCCCGCCAACAACCCGTTCCCCTTACCAGCCCGCCGATCAACCTGCGCGGCCGCTGCCACCTGCAATGTGGACCGAGGCATCCGCCCAATCCCGGGGCGAGGGCTGGCACTACGAAGTCTTCAGTCCGCCGGTCATCTATTATGACGCAGCAGACCGGACGTTCAGCGTGAGTCCGTCGCCGCAGCTGGCGGCCGCGGAGCCGGCTGCCGGTCTCGAGTTGCTGGAGGTAAAGCCGGAGCCGTATCGACTGCAGCTGGTGGGATATTTTGGCGGGCCCGATGATTATCTCGCCGCCTTTGTCAGCCCGGGTTCGGCCGGGACCTTGCTCGGGCGCGCAGGCCGTCGCTTTGCTTCGCTCGGGATCACCTTGAAGGGCATTCAAGTCAAGAAGGTGGTCATCGGGCCCAGGGGCGCGCAGCCGGTCTACGATGTCGCGGCGTTCGCGATCGTGCATGACGAGCGGACCGATGCCGACGTGGTGCTGGACAGCCGGAGCCGGAAATACACCGACACGCCGGTGGCCCTGCTCCAACTGCGACCCCGGGACCAGCGGCCCCGTGAACTGCACGAGGGCGACACCTTCTCCGATCAGACTGCCACCTATTGCATCGCGAGCATCCGGCTCGCCCCGCCCGAAGTGGTTGTGACCCGGATGACCGCCGGTTTCATCCGGCCGGAAACCCTGATTCTGCATCCGGTGGTCCCCGCGGGCAGCGCACCGGCGGTCACGACCGCCCGGGACAGATTGATGCGCCGGCCACCGGCCGTCGGGCTCATCGCCACCGGCCAGTGACATTCCCGCATGAACCACCCGCTACGGCTCACCGTGTCTACGTTCGCCTTGCTGTCCGGGTGGCTGCTGCACGGGATGGAGAACAGCCCGGCGAACCCGCGCGAGGTTGGGCTGGAACACCGGCTGCCCGCCGGGCCGTCGAGCGATGACGACGGGGATGCTGATTATACGCCGGGTCCGAACGAGACCGACGTGAAGCGTGTTGCATCTGCGAGGACCGCGGCTGGTCTCGAAGGAGAGAACCGTCCCGCGGACACCAGGATAGAACCTGCCGCGCTGGCCGCGGCGGTTGCCGGATCCGGGCCGGACCAGCGCGGACCATTTTCAGTCGGTGTCCAGGCAACACAGGATGCCGGCGCGATGGACCGTGTGCCGTCGCTTTTGGCCCGGGGACGGAGCCAGTACCTTGCGGGTGATGCGACGGCCGCCCGCGGGACATTCCAGCGCGTCGTGGCCATCGATGCCCGCAATGCCACTGCGAACGATTTCCTCCGGCGCCTGGCCGATGAGAATGCCGCTGATGTCGCCGGGCGGGCCAGGACGAGCGCCGGAATGCTCGCTGAGGTCAACCGGGCCTGGCAGCGGCCCGCCGTGCGCTGGGAAGAAACCGCGCGGAAGGAACCGGAGGCCGTGCCCCCGGCCTTGCGGCAAAAACTCGACCGGATCGTGCTGCCAAGCGTCAACTTCAGCGGCATGGAGCTCAGCCGGGTGGTCAACACGCTGAGCGTGGTCTCGGAGGAGTTTGACCAGACCGGCGTCGCGCCGAAGGGGGTGAACATCGTTCTGCTCGACGCAGGGGGGACCAACCCCGTCGTCAACCTCACCCTGCGCAATCTATCGTTGAAACGCGTGTTGGACTTCCTCGCCGATTCCGTGGGCTATCAATATGAGGTGCTGGCCGATGCGGTCATCCTCCGACCGGGCGGCGAACAGTCGGCCCTCGAGACCAGATTCTACCCAGTGTCCCGCGCGACCGTCTTGCGTCTGACCGGTCGCGGCGCCTTGTCCAGGACGGTGCCCGGTCCGGATCCGCTGGCCGGCGGGACCGCGGCCCCCGGGCCGGGGGCAAGCCTTGAAGGGGAGGGTCAGGCGATCCGGAGCTTTCTGCAGCTGGCGGGCGTCAGCTTTGACAGTGTGCCGGGTAGCTCGCTCGCCTTCGATGGCTCCCAGCTGATCGCGACCCAGACCCCGCGCAATCTCGAGCGCATCCGGAACATCCTGGGCCGTTATCACGAGGTGCGGCAGGTCGAGATCGAGGCCAAGTTCATGGAGGTGCAGCAAGGCGCACTCGAGGAACTCGGCGTGCAGTGGAATCTCGCCAAGAAGTCCACCCAGCACAGCGGGGCCACGGTGACGGATTTTGCCACGGCCAATCGGCCGCTCAGCGGGGCTTTCAGCAGCAGCGCGGGCGGTGCGCTGGGTGGCATCATCCGGCCGGCGGACGTGACCGTGAACAGCGACGGCTCAACCGCGACCACGGACGGCATCAACCTGCCCATCATCAACAACCCGCCGGTCATACCCGGCACGAACAACCTTGGGCTGACGGCCAGTCCCCTGGCCTCGATCTCGGGCATCCTCGGTGAGTTTGATGTCAGCGCGGTGGTGCGCGCGCTGTCCCAGAAAAACGGCACCGAATTGCTGAGCGCCCCGAAATTGACCGTGCTTTCGGGCAACCCGGCGACGATCACCGTCGCGCAGGAACTCCGCTATCCGCAATCCTACGGTCAGGTCCAAAGCCAGGTCGGCACGGGCAGCGCGAGCGGCGGCGGTTCGGCGGGGGTCGCCATCACGGCCGGGACGCCGCAGGAGTTCACCATGCGCAATGTCGGCGTGGAGCTGAAGGTGACGCCCACGGTGGAGGAGGACAACTACAGCGTCAGTCTTGATTTGAACCCCAAGGTCACGGAGTTCGAGGGCTTCGTCGAGTATGGTGGACAAAGCGTCGCGGTCGCCGGTGGCACCACCGTGACCGTGCCCTCGGGTTTTTTTCAACCGATCTTTGCCGTGCGGGAGGTCACGACCAAGGTGACAATCTGGGACGGTGCGACCCTGATCATGGGTGGCCTGACGCGCGAGGATGTGAGGCAGGTGAGCGACAAGGTGCCGGTGCTGGGCAGCCTTCCCGGCCTCGGACGTCTGTTTCGCAGCCGGGGCGAGAGCACCCAGAAGCGCAATTTGCTCATTTTCGTGACGGCCAGCCTGGTCAGCCCGGGCGGGGCGCGCAAACAACCGTCCGTTCCGGTCTCTCATCCCGGGGCGCTTTATCAGAATCCAACCGTTGTTAACCCCGGCGAACCGTGACGCGCAACACCCGGGGGAACGAGTGCAGGTTCGGGCGCCGGCATCCAGGCCTTGGGACTGACGCGGGCGCCACGCGCGACGGCCTAGCCAAACAGCTCCCAGCCTGAGGGGGGCTCGTAGAGGGCGGGGGAGTCCGTCTCCTTGGGTTCGTAGCGGAAGTCGGAAAAGCCGTTGATGATGGCCCAGCGGATCAGCTTTTCCGTGGTATGCAGGTCGAGCTTGCCGAGGATGTTCTGGCGGTGCGTGCGGACGGTGAACGCGCTCAGCCCGGTGCGCTCGCCGATCCGCTCATTGGTCCAGCCGTAACCAAACAGCGGGAGCAGCTCGATCTCCCGGGGCGAGAGGATCTTGGTGAAATGCCCCGGCTTGGCGCGGGTCGCGGCCATCACCTGCAGCACCTTCTGGGAAAAATAGGTCCGTCCGGCGAGCACGGCCCGGATGGCGGTGAGCAGCTCGTGGCTGCAGGCGTCGGACTTGAGCAGCAGGCCGGAGATCGAGCTGCAATGAATCCGGTTCAGGACCTGGTCGGGGGCGGCGGCGGTGAGGATCAGGACGCGCGGCCGCGGCGTCAGGGCGTCGAGCGCCTCGATCACCTTGAAGCCGCTCATGTCCGGCAGGCCGAGGTCGAGGATGATCAACTCGGGCTCATGCTCGCGGGCCAGCTGGAGGCCGGTGGCACCGTCACCGGCCTCCCAGATCAACGTCTTGAAATCGGAAATCTTCAGCAGGCGGGCCACCAGCAGTTCGCGGATCAGCGTGTCGTCCTCGAGGCAAAGGATTTTGAGAGTGGGCATGCGGCGGTGACGCATGCATATCCTCCCGGGGGCGCGGCTGCGGCTTGCAAAAGTGCCTGATTTCAGGTGCAGCCGCTCCCTGGTTATGAGTAGCGTCCCGGCGGAAGCCGGCGGGGCTCACGCGGCCGGGAAGGGTGCGTAGGTCTGGCTCGGCTGGAGCTCGTCGATCAGCTGCTCGAGGGTTTTCTCGCCGAGCGCCTGCGGCAGGCAGGCGTTGAGGCGCTCGTGGTAATAGGCCAGCACTGGGTCGACGTTGTCGAGCAGGGCGCCGCTGGGGGCCTCGCCGTAGTCCTCGAAGAGCCGGCGAAAATCCACGAGCGAGATCATGCCGATGGGCCGGGCGGGCTGATAGCGGTGGTCGGTGGGATCCGCGCCCTCCTCGGGGGGAAGTTCGGCGATGAGCCCGAGGTCGCAGAGCCGGTTCAGGCTTTCGTTGAGGATCTGCGAGGGCACGCGGATCAGGTGCGAGAGCTGGGTCACGGAATAGGCGTGCCGGCAGGCCTTGAAACGGCGGGCGATGAGCAGGAGCACGAGCAGGGACATGCTTTCGCGGGTGGCGTGGTTCAGGCTGTGCCAGGCGGTCTGGCTGCTGCGGTAGTGCACGTTCTGCACGGCGTAGGTGATCTGGCCGCCCACGAGCACAAAGAACCAGAAGACATACAGACCCAGCATGAGGATGGGCAGGAGGCCGACGGCGCCGTAGAGCCGGTTGGTCGACACCACATTCCGGAAATAAAGGAACGCGAGATAGTTGTTGAGGAACAGCAGCCCGGTCACGATCACCGCGCCGACCAGCGCGGCCCGCCATTTCACCCGGGTGTTGGGAATCAGCCGGTAGAAGACCGTGAGGATCAGGATGAGCAGCAGGACCGAGGCCGAACGGAACAGCAGGGCGTAAACCGGCGCCAGCTCCTGGCGGAGCGGCATCCGGGCGACGTTGACGTTGAGGAAGGTGCCGGCGGAATAAAGGGTGAGCGAGGTGAAAAACAGCAGGGCGCCGATCGTGATCACGGCCCAGTAATAGATGATGCGCGTGATCCAGTTGCGGCCGCGGCGGACGCCCCAGATGTCGTTGAAGGTCTTCTCGACGCTGGTGAACAGGAGCACCACGATGACGAGCAGGGCCAGCAGGCCCACGGCGCCCGCGGTGCCGGACCCGGCGCGGCTGTTGGTGATGAAATTGTTGATGAGCTTCACCAGCTCCGGGTCGGCGGCCGGCGCGGCTTCGCCCCGGCCGGCCGGCGGCCCGGCGACATGCAGCTCGGGCGCCGCGGGAGGCGGGCGGGACCGGGCGTCGGAGATGACCTGCTGGTATTGGTCGACCTGCGGGGCGATGAAGCTGATGACGTTGTTGACGCCGTTGGCCGCGAGGGCCGCGTTGCGGTCGCCGAGGGCGAAGCTGGAGATGAGCACGGCGATGGCCACGAGCGGGCCGAGGCCGAGGAGGGAGCTGTAGCTCAGGGCGGCGGCGCGGGCGGCGACCTTCAGTTCGTTCAGGCCGGACAGGGTGATCGACGCGATGCGGAGCAGGGTGAGGCCCCGGTTCTTGAGGGACTTGTCGCGGGTCAGGCCGGCGGTCCAGATGTCATGGACCCAAAGCCGCCGGAGCCGGGACAGGAGCGGGGACAGCGGCATGGCGGGACCGGACAGTCCGGGCGGCGCTCAGGAATAAGACATGGTGGCGAGCATCGCCATGCCCCCGAGTCCGAGCAGGGCCGCGACCGCCAGTGGGATATAGCTGAGGAAAATTGTGCAGAAATACAGCCCGGCGGAGCCGGCGGCGACGGCCAGCATCGGGGTGAGCTGACCCTGCGTCATGAAGAGAAAACCGAGGAAACCCAGCCCGAAGACGGCGCGGAAGCGGACGAACGGGTAGATGTTGATGACCCCGAGGAAGAGCAGCAGCCCGATGAAGGCGTCGACCGCGCCGAGGAAGATGTACGGCCGCTCGATGATCTTGGGCACATCCATGGCGATCACGGCGTCGATGCTGGGGAGGATCAGGGCGACGGCGCTGAGCAGGGAGATGACGGCGGCGGAGCGGGTGCCCCAGACCGCGGCGTTCATCATCGCGATGTTGCGGTCCTTCTTGCCCTTGGTGTCCTCGGTCTGGCCCTCGGCGGCGGCCAGGAAGTCCTCGACCGAGATGGCTTTGGTGTCCTCGGCGAGCTCCTCGTTCACGACGTTGAATTCCTTCTGCTTGAACCCGATCTTCTTCTTCTCGGGCCAGAGGGCGGCCTTCATCTCGGGGCTGCCGCCGATGGCCAGCCACTGCTCGGTGGTGGCGTCGTAATAGTAGGTTTCCGCAGTGACGCCCTTGACCGGGTCGTTGCTTTCGGCGAGGGAGACGAGCTGTTCCAGGGTGAACGGCCCGCGGGCCTCGGTGTCACTCGCCCCGCGGATGTAGATCTCTTCGTTGGCCATGCCCCGGCATCTTGTCCGCCGGGCCGGGGGCGGCAAGAATGAATTGGGGCCGGCGCGGCCGGCTGCGCGGCTTACATCCGCTCGAGGTCCGTGCGCAGGCCGAGCAGGTGCAGGCCCGTCTCCAGCACGATCAACGTGCGGTGGCAGAGGAGGAGCCGACGGGCGCGCACCGCCGGATCGTCGACGATGACCTTGTCGGCCGCGTAAAACGTGCTGTAGTCGCCGGCGAGTTCATAGAGGTAGAGACAGAGGAAATGCGGCCGGAGCGTGTGGGTGGCGAGCTGCGTCGCGTCGGAAAATTTCACGAGCTTGCGCGCCAGGGCGGTTTCCTGGGGCGTTGCGGTCGGGGTGGCGCCGGCGACCGGCGGCCGGGCGGGATCGAGGCCGGCCTTGCGGAAGATGCTGCGGATGCGCGCGACGGCATAGAGGAGGTAGGCGGCTGTGTTGCCCTCGAGCGAAATCATCTTGTCCCACGTGAACACATAGTCGCTGGAGCGGTTCTGGGAGAGGTCGGCGTACTGCACCGAGGCCACGCCGACGATGTCGGCGATGGCCCGGCGCTCCGCCTCCGGGAAATCCGGGTTCTTGCCGCTGACCAGCTGATACGCCCGCTCCCGCGCCTCGGTGAGCAGGTCCTTGAGCCGGATGTTCTCCCCGCTGCGGGTCTTGAGCGGCTTGTGGTCCTCGCCGAGCACCGTGCCGAAATCCACGTGCTCGAGCTGCGGCGCCTTGCGGCCGGTCGCCGCGAACCATTTCCGGGCCGTGAGGAACAGCTGGTCCAGGTGGTCGCTCTGGCGGAAGTCGATCACGTAGGCCACGCCGTCCACGTGGAAATGCTCGGTGCGGTGGAGCACGGTGGCGAGGTCGCTTGAGGCGTAGTTCGCCGCGCCGTCCTTCTTGCGGATCATGAACGGCTGCGTCTTGAAGCGCGGGTGTTCCGGGTGGAACACCACCAGCGCGCCCTGGCTTTCCTCGGCGAGACCGGCCGCGACCAGCTCCTGGTAGACGCGTGCGACCTGGTCGTTGTAGAAGCTCTCGCCCAGCGTCACGTCAAAGCGGATGCCGAGCTGGTCGTAGATCAGCTGGAAGGCGGCGAGGGAGACATCGTTGATCTTTTTCCAGATCGCGAGGTTCTCCGCGTCGCCGCCCTGGAGCCTGACGAGTTCCTGCTGGGCCTCGGCGAGCACGGCGGGGTCGGCCTCGGCGGCGTTGTGGCCAAGCTTGTAGAGGCGCTCGAACTCCTCGAGCGGCTCGCGGGCGAGCGTCGCGGCGACGAGGTGGCGCTTGTAGGCCCAGATGAGCTTGCCGAACTGCGTGCCCCAGTCGCCAATGTGGTTGTCGCGAATCACCTTGGCGCCGCTGAAGGCCAGCAGCCGGCAGATGGCCTCGCCGATGACGGCCGAGCGCAGGTGGCCGACGTGCATCTGCTTGGCCGTGTTCGGGGATGAGTAATCGACCAGCCAGGTCTGGCCGCGGCGGGAGCTGGCGGCCCCGGCCTGCAGGTGTTCCTCCGAATCGTAGGTTTGCAGCCAGCCGAGCAGGGCGGCGGGCTTGAGCCGGAAGTTCAGGAATCCAGGGCCCGCGAGCGTCAGGTCAAAAACCTCCGCCAGCCCGCCCAGTTGGTCCACGATCTGCTGGGCCAAGGCCCGCGGGTTCAACTTTTCCTTCTTGGCAAAGGCCAGTGCTCCATTGGCCTGGAAATCGCCATTGGCCGGATCCGCCACGCGCACCTCGGGCTGGAAGCCTCTTTCCACCCAACCGAGGCGGCCGGCGGCTGCCCGCAGGGCCGTATCGAGGTAACTCGCGACGTTGAACGGAAGGTCCATCGCCTCATTGAGGAATTGCGCTTGGCTCTGAGCAAGAACGATTTTTGCGGTTGGAACCGGAGTGGATCCCTGCGGTTAAAGGATTTGCAACGACCGCGTGAAAATAGCCGGTGATTATGACATTTTAGGCTCGACAAAATTGGCAAAACCCATTGCCTCTGCGAGCTTTGCGCCGCACGGCGCCATCCCCTGACATA
>CAYRDN010000064.1:0-18765 GCA_964423065.1 uncultured Oleiharenicola sp. | reverse complement strand
GCGCAGAAGTACCGCCGGATGGCGTGAGGCTCACGCCGCCGGCGGCGCGCCGTGGTGCGCCCGGTGCGCCGCGTAGGCGGCCGTGTCCGCGAGCATCGCGTCGATCGTCGCGGCCAGCGGCTCCAGCCGCACGAGGCCGGAGAACACCGCCTTGTCGCCGATGGCGTCCGTGAGGATGAACGCCGGGCGCTGGTTGATCTGGTGCGCGAAAAACTCCGCCGTGCCGGCCGCCACGCGGTCCGCCACGGCCGGCGACTCCGCCGCGGCGCGCAGCTTCTTTGCGTCGAGCCGGGCCGCCTTCGCGGCGATCTTCACCGCGGTGGCCATGTCGCCGACCTTCGCCCCCACGCGCAGCGCGGCGTGCGTCAGCGCCAGGCGGAGCTCGTCGCCGGTGAACCCGAAATCCTTGCCCGCCTCGGCCACGAGGTTCGGCGCGGTGTAGACCCCCTTCCGCTCCGGCTCGAACCAGCCCGAGTTGAGCTGATACGGCGAGTGCATCACCGTGCCGCCGCTGCGCCGGTAGAACCAGTCGCACTGCGCCCGCGACACCGGGAAGTCCCCCGGGTTCATCAGCGCGATCTTCCAACCGAACTCCGCGCGCCCGGCATAGCGTTGCTGCAGTTCCGCCCAGACCGGGTCGACCCAGTGGCACCACGAGGAGAGCACTTCCAGATAATAGGTGACTTTCATGCCGCCATCGTCGCGCTGCGGCCGACCGGACGTCAACGCCGCAGCCCGTCAAACCGTGGCACAGTGGCCCGCAACATTCCGCGGCACAAAACCGGGGCCATGCCTCCGTCCCGGCCTGACGATAAGCAACTGCCGCCAATGGGCATAGGGCCCGCCGGGCTGAGATCCGCCACCCGCTCCGCCGTTTCCCGCCCGCGCCCGATCTGGCAATGGATGCGCTGGACTGGTCAAATGCTGCGGGGACCGCCCATCCGCCGGCCGGTAGACTCGGGGCCGCATGAAATATCCCTTTCCCGTTCTCACGCCCGACGAGGCCGCCGCCATGGTCGGCCACGGCGACATCATCGGCTTCAGCGGCTTCACGCCTGCCGGCGCCGCCAAGGTTGTGCCCAGGGCCATCGCCGCCCGCGCCCGGGCCGAGCACGCCGCCGGCCGGCCCTTCAAGGTCGGCGTCATCACCGGCGCCTCCACCGGTCCCTCCCTCGACGGCGAACTGGCCCGGGCCGACGCCGTGCTCTTCCGCACCCCCTACCAGTCCAACGCCGACCTGCGCAAAAAGATCAACGCCGGCGAGGTCCAGTTCTTCGACATGCACCTTTCCCAGCTGCCGCAGACCGTCCGCTACGGCTTCCTCGGCCAGGTGAAGTTCGCCATCGTCGAGGCCTGCGAGGTCTTCCCCGGCGGCGAGATCGTGCTCACCACCTCCGTCGGCGCCTCGCCGACCTTCTGCCACGTCGCGGAAAAGATCATCATCGAGCTCAACGCCGCCCAGTCCCCCGCCCTCCGCGGCTTCCACGACATTTACGAGCCGCGCGACCCCCCGCACCGCCGCGAGATCCCGCTCCTCACCGTCCGCGACCGCATCGGCTCCACCGTGGTCAAGGTCGACCCCTCCCGCATCGCCGGCATCGTCGAGACCAACCAGCCCGACGAGTCCGGCGGGTTCGAGGAGCCCAACGACGTCACGCGCCGCATCGGCCGCAACGTCGCCGATTTCCTCGCGCGCGAGCGCCTCCGCGGCACCATCCCGGCGCCCTTCCTCCCCATCCAGTCCGGCGTCGGCGACATCGCCAACGCCGTGCTCGCCGCCATGGGCGAGAACCCCGGCATCCCGCCCTTCGAGATGTATTCCGAGGTGCTCCAGGACGCCGTCTTCAAGCTGCTCCAGAGCGGCAAGCTGACCTTCGCCTCCACGACCGCCATCACCACCAGCCCGGCGATGGGCCGGGAATTCTTCTCGAACCTCGACTATTACCGCTCCCGCATCGTGCTGCGGCCGCAGGAAATCTCCAACAACCCCGAGCTCATCCGCCGCCTCGGCATCATCTCCGTCAACGCCGCGATCGAGGCCGACCTCTTCGGCAACATCAACAGCACGCACGTCCTCGGCACGAGCATGATGAACGGCATCGGCGGCTCCGGCGACTTCACCCGCAACGCCTTCATCTCGATCTTCGTCTGCCCCGCGCTCCAGAAGGGCGGCAAGATCAGCACCATCGTCCCGTTGGTCAGCCACACCGACCACAGCGAGCACTCGGTCCAGGTCATCATCACCGACCAGGGCATCGCCGACCTCCGCGGCAAGTCCCCCAACGAGCGCGCCCGGCTCATCGCCGACCACTGCGCCCACCCGGACTTCCGCGAGCCGCTCCGCCAGTACATCGACCTCAACAAGTCCGGCCAGACCCCGCAGTCCCTGCGCAACGCCTTCGCCTTCCACCGCCACTTCATGGAGACCGGCGACATGCGCGGCGTGCAGCTCAGCTGAGCGGGCGCGCCCGTGGGCCAGCGAGCTGGCTCGCGCTGCCCCTCACCCGTGCCGGTGCTGCTTCAGCACGCGCCACGCGGCGTCGAGCACGCTGTCCGGCCCGAGGTAGTCGCCGCCCTTGAAGCTGTCGGCGAGCACCCGGCCGTCGCTGTCGATCAACACCAGGTCGGGAATGCCGGAGCCGCCGAGCCGGCGGAGCTCGTCGACCGCGCCGCGCTCGCTGAACTTCACCGCCGGCCAGGGCATGTTCTCCTCGCGCATGTACGCCAGCATGTCGTCGGCCGAGTGATCGTTGCTCATCAGCACCAGTTCAAACTCCGGGTAAAGGCTCTTCAGGCTGCGGTAGCTTTCCAGCAGGTGCGGCGCGAACGCCCGGCACGGCCCGCACCAGCCGGCGGAAAACATGATGCCGTAGAATTTCACGCCGTTCAGCTTCCGGATGTCAAACGGCCGGAGCCGGCCGTTCTCGAGGGTCACCAGCCGGCCGAGCAGCGCCGACTGGATGGCCGTCGGCGGCTCGTGGGCCATCTCGGCCAGGCGCGCCTCATTCCGGCCGGGCGCGGGCGCGGCGGCCGCGGCCGGCTGGGGCGCGGCGGGCGCGGGGTTTTCCCGCGGCGGCGGGGCGGCCAGCGCCAGCAGGTTCGTCTTCTCCACCGCCACCTTGACCGTGGTCGCACCGAGCTTGCCGGTGACGCCATCCGGCGCCACGCCGGTGACCGCGAGTTTCCGGCCCGCGCCGATCAGGATCACGCCGGCGGGGGCGCCGGCCTTGATCACCACGGCCTTGGTGGAGACGCTCACCGTGACCTCCGCCGGCCATTGCTGCGGATCGGCGGCGATCTGGTCTACGGTCTGGGCACGGGCCAGACCCGCGAGCCAGGCGCCGACGAGCAGGATCAGGGTGAATCGTAGCATGGAGTGGTGGTGGTGGTGGTGGGTCACTTTTTTTCGCCAAAAAGTTTCTTGAGGCTGTCGCCGGCCTTCTGGGCGGCCGCCTTGGTCTTCTCGAGCGTGGCCGCGCCGGCGGTGGAACCCACCTGGCTGAGCGCCTGGGCCGAGCCGGTGACAATGCTGCCGAGCACGCTCCTCATCACCGCGCCAGCCAGCTGGTCCGGCGTGATGCCACCCTCGGCCACGCCGAGATTGTCGAGGCTGACCGGGGGCAGCGGGACCGGGAGCGCGGCCGCCCCGACGCCGAGCGTGGCCCGGCCGTTGGTCAGGCGGAATTTCTTCACGACAAACCTGATCGGCCGCCCGGACTTCGTCGCCGCCGCCGGGCCGCCGCTGCCCGCGAAATCCTCGATGTTCTTCAGCAGGTCCTTGATGTTGCTGGAGACAAACTTCGTCTCATAGCTGAACACCGGCTCGTCGATGATGATCTCGTTGATCACGATGTGGTCGCCGAAGATCGAGAACGGCTGCACGTCCACCTGCACCCGCCCGAGCGAGAAGGCCGGGCCGTCGCTCCAGCCCCGGGGGTTGCCGACCGAGAGTCCGCGCAGCGAGCCGCGGCCCGTGAGCGGCGAGATGTTGGCCCCGGCCAGCTCCACCTTGGTCTGCGTCAGCCTCGGCCCGAAGCTGTTCACCCCGGTCTTCACGATCGAGCCGAGGAAAAACGTCAGGCCGACATAGGCGGCGACGGCGGCCAGGACACCGAGGAGGGCAATTTTCTTGAACATGGGCGTGGGGCTGGCGTGCAGGTTAGCGGCCGTTCCCGCACGCGCAAGTCTCCGTGCAACGGACCACCCCGCAATCACGCTTGCCACGCCACACTCCCCCTCCTCTCTATTATCCGTCCTCCGCCCTCCGTCCACCGTCCACTGCCCCCTGACCTCTGTCCTCTGATCCCTGACCCCATGGCGTCCACGAACTACACCGAAGCCAGCATCAAGACCCTCTCGTCCACCGAGCACATCCGCCTCCGCCCGGGCATGTACATCGGCCGCCTCGGCAACGGCGCTCACGCCGAGGACGGCATCTACGTCCTGCTCAAGGAGTCCATCGACAACTCCATCGACGAGTTCGCCATGGGCCAGGGCCGGAAGATCGAGGTCGAGCTCACCGAGCGCACCCTCCGCGTCCGCGACTACGGCCGGGGCATCCCGCTGGGCAAGGTCCTCGAGTGCGTCTCCGTCATCAACACCGGCGCCAAGTACGATTCCAACACCTTCCAGAAGGCCGTCGGCCTGAACGGCGTCGGCCAGAAGGCCGTCAACGCCCTGTCCCTCAGCTACCGCGCCCAGTCCTTCCGCGACGGCGAGACCAAGGTCGTCGAGTTCGCCCAGGGCCGGCTCAGGAAGGACCACAAGATCACGAAATCCGACGGGCGCAACGGCACCCTCATCGAGTTCACGCCGGACGAGGCGCTCTTCGGCCAGGATTTCCGGTTCCGCCTCGAGTTCATCGAGGACATGCTCTGGAACTACGCCTTCCTCAACCGCGGCCTCACCCTCACGCTCAACGGCAAGCCCTTCAAGTCCGAGCACGGCCTCCGGGACCTCCTGACCAAGGAGCTCGCGGGCGAACCGCTCTACCCGATCATCCACCTCGAGGGCGACGACATCGAGGTCGCCTTCACCCACGGCAACCATTACGGCGAGGAATACTGGTCCTTCGTCAACGGCCAGCACACCACCATGGGTGGCACCCACCTCGCCGCCTTCCGCGAGGCCCTCGTCGAGACCGTGCGCAACCACTTCAAGAAGGACTTCGACGCCGCCGACGTGCGCCAGTCCATCGACGCCGCCCTCGTCGTCCGCGTGCAGGAACCCGTCTTCGAGTCGCAGACCAAGACCAAGCTCGGCTCCGCCGACATGGGCCCGGGCGGACCGTCGATCAAGGATTTCATCGGCAAGTTCATGCAGCAGTCGCTCGACACCTGGCTGCACAAGAACCGCGAGACCGCCGAGCTCATCCGGCGGAAGATCGAGGCCAACGAGCACGAGCGCAAGGAGCTCGCCGGCATCCGCAACCTTGCCCGCGAGCGCGCGAAGAAGGCGTCGCTCCACAACCGCAAGCTCCGCGACTGCCGCCTCCACCTCGGCGACCGCTCCGAGCGGGCCGAGGAGAGCACCCTCTTCATCGTCGAGGGCGACTCCGCCGCCGGCTCCCTCACCGCCTGCCGCGACGTGCAGACCCAGGCCGTCTTCGCCCTCAAGGGCAAGCCGCTCAACACCTACGGCCTCTCCAAGAAGGTCATCTACGAGAACGAGGAGTTCCACCTCCTGCAGTCGGCCCTGAACATCGAGGACGGCTTCGACGGCCTCCGCTACAACAAGATCGTCATCGCCACCGACGCCGACGTCGACGGCATGCACATCCGCCTGCTCCTGCTCTCGTTCTTCCTCCAGTTCTTCCCCGACCTCATCCGCAACAACCACCTCTCCATCCTCGAGACCCCGCTCTTCCGCGTCCGCAACAAGAGGGAGACGCGGTACTGCTACTCGGACCAGGAGAAGCAGGCCGCCATCGCCGCGCTCGGCGCCAGCCACGAGATCACGCGCTTCAAGGGCCTCGGCGAAATCTCCGCGGGCGAGTTCAAGGATTTCATCGGCGAGAAGATCCGCCTCGAGCCCGTCAGCCTGAACCACCTCTACGACAGCGATGAGCTCCTCTCCTTCTTCATGGGCAAGAACACGCCCGAGCGGCAGGACTTCATCATCGCCAACCTCAAGCTCGAGCAGGACCTGATCGAGGCGTGAGACACCCGCGTTGATCGCTGCCATCGGTTCGGCGCGTCGTCCCGGAGCATCGCGCGCCTTTCGCCGCCCGCGGCCAGATTTCCCGCCGCGGCCCTGGCATGAAGCCTCCACCCTAGCCGCGCGTAGTAGGAAGATGCTACCGGCCGCGATTAACCGCCCAGTCGCGCGCAAATTCAATCACCACGCTCCACTTTCCCGTAGACTCCGCCCCGGCCGCCCGTAATTTTCGCGCCCATGAAAATCGAGCAACGCCTCTACTCCCCCGCGCTCGGTTGGCAGACCCGCCAGGGCGGCCTCGACGGGCTGGCGCCGCAACTGGTCCTCCTTTTCGGCGGCCGCCACCTGCTGGAGAAGGCGCAATGCACGGACGAGGTCCGCTCTGCCTATCCCGGGGCCCACGTGGTCGCCGCGTCCACCGCCGGCGAGATCACCGGCACGGAAGTGACCGACGACCAGCTCACCACCATCGCCGTCGCCTTCGAGAAGACCCGCATCGCCTGCGCCGCCACCTATGTGGAGACGGCGGCGGAAAGCTACCTGGCCGGCCAGACCCTGGCCCGGCAGCTGGCCGGTCCCGAGCTGGTGCACGTGTTCGTGGTGTCCGACGGCGCGCGCGTGAACGGCACGGAACTGGCACGCGGCTTCAACGAGACTCTCCCCGCGGGCGTCATCCTGACCGGCGGGCTGGCGGGCGACGGCGCCCGCTTTGAGAAGACCCTGGTCGGGCTCGATGAGCCGCCGGTCGTCGGGCGCATCGTCGCCGTGGCCTTCTACGGCACCCACCTGCGGACCGCCTTCGGCTCCTCCGGCGGCTGGGTCCCGTTCGGCCCCGAGCGGGTGGTCACGCGCGCCGAGGGCAACGTGCTCCTCGCCCTCGACGGCCAGTCGGCCCTGCAGCTCTACAAGACCTACCTCGGGGACCATTCGGCGCAGCTGCCCGGCTCGGCCCTGCGCTTCCCGCTGGCCCTCACGGCGGCGGACGGCTCGAACCCCGTCGTCCGCACCATCCTGTCCATCGACGAGCAGGCGGAAAGCATGACCTTCGCCGGCGACATCCCGGTCGGCGCCCGTGTGCGCTTCATGCGCGCGTCCTACGAGGACCTCATCGACGGCGCCGCGCGCGCCGCGGCCCAGACCCAGAAACTGGCCGCACCGCAGCTGGTCATCTGCGTCAGCTGCGTCGGCCGCCACATCGTGCTCGGCCAGCGCACGGAGGAGGAGACGGAGATCGTCCGCGACACCCTCGGGCCGGACGCGGTGCTCACCGGCTTCTATTCGTATGGCGAGCTGGCCCCCGCCGACAACGCGACCGCCTGCCAGCTCCACAACCAGACCATGACCATCACCTCGTTGCGGGAGGATTGATGTTCCGCCACCGGCTGCTGCTCCGCCAGCTACGCAAGCACCTCGGGCCGGAGGCCAGCGTCCCGCCCGATTGGGTCGCCCTGTTCCAGCGGGTCGACGAGGCCTACGAGCAGTTCGACGGCGACCGCCGCCTCTATGAGCACGCCATGCAGCTCGGCTCGGCCGAGCTGATCGCGGCCAACGAGCGCCTCCAGCGCCAGAACGAGCACAATCTCGCCGTGCTCGACAAGCTGCGCGCCTCGGTGCGCGCCCTCCGCGCCGGCGCGGAGTCCGTGTCGCCGCTCGACGACAACCTGCTCAGCCTGACCGGCGTGCTCGACGAGCTCATCCGGCAGCGCCAGACCGCCGAGGTGGAGATGCGCGCGGCCAAGGAGGCCGCCGTGGCCGCCAACCACGCCAAGAGCGACTTCCTGGCCAACATGAGCCACGAGATCCGCACCCCGATGAACGCCATCATCGGCATGGGCAGCCTCCTGCTCGACATGCCGCTGACCCCCGAGCAGCGCGAATACGTCGAGACCATCCGCACCAGCGCCGACTCCCTCCTCGATATCATCAACAACATCCTCGACTTTTCCAAGATCGAGGCCGGCCGGCTCGAGCTCGAGACCCATCCCTTCGACCTGCGCGAATGCCTCGAGCAGGTGCTCGACCTCTTCTCCGTCCAGTGCGCCCAGAAGGACATCGAGCTGGGCCTCTATTGCGAGGCCGGTCTGCCCAGCCTGATCGTCGCCGACAGCACCCGCCTGCGCCAGGTCCTCGTCAACCTGACCTCCAACGCCATCAAGTTCACCAAGCGCGGCGGCGTCACCCTCGCCGTCACCGCCCAGCCGAACCGCGACGGCTGGCAGCTCGGCTTCGTCGTCTCGGACACCGGCATCGGCGTCCCGGCCGACCGGATGGACCGGCTCTTCAAGTCGTTCTCGCAGGTCGATTCCTCGACCACCCGCGTCTTCGGCGGCTCGGGCCTCGGCCTGGCGATCTCGCAGCGGCTGGTCGAGCTGATGGGCGGCCGCATCTTCGTCAGCAGCGAGGTCGGCCGCGGCTCGCAGTTCCGCTTCAGCATCACCGCCACGCGCGCACCGTTCGAGGCGGACCAGCCGGCGCCCCCCGACATCGACCTCACCCAGCGGCACGTGCTGGTGGTGGACGACAACGAGGTCAACCGCCACATCCTGCGGGAACAGCTGCAGAGCTGGCGCATGGTCGTCGATTGCGAACCCTCCGCCGCCGGCGCCCTCGCCCGGCTCGAGCGCGGCGAGCAGTTCGACCTCGCCCTGCTCGACTTCCACATGCCCGACATGGACGGCCTGCAGCTGGCCGCGGCCTGGCAGGCCCGCTGGGGCGTGCAAACCCCCCCGCTGGTGCTGCTCACCTCCCAGGGCGAGGAGCCGCGCAGCGCCCACCTCACCGCCAAGATCACCAAGCCCGTCAAGCCGCGCGAACTCCACGCCACCCTCCTCCTGGCGTTCCGGCTCCGCTCCCCCCTCCTGGCCGGCCGCGCCAAGCCGGGCGTCTCCGTCTTCGACCGCGAGTTCGCCGGCCGCCATCCCATGCGCGTGCTCGTGGTGGAGGACAATTCCGCCAACCGGAAGGTCGCGCTGCTCATGCTCGAGAAGCTGGGCTACCGCGCGGACATGGCGGCCAACGGCATCGAGGCGCTGCAAAGCCTGGCCCGCCAGCCCTACGACGTCGTGATGATGGACATGCAGATGCCGGAGATGGACGGCCCCGAGGCCGTCCGGCTGCTCCGCCTCCAGCGCAACCGGGACGAGCCGCCGTATGTCTTCGCCTTCACCGCCAATGCGCGCAAGGAGGACTACGACGCCTGCATCGAGGCGGGCATGCACGATTTCTTCAGCAAGCCGCTCCACCCCGACACCCTGATTGCCGGCCTGAAACGCGCCGACACCTGGCTCGCGGAAAACGGCCGGCGCGAACGCGCCGCCGCCATCCGCGCCCGTCGTTGATCCGATGGCGGGCGGGATGCCCTCAGCTTTGCTCCACCCCCGACCGGGCCTGCTCCCCAATTCATGCTTTGACTCTGATTTATCCGTGTCTTCGGTGGGAGCCGTGGTCTTCATTGTATCGTTCCGGCCGGCCCTCGCGCCATGAAGTTTCCGTCGCCGGCGCTGCTCCTGGCCAGCCTGCTGCTCCTGCTCGCCGGCTGCGCGACGGCGCCCACCGAGTATCACGAGCCGGCGGCGCTCCCGCCGGCCGAGCGCGCGGGGCACAACCTCGAGGTGTTCGATCGCGCGTGGGCCCTGGTGAACGAGAATTATTTCGACCCGGCGTTCCGCGGCGTGGACTGGGCCGCCCAGCGGATCCGCTACCGGCCGGCCGCGGCCGCGGCGGCGGACGAGGAGTCGCTCTACCGCGTGCTCAACCGGATGAACGCCGAGCTGCGCGAGTCGCACCTGGCCGCCATCGCCCCGCGCCGCGTCCATGAGCGCAGCACGGAGCACCAGGCGGGGGTCGGCCTCCGCTGGCTGGTGCTGGAGAACCGGCGCGTGGTGGTGGAGGTCATCCCCGGCAGCCCGGCGGCCGCGGCCGGCGTGCAGACCGGCTGGATCATCGTCTCGCGCGATGGCCGGCCGATCCCGGAGGGCGACCCCTACCGGCCCCGGCTCGGGCAGCCGGTCACCTACGGCCTGGTCGACGGCCGCGACCAGCCGCACACCGTGACCCTCGGGCCGGAGCTGGTCAGCTTCATCCGGCGCGAGAACCGCCTCCTGCCGGGCGGCTGGCTTTATCTGCGGTTCGACGAATTCGACCACGCGGCGCTCAGCTGGCTGAGCGACCAGCTCAAGGCCGCCCCCGCCGCCCCCGGGGTCGTGGTCGACCTGCGCGCCAATCCCGGCGGCAGCACCCTCGCGCTCAACCTGGCGATCGCGGAATTTTTCCCCGGCCGCGTCGACGAGGGCCGGCTGGTCCGGCGCAGCGGCGCGGCCCGCGAGACCCACAGCCTCGCCTGGCTCTCCGCCCACTACCCGGGAAAGGTCGTGGTGCTCACCGGCGGGCTGACGGGCAGCGCCGCCGAGATTTTCGCCCATGTCCTCCAGTATCACCATCGCGCCCGGGTCATCGGCCAGCTCACCGCCGGGGCGGTGATCTACTCCCGCACCTGGTCGCTCCCCGGCGGCGGCGAGGTGCAGATCCCGATCATGGACTACGTCGGCCTCGACGGCCGCCGGCTCGAGGGCCGCGGGGTCACCCCGGACGTGGCCGTGCCGCCGCCCACGCTTACCGACTGGCGCGCCGGCCGCGACCCGGCCCTGTCCGCCGCCCTCACCGACCTGGCCCGGCCCTGAGCCGCGCCTACCTGTGGGCCAGCGAGCTTGCTCGCGCCCCGGGCACCCCGCCCACATCAAAATAGAGCAGCGGCCCTGATCCGCAGGAAGCCCGCATCCCGCAACATGATCCGGCCGGGCCCGGTTTCCGCCCCGGCCGCCCGGGGAAGTATCGCTTCATCCCCGGTCGGTTGTGCCGATAGCGTTTGACCATGAAAATCGAGCAGTTGATCTGCAGCCCGGCCGCGGGCTGGATCCCACGCCAGAACGACCTCGCCGGACTCGCCCCCCAATTCGTCCTCGCCTTTGGGGGCCGCCGCCTGCTGGAGGACCCGGCCTATTATCGGCAGCTGCGCGCCCGCTATCCGCTGGCGCGGCTCGTCCTCTCCTCCACCTCCGGAGAAATCACCGGCACCGAAATCACCGATGACCAGCTCTCCGTCACGGCGGTCGCCCTCGAGCACTCCCGCATCGCCTGCGCCTCCCGGACCATCAGCCGGCCGCAGGACAGCCATGCGCTCGGCTGCGCCCTGGCGGGGGAGCTCTCCGGGCCCGAACTGGTCCACGTCTTCATCGTCGCGGACGGCCAGCTGACCAACGGCGCCGAGCTCGCCCGCGGCCTGGGCGAGCACCTGCCCGCGGGCGTCATGCTTACCGGCGGGCTCGCCGGCGACGGCACCCGGTTCGAGAAGACAGTCGTCGGCCTCGACGAGGCCCCCGTCAGCGGCCGGGTCGTCGCCCTCGCCTTCTACGGCTCCCGTTTCAAGTCCGCCTGCGGCTCCGCCGGCGGCTGGGCGCCGTTCGGCCCCGAACGCGTCGTCACGCGCGCCGAGTCCAACCGCCTCTACGAGCTCGACGGCCGCTCCGCCCTCGCCCTCTACAAGCAGTACCTCGGCGACCAGGCCGCCGCGCTGCCCAGCTCCGCCTTGCGCTTCCCGCTCTGCGTCAGCCCCGCGGACGGCAGCCCGAACGTCGTGCGCACCATCCTCTCCATCGACGAGGCTGCGCAGAGCATGACCTTCGCCGGCGACATTCCCCGGGGCGCGCGCGGCCGCTTCATGCGCGCCTCCTACGAGGACCTGCTGGACGGCGCCGCCCAGGCCTCCGAGCAGGCGCGCGGCCTCGAACCGGGGCTCATCCTCTGCGTGAGCTGCGTCGGCCGCCGCCTCGTGCTCGGCCAGCGCACCGAGGAGGAGACCGAGGTCGTCCGCGAGATCCTCGGCCCCGGCGCCGCGCTCACGGGCTTCTATTCCTACGGCGAACTCGCCCCGGCCAGCCGCGACAGCGCGTGCCAGCTGCACAACCAGACCATGACGGTGACGACCTTCAGTGAGACATGACCTGCCACCACCGGCTTCTTTTGCGCCAGCTCCGCAAGCACGGGGGGCTGGACTCCCGGCTGGTGGCGGAGTGGCCGGAGTTTCTCGCGTCGGTCGAGGCCGCCTATGACCAGTTCGACGCGGACCGGCACCTGCTGGACCGCGCGATGAAGCTCAGTTCGGTGGAGCTCAGCGAGGCCATCGAGAAACTCCAGCGGCAGAACGCCCGCAACGGGGCCGTGCTGGAAAAACTGCAGGCCTCCGTCCGCGCCCTGCACCTCGCCAGCGGACCGGCCACGGACGAGACCGACGACGTGCTGGCCCTGACCGGCCTGCTGGAGGACCTGATCCGCCAGCGCAATACCGCCGAGGCCACCCTGCGCGCCGCCGTCGACGCCGCGGAGTCCGCCAACCAGGCCAAGAGCGACTTCCTGGCCAACATGAGCCACGAGATCCGCACGCCGATGAACGCCATCATCGGCATGAGCAGCCTCCTGCTCGACCTCCCGCTCTCGGGCGAGCAGCGCGAATACATCGAGACCATCCGCAGCAGCGGCGACGCCCTGCTCGACATTATCAACGACATCCTCGACTTCTCCAAGATCGAGAGCGGCCGCATCGAGCTCGAGTCCCACCCGTTCGACCTGCGGCTGTGCGTCGAGCAGGTGCTCGACCTCTTCGCCGCGCGCGCCGCCGAGAAGGGCATCGAGCTCGGCCTGTATTGCGAGGCCACCGTGCCCGCCCTGGTCACCTGCGACAGCACGCGGCTGCGCCAGGTGCTCGTCAACCTCGTCGGCAACGCCGTGAAATTCACCGAGCACGGCGGCATCACCGTCGCCGTCTCCGCCGCGCCCGTCGCCACCGGCTGGCGGCTCGGCTTTGTCGTCGAGGACAGCGGCATGGGCATCCCGGCCGACCGCATGGACCGGCTCTTCCGCTCCTTTTCCCAGGTGGATTCCTCGACGACCCGCCGGTTCGGCGGCACCGGCCTCGGGCTGGCCATCAGCTGGCGGCTGGTCGAGCTCCTCGGCGGCCGCATCGAGGTGGCCAGCAAGGAGGGCCGCGGCAGCACCTTCAGCTTCGCGATCGACGCCGGCACGCCGCCGCCGGAGGTGCCCGCGCCCGCCGGGGCCGCGCCGCTGAGCCTGGACGCCTGCCGCCTGCTCGTGGTGGACGACAACGCCGTCAACCGCCGCATCCTCGAGCGGCAGCTGGCCCACTGGGGCATCCGCGTCACGTGCGCCGCCGACGGGCCCGCCGCCCTCGCGGCGTTCGACCGCGGCGAGACCTTCGATCTCATCCTGCTCGACTTCAACATGCCGGGCATGAACGGCCTCGAGGTGGCCGCGGCCCTGCGCGCCCGGCCCGGACTGACCGTGCCGCCCATCATCCTGCTGACCTCCCGCAGCGGCCTCGGCGAATCCGCCGGCGTCCTGGTGGCGGCGCAGATGACCAAGCCGGTGAAACCCCGCGAACTGCACAACGCCATCCTGCAGGTGTTGAAATTCCGTTTCACCGCCCCGGCCGCACCCGCCCCGCTGGTGCCCGTCTTCGACCGCGAGTTCGCCTCGCGGCACCCGCTGCGGATCCTCATCGCCGAGGACAATTTGGTCAACCGCAAGGTCATCCTGCTCATGCTGGAAAAGCTCGGCTACCGCGCCGACTGGGCCGCCAACGGCCTGGAAGCCCTGCAGGGCATCGCCCGCCAGCCCTACGATCTTGTGCTGATGGACATGCAGATGCCGGAGGTCGACGGCCTCGAGGCGACCCGGCGGTTCCGCGCCGTGGCGCCCGGCGAGGCTGCGCCCTACATCCTCGCCCTCACGGCCAACGCCCGGAAAGAGGACTACCACGCCTGCATCGAGGCGGGCATGCAGGATTTCCTGAGCAAGCCCGTGCGGATCGACGACCTCATGGTCGCCCTCGCCCGCGCCCACGCCTGGAATCACGCCGGCCACCACGCCGCCGCCCGCGCCTGGCCCGAACTTGCCCCGTAGGGCGCGACCTTGGTCGCGCCGCGACTGCCCCGCGTAACCTGATTTTCACCGGGCCGTAACAATCCGGCCCCCTTTGCCGTGGCTTGCGAAGATGAAGCGGATTTTCTCGGGGCGATGTCACACCACGCCCTTACCCGTCCCGCGACCGCGCTCTGCCGCTTGGTCGTTCTTTCCGCCCTCGTCGTCCTCACCGCCCTGCCGGCCGGCGCCGCCGGCTTCAGCATCGGGGCCGGCACCACCGACACCGCCGCCAAGACCCTCGGCTCCGGCGCGGGCCAGACCGGCAGCATCGCCGCCACCGGCGCCCTGCAGGTGAGCGGGAGCACGGTGGCCGTCACCATCACCGGCAACAACGCCACCCTCACGAACCTGGGCACGATCAAGCAGACCGGCACCGGCCGCGCGATCCGCGACAACACCGGCGTCACGGGCCTCGTGATCAACAACGGCAGCGCCACCAATTCGACCGCGCTGATGCAGACCGCCGACGCCGACGTCATCCAGATGAACAAGTCGCCCGCCAGCGTCACCCTGAACAACTACGGCACCATGCTTTCGCTCAACGCCTCGGCGGGCGGCTCGCAGGCCGTGGACTTCAACGCCATCCTGGCGGGGACCAACACCGTCAACAACTACGCGGGCGGCCTGCTCAAGGCCATCGAGGCCGACGCCGTCCGCCCGGGCGTCAACGGCACCGTCTACAACGCGGGCACCATCCTCTCCATCACCACCACCGGCAGCAGCAGCGATGGCATCGACGGGCAGACGAACTCCGGCATCCAGATCACCAACGACACCGGCGGCCTGATCGAGGGCGGACGCCACGCGATCACCGGCGGCAACACTGACATCACGGTTAACAACGGCGCCTATGCCATGAGCGTCACCAACAACCTCGGCGGCACCATCCAGGGCGACAACGGCTCCGGCCTGAACATCGACGGGCTCAACGGCAACGAACTCGTCACCATCGTCAACCACGGCATCATCACCGGTCATGGCGTCACCGGTGATGGCGATGGCGTCGATGTCGACGGCCTCGTCAGCCTGACGAACACCGGCACGATCAAGTCGCTGAATTCGCTCAACGACACCAGCGAGGGCGTCACCGTCGGCGGCGGCACGATCGTCAACTCCGGCACCATCCAGGGTTCCATCGATTCCGCGGGCGGCAACACCGGCATTGGGCGCGGCATCACGATCGCCGGCGTGGACAAGGATGCGAACGACAAGCCCATCCCGATCCAGGCCCCCTACGGTCCGACCGCGATCACCAACAGCGGCCTGATCAAGGGCGACTCCGACTCCGGCATCGCCTTCACCTCCGCCCTCGCGAGCGGCTTCACCACCACGATCACGAACCAGGCCGGCGGCGTCATCGAGGGCGCCGGCGCCACGGCCGCGACCATCCAGACCGGGGCGGACCAGGACACCGTCATCAACGCCGGCTCGATCATCAACGACGGCGGCGGCAGCCACGTCGCCGTCGCGCTCGGCGCGGGGGACGACACCTTGAAGATCACCGGCGGCAGCGCCGTCGTCACCGGCGGCATGGACGGCGGCAGCGGCGGCGAGACCGCGGGCGACAAGCTCGTCTTCGACCTCGGCGCGCCCGACCGGCGGTTCACACAGAACGGCGCCATCACGAATTTCGAGCACGTCGACGTGCTCTCCGGCGAGGTGCAGCTCAACGGCTCGCTGGCGCTGGGCAGCGACACCAACGCGCTGACCGTGGCCAATGGCGCCCTCCTCGGCCTGGACGGCCAGTCATTGACCCTGGACCAGGGCTCGATGCTCGTCGACGGCACCCTCAAATTCTACCTGGACGGCGGCACGGCCAACGGCCAGCTGCGGTTCGGGGCCGGCAACGGCGGCAGCCTCACGCTCGGCGCGGACAGTCTGCTGGACCTGGAATTCGGCTTCATGCCCACCGCGGGCGAGCAGTTTGTCCTGGTGGATTTCCTGGCCGACGGCCCGTTCCTCTCCGGCACTTTCTCCGGCCTCGCGGAAGGCGCGACCTTCATGGATGACGGCTATAAATTCCAGATCACCTACCAGGGCGGCAACGGCCATGACATAGAGATCACCCGGTCCGTGCCCGAATCCGCCCCGACCGCCGCGCTGTTGTTCGGCGCGGTCGGTCTCATGGCCTTGTCCCGCCGCCGCCGCGCCTGACCGGCCGCGGCTCGCCAGGTGAGACCCCGTAGGGCGCGACCTTGGTCGCGCCGCGGCTGCACCCAGGTGCAGTCCTGCAAATTTGCGGGATTTCCCTGGAGCCACGGCGACCCCGCCTTGGTCCGTGCGATTACCGCAGCGGAGGCGCCGCGGCTCCAGCTTTTGAGCCCGCCTTGACATCAACATGAAGTTGGACATCAACTTCATCCCATGAGAACAATCTCCGCCGTCGACCTCCGCAACGACCTGGAGGGCATCGTGAAGGCCCTCCGGAAGGGGGAATCGATGGAACTGACTTATCGGGGCGAAACGGTCGGGCGATTGTTGCCATCCGCCAAGGATGCAAAGTCCGCAGCCGCGGCCGCCCTGGACCGGTTGTCGCAGCGCCACGCCAACGATCCCGGGTACGCCCAAAAAGTGGAGAAGTACATCCAGGAAGTCTACGACGACCGGCGCTCCTACGGCAGCCGCCAGCCGCCGGAATGATTCTCCTCGACGCCAATTACCTGATCGCGGCCCCGCAGCCCGGCAGCCCGGAGTTTGCCGCTATCGCGCACTGGCAGCGGTCCGGGGAACTCCTGTCCACCGCCGCCGTCGCCTGGACGGAATTTCTCAGCGGGCCCATCCATCCGGACGATGAAGCCGACGTTCGCGCCCTGCTGCGCGCCGGCATCTTCGATTTCAATGTCGCCTGCGCCACCACCGCCGCGCAGCTCTTCAATGCCACCGGCCGCAAACGCAGCCTGCGCGTGGACGCGATGATCGCCGCCACCGCCATCGAGCACCAGGCCCGCCTGGCCTCCCGCAACCTGGAAGATTTCCGCCTGTTCGTCCCCCACGGATTGATGCTCGCCACCGCCGGCTGATTGACAAAAACCTCCGGGAGCCCCTGGTCCGCGTTTTACTCCTTGCCCCCCGCCCCGCGTTCCTCGCTCCTCCTGCCCCTCTGCCCAATCTTGTCACTTTCCACCTGTCACTCGTCACCTCCCCAATTCTAGATGGCCAAGAAAAAAACTCCCAGGAACAACGACCAGCCCGAGCTGCCGCTCGACGCCGCCCCGGCGGCGCCGGAGGACAGAGGACAGAAGTCAGAGGTCGGCTCTGCCAAGGCTTCGGAACTCTCAACCCTCAACCCTCAACCTTCAACTGCGGTAGCTTCCGACGCCCCCCCGCCGAAGCGCAAGAAGGGCCAGAAGATCCAGGACGACCCCGCGCCGCTCGCGTCCGCCTACCGGGGCTGGTTCCTCGACTACGCCAGCTACGTCATCCTCGACCGCGCCGTCCCGCACATCGACGACGGCCTCAAGCCCGTCCAGCGCCGGATCCTCCACACGCTTTGGGACATGGACGACGGCCGCTTCCACAAGGTCGCCAACATCGTCGGCCGCACCATGGCCCTCCACCCGCACGGCGACGCCTCCATCGGCGCCGCCCTCGTCGGCATCGGCCAGCGCGCCTTCCTGATCGAGCCGCAGGGCAACTTCGGCAACACCATGACGGGCGACGAGGCCGCCGCACCGCGCTACATCGAGGCGCGCCTGACGCCCTTCGCCAAGGACGTCCTCTTCAACCCGAAGACCACCGCCTGGCAGCTCAGCTACGACGGCCGCGCCCGGGAGCCCGTCACCCTCCCCGCCAAGTTCCCCATCGTCCTCCTCGAGGGCGCCGAGGGCATCGCGGTCGGCCTCTCGACCCGGATTCTCCCGCACAATTTCAACGACCTCTGCCGCGCGGCCATCAACCACCTCCAGGGAAAAACCTTCCGCATCCTCCCCGACTTCGCCACCGGCGGCACCGCCGACTTCACCGAATACAACGACGGCGAGCGCGGCGGCAAGGTGAAGGTCCGCGCCAGGATCGAGGTCCGCAGCAAATACCTCCTCGCCATCACGGAGCTGCCCTTCGGCGCCACGACCGAGACCCTGATCGAGTCCATCCTCGCCGCCAACGCCAAGGGCAAGATCAAGGTCAAGCACGTCGACGACAACACCGCCGACTCCGTCGAGATCCTCGTCCACCTCCCGCCGGGCAGCGAGCCGGAGAAGATCATCCAGCAGCTCTTCGTCTTCACCAGCTGCCAGCTGCAGCTCAACCCCGCCGCCTGCGTCATCGAGGACAACAAGCCGCAGTTCCTCGGCGTCCGCGAGATCCTCAAGCGCAGCGCCGAGAAGACCCGGGCCCTCCTCAAGCAGGAGCTCGAGATCAGGCTCGCCGAGCTGGAGCAGCAGTGGCACTGGGATTCCCTCGAGCGCATCTTCATCGAGGAGCGCGTCTACCGGCTCATCGAGAAATCCAAGACCTGGGAGAGCGTGCTCGCCGAGATCCGCGGCGGCCTGAAGCCCTTCCTCAAGCAGCTCCGCCGGCCGGTGACGGACGACGACCTCACGCGCCTGACCGAGATCCGGATCAAGCGCATCTCCGCCTACAACCGCTTCCAGGCCGACGAGGCCATCCAGAAGA
>CAYRDN010000063.1:0-19167 GCA_964423065.1 uncultured Oleiharenicola sp. | reverse complement strand
TCCGCCGGAGAAAGGTTGACAGCCTGCGCCGCCCTCTGGATGTTGCCCCTCCCAATTTTATGGCGGTCATAGCTCAGTTGGTTAGAGCACAAGATTGTGATTCTTGGGGTCGCGGGTTCGAATCCCGTTGACCGCCCCACTTTCCCGAGGACGCGGGCGGGGTCGCCCGCACTCCAGCGGTTTAATTGGAGCCACGGCGACCCCGCCGTGACACCCGATGGTCCGTAACTTTTGTAAAATTCCCCTCGCCTCCCCGCGGGGTTCCGGTATCCGGTTTCAGGCATGTTTTCCCTGAAGAAGCTCCTGGGCAAGGATGAGAAATTCTACGACCTGCTGGAGGCGAGCGCCGAGGAGGCGAGATCCAGCACGGCCCTGCTGGCCAAGATCCTGGCCAACGAAAGCGCCGCGCAGGCCTCCAGCATTCACGACATCATCCAGACGCGCCGGAAGGACAAGCGCATCACCCAGGAGATCACCGAGGAGCTCTGCAAGACGTTCGTCACCCCGTTCGAGCGCGAGGACATCGAAGCGCTCTCGCTCGCCCTCTACCGCATCCCCAAGACCGTCGAGAAGATCGTCGAGCGGCTCACGATCTGCCCCGCCCGCGTCCCCCGCAACAGCATGCAGCGCCAGGTCGTGCTGCTCGAGGAGGCCGTCGAGTCGGTCGTCTTCATGGTCAAGGAACTGCGCCAGGGCACCCAGATCGAGCGCATCCAGGACGCCCACTCCCGCCTTCAGTTCGCCGAGGGCGAGGCCGACAAGGTCATGCTCGCGCTCGTCAAGGAGCTCTACAACGGCCCGTTTGACGCCAAGGAGGTCGTCATCCTCATGGAACTGTACGACCTCGTCGAGACGGCCGTCGACCGCGCGCGTGACGCCGGCCAGGTCGTCTTCCAGATCATGCTGAAATATTCCTGAGCCCGCCCGCGCCCGACTGCCACCCCCGGCCGAGCCCCATGACCATATTCCTGATCGTCCTCATCGCGGCTCTGGTTTTCGAGTATATCAACGGCTTCCATGATGCCGCCAACGCCATCGCCACGGTCGTCTCGACCAAAGTCCTGACCCCGCGCCAGGCGATCGTCCTGGCGGCCTTCTTCAACCTCGTCGGGGCCCTGGCCGGCACGGCCGTGGCGAAGACCATCGGCAGCGGCCTGGTCGACACCTCCTACGTGACCATGTTCACGATCTTCTCCGGGCTCACCGGGGCCATCATCTGGAACCTGGCCACCTGGTGGCTCGGCCTGCCGTCCAGTTCCAGCCACGCCCTCATCGGCGGCCTGTGCGGCGCCGCGCTGGCCTCCGCCCACGGCAACTGGAACGTGATGAACTGGTCGTCCGGGCTCTGGCCCAAGGTCGTCCTCCCGATGATCACCTCCCCGCTCCTGGGCTTTTTCGGCGGCTACTGCCTGATGTTTCTCCTGACCATGGGCATCCACCGGCTCCGGCCCCGCACGGTCAACGGCGTGTTCGGCAAGCTGCAGCTCGTCAGCGCCTCCTTCATGGGCTACAGCCACGGCTCCAACGACGCGCAGAAGACCATGGGCATCATCGCCCTCGCCCTCTACACCGGCACGCAGTCCGGCGTGTTCAAGGACCTGCCGCCCGGGCTGGCCTTCCTGCGCACCCCGGAGTTTGTCGTGGACAAGTGGATCGTCGTGACCTGCGCCGTCACCATGGCCGCCGGCACCGCCGCCGGCGGCTGGCGCATCATCCGCACCCTGGGGCACAAGATGGTCCGCATGCAGCCGGTGCACGGCTTCGCCGCCGAGACGACCGCCGCCCTCATCATCCATGGCTTCACCAGCATCGGCGTTCCGGTCTCCACCACGCACGCCATCACGACCTCCATCATGGGCGTGGGCGCCGTCAAGCGCTTTGGGGCCGTCAAATGGGGCGTGGTCGAGCGGATCGTGTGGGCGTGGATCTTCACGCTGCCGGTCTGCGGGCTCATCGGCTACGGCACGATGCTGGCTTGTACCGCGCTGGGCTATCGCTGAGGCAGGTGCCTGCCTGTGGGGCGGGTTCGCTGATCCCGCCGTCGCACCTTGCATCACCCTCGTGGCGGGATCAGCGATCCCGCCCCACAGCCTTACATCGGCGGCGCGGAGGATCCCGGCGGGGCGGCGATGACCTTGGTGATGTCCGAATGGCGGATGTCCTCCCCCTTCGAGAGGAAGACCATCTCCTCGGCGATGTTGACCGCGTGGTCGGCGATCCGCTCGATGGACTTGGAGATGAACATGAGCTCGATGGCCCGGGCGATGGTCTCGGGCTTCTCGATCATGTAGCTCGTCAGCCGGCGGTAGACGAGCCGGTTGAGGTTGTCGACCTCGGCATCCCGGCGGACGACACTCAGGGCCTTCTGCTCGTCCTCCTGCACGAAGCAGTCGAGCGCGTCGCGCAGCATCTCCAGCGCGATGTTGGTCATGCGTGGCATGTCGGCGTAGAGCTCCAGCCGCGGCTCGATGGCCAGCTTGCGGGAGCGGCGGGCGATGCTGGTCGCCTCGTCCCCCACCCGCTCCAGGTCGTGGCTTGCCTTCATGCCCACCACGATCAGGCGGAGTTCCGAGGCCACGGGTCCGCGCAGGGTCATGTAGCGGATGGCCTCGTCGTCGATGTGCACCTCGAGCTTGTCGAGCTCGTCGTCGGCCATGATGACCTTGTCGGCCAGCTGCATGTCCCCGTCGGTGAGCGCGCGCATGGCGAGGCGGGTCTGGTCGATGGCGCGCTCGCCCATCTGCAGGAGGTGGGCGCGGAAGCTTTCCAGTTCGGCGTCGAAGAAGCGTTTCATGTTTGGAAGTCAGGATGATTAAATGCGGAAATCAGGGAATCAGGAAATAAGTCAGGCTGCCTTGGTTCGTTCCAGCCTTCCTGAGTTCCTCATTGATTGATTTCCTCAGCCGAAGCGGCCCGAGACATATGCCTCGGTCTGGGGGTTGGCGGGGTTCATGAAGATGGTGCGGGTCTCGGCGTACTCGATCAGCTTGCCCATGTAGAAGAACGCCGTGCGGTCGGAAACGCGCGCCGCCTGCTGCATGTTGTGGGTCACGATGACGATGGTGTAGTCCCTTTTCAACTCGTGGATCAGCTCCTCGACCTTGGCGGTGGCGATGGGGTCGAGGGCCGAGCACGGCTCGTCGAGCAGGAGCACCTCGGGACGCACCGCGATCGCCCGGGCGATGCACAGGCGCTGCTGCTGGCCGCCGGACAGGCTGGTGCCGGGGCGGTAAAGATGGTCCTTCACCTCGTCCCACAGGGCCGACATGCGCAGGGACTGTTCCAGCCGCTCCCGGAGGAGCTGCTTGTCCCGGACCCCGTTCAGCCGCAGGCCGCAGAGGACGTTTTCCGCGATGGTCATCGTCGGGAAGGGATTGGATTTTTGAAAGACCATCCCGACGCGGCGGCGGACCAGCGTGGCGTCGATCTGCGGCGAATAGAGGTCCTCCCCGTAGAGGCGAAGGTCGCCGGCGATGCGCACCCCGGGGCTCAGCTCGTGCATGCGGTTCAGCGCGCGCAGGAAGGTGGACTTGCCGCAACCGCTCGGCCCGATGATCGCCGTCACCCGCTTGCTCGGGATCTGGATGGTGATGTCGTGCAGGGCCTGGTGGGCGGAATACCACAGGGAGAAGTTCTTGATGTCGAAGGCCACCTCGGCCGCGGCCTGCGGGGGAAGGGCCGGGGCGGCGGGCATGGCCACGTTCACCGTGTACGGCTGGTTCGGGGAAGGGGGGGCGCTGGGTTCGGTCATGACTTGCATGATTAGGTGAATTTGCGGTCGCGGGAGATGATGCGGACAAAAATATTCAGCGTCAGGATCATGCTGAGCAGCACGAGGGCCCCGGCCCAGGCCTGCCGGTGCCAGTCGTCATAGGGCGAGATGGCGTAGGCGAAGATCTGCAGCGGCACGGCCGAGATCGGCTCGGCCAGGTTCCGGTTCCAGAAACTGTTGCCCAAGGCGGTGAAAAGCAGCGGGGCCGTTTCGCCCGCCACCCGGGCCAGGGCCACGAGGATGCCGGTGATGATGCCCTTCATCGCCGCCCGCACGACAATGACCATGACAATCTTCCACCGGGCGATGCCGAGGGCCAGGGCCGCTTCACGATAGCCCTGGGGCACGAGGAGCAGCATCTCCTCGGTCGTGCGCATGACCAGCGGGATCATCATGATGCCCAGCGCCACGCCGCCGGCGTAGGCCGAGAACGTCTTGAAGGGCACGACCAGCAGCAGGTACACCACCATGCCCCAGACGATGGACGGGATGCCGTTGAGCACGTCGGCGGCAAAGCGGATCCAGGAGTTGGTCCGGTCCCGGCCGTACTCCGCCAGGTAGATGCCGCCGAACACCCCGACCGGGACCCCCAGGACCGCCGCCATCCCCAGCAACTCGAGGCTGCCCACAATCGCGTTGGCCATGCCGCCCCCCGCTTCGCCCGGGGGCCGGGGCAGCCGGGTGAAGAAGTGCCAGTCAATCGAGCTCGCGCCCTCGTGGATCAGAAAATAAAGCACCAGGAAGAGCGGCGCCATCACCGCGATGCTGCTGGCGAGCATGATCCCGCCCATGGCCCGGCTCTTGAACATGCGCCAGGCATGCCCGGGCGGGGCGGCCTGCAGCCAGGGGACGGTGGTGGTCGCGCTCATGCGGGCCTCAGTTCACCTTGCCGGTGCCGCCGCCAGCGAGGGTGCGCAGCATCAGCTGCGCGATCACATTGACGAGAATGGTGACGGCCAGCAGCACCAGCCCCAGTTCGAACAGCGCGGCGAGATACACGTCGGTGGTGGCCTCGGTGAATTCATTGGCGATCACACTCGCCAGGGTGTAGCCGGGGGCGAACAGCGAGGAGCTGACCTCCGGCCGGTTCCCGATCACCATCGTCACCGCCATCGTCTCGCCCAGCGCGCGGCCCAGCCCGAGGACGGCGGCGCCAAAGACCCCGCGACGGGCATAACTCAGCACGGCAATCCGGATCACCTCCCAGTGCGTCGCCCCCAGGGCGTAGGCGGCCTCCCGCTGCAGGTTGGGCACCGAGCGCAGGATCTCGCGCGAGACCGAGGTGATGATCGGCAGGATCATGATCGCGACGATGATCCCCGCCGCCAGTACGCTGACCCCGTAGATCGGCCCCTGGAACAGGGGCAAGAAGCCGAGCCCGTGCTTCAGCCACACGAACAGATTGTCCCGCAGCCAGGGAATCAGCACGAAGATACCCCACAGGCCGAAGATGACGCTCGGTACCGCCGCCAGCATCTCGACGATCATGATCACCGGCTGGCGCAGCCGCAGGGGCGCGACCTCCGTCAGGAACAGCGCCGTGCCCACGCCCAGCGGCACGGCCAGGAGCAACGCGATCAACGATGTCATGAGCGTGCCGTAGATGAACGGCCAGGCCCCGTACTTGTCCGCCACCGGGTCCCAGATCGAGCTGCCGAGGAAGGAGAACCCGAACTTCTTCACCGCCAGCTGCGCACCATGGTACAATTCCCAGCCGACCAGGACGATCAGGGCGACGATGGTGCACGCCGCCAGGAAGGCCAGCCAGCGGAAGGAGATGTCGGGCCAGCGGCGGGGCGGCGCAAATTGCGCGGCGGCCAGTGCGGGAGGGACGGTGGACATGCAGGCGGAAAGTGAAACGGAGGGTGGGAAGCCACACCCTCCGGTGACGAACCTTATATTGTTACAATCAGGTGAACCCGCTCAGAACTTGATCTCGTCGATCCGCGCAAGCACACGCGCCTGCACGCTGTCCGGCAGCGGGGCGTAGTCCAGCTTGGCCGCCATCTTCTCGCCCTCCTTGTAAGCCCACTTCAGGAACTCGACCAGCTTCTGGCCCTTCTCGTGGTCCTTCTGCTCCTGGTAGACCAGCAGCCAGGTTGTGCCCGAAATCGGGTAGGCATCGGCGCCCGGGGGGTTGACCATGGAAAACCGGAAGTCGTCCGGAATCTGCGCCGTGGCCAGCGCCGCGGTGACCGACGCGATGGAGGCTTCGATGTAGTTGCCGGAGGAATTCTTCATGGCGGCGTACGGGAGCTGATTCTGCTTCGCGTAGGCCAGCTCGATGTAGCCGATGGCGCCGGGGGATTGCTTGACCTGGCCCGACACGCCCTCGTTGCCCTTGCCGCCGAGCCCGACCGGCCAGTTGACCGAGGTGCCCTTGCCGACCTTGGCCTTCCAGTCCGGGCTCACGCTGCTCAGGTAGTCGGTGAAGATGTAGGTCGTGCCGCTGCCATCGGAGCGATGGACGACCAGGATGTCCTGGTCGGGCAGGGTCACGCCCGGGTTCTGCCCCGTGATCGCCGGATCGTTCCACTTGCGGATCGTGCCGAGGAAGATCGCCGCCGCCGTCGGGCCGTCGAGCTGCAGCTTCGGGCTGCCCGGCAGGTTGTAGCTGATCACATCCGCGCCGGCCACGGTGGGGATGTGGAGCAGCTTGCGGGGCGCCTTGGCCAGGTTTTCGTCGGACATCGGGCCGTCGGACGCACCGAAGTCGACCGTCTCGGCCAGGATCTGCTTCTGGCCGCCGCCGGAACCGATCGATTGGTAGTTGAACCGGACGGACGGGTCGACCTTGGCGTACTCGTTGAACCATTTCGCGTAGATGGGATAGGGAAAGGTCGCGCCGGCGCCGTTGATGAGCATCTGGGCCGAGGCGGCCGTGACGGCGAAGAGGCCAAGCAGGGAAGAAAGGATGATTTTTTTCATGGTAAAGGGAGGCAGGGGATGGATGGCTTAGAATGCGATCTGCGCGTATAGGCCGATCTCCTCGGCACTGGTGATCACGCTCGCGCTGGTCGGGTGGTCGATGTTGTCGTTCTTGTAGACCAGCGAGATGTCGACCCCCTTCATGACCGAGCACTGCACGCCGAAGTTATAGTAGGTCTCCTGGAACAGCGGGTGCAGGTCCTTGCTGGCTTTGTCCTTGTCGTACCGCAGGAAGACCGACCACATTTTGTCCATCTTGTACTGCGCCCAGAGGGAATAACCGTCGCCACTGTCCGGGGTGGCCGCGGCGGTCAGGCCCCAGTTGTCCTCGGAGAAGTATTCGCCGCCGACCTTGAACTTGTCCGTCGTGTAGTTGACCAGCAGGTCCGTGCGGGTCGCGGTCTGCTTCGCCGGGCTCGTGTTGCTGTCCTTGCCCAGGTCGCCGGTGTAGCCGCCGACGGCAAAGACCAGGCCCTTGACCGGCTCGACCGAGATGCGGCCCTCGAAATCCATGGAATTGGACCGGGTCGGGTTCTTGTAGCCGCCGCCGTTCACCGCGGAGAAATTGTAACTCACCATGTTGTTGGTGCCGAGGAAATGCACCCCCCAGTCCGCCGAGTTGCCGAATTTGAGCCGATCGGTCACCGTCTGCTCCACGTAGCGGAAGCCGTAGGTGTCCTCGACGAACGGGATCCAGGGCTCGTTCGCGGAGCCGACCTGCACGATGGCCTCGGGGGAGAACTTGGCCTGCACATAGGCTGTCTTGATGAAGAGGTTGGTGACCCCGGTGGTGGCGTTGAACGCCGAGTCGGTGTTGATGTTCGCCGACCACATCTTGTCAAACTGGTGGGTCACCCCGAAGTAGAAGCGTTTGACGTCCACGCCCACGCCGCTCGGATCCTGCTTCACCCCGGCATCCGTCTTCGCCGAGACGTCGCTGACGTCGATATAAAGTTTTCCGGTGACCGTCGTCGAGACCAGGCTCGCGGCATTCTTGGCTTCGGTCTGGATGGCCTTGGCCTCGTCGGAGTTGATGATGCCCTTGCGGATCAGGGTGTCGATCAGGGCCTGACTGTCCTGGGCCAGCGCGATGCCGGCGGTGCAGAGGAACGCCGCAGTGGCGAACAGTTTGGAATTGCGCTTAAACATGTTGGGTGGGTTTGGATGGCTTGTGTGGATATTTCACCGGCAAACAGCCGGGAAAGTGCCGATCATAGGGGGCCAATGTTACGGTTCCGTGTCGGCCGTGTGACAAACGGGGAAAACACCGGCGGGCCTCGGCCCCCGGGCCGGCCAGAATGCACTCGCCATCAGGGCCGGTCTTTCCACGTTGAAGGCCATGTCGGAAGTATCAGAGCTGACCGATGAGGTGACCGCCCTGGGCGCACAGATGTTCAAGGTGCGATTTCCCTTCGTCGCCGAGCTGCGGCACTACTCGTGGGAGAAATGCCGGGCCGACCTCCTCGCCGGCGCCACCCTCACCCTCGTCTCCATCCCCCAGGCCATCGGTTTTTCCCTGATTCTGAACCTGCCGCCGCAGCCGGTGATCGCCGCCGTCATCATCGGCGGCCTGGTCGGCGCGCTCTTCTTTTCCTCCCACCACCACGTCTTCGGGCCGACCAGCTCCATCTCCCTCATCGTCGCGGCGACCATCGCCGCCAACTCCGGCGTCACCACCCTCGAGCCGCTGCAGCTCGCCATCTACCTGGCCTTCCTGATCGGGCTGATCCAGTTCCTCGCCGGCCTGCTGAACTTCGGCGAGATCACCAAGTTCATCTCCCGCTCGGTCGTCGTCGGCTACAGCACGGGCATCGGCGTCCTCCTGATCGGCAGCCAGCTCCACAACCTGCTCGGGTACGACGTCGGGCCGGCCCAAAGCTTCGTGACCAACGTCGTGCAGGCCCTGATCAACCTCGGCACGCTCGCGATCCAGCCCTGGGCGCTCGGCATCGGGCTGCTGGCCCTGCTGGCCTTCACGGCCGTGCGCCGCTTCCGCCCGCACTGGCCCGAGGCGCTGCTCGGCCTCGCCTTGCTCGCCCTGCTCGCCCGTTTGTTCACCCTCTGGGACCCGGCCGCGCCCTTCCGCATGGTGCAGGACGAGGGCGCACTGCATGCGGTCATCCCCGCCTTTGCCGGCTTTCACTTCGGCGAACGGAAGCTGCACCTGCTGCCGGAGCTCGCGGGCACCGCCATCGCCATCTCGATCCTGGGCATGCTCGAGGCCACCTCGATCACCAAGTCCCTCGCCGGCAAGAGCGGCCAGAAGATCGAGCCGAACCAGGAACTCATGGGCATGGGCGCCGCCAACATCGCCTGCGCCTTCTTCGGCTGCGTGCCGGGCTCGTCCTCGTTCGCCCGCTCCGCCGTCAACTTCCAGAGCGGCGCCCGCACCCAGATGTCCTCGATGTTCAGCAGCTTTGTCGTCCTGCTCGTCCTCCTCTTCGTGACACCGGTGTTCAACTTCATCCCGATCGCCGCGCTCGCCGCGCACCTGATCCGGGTCGGCGTGAAGATGATCAACCGGCATCAGATCCGCATCGCCTGCCGCTCCACCCGCTCCGACGCCATCGTCTTTGTCGTCACCCTCGTCTCCTGCCTGCTGCTGAAGCTCGACACCGCCATCTACGTCGGCATCGGCGTGGCGCTCGCCCTGTTCCTGCAGAAGACCAGCACCCCCACCCTGGCCGAATACACCATCAATCCGGAGGGCCAGCTCGCCGAGCTGCACCATCCCGACGAGCGCCCGCACCCGCAGATCTCCATCATCCACGTCGAGGGCGACCTCTACTTCGGCGCCGCGGACCTCTTCCAGCAGGAGGTCCGCCGCCTGGCGGAGAACCAGGACATCCGCATCTTCATCCTGCGGATGAAAAACGCCCACCACCTCGACGCCTCGACCGTGATGGCGCTGGAGAACCTCCATGACTATCTCCGGCTCACCGGCCGGTCCCTGCTCATCAGCGGCAGCAACCCGACGGTCACCCGCGTGCTCCGGCGCAGCGGGCTCCTCGATCAGCTGGGTGAGAACAACCTCTTCCCGGCCGAGGCCAATCCCGTCGCCGCCACCCGCCGCGCCCTGCTGCGCGCCCGCGAACTCCTCCCGGCCGAGAAGGCCGGTGTCCGCATTTTTTATGATACCAGGCACCTGCCGGCGGACAGCGACGCGCCGCCCGCCGGTCCGCCGCCGGCGGAAATCACGCCGCCGCCTGCGGCCGTGACGCCGGCCGCGCCCGCGCCACCACCGCCGGCGGCCGCCACGGACTGAGCGCCGCGGGCCGCCTCAGGAGGCCGCAACCCCGCCCGGGGCCGGCTCCGGGACCGCCACCACCGCGTTGAGCTGCTCGGCCTCGCCGGTCTCCACCGCGCTGAGCTGGATCAGGCTGTTCAGCGAGCTGAAATGCTTCGTCCACTCGAAGTCGCCCGTCGTCCCGCCGACGACCTGGTTGAACAGCTGCTTCTTCTCGACCTTCAGCGCCTGGATGCGCTCCTCGATCGTGCCGGCCGTGACCATGCGATAGACGAACACCGTGTTGGTCTGCCCGATGCGGTGCACCCGGTCGATGGCCTGGTCCTCGACCGCCGGGTTCCACCACGGGTCGAGCAGGAAGACGTAGTCCGCCGCGTGCAGCGTGATGCCGGTGCCCGCCGCCTTCAGGCTGACGAGCATCACCGCCGCGCCCGCCGCGGTCTGGAAGTCCCGCACCGGCTTCTGCCGGTCCACCGTCATGCCCGTGATCTCGTAGCGCGGCAGGTCCGGGTAATGGTGGTCGAGCGCCGTGCGCACGCGGTTGAGCAGGGTCACGAACTGGGAGAAGATCACGACCTTGTGCCCGCTGGTCACCACCTCGGCGAGCTTCTCGATCAGCAGCTGCAGCTTGCCGCTGTCCGTCAGCGGGGCGTTGAGCCACGGCAGCAGGTCGGGGTCGCAGCAGACCTGCCGCAACCGCGTGAGCAGCGCGAGGAAGCCGAAGGATTTCTCCCGCAGCGCGAGGCTGATGTCCTCGCCGAGGCGCGCCAGGCCCTCGGTGCAGATGCGCGCGTACTCGGTGCGCTGCACCTCGGTCAGCGGGCAGAGCAGGTCCATCTCGACCTTGGGCGGCAGCTCCTTCGCCACCTCGTTCTTGGTGCGGCGGAGGATGAACGGCGCCACCTGCCGCCGCAGCCGGTGCATCGTGCCCTCGCGGTCCTGGACCAGCGCCGTCTCGAAGGCCGCGCGGGAGCCGAGCAGCCCGGGCAGCAGGTAGCGGAAGATCGACCACAGGTCGAGCTGCCGGTTTTCCAGCGGCGTGCCCGTGAGCACGAGCCGGTGCTGGGTCTTGATCGCGAAGCAGGCCTGCGTGACCTTGGCGTCGGGATTCTTGATGAACTGGCCCTCGTCCAGCACCGCATAGCCGAACTCGATGCCGTCCAGCAGCGCCCGGTGCTTGCGCAGCTGCGTGTAGCTCGCGAGCCAGATGCAGGGCGCCTTGTTGGTCGTGAAATCGTTGCCCGACTTGAGCGTGTCGATCTTCGCCTCCGGATAAAACCGCGCCAGCTCCTCGCGCCACACGGGCACGACGCTCGCGGGGCAGACCACGAGGTGGCGCTGGCCGCGGAGCGGCCGCGACTGCAGCAGGGCGATGACCTGCGCCGTCTTGCCCAGGCCCATCTCGTCGGCCAGCAGGCCGTGGCACTCCGTCTCGCAGAGGTGGTGCATCCACTCGACGCCGCGGCGCTGGTACTGGCGCAGGAACTCCGGCAGCGCCGGCGGGGCGGGCGACGGGCTCAGCACCTTCTGGCGCCAGGCGTCGAGCTCGGCGCCGAGCGTGACCTTGATCCGGCTGTCGTTGAAGAGCGAAAAGATCAGGTAGGGCGGCAGCGCGCCGCCGGCCGAGGTGTCCTCCAGGTTGCGGCGCCACTGGTTGAAGCTCTCCCACTTCTCCGGCGACATCGTGACGATGCCGAGGTCGGGCAGCAGCATGGGCGTGCGGCCGTGCTTGAGCAGCGCGGCGGCCTGCTCCTCCGTGAGCAGCTTCTCCCCGGCGCGGAAGATCCAGCGGAGATCCAGGCCGGAGCCGTTGCGTTTCTCCGCCACGGCCTCGATCTCGATGACCCGCGCGCCCTGTTTCAGGTTGCCCACCTTGACGTCGAGCTCGATCGCAAACTGCTTTTTCCAGTGCGGCAGCAGGTCGCGCAGGAAGCCGGGGATGTCCGCCAGCGCGTCGAGCGCGTAGCCGTGTGTGGTCTGGTTGTAGCGGAAGTGGGCCTTGCGGGCGTAGGTCGCCAGCGCGATGAGCTTGGCGCGCTCGGCCGCCGTCGGGTGGTTGGCGGCGTTGCCCAGGGCGGGGATCCGGCTGCGGCCCTGCTTCCAGTAGGCCAGGAAGACCAGGCCGTCGGCCGTGGTCGTGAAGCTCAGCAGCAGGTCGCGCGCGGGCTGGTCGGACTTGGAGTCGCTCGTGCCGTGGGCGGCGCCGTGCCCGTTGCCGGCCGGGCTGGCCTTGGCCGCGGCGCCCGGGAGCAGGGCCGTCATCTCGTCGACGAGCAGTTCCTCGATCTCGTGCAGGCCGGCCACCGCGATGGCGTTCGCCAGCAGCACGTCCGTGGAGGAGGAGCGCACCCGGATCGCCTCGCCGTCCCATTCGATGACCGCGTATTCCTCGCGCTTCTCGACCTTGCGGTGGATGATGGCGTCCTTGGCCCCCAGTTCCAGCTCGCGGATCTCGCCGTCGCGGTACATTTCATGCCCGCGCTCCACGTGGGACGCGTCGAACTGCCCCTCCCAGTCGGCCTCCAGGCGGCCGAACCAGAATTCGAGCGATTGCGGTGTGTAGATGCGCTTGGGCCCGTGGGTTTGCATCAATCTAAAAGCAAGACGTTAGAAACTTTCGCGCGCGCCGCGCAACTACTATTTAATCTATTTGCATGCCCCGGCCGCCGGGCGGTTGTTCACCCAATCGTCACCGCGCCGACACGGACCGTTAACAAGGGACCCCCATGCTGCCGGCGCTCGACGGTTGGCCTGTCACCGCCGCCTGGGCACCCTTATTGAACCTGGTCCTCGTCACCGAAACCTATTCTCCCGAAATCAACGGCGTCGCCATGACGCTCGGCCGCCTCGTGGACGGCCTCGCCCAGCGCGGCCACCGCGTCACCATCATCCGCCCGCGCCAGCGGCACGAATCCGCCCGCTTCAGCGTGACCCAGCGCGTCGCCTGCCGCCAGGTGCGGCTGCCCGGGGTGCCGATCCCCGGCTATCCGCAGCTCCGGCTCGGCCTCCCCGCCGGCCGCCGCATGCGCCAGCTCTGGTCGCTGAACCGCCCCGACCTGGTGCACGTCGCGACCGAGGGCCCGCTCGGCGCCTCGGCCATCGCCACCGCCCGGGCCTTCGGCATTCCCGTCACGTCGAGCTTTCACACGAACTTCGACCAATACACCGGCGACTACCGCATCGGCTGGCTGCGCCCCGTCGTCGCCGCCTGGCTCCGCCACGTGCACAACCGCACCCTGCGCACCTTCGTCCCCACCCGCGCCCTGCTCGCCCGGCTCGGCGCCGAGGGCTACGCCAACCTCCGGCTGCTCTCGCGCGGCGTGGACCCCGTGCTGTTCAACCCCGCGCGCCGCGACGAGGCGCTGCGCGCCTCCTGGGGCGCCGCGCCCGGCGACCCCGTCATCCTCCATGTCGGCCGGATGGCCGCGGAGAAGAACTACCCGCTGCTCTTCCGCGCCTTCGACGCCATCCGGGCCGCCGCCCCGCGCGCCCGCCTCGTCCTCGTCGGCGACGGCCCGATGCTCTCCGTCTACCAGCGCCAGCGGCCCGACATCGTCTTCACCGGCTTCTACACCGGCATCAACCTCGCCCGCCACTACGCCGCGGGCGACGTCTACCTGCACGCCAGCACCACCGAGACGTTCGGCAACGTCATCACCGAGGCCCTCGCCAGCGGGCTGGCCGTCGGCGCCTTCGACTACGCCGCCGCGCATGAGTTCATCCGCCACGGCGAAAACGGCCTCGTGGCCCCCCTGGGTGACGCCGCGGCCTTCCTCGCCCACGCCGTGAGCCTCGTGACGGATCCCGCCCTGCGGGCGCGCCTCGCCGCCGCCGCGCCGGCCGCCGTGGGCAAACTGTCCTGGGACGCCATCATCGACCGCTTCGCCGCCGACCTCGCCGAGGCCGCGTCCAGCCACCACGCCGCGCCGGCCGCTCGGGCATCGGAAATCGCGAATCGAAAACTCCCCGCCCCCTCCCGCCCATGAGCAAATCCACCCTCAAGGTCCGCACCGTCATCGTGTCCGACATCCATCTCGGCACCCCGCACAGCAAGGTCGAGGAGGTCACCCACTTCCTCAAGCATGTCCGCTGCGAGCGCCTCATCCTCAACGGCGACATCATCGACGGCTGGCGCCTGCGCCGCGGCGGCGCCTGGACCAAGGCCCACACCCGCTTCGTGCGCCGCGTCCTGACCATGATCCAGAAGCGCGACACCGCGGTCGTCTATCTGCGCGGCAACCATGACGATTTCCTCGGCCGGCTGCTGCCCCTGCAGTTCGAGCACCTGCGGCTCGTCGAGGAATGCGTGCTCGAGACCCCGCGGGGCCGCTACCTCGTGCTCCACGGCGACGTGTTCGACGGCGTCATCAAGCACATGGTCATCCTCGCCCACCTCGGCGACGCCGGCTACGCGCTCCTGCTCCGCCTCAACCGCTGCTACAACTGGTTCCGCGCCCTCCGCGGCAAGGAGTATTTCTCGCTCAGCCAGGCCATCAAGGCCCGCGTCAAGCAGGCCGTCAGCTTCGTCGGCAAGTTCGAGGACCAGATCGCCAACCTCGCCCGCGAACGCGGCTGCACCGGCGTCATCTGCGGCCACATCCACACCCCGGCGGACAAGATGATCGGCGACATCCACTACCTCAACTCCGGCGACTGGGTCGAGTCCCTGACCGCCATCGTCGAGCATCACGACGGCCGCCTCGAGCTCATCACCTACCGTGAGTTCGTGGCCCGGTTCCCCGCACCCCAGCCCTCCGCCAACCCGGCCGAGGAAAGCGAGGAGCCGCTGACCATGCCCGTCCTCGCGTGACCGGATTGCAGACCGCTTCCTTTGTATTCTTGGAGGCGGGACCATTGGTCCCGCGAGGCCTGCGGCGCCCACCCGGCAGCCCGCGGGACTGATCGTCCCGCCTCCACCGCCAGCCACCATGAAAAAGATCCTGATCCTCACCGCCGGCTATGGCGAAGGCCACAACAGCGCCGCCCGCGCCCTGCAGGGCGCCTTCAACGGGCAGCCCGGGATCGACGCCGAGCTGGTCGACGTGTTCGCCCTCCGCGCTCCGCGCCTCAACGACCTCTCCCGCCGCGGCTACCTCCGGCTGATCAACACCGCCCCGAAAATCTGGAGCCGGGTGTACCGCTGGCTCGACGAGTCGCCGCGCGCGGCCGGCATGTTCGGCGCCCTGGCCAGCCACCGCCGGCTGCTCGGCCGCCTGCTTGAGGAAAAACAGCCGGCGGCCATCTGCTCCACCTACCCCGTGTACGGCTGGCTGCTCAACCAGCTGCGGCACGAGGGCCGGGTGTTCGGCCCGCACTACACCATCATCACGGATGCCCTCACCATCAATTCGCTCTGGTACCGCACTCCGTCGGCCGGCTGGTTCGTCACCGATCACGATTCCGCCGCCTTTCTGCACCGCCAAGGTGTGCCGCCCGCGCGGGTCCACGTCAGCGGCTTTCCCGTCGCCTCCGCCTTCGCCGACCGGCCGGCGCACTGGCAGCCGCCGGACCCGGCAGGGGATCCGCGGCGCCGGGTGCTCTTCATGATCAACTCGGGCCGCCGCGAGGCGGTCGCGATCGCGCGCGCCCTCCTCCAGCACCGCGAGTGGCACCTCACCTTCACCGCCGGTCGCGACGAGGCGCTGCGCCAGGAACTGGCCGACCTGGCCCGCGGCGCCCCCGCCGCGGCCGAAGTGCTGGGCTGGACCAACCGCATCCCCGAGCTCCTGATGACCCACCACGTCGTCATCAGCAAGGCCGGTGGCGCCACCACCCAGGAATCCATCAACGCGCTCTGCCCGCTGCTGGTCAGCCAGATTGTGCCCGGACAGGAGGAGGGCAATTACGAGCTCATCCGCCGCCACGACGCGGGGGCGCTGGCGGAGACGCCGGCGGAGATCGTCTCGACCCTGCAGCGCCTGTTCGCGCACGACGCCCGGCTGTGGCAGCACTGGCGCACCAACCTCGGCCGGCTGGCCCGGCCAACGGCCGCGCGGGCCATCGCCCGGACCGTCCTCGCGGAGTCGCGGTTGCCGGCGTCGGAAATTCATAGCGCCGAGCTTGCCTGCTAATTAACGCCGGCCGGTCCGCACCCGACCGCTTTCTCCTTGAGCGTGATGCCGCCGCGCTTTGCATCAGCATCTTGAGCCAGCGACCTCCCAACCCTGACCCTCCGCGTTCCGCCTGGTGGATCGACGTCTGTGTCCTGCTCGCCCTCGGCGCGCTGCTGGTCGGCGTCGCCAGCATCGCTTCCCAATGGAAGCAGCCGTTGCGCACCATGGTGGATATCGACCTCTCCCCGGCGGCGCTGCCCAAGTACATGCTGTTCTCCCTCGCGCGGGGCTGGATCGCCTATTTCTTCTCGCTGCTCTTCTCCCTGCTGGTCGCCTCTTGGGCCTACTACGACCTGCGCTCGCGCCGCTTCCTCCTGCCCGCCCTCGATGTCCTCCAGAGCGTTCCGGTGCTGGGATTCCTGCCGGGGCTTGTGCTCTTCCTCGTCGGGATCTTTCCGCACAGCAACACCGGGCTGGAGCTGGCCTGTGTCCTGATGATCTTCACCGGGCAGGTGTGGAACATGACCTTCAGCTACCATGACTCCCTGCGCGCGGTGCCGGCGGAATACCGCCTGCTGGGCCAGCTCTACGGCTTCAACTGGTGGCACCGCTTCTGGCGCATCGAGCTGCCCGTCGGCGCCCAGGGCCTGCTCTACAACAGCATGGTGTCGATGGCCGGCGGCTGGTTCTTCCTCAGCATCACCGAGGCCTTCCGGCTGGGTGACCAGGATTTTCGCGTGCCCGGCATCGGCTCGTACATGAGCGTGGCCATCGAGCGGGGCGACGTCCGCGCCCAGATCGGTGGCATCGTCGCCATGGGCGTGATCATCCTCGCGGTGGACCGGCTGGTGTGGTGGCCGCTGGTGGTGTGGTCGCGGCGCTTCAAGCTCGACGATTTCGCCGGCACCGCCCTCCCCCCGTCCTCCTTCCAGCTGTGGCTCGCCCGCTCCCATTTCGCCGGGCTGGCGGGAGGGATCCTGGAGAAATTGCGCCGGCGTTTTCTGACCCTGCCGGGCCGGCCACCGGCCGGGGCCGCGGCGCCGCCCGTGCCCGCCGCATCCGGTGCGGCCCGCTGGGGTTATCGGGTTTTTGTCACCGCGCTCCTGGCGGGACTGGCCTGGGGCGGGGTGAGACTCGCCCTGCTGCTGGCTCTGGTGCCCCCGCGCGACTGGTTCGAGATCCTCTATTGCACGGTGATCACCTTCGGCCGCGTGCTGGCCGCCGTCGCCCTTGGCACCCTTTGGACGGTTCCCGTCGGCGTCTGGATCGGGCTGAACCCGCGGCTCTCCAGCCGGCTGCAGCCCTTCATCCAGTTCGCCGCCTCCTTCCCCGCACCGATGATCTATCCGTGGATCCTCGGCCTGGTACTGCTCGTGGGCGGCACGCTGCAATGGGGCTCGATCATCCTCATTCTCCTCGGTACGCAATGGTACATCCTCTTCAATGTCGCCGCCTCCGCCGCCGCCCTCCCCAATGACATCGTCAGCTGCGCCACCCTGCTCCGGCTGGACCGCTGGCGGCAGTGGACGCGCTTCCTCCTGCCCGCGATCTTCCCGGGCCTCATCACCGGCTGGGTCACCGCCGCCGGCGGCGCCTGGAACGCCACCATCGTCTCCGAATATGTGAACACCGGCGGCAAACTCTACCAGGCCACCGGCCTCGGCGCGCTCATCAGCCGGGCCACCGACGCCGGCGACTTCCCCAAGCTCACCGCCGCCGTGCTCATCATGGCCGTGGTGGTGGTCGGCATCAACCGCACCCTCTGGAAAAAGCTCCAGGCCCTCGCCGACAGCCGCTGCCGCTTCGGCCTCTGATCCCATGCCCGAACCTTCCTCCCCCCCGCTCATCGAGGTCCGCCACGTGTCCCACGAGTACGGCCAGACGGCCGGCCACGAGTCCGAGCTGGTCCTCTCCGACATCAACCTCGCCATTTGTGGCAACGAGGCCGTCGCCCTGCTCGGGCCCTCCGGCTGCGGCAAGTCCACCCTCGTGCGCATCATGGCCGGCCTGATCACCCCCAGCCAGGGGGAGGTCTTCTGGAAGGGCGCGCCGCTCACCGGGGTCTCCCCGGGGGTCTCGATGGTGTTCCAGAATTTCGCGCTTTTCCCCTGGCTGACGGTCCGGGGCAACATCCTGCTGCCGGTCGAGGCGCTGGCGCCCGCCGAGCAGTCGGCCCGGCTGGAGCAGGTCCTCGCCACGGTCGGCCTCGGCGCTTACGAGTATTCCTACCCGCGCGAGCTTTCCGGCGGCATGAAGCAGCGCGTCGGCATCGCCCGCGCCCTCATCGCCAACCCCGAGGTGCTGGCCATGGACGAGCCCTTCAGCGCGCTCGACGTCCTGACCGCCGAGACGCTCCGCAACGAAATCGCCCGTCTCCTCGCCAGCCCCGACCACCCGCTGCGCACCATGGTGTTTGTCACGCACAACATCAGCGAGGCCGTGTTCCTCGCGACCAAGATTGTCCTGCTCGCGGCCAACCCCGGCCGGGTGGATGTGGTCGTGCCCGTCACCATGCCCTACCCGCGCGACCCCGATTCCCCGGAATTCCGGGCCGCCGTTGAGAACCTCCACCGCATCCTCACCCACACCAACCTGCCGGACGCCGCGGGCGGCGAGACCGGCAAGGTCTCGACCAAGGTGGACGAGAACCGCCGTCGCATCGCGCCGGTCTCCATCCCGTATGTCACGCCCGCCGAAGTGCTCGGCCTCCTCGGCCTGATCGACCATGAAGCCGCCGACGTGTTCGCGCTCGCCGAGCGCCTGGGCAAGGAATTCGGCTCCGTCGTGCGGCTGGTCAAGGCCGCCGAGCTGCTCGGGCTCGTGCGCACCCCGGGGCAGGACGTGGAGATCACCCCGCTGGGCCACGAGGCGCTCGCCGCCGCGACCGGCGAGCAGAAGCGCATCGTGCGCGAGCAGCTGCTCAAGCTGAAGATCTTCGAGCTGCTGGTCCGCCTGATCCGGGTGCAGGAAAACCAGCTGCTCTCCGACGAGGAGCTGATCCGCGAGCTGACCATCGCCCTGCCGCACGAGAAGCCCCGCCAGCTCTTCCGCACGCTGCTCAGCTGGGGCCGTTATTCCGAAATCATCAGCTACGACCAGCGCCGGCACGTCATCCGCCTGTACGAGGCCCCCCGGCGCAGCCGGTCCACCCCGGCGGCGCCCCCCCC
>CAYRDN010000062.1:0-19425 GCA_964423065.1 uncultured Oleiharenicola sp. | reverse complement strand
CCACCGCCTGCGTCATGAGTTTTCTAGTGATCTTTACGTAGTGGGCTGGACCAAGGTCCAGCCCTACGGCGCACTGCAGCATGGCCATTGTGTCGCTCCACATCAGCCTGCCTGTATGCGTCCAAAGGGCGCGAGCGCCTGTCGTCCGACAGCCGTGGCGAAGGATGAAGCTCGCTGACCTACGCTGTCGGTATGAAGCCGCCTGCGACCGGGCCGGCTCAAAACCAGGAGAACTTCTCCGGGACGAAGATGATATCCGAGCGCTTCAGGTAGAAAGGCTCGTTCGACTGGCCATCGAGGATTTTTTTCAGGTCCAGGGAATAATTCTTCGTGCCGCCGCCTTCCTGGCGGATGACCTTGACGGCCGTCATGTCCGCCTTCGCAGTGTCAAAGCCACCGGCTTCCATGATCGCCTCGAGCGCCGTCATGGCGCGTTCCGACGTGATCTTGCCGGGACGCAGCACCGCGCCGGAAACATAGACCGCAAAGGACGAGGAAACCACGGTCACCGAGACCTCCTTGGATACCAGCTGGCTCGAGTAAAGCTTGAGCAGATCCTGCTCAAGCTCGGTCGGCGTGCGGCCGCTGACCTGCACCTCGCCGACCAGAGCCATGCTGACTTTTCCGTCCCGCCGGACGGTCTGCGTGGAATCGAGATTGGGCGCACCGGGGAAGGCGATCTTCACGACATCGCCTTCCTGCAGTGTGAACACCTCCTGGGGCTTGGCATCTTCCTTCACCGGCATCGCCGCCGCGGGCGCCGAGCAACCGGCCATGAAGGGCAGCAGTCCCAGCCCTGCGATCATCGTGGCCGCCAGCAAGGACCGCTGGAGCCGTGAACCGCGGGTGGCGGCCAATTTCGTCGCTGATTGGGGCGAAAGCATGGTGGTGTTCATCTGTTGGATTGATTGACCGGCAGGAGGAGTTGCCCCGGATTTGCGAGCCGGAGGGGTGACTATTTGCCCGGGCAATCTCTAACCGGATTTGGGCGGGAAGGAATCAAATTCATGCTGCTGTTTGGCAATAAGGATGCAGCGCCCGGCTGGCCGGGTGAGCCGCCCCAGACGAGACGAGGCCGCCAGGGGCTGGCCTAGGTTAGTGGGCGCAGAGGCCCCGTTCTCCACCAGCATTGGCGGCCAAGCTTGCGGCGCAGGAAGATTTTCTCCGCCGGATGCAACCTTGGGCTTGAGCGCTGATTACCCGATCCCGCGTTACGCATAGGTGCGTTACGCACTATTGCGTAATACCATTGACCTGACCTTGCCGGACCCCACGCTGGCAGCATGAGGAGCAAGGCCAGCAATCCGTTCTTCTTTGAATCCCCCAGCGACCGATGGGCCTTTACTGATCGCGAGGCCATCATGCCCCGGATCATCGCGTTCATGAGTGAACGCAACCGACGCATGCTCATCCATGGGCGGCGGCGGACAGGCAAAACCTCGCTCATGCAAAACGCCGCCCAGAAGGCGGGCGCGACTTTCCTCTACTGCGACGTATCGAAAGCCGCCAGCTTGCCGGAGCTGGCAAAAAAGCTGCTCGAGTCTGCCCCACCGGCGGAGGAGCCGGGACTCCTGGGCAAGGTGCTCGGTATCGCCAAAAAGCATTTTAAGACGGTCGCACTGGCCGCCGGAAGGGTCACCCTGTCTGGCGAGCTCAAGCCCGAAGACGGGGTGCATACCCTTGAAGATGTGCTCAACTACCTGAACGAGCAGGCCGGAATCATGGACAAGCCGTGGACCATCTGCCTCGACGAATTCCAGGACATCCAGATATTGATGGGGTCGCGCGCCGCCTGGCAGTTGCGTGGCATCATCCAGGGGCACCGGAACGTCAATTTCCTGTTCTCCGGCTCGGACCACCGTCTCGTCAAGTGGATGACCTCGCCAGACGCCGCCTTCTTCAAGCAGCTCACCCAACTCGAGGTCGGTCCCATCGAGCCAGCCCATTTGGCGGACTGGATTCAACGTCGGGCGAAGATCGGCGGTCTGGCTCGCTTTGCTTACGGCCAGGATATTGTGGCGATGGCGGGGCCATGCACCGGTGATGTGGTTCGCCTGGCAAAGGTGGTGTTCGACATGGCGGCTGCGGGTCGGACAGATGGCGTGGTCCATGCGGGGTTCGACGCCATCGCCCTGGTCGAGTTAAACACTGAATTCGGGGCCTACTGGCGGGAGATGGCCACGGCGCAACGGCTGATGATGAGAGCGGTAGCCGCCGGCAAACAGCCGCTCGCTGCCGCGACCCTGCGCGAACTCGGCATCAAGACGCCGTCGAGCGCCCAGCGAGCCATTGTGGGGCTGGAGCACAAGCAGCATCTCGTGCGCATTGATTCCAAACTTGCTTTTGACAATCCGTTTTTCAGGCGATGGGTTGAGTTCAACGGCACTTGAATGGTGAAGTCAAAGCACCCCAAGGCAGTCACTCAAGGACGCTGAACCAGGGCGTAGCACCAGCCAGCATCGGCTCATCCGGCCGGTCCGCCATAGCGGGCGAAGGCGGAAGGATGCGCCCCGCCAATAAAAAAGGCGACCCGTTTTCACGGGACGCCCTTGAATCTGGTTCGAAGTTTAACTTCGGCCGGCCGGGGGCCGGTGAGCTTATTCCTTCTTGGACGCCTCGTCGAAGATGTCGCCGAGGTTGGTCATGTCGGAAGCGCCGGTGTTCTTGGCGAACTGGTCGTAGGTCGCCGTCTCCTGCGCGAGCTGGTCGGCCGAATAGTTGGCCGCCTTGATGCTCAGGCCGATGCGGCGCTGTTCGCGGTCGATCTTGATGACGCGGGCCTGCACCTCCTGGCCGGGCTTCAGGACATCCTTCACCTTGTCGACGCGGTCCTCCTGAATCTGGCTGATGTGCACGAGGCCGTCGATGCCGTCCTTCAGCTCGATGAAGGCACCGAAGGTCGTGATCTTGGAGATCACGCCCGGGACGACGTCGCCGATGCGGAAGTAGGCATCGATGTCCGTCCACGGATCCGTCGCGAGCTGCTTCATGCCGAGGCTGATGCGCTGCTGGTTCGGATCGACGTCGAGGACGATGGCGTCCACCTCGTCGCCCTTCTTGAGCATCTCGGACGGGTGGTTGATCTTGCGGGTCCAGGACATGTCGGAGACATGCACCATGCCGTCGATGCCTTCCTCGAGTTCGACGAAGGCGCCGTAGGTGGTCATGTTGCGCACCTTGCCGCGGACGCGCGCGCCCACCGGGTAGTTGTGGCGGACCATGTCCCACGGGTTGGGCTCGAGCTGGCGGAGGCCGAGCGAGATCTTCTGCTCCTCCTTCTGGATGCCGAGGACGACCGCATCGAGCTCCTGGCCGACCTTGAGCAGCTCGGAGGGTTTGCTGATGCGCTTGGTCCAGGACATCTCGGTGATGTGGACGAGGCCCTCGACGCCCGGCTCGAGCTCGATGAACGCGCCGTACGGGACGAGGTTGACCACCTTGCCGTGGATCTTGGAGCCGACGGGGAACTTGTGGTCGATGTTGTCCCAGGGATTGTTCTTGGTCTGCTTGAGGCCGAGCGACACCCGCTCCTTCTCGCGGTTGATGTCGATGATCATGACCTCGATCTCCTCGCCCTGCTTCAGCATCTCGGACGGGTGGCCGATGCGGCCCCAGCTCATGTCGGTGATGTGGAGCAGGCCGTCCATGCCGTCGAGGTCGATGAACGCGCCGAAGTCGGTGATGTTCTTGACCACGCCCTTGCGGATCTGGCCGGGCTGCAGTTTCTCGAGCAGATCGCGGCGCTTGTTGACGCGCTGCTCCTCGATGAGCTCGCGGCGGGAGAGCACGATGTTCTGCCGCTCGTGGTTGATCTTGAGAACCTTGAAGTCGTAGGTCTGGCCGACGTACTGGTCGAGGTTCTTCGGCGGCTGGATGTCGATGTGCGAGGCGGGGAGGAAGGAATCGACGCCGATCGAGACGATCAGGCCGCCCTTGACCTTGGCCTTGACGCGGCCGGCGACGACGGCGCCCTCCTGGCACTTCTGGAGGATGTTTTCCCAGTTCTTCTTCTGCTGGGCCTGTTCGTAGGACAGGATGGGATTGCCCTCCTTGTCCTCGAGCTTCTCGAGGATGACCTCGATGGTGGAGCCAATCTGCAATTCGCCGAGGTCGGCGAATTCGTTGGCGGAGATGACGCCCTCGGCTTTGCCGCCGATGTCGACGACTACCTCATTGGCGCGGATTTCAGTGATGACGCCCGAGACGATGGAGCCTTCCTTCAGCTTGTCGAAGGAGCTCTGGGCGAGCAGGTCTTGCATTAACGAACTCATGATGACTGGGGTCGGAACGTCGGGCGTTTGCTCCAGGGCGCACGGCTTCCGGCTTGGATCCCGAGGGATCCGTGGGTTGAGGGTTGGACTGTCGAACAAGCCGGTGGGAGCGTCGCGGCAACACCGGCTTGACTCAAGAACGCCGCGAAAGGGGTCGAAAGTCCCCGATCTCCCTGTCACCGGCAAGCGAAAAATCAGGGTTTTGCCGGAGCTTTCACCGCCCCGCTTTCCAGCAGTACCTGCTGCAAGGCAGTGTAATAGAGCTCGTAAAGGCTATGCTCGCGCAAATCCTGCTTGCTGACGCCCCCGGGGAAACTCCCCTCGGTGTTCTCGCTGACGAGCAATTCCACCCGGGTATCCCCGTCGTCGGTGGCAATCAGCCGGATGTTCAGGGTGGTCTGGCGGGTGTCGCGAACCTCATCGCCGCCGCGGATCCCCGCGTAGGCCTCGATGCGGCCATCCGCGATCGACTTGCGGCCGACCAGCAGCCCGACATTCTTCACGGCCTGCTGGGCGGCCTCGTAAACCGTCTTCATGCCCGCGGCGAAGATCCGCGTATGCGGTGGCACCGCGGTAAAACGGTCTTCCACGCGGGTGGACATGGAATCGCAGCCGGCCAACAGTACGGTCGCGCAGAGGGCGGCCAAGGAAATGATTTTCATATTCGGTGGGTATCTGACCCGTCAGGCCGGTTGTTGTTGCGAGAGGCAGTGCAGCGTGCCGAGGCCCCAGATCAGGTGATAGCAATCAAGGGGAATGATTTCCCGGCCCGGGAAGCAATCCCCGAGTATGGCGCACGCCGCGGCATCGCGTTGTTTCTGACGGAACTGCGGCACGAGCACCGCACCGTTGATGACCAGGAAATTCGCATAGCTCGCCGGCACCCGCCGGCCTTGAAAACCAAAGGCCCGGGGCATCGGCAGGGTGACGATCTCGAATTTCCTTCCTGCCTTCGTGCGAAAACCTTGGAGCCGCTCGAGGTTTTCCGCGAGCGGCCGGTGGTTGGCATCGCGGCGGTTGGGCTCGATCGCGGTGACAATTCCGTCGGGCTTGAAGAAGCGCGTGATGTCGTCGACATGCCCGTCGGTGTCGTCGCCGACAATCCCCTCCCCCAGCCAGAGCACCTGACGGATTCCAAGATAATCCTTCAGGTTCCGCTCGATCTGCCCGCGGGTCAGGTGCGGATTCCGGTTCGGGTTCAGGAGGCATTGCTCGGTCGTGAGCAGCAGGCCGCAGCCGTTGACGTCGAGCGAGCCGCCCTCCAGCACCATGTCGTGCTCAAACCGCCGCAGCCTCAGCTTCCGGGCGATGCGGGGCGGGATCAGATTGTCCAGGTCGAAGTGCGGATACTTTCCGCCCCAGGCGTTGTGCACCCAGTCGGTGACCGCCACCTCGCCGGTCCGGTCGTTCCTGACGAAGATCGGTCCGTGGTCGCGGCACCAGGCGTCGTTGGTCGGGTGATTGTAGAAGGTGATGCGTCTCAGGTCCGCCCCGGCCAGTGCACAGAGATGCTTCGCCCGCGGCTGCAGTGGCGCCGCGCAATTGATGCGCACCGCTTCGTGCCGGCTGATCTGCGCCACGAAGCCGGCGTATGCCCCGGGGATCGGCCGGAACTGCCCGGGCCAGGTCGCGCGGCGGTGGGGCCAGGAAAGCCAGACGGCGGCCTGCGGCTCCCACTCGGCCGGCATCCTGAACCCGAGGTCAGCGGGCGTGGACGGGGATGATTGTGTCGTGGGTTGCATTGGCCTTGGGGTGAAGTGCGACCTCCGGAAGCGCTGGCGGACAAACCCGCCCGGAGGTCAGGTTTCACCTCAGTCGCTGAAACGCTTCGTCAGGTCCCCATACGCGTCAATCCGGCGGTCGCGCAGGAAGGGCCAGTGCGTGCGCGTGACGTCCACCGAGCCGAGGTCCACCGGAACCAGCAGTATCTCCTCCCGGGTCGCACCGGCCCGGCCCAGGATCTCCCCGCTGGTGCCGGCGACGAAACTCTGCCCCCAGAACTCGATGCCGTCGCCACCCACGGGCCGTTCGGTGCCGATCCGGTTGGTCACCGCCACGAAGCACCCGTTGGCCACGCCGTGCGAACGCTGGATGAGTTCCCAGGCATCGTGCTGCTTCGCCCCGTCCTTTTTCTTTTCCCGGGGATGCCAGCCGATCGCCGTCGGGTAGAAAATGATCTCGGCCCCCTGCATCGCCGTCAGCCGCGCGGCCTCGGGGTACCACTGGTCCCAGCAGATGAGCACGCCGATCCGGCCATACCTGGTCTGCCAGGCGCGAAAACCGGTGTCGCCCGGGGTGAAATAAAATTTCTCGTAATAAAGCGGATCGTCCGGGATGTGCATTTTCCGGTAGATGCCCAGCAGGCTGCCGTCGGCATCGATGATGACCGCCGTGTTGTGGTAAAGCCCGGCCGAACGCTTCTCGAAGAGCGAGGCGATGATCACGACCTTGAGTTTTTTCGCCAGCCGCTGGAAGGCCCTCGTGCTCGGCCCGGGAATCGGCTCCGCCAGCTTGAAATTCCCGTGGTCCTCGCTCTGGCAGAAATACTGCGACCGGAAAAGCTCCTGGGTGCAGATGATCCTGGCCCCCCGCCGCGCCGCCGCCTCGGCCAGGGCGAGCGTTTTCCTGAGATTCGCCGCCGGATTCGCGGAACACGCGTGTTGCAGGAGCCCGAGGGTGACTTTCATCGCCCGAAGCGAACGGCTCGAAGCCGGGAATGACAAGGATTCTCGCCGCCAACCCTCCCCAAACACTCGTCAACAAGGCTTTGACAAGTCCCTTGGGAATTGTAAAAACCATCCTGCCACTCCACCAACCCCCACCAATATGTGTGCTGAACCCCGTCCCTTGATCGTAGTCGTCGAAGACGAGGAAGAACTGGTCAAGCTCATCTCCCAGCAACTCGAGATGGCCGGGTTGAACGTGCAGGCCTACACGCGCTGCGCGCCGGCGCTGCGCTTCTTGCAACACAACTTCGCCAACCTGCTCTTGCTCGACATCACCCTGCCCGACTCGAGCGGCTTTGATCTGCTGCGCGAAATCAAGCAGCAGGACATCAATGTCCCGGTGATTTTCCTGACCGGCAACAGCATGGAGGAGGACAAGGTGCGCGGCCTGAACATGGGCGGCGACGATTACATCACCAAGCCCTTCAGTTACGCCGAGCTCATCGCGCGCATCCACGCCGTCCTCCGCCGCTCCGAGTCCAAGGCCGATTTCCACGTCACCAAGAACGTCCGCACCACCGACGGCCCGTTCGACTTCCTCGGCACGAAGATCCATCCCGACCGGCTCGAGATCCATTTTCCCAACGGCACGGTGCACAAGATCGGCCGCAAGGAGCTCGGCATCCTCGCCTACCTGCACACGCACGTCGCCGTCGTCATCACCCGCAAGGAGCTCATCCATTCCGTCTGGGGCATCCACGCCGACATCCGCAGCCGCTCGCTCGACCAGTACATCGTCAAGGTCCGCGCGGCCTTCGACCAGAACGGCCTCTCGCTCGACTGCTTCAAGACCGTCCACGGCATCGGCTACATCTTCGAGCCGCCGGCTGCTGGCGCGACCAAGTAAGCCAGGCGCGGAGCACGGAGCACGGAATACGGAGGACGGATTGCAGAAGACAGAGGACTGACACGGCGGGCTGGGGTTGGTTGTTACTTCAGCAGGAAGGGCCCGGGGCCTGCAGCATTGCACCCAGCATCCGACCGACATCTTTCCTGACCTCCAGTAGCTCGGCGAATTCCGACACTGATAAGTAACCGTCCCGTTTTGCTGTGAGAAGCCAAGGCTCGGTTTCGTGGTTTTCAGCGTCGGCGTCCGACAGTTTGCTCAAGTAATGAGCATCATACCGCCGCTTGCCCCATGCCTCTGAGATATTCGCGCCCACCGAGCGGGAGGAACGCCTGAGCTGATCTGTCAAAGAGTAGCGTTCGTCAGGCGGCCATCGCTTGGAGAGCTGGCAATCCGTCCGGCCAGTTCAAAAGAACCACAATACACCCGAAGCTCAGTAAAGTGGCTGATTTGCACGTGATCATGCTGGCCCGTGTGATTTGATTTTTGTCCTCCGTCCTCTGCCGCTATCATCAGTCCGTTTCTTTCAGTCCTCTGTCGTCTGTTCTCCGTCCTCAGTTTTTTACACCGTCAGATCGCAGACTTCCAGCACGCGCCGCAGGGCGTCCTCAAGGTGGTCGCGCCGCTTGAACTGACCGATCATCTTCGACCGGCCTTCCTCCATGCGGTTGAGCATCGTGGTCAGCAGCTCCGTGTTGTAGGCCTGTATGACGAGATCGATCGCCTTCTCCTTGCCGACCTTCTCGGTGATTTTCCTCATCAACTCGTTTTTGTCCATGGGGGTGGGTCCTTGGCCGACATTCTCCGCGCCCTCCGTCGCATGGCAAGCTTTTGCCGGGCGCCCCGCCGGCCTGACACTCGGCCAGGGCTATTCGGTTGTAGGAGCCTGCTTGCAGGCGATTCAGCGCGTGATCCGACCGCCGGCGTTCGGATCGCCTGCAAGCAGGCTCCTACACGGGAAAACCAAACGGTTGTCAGGTCCCCCCCATGAACAGGATATGAAGCCAGATCCAGCTCAGAACAATTCAGCCTGCCCGGAGTACCGCCCCCTCGCCTCCTCCAGGCTGGATTTCATCTCCAGCGACTCGAGCAGCGCGAACAGCCTCGACGCCGCCGGCTCGCCGGGTCCCACGTGCAGCATAGGTGACTCGGTCCGGAGGGTCGTCAGCTTCAGGTTGCGCCGCAGCCGGTCGGCCTGCTCCGCCACCACCGGACGGAAGCGCTCGGGCTTCAGCTCCGCCGCATGGGCGATGATCCCCTCCAGGGTCTTGAATTCCTCAAACCATTTCACCGCCGTCTTCGGGCCGACGCCGTTGATGCCGGGAATGTTGTCCGAGGTGTCGCCGATCAAGGCGAGGTACTCGGCGATCGATGCCGGCGGCACGCCGAACTTCTCGACCACCCCCGCCGCGTCAAGCACGCGCCACCCGAACTTGGGGTTGGCGGTCGGTGGCGGCAGCAGGAGCTTGATCCGTTCGTCAACACACTGCGCAAAATCCTTGTCGGCACTCACGATCAGCACGTCGTGCCCCGCATTGGCCAGCGCCCGGGCCTGCGAGGCCACGAGGTCGTCCGACTCCACCCCCTCGAGTTCGATGCCGACCAAGCCCATCGCCCGCGTCAGGTCCTTGATGACGGGGATCTGCCGCTCCAGCGGCTCGGGCGTGTCCTTGCGCTGCGCCTTGTACTCCGGATGCAGCGCCAGGCGGTCCTGCGAGCCGCCGAGGTCGAAGAAGACCAGCATGGCGTCGGGCTTCTCCTGGTCCTGGAGCCGCCACATCGTCTTGACCCAGCCGTGCAACGCCCCGGTGGGGAACCCGTCGGCGCGGGTCAGCTCCGGCATCCCGTAGAAAGCGCGGAACGCCATGTTGAAGCCGTCGACGAGGAGCCACTTGGACATGGCCGTGAGCGAAGCGGAAAGCCGCCACGGGTAAACAATTTTCACAGACCGGTTTTCCTTGTCGAAGCCTGCTTGCAGGCTCCCACAACCAAGCGAGTCCAGGGCGTGTCATCAAAAGCCAGCACACCCCGCCCTGCCGGGCACCCCTCTCCAGAGGGGATTAACTGCTGGTCTGGGTCCCCTCTCGAGAGGGGTGGCGCGCAGCGACGGGGTGTGTTGGGTTATTCACGTTTTCCCAAGCGATTTCCCGTAATGAAATTTTTTGCAAACAGGTCCCAGTCAGAATTCAGACCTTCGGGAACTTCACCCACTTCGCCCCGCGTTTCGAGCTTTTCACGGCGGACTCGATGAACGCCAGCCCGGCCACGCCGTCGTCCACGGTGGGGAAATCGTAACCTTCCTTCGGCGCCTTGCGCCCGGCTGCGGCGTCGGCGATCGCCGTCGCCGCAGCGCGGTAGACATTGGCGAAGGCCTCGATGAAGCCCTCGGGATGCGCAAAGGGCGTGCGCGTGGCACCCTGCGCGGCCGCGCTGACGTAGCTGTTGCCGCGCCGGTAGGTCTGCGCCGGCGCGTCGGCCTTCTTGAAGTAGAGCTCGTTCGGATTCTCCTGGAACCACTGGAGCGAGCCCTTGGTGCCGAAGACGCGGATGTTGAGATTGTTCTCCTCGCCGCTGGAGACCTGCGAGGCGTAGAGGATGCCGCGGGCACCGCCGGCGAAGCGGATGAGGCAGTTGCCGTCGTCATCGAGCGGCCGGCCGGGGATGAAGGTCGAGAGCTCGGCGCAGATTTCATCGATCTCCAGGCCCGTGATATAGCGCACGAGGTTGTGCGCATGGGTGCCGATGTCGCCCATGCAGTTCGAGAGCCCGGCCACGGCCGGGTCCATCCGCCAGTTGGAAATCTTGGTGTCCGCCGACGTCTCCAAGGCCGAGATGGCGTAGCCCTGCGGGTACTCGGCGACGACCTTGAGGATGCGCCCGAGCTTGCCGCTGCGCACCCACGCCCGCGCCTCCTTCACCATCGGGTAGCCGGTGTAGTTGTGAGTGAGGGCAAAAACCAGCCCGGTCTTCCGCACGATCTCCCGCAGCTTGCGGCCTTCCGCGAGCGTAAAGCACAGGGGCTTGTCGCACACGACGTGAAAGCCCGCCTCGAGGCAGGCCTTGGCCACGGCGAAGTGTGTGTTGTTGCGCGTCACGATCGAGACGAAGTCGATGCGCCGGTCCGCCGGCAGGGCGGATTCCCCGCGCACCAGATCCTGGTAGGTGGCGTAGACCCGGGACGGATCGAGGTAAAAGTCGGCCCCCGAGGCCTTCGATTTGACGGGATCGGCCGAGAAACACCCGGCCACGAGATCGATCTCGCCATCCAGCCGCGCGGCCATGCGGTGGACGGAACCGATGAAGGCGCCGCGGCCGCCGCCGACCATGCCCATGCGAAGTTTGCGATTGAGTTTCATAGAAAAAAAGTGCGGGCCGCGTTGTCGGCCGGGCGGGACCGGTCTCAGCATTTCACCGGCTTGCCGGTCCGCGCCGAACCATAGGCGGCGTCGATGATGCGCATCAGGGAGACCGCCTGGTCGGGGGTGTTCAGCGGCGCCTCACTGCCCTCGAGGGCCCGGATGAAATTCACCGCCGACCGCGTGCGGCCCATGGTCTCGTCCGGCGTGGTCAGGATGGAACGGTTCACCGACCGGCCGTTTTCCTGCACGTAAAGCTCGCAGGTGTCGGTCGCCGTCGCATCGATCCCGTCGATCCCGAACAGCCGCTGCACGAGCCCGCCGGCCTTGGTGCCCTGGAAGGCCACGGAGACCTCCTCGCGTTTCACCATCTCGGCCCAGGAGATCTGCAGCGAGATCACCTGCCCGGTCTTGCACCGGATCATGCCGTGACAGGCGCTTTCCACATCCGTGACACCCTTCGCCACGTCCGGGATGCCCCACGGGCCCTTGAAGTTCTTGTCCGTGATGAAGTCATTGAAGGTCTGCGCCAGGACATATTCCGGCTCGGGGTAGCCCATGAAATAGAGGGCGAGATCGAGCATGTGCACCAGGTCGATCAGCGGTCCGCCGCCCGAGAGCGCCCGGGTGGTGAACCAGCCGCCGAGCCCGGGGATGCCGGTGCGCCGGATCCATTTCGCCTGCGCCGAGTTGATGCGCCCGACCCGGCCCGCGCGCACATAGTCCATCATCGCGTACGACTCCGGCCGGGCGCGGTTGTTGAAGTTGAACATCAGGGTCAGCTTCTTCTTTGCCGCAAGCGCCGCCATGGCGCGGGCCTCGCGCGCGTTCATCGCCGGCGGCTTTTCACAGAAGACATGCTTGCCCGCCGCCAGCGCCCGGAGGGCAACCGGGGCGTGGTATTTGTTGGGCACGATGACCGACACGGCGTCGATCCCGGGGCACTCGCGCAGCATGACGGCGACATCGCCGAAAGCCCGGGCGATGCCTTCGCGCGCGGCCACCTTCCGGGCCGCCGCCTCGTTGACGTCGGCCACCGCGACAATCTCCGCCCCGGCCGAACGGAAGCCGGCGGCGTGATAGCGCAGCATGCCGCCGGCGCCGATGATGCCAATCTTGATGGACATGAAAGTAGTAGTGAGTAGCGGGTAGCGAGTAGTGAGTAGAAAGGTCCGGGGTGATGTGCTGTAAGGAGTGACGAGTGATACGACAAATGCCTCTTAAGATGCTCGCTGCTCACTACCCGCTACTCGCTACTTCAATTCACTGGTTTTCCTTGTCGAAGGCCGCGTCGAAGGCGATCGCGCTGCGGGCGAAGTCCAGCTTGCGCAGGAAGGCGCAGGATTCGGCGGCCCCGTGCTCGCGGTCCATGCGGATGTCCTCCCACTCGACGGAAAGCGGGCCGGCGTAGCCGACGTCGTTCAGCGCGACGATGATCTCCTCGAAGTTGATGTCGCCGCGGCCGACGGAGCGGAAATCCCACGCCCGGCGGGCGTCGCCGAAGCTCACGTGGCCGCCGAAGGTCCCGACGGTGCCGTCCCCGTGGCCCCACCACACGTCCTTCATGTGCGCGTGGAAGATGCGCGGGCCGAAGGTGCGGATGAACTTCACATAGTCCACCCCCTGGTAGCCGAGGTGCGACGGGTCGTAGTTGAAGCCGAAGCGCTTGTGCCCCTTGACCGCCGCCACCGCCCGCTCGGCGCTGGCGATGTCGAACGCGATCTCCGTCGGATGCACCTCGAGGGCGAAATTGGCATTCTGCTTCTCGAACTCCTCGAGGATCGGGCCGAAGCGCCGGGCGAAATCCTGGTAACCCTTCTCCCAGTATTCCTGCGAGGTGGGCGGGAACGCGTAGAGCGAGTGCCAGATCGACGAGCCGGTGAAGCCGTTCACAATCGCGGGGGTCCTGTCGCCCGCCTTCCGGCCCGGCTTCGCGTTCATGAAGGCGCGTGCGGCCCTGGCGGTCAGCGCGAGCTTCTTCGCCGCGCGCCGGCGCACGCCCTCGGGGTCGCCGTCGCCCCAGACATCGGGCGGCAGGATCGACTTGTGGCGCCCGTCGATGAGGTCGCACACCGCCTGGCCCACGAGGTGGCTCGAGACGGCGAAGCAGGTCAGCCCGTGGTCGGACAGCAGTTCCCATTTCTCCTTCACGTATTTCGGCGACGTCGCGGCGGCGTCGACGTCGAAATGGTCGCCCCAGCAGGCGAGTTCGACGCCGTCGTAGCCGAGCCGCTTGACGAGCGGGGCGAGCTGCGCGAGGGGGAGGTCGGCCCATTGGCCGGTGAAGAGGGTGATCGGGCGGGGCATGGTGGGAGTTTTGAAGTTACAAGTTACAAGGGACAAGTAACAAGAAACCGAGCGGAACCGGCTGGTGCCTCTTGTTACTTGAAACTTGGCAATTCATCACTTGCGGCCATCAGGCCGCCGCCGGCTTCTTCTTGCGCAGGACGGCGATCAGGATGAAAATGACCGTGAGTGCCGCCGGAAGCACGGCGACGTTGCCGAGCGCATGCAGACCCGCGGCAGCCTGGATGTCGCCCAGCTGGGCGACCGGGAGGCTCTCCGCCGTGGCCCCGGCCGGCAGCCGGAGGGCAATGCCTTTGTCATACCAGCGGCCAATTTCCGGCAGCACAAAGCTGACACTCAGCATGCCGGCGCCGCCGATGACGGCGAGGCCGAGCGCGCCCGTCTTCGGGAAGTTCTCGGCAACAAATCCCACCATCGTGGGCCAGAAGAAACACACGCCGAAGGCGAAGATCGTCGCGGCGCCGAAGAGCATCGTCCCGCTCGCGTGACTCATGGCATAGAGGCCGATGGTGGAAAGGATGGCGCTCATGACGAGCATGCCGATGGGCGAAAGCCGGTGCACAAAAGGACCGGCGAACATCCGCCCGACTGCCATCAGGCCGTTGATCCACACCAGGACGAGGATTCCTGACACCCCGGCATGCCCAAGAATGTTCGGGATCCACTGGGTTGAGCCCAGTTCGGTCGACGCGGTCATGAACATGCAGATCACCATCAGGAGAAAACCCGGGGCGAGGCAGGCGGCGAACATCGAGCCGGTGCTTTCACCCCGCTGCACGCGCTCGGTCTGTGGCATCGGCTGGTGCTTGGCGAAGAACATGTAGCCGTAGACGACCAGCGGGACGAGCATCGTGGCAAACTGCGCCTTCCATCCGAGGCCCATTTTGGCGAAAACATAGGCGACCAGGCCTCCGATCACGATGCCACCCGGAAACCAGACGTGAAAATGATTGAGTTTGGTGGTCTGGTCCTTGGGAAAGAGCGTAGCTACGAGGGGATTGCAGGCAGCTTCGACCGAACCGTTCGCGATGCCGAAGAGCAGCGTGCCGCAGAACAGGCTCTTGAAATCCCAGGCGAAGATCGTGAGCAGGATGCCGGCGAGGTGGCCGACGAAGGCAATGCCGAGGATGCGCTTGAAGCCGAGCGCGTCCACCAACGGGCCGCCGAACATCATGGCCAGGGTGAAGCCCCAGAAGGCGGTGCCATTGACCCAGCCGGCCTGCTCGTTGTTGAGATTGAACTGGGTGATCCAGTCGCCGGTGGCTCCGCCGCGGAGGGCGAAACTCATGGCGGTTACGATCAGGGCGACACGACTGGCCGTGAACAGGCGGGAGGGATTCATGGGGTAACAGGAGTGGGGTTGGGGGTGAAAGCGGGCCGAGTGAAGGACATTACCGCCCGGAACTGAACACTAAATTTTGGAGAAATAGCGCCGGCGGCGTGAGAATGGCAGCGGACAAGGGATACGCGGTGCCGCTCAGGCGAGGCCGAGCTTCCGCAGCACCTCGGGCGGCGGTCCCGGAAACTCGGCGAGCGGCGTGTTGCCCACATAGCCGAGATCCTTCATGCCCTCGGGCGTCGTGAAGAATCCGCTGGCCGTCAGGTCGCGGAACTTGGCGAAGAACTTCGCCCCTTCCGCGTGCTCGGGCCTGGCGTCGGGCGCGTGGCACAGGTCGTCGCAGACGGCCTTCGTCTGGGCGGCATGGAGGTCGGCAAAATCCTTGCCGAAACGTCGCCGGGTCTCCCCGTTGATCCAGGCGAGGCCGGAGAGGACGATCCCGCGGTCGCCCGCCTGCTCGGGGTAGGGCGAGCTGATCCACTCGTCGATGAAGTCGTGCACCCGCAGGTCGGCGGCGCCGGGCACGCCTCCCTCGGCGGGGATGATCGCGGCGCACAAGGCGGCCGCGGTGCGGCGCTGGGCGTCGGTCAGGGTCAGCGGCCAGAAGTCGCCGGGCTTGTATTCCCGGTTGAGCAGCGGATCGGTGCCGTAGCCCTTCGCGGCCGGGGCCAGGGCGGCGAACAGCATCCGGCGGTCGGTGACGGCCAGCGCCGCGCCGGCGGTGAGCATCCACTTGATGGCCGTGCGGCGGTCGAGGCGGGGCAGGTTGTGGTGGGTCATGCCAGGGAGTCCCGTTCATCCGCCTCACACACCCCGTCGCTTCGCGCCACCCCTCTCCAGAGGGGAACCAAACCTGGGCAAGCGAAGATTCCCTCTGGGAGAGGGGCCCGCCGTCCGTCTTGTCCGCCATAGCCTCGGCGAAGGCGGAAGTCTCGGCGAAGGATGGTGCCCGGCAGGGCGGGGTGTGCAGGGAGTTTGCGTTTCATCTGTGCGCTCCTGCGTCTGTTCCAAATATGATCTTCATCACAGATTCCCCTTTTTCATCTCGACCAGGATATGATCGGCGGCGCGCCAGGCGAGGGCCATGATGGTCAGGGTCGGATTCTTGTCGGCGTTGCCCGGGAAGGGGGCGCCGTCGGTCAGGTAGAGATTGGGCACGTCCCAGGTCTGGCACCACTGGTTGGTGACCGATTTTTTCGGGTCCGCGCCCATGATGGCGCCGCCGACCTCGTGGATGACGCGGCCGCCCTTCTCGATGGGCGAGGTCTCGCTGATGCGCTTGCGGTTGCCGCCGCGGCCGAGCACCTTGCCGCCCATGGCGGTCACGATCTCCGTGAAGGTCCTTTCCATGTGCTCGGACTGTTTCAGCTCGTGCTCGGACCACTGCCAGGTGAAGCGCAGCACCGGGATGCCGAACCGGTCCTTGACCACCGGGTCGAGCTCGCAGAACGACTGCTCGTTGGCGATCATCTCGCCGCGGCCGGAAAAATACATGAACGTGCCGTAGTAGCGGCGGGCATCCTCCTTGAACCTGGCCCCGTAGCTGCCCCGCGTGAAATTCTCCAGTCCGGCCCCGGCGCCCGCGCCCGGCATGCTCCGGCCGCCGCCGAACTCGATGTGATAGCCCCGGGCGAAGCCGAGCTTCCCGGCGCGCTGCTCCCGGTAGAGCCACCACGGCGTGTAGACGTGCGCCCCGCCGGCGCCGTCCTCGTTGTGCGGCGGCAGCCCCTCCAGCGCCGGGATCTGCCCGCTGAGGCTGGCCCCGACCGTGTCCATGATGTATTTGCCGACCAGGCCGCTGGAATTGGCCAGGCCCTGGGGGAAACGCGCGGACTTGGAATTGAGCAGCAGGCGCACCGTCTCCATGCCGCTGGCGGCGAGCACGACGACCCGGGCCCGGGCGCGGCATTCGCGGCCGGTGGCCTTGTCGAGGTAGATCACGCCGTCGGCGTTGCCCGCCGCATCGAGCGTGACCTCGCGCACCATCGCGTTGACGACGAGGTCGAGGTTGCCGGTCGCAAGCGCCGGCGGCAGGTGGACCGTCGTCGACTGGTAGTTGGCCCGGATGGCACAGCCGCGGCCGCAGGGCGTCGCCCAGAAGCAGGCGGCGCGCGCGTTCATGGCCTCCGCGAGGATACGCTGGGCCCGGACGTTGCCGGGATGGATCTTTTGCGGCAGCACGGCCGGATCCTGCCGCCGGGTCAGCACCGCGCGGTGGATTGCGATGACGGGGACGCCGAGGGTCGCCATGTGCTTCTTCGCGTAGCGCTCGCTGGCGCGCGCGGCCGGCGGCGGCTGCAGCACGCCGGGCGGGGAGTCGGGCGTGTTTTCCAGGCCGTCGTTGTCCCCGTAGACGCCGACCAGCATCTCGACCTTGTCGTAATAGGGCGCGATTTCCTCGTAGGTGAAGGGCCAGTCGAAGCCGAGGCCGTCGCGGCTGCGGGCCTTGAAATCATAGGGACCGTTGCGCAGGGAGTGACGGGCCCAGTGGTTGGTGCGGCCGCCCAGCATGCGGGAGCGCCACCACTCGAACTGCCGGGCGGGGTCCTCGGACGACTGCGTGTAGGGCTCGCCCGGCACCTGCCAGCCGCCGTCCACCGTGGCGTCGTGGAAGCCGAAGGGCTTGTCCGGCGTCGCGGCGCCGAGGAGCGGAGCCTGCCCGTTGGTCTGGAACATCGGCGTCTCGCCGACCGGGTCGTAGTCGCGGCCGGCCTCGAGCATGAGCACCTTGGCGCCCTCCATCGTGAGGGTGTACGCGGTCTGGCCGCCGGCGGCGCCGGAGCCGACAACGATCACGTCATACTCGGGTTTCGTCTGGCTCGGGCTGATGACGGGCACGCGTGGGGCCTCCGCTTCAGATCTTCAGGTCCTTGAGGTAAGCCAGGCTGGCCGGGATGTTGGCCAGCGGGTCGGGGGTCTCGTCCTCGAGGAAATAATATTTGACGCCGACCTTCTCCGCGGTGCCGAGGACCGCCTTCCAGTCGATCTGGCCGGCGCCGACCGCGACGTTGTCGGTGGCCGGGGCGTGGCCGAGCGGCTGGCCGTACGGCGCACCCTTGCGGATGTCCTTCACATGAAGGGCGAACCAGCGGCCGGCATAGCGGTTCAGCAGCGTCACGGGGTCGCCGCCGCCGTGATAGATCCAGAAGACATCCATCTCATAGCAGACGTCATCCGGCTTGGTGGCCCGGATGAGATCGTCGAGGAGCGTCTCGCCCGCCGTGGCGGTCGGGACGAGTTCGTAGCCATGCGGATGGTAGCCGAAACTGATGCCCGCCGCGCGGAAGGCGGCGCCCCAGCGGTTGAAATCCGCCGCGGTCTTCTGGACCGTGGCGGCGGTGAACGGGCCCTCGTGGGGGATCCAGGGGCAGATGGCGTATTTCACCCCGAGGACCTTGGCGTCATGGATGGCGCCGGCCAGGTCCTTTGTCAGCTGCTCATAGCTGACATGGGTGCTGACCGCCGTGAGGCCGTGCGCATCGAAGGCCGCGCGCACCTGCTCGCTGGTCATGCCGTTTACGCCGCCGCCGCCCTCGATTTCCACCAGGCCCCAGCCCTTGACGAGGTCAAGCGAGGCGGGCAGGCCCTTGGCGAGGGTCGTCGCGCGCAGGCTCCACATCTGGATGCCCACGTGGTCGTGGAAATCAGCCCGGGCGTTGAGTGAGAATAAGGCAGCAGCCAGCATGACGACAGGGAGTCGGAGTTTTTTCATAGGGGTAAGGCGGACGAGGAAGGGCTCAGCATGACCGCCTGCGCCGCAATCGTCCATCTCCTTTTAGCCAAAGCTGAATGCCGGGGCACAGCTCAAGCATGCGGTCGCCGTCGGCCATTTCAATGGTCCGCGCGGCGCGCGGCCTGTTCCCAGACCTGGCTGGCCGGGCGCAAGATTACGTGTGCAAATGCGGGGATTCCCCCCAAGCTGCGCTACCTTCGCGCCGCCGGGTACGTCGCCTGCACCGGCGCATTCCGCGTTCGCGCACCCTCCCCTCCTCATGCCACCCTCCGACCTGCCGTCGCCTCCGCCCACCAACACTGACGCCGATTTCGAAGCGCCCTTGCGCGTCGAGGGTTTCCAAGGCACGCCGGAGGAAGTGGAGCAGCAGTGGTTCGAGCAGGTCTACCGCGGCCGGGGCGACACCATGGCCCAGCTCACCGTGCGGGCGGTAGTGATGGGCATGGCCCTCGGCGGCGTCCTGTCGCTGACCAACCTCTACATCGGGCTCAAGGCGGGCTGGACCCTCGGGGTCACGATCACCGCCTGCGTCGTTTCCTACACGCTGTGGTCGGTCTTCCTCCGCCTGGGCCTGGCGAAGACGCGCATGACCATCCTGGAAAACAACTGCATGCAGTCGACGGCGTGCGCCGCCGGCGCCTCCACGGGCACCACGCTCGTGTCGGCCTTCTCCGCGTATTTCATGATCAACAACACGGCGCTGCCCTACGGGCTGACGCTGGCCTGGGTCTTCTTCATGGCCGTCCTGGGGGTGACGATGGCGATCCCGATGAAGCGCCAGATGATCAACATCGAGCAGCTGCGCTTCCCCACGGGCATCGCCTCGGCGGAAACCCTGCGGGCCCT
>CAYRDN010000061.1:0-19615 GCA_964423065.1 uncultured Oleiharenicola sp. | reverse complement strand
CTGAGACCTGAAATGGGTCAACCCAAGCCTCGGGCTTCAGTTCTCAGCCCTCAGGCTTCTCCGCCGCCTGCCTCAGCCGATCTCGACCACGCTGACCTCGGTGCGTTTGCCTTCGACGGTGATGGCGTAGCGCGTGGCGGGGCCGGACGTGACCGTGACGGCGGCGACGGGCTTGAGTGTGGCCACCGCTGTAGCCGGGCTCGGTGAGCCCGGAACGGGGCCGGCGGCCCCGGCGGCAGGGGCGGCGGCGGGTTTCTTGATCAACGCGGTGTATTCGCGGGGGAACATCGCGTACAGGACGCAGGCTTCGTCGTCCGTGGGCAGGCCGGCGGCGGCGAGCTCCGTCCGGAGGGCCGGCATGCGCGGGGCGAGCAGGTCGGCGGGGCGGCACTCGATGAGCTTCGTGCCGGGTTTCTTCAGCGCGAGCGCAAGCACGCCGGGGTCGATCGGGCCGGGGGTCTTGCCGTACTTGCCGAGGGCGACGTCGATCGAGGGCTGCGAGAGGTTCTTCCAGCGGCCGAACTTCACGTTGAGCATCGCCTGGCTGCCGACGATCTGCGACGTCGGGGTGACGAGCGGGATCCAGCCGAGGCAGGCGCGCACGTAGGGGATCTCGGCGAGGACCTGGTCGAGCTTGTCGGCCATGCCCTGCTCCTTCATCTGGGTGCGGAAGTTGGACAGCATGCCGCCGGGCACCTGGTAGGTGAGCGTGTCCGAGTCGACGCGCTCGTTGGCCGGCGAGGTGAACTTCTCCAGCTCCTTGTAGACGCCGGTGAAGTACGTGCGCAGCTCGGTGAGCTTGGCGAGGTCGAACTGCGGGCAGCGGGGGTGGCCCTCGAGCAGCGCGAGCATGCGCAGGGTGTCGGGCTGCGACGTGCCGTTGGCAAAGGGGGCGATCGAGACCTCGACCGCGTCCACCCCGGCGTCGATGGCGGCGCAATAGGCCGTGGCCCCGAGGCCGGCAGTGTCGTGCGTGTGCAGCGTGATCGGCAGGCCGACGCGGCGCTTCAGCTCCTTCACCAGGTCGTAGGCGATGCGCGGCGCGAGGACGCCGGACATGTCCTTGATGCCGATCGAGTGGCAGCCCATCTTCTCCATCTCGACCACCATCGTCACGAAGGCGGGGATGGTGTGGACGGGGCTGGTGGTGTAGCAGACCTCGCCGCGGGCGTGCTTGCCGGCGGCGCGCACGGCCTTGATGGCGGTGGCGAGGTTGCGCACGTCGTTGAGCGCGTCAAAAATGCGGAAGATGTCCTGGCCGGCGGCGGCATTGGCCTTCACGAAGGCTTCGACGACGTCGTCCGGAAAGCTCGTGTACTGCACGATGTTCTGGCCGCGCAGGAGCATGATCTGCGGCGTCCTCGGTGCAGCCTGCTTCAGGGCGCGCAGGCGGTCGAACGGGTTTTCACCGAGGAAGCGCAGGCAGGTGTCGATGGTCGCACCGCCCCAGGTCTCGAGGCCGGCGAAGCCCATGCCGTCGAGGATCGGCGCGGCGGGCAGCATCTGCGCGGTGGTCATGCGCGTGGCGGCGAGCGATTGGTGGCCGTCCCGGAGGACGGTATTGTTGAAGGCGACGGTTGACATGGTAAGTGGCGGGTGGCGGCGGGGAGGTTATTCGAGTTCGCGGAGCCGGGCGACCTGGCTGGCGTCAAAGGTTTGCGGACCGTCGCGCTCGGTGACCAGCCGCAGGCGGCCCTGGGCGTCGATGCCCTGGAAGCTGCCGGCAAAGGTGGCGGCCCGGCCGGTGAGGGTGAGCTCGACGCGGCGCGAACCTTGCCAGCCGAGGTTGAGGGCGTCGGCGATCACGCCGAAACCGCGGTCGAGGACGATCGTGTGCATGCGGCGGAGCGCGCGCAGGACGATCCGGGCGAGGTCGTCGGGGTCGTGGCCGCCGGGCACCAGGTCGGCCAGGCGCGCCGTGGCGCCCGCGAGCGCCGGCTCGGCCAGCTCGGGGCGGTTGCTGATGTTGAGTCCGACGCCGATGACGGCGGTGTCCGGACGGAATCGCTCGACGAGCACGCCGGCGAGCTTGCGGCGGCCGACGAGGAGGTCGTTGGGCCAGCGCAGCCGCAGGTCGGGGACGCCGAACTCGCGCAGGGCGCCCAGGAGGGCCCAGCCGGTGGCGAGGGGCAGGATCTCCCACTTGCGCGCCGCGCCAGGGCAGGGCACCACGGCCGAGAGCCACAGGCCGCCCTCGTCCGAAACCCAGCGCCGCTCGGGTATCCGGCCGCGGCCGCCGGTCTGGACCCGGGCGCGGAGCGCGTGCCAGGCGGGCAGCCGGGAGGCGGCGAAATTGGTCGACGCGGTCTCCGGCACGACCCGGACCGTCCAGCCCTCGGCCAGGAGGGTGGCGGGGTCATTCGTCAGCGGGGCGGGAGCGCTCATGGTGTCCATCACGTTAGCACCGGCGGCCGGCGCCGGCAGCGCATGATTTGTGATTTTATGCGCATGATGGTCAGGTGGGAATGGCCGCCGGAAGCCGGGAGAAACACACCCCGTCGCTGCGCGCCATCAGCCTTCGCTGAAGCTTCGGATGACAGGCCCCTCTCCAGCCGGAACGATGCTGTTGATCTCGGTATTCCTCTGAACTCTAGAAACTGAATGGGGCGACGGTAGGCCAGCCCGCTGGCGGGCGCCCAAAGAGCGCGAGCAAGCTCGCTGGCCCACGGGCCACTGCATAGGTCCGGCTCCAGAGGGGAACCAGACAGTCGTGGCCGAAGTCCCCTCTTGGAGAGGGGTGCCCGCAGGGCGGGGTGTGTCTGGGCCGGCCATCTGGCACTCAAACAATCCGGAGCAGCACCATGCCTTCCTCGACGCCGTCGCCGGGGTTGACGAAGATCGTTTCGACGCGGCCGGCCTTGGGCGCGTAGATGTAGGTGTTCATCTTCATCGCCTCGATGGTCGCGACCTGGGCGCCCTCGGCGACGGCCTGGCCCAGGTGCACGTCGATGGAGACGACCTTGCCCGCGAGCGGGCTCAGGACATCGCCCGGGCCCTTCGGTCCGCTGGCGAAGGCCACGGGTGCGGCCACCGCGGTGGCCGCCGGGGCGGCGGTCATGGTGGCGACCGGTGCGGGCGGGGTGAAGGACAGCGTGGCGGTCTCGCGCGGGAGGGCGGCGGCCGGGGCGGTGGCCCCGTGGTGCTCCTCCAGCAGTTCGACGAGGACGTCGAAGTTTTTGCCTTCAATGGTGACGCGGAGTTTTTTCATGTGAATGAGCGCCGGGGTCAGCGGACTTGATGGGAGGAATAGATCTGGCGGCGGCCCTCGACGGACCACTGTTGCAGCAGCAGGTCGGCCGGGCGGATGGAGGCGATGCGGGCCCGCCTGCCATAGGTCAGCGCGACGCACGCGGCGATGATGGCCATGGTTTCCGGCGCGATGCCGGCGGGGACGGGCGCCACCGCCGCCGCGGGAATGGGCGCGGCCACGGGCGCGGGCGGCGGGGGCGCCGCGATCGCCACCGGCCCGGGCGCGGCCACCGGCGCCGCGGCCGGCGGACGCCGCAGGCTGATGATGGAGAGCACGAGGGCCGCGATTGCGATCAGCAGGCTCGCCAGCGACAGCCACGGGCCGCCGGGCGACGTCAGGCCGGCTTCGGCAAGGAGGGGAAGGGTGGTGATCATGGCGGGCGGCCTCAGAGCGGGATGTTGCCGTGTTTCTTCGGCGGACGCGTCTCCCGCTTCGAGAGCGTGTTGCGCAGGGTCATGGCGACGATGCCGCGGGTCTGGGCGGGCTCGATGATGTCGTTGATCATCGCCTTGGCCGCCGCCTCGTAGGGCGAGGAGAATTTCTGGCGGTATTCCGCCGCGAGCTCGGCCGCGCGCTTCTTGGGGTCGGCGGCGGCGGCGATCTCCTTCTTGTAGAGCACGCCGACCGCGCCCTCGGCGCCCATGACGGCGATCTCCGAGCAGGGCCACGCGTACACGAAATCCGCGCCCATGTCGCGGCTGCACATGGCGAGGTAGGCGCCGCCGTAGGCCTTGCGCATGATGACGGTGATCTTCGGCACGGTCGCGGCCGCGTAGGCGAAGAGCATCTTCGCCCCGTGCCGGATGATGCCGCCGCGCTCCTGCGCGACGCCGGGCATGAAGCCGGGGATGTCGACCAGCGTGACGAGCGGGATGTTGAAGATGTTGCAGAAGCGGATGAACCGCGCGCCCTTGTCGGACGAGTCGATGTCGAGCGTGCCGGCCTTGACCGCGGACTGGTTGGCCACGATGCCGACCACGAGGCCCTGGATGCGGGCGAAGCCGACAACGAGGCTCTTGGCGAAGTCCCGCTGCACCTCGAGGAAGTCGCCGCCGTCGACGAGGAGGGCGATGACCTTGAGCGCGTCGAGCGGGGCCTTGGCGTCCGCCGGCACCAGCTCGTTCATGCGCGGGTCGGGGTCCATCACCACCACGGGGGTCGGGTGGTGGGGCGGGTCCATGATGTTGTTCGACGGCAGGTAGGAGAGGAGCTTGCGGGCGATCGCGAAGGCCTGGAGGTCGTCCTCGGCGACGAAATGGATGTTGCCCGAGACCGTGGCGTGCACGGTGGCGCTGCCGATCTCGTCCATCGTGGTGGTCTGGCCGGTCGAGGCCTTGATGACGTCGGGGCCGCAGATGAACATCTGGGCGTTCTTCTTCGTCATGATGATGAAGTCGGTGAGGGCCGGCGAATACGCCGCGCCGCCCGCGCACGGGCCCGCGATGATCGAGATCTGGGGCACGACGCCGGAGAGCAGGACGTTGCGGAAGAACACCTGGCCGTAGCCGGAGAGGGAGTCGTCGCCCTCCTGGATGCGGGCGCCGCCCGAGTCGTTGATGCCGATGACCGGCATGCCCGCCTCGATGGCGTAGTCCATGAGGTCGCAGACCTTCTTCGAGTGGATGCGGCCCAGGGCGCCGCCGCCGACGGTGAAGTCGTGGCTGAAGGCCGCGACCGCGCGGCCGTCGATGTAGCCGGTGCCGGTGATGACGCCGTCGCCCGGGAAGGACTTGGACTCCAGGCCGAAGTGGTGGCAGTCGTGCTCCGCGTGCAGGCCGGACTCGAGGAAGGTGCCGGGCTGGTAGAGCGCCTCGATGCGTTCGCGGGCGTTGAGGAGACCCTTTTTCTTGCGTTCGGCGAGTTTGTCCGCGCCGCCGCCCAGGAGGGCGGCCGCGCGGCGGGCGTGCAGTTCGGTGAGATAGGAGGGGGCGATGGCCATGGTGGGAGCGGGCGGCGGGGGAGCGGCGGCGGGGCCGGCGCTCAGTTGGATTGCGGGGAGCAGAATTCGGTGAGCACACCGTGGGTGGACTTCGGGTGCAGGAAGGCGACGAGCTTGCCGTGGGCGCCGGGGACGGGCTCGGCGTTGATCAGCCGGCAGCCGGCGGCGGCGGCCTGGCCGAGCTGCGCGCGGATGTCGTCCGACGCGAACGCCACATGGTGCACGCCCTCGCCGTTCTTTTCCAGGAACCGGGCGACGGGGCTGTCCGGGGACGTCGGCTCCAGCAGCTCGAGGTGGACGTCGCCGACGGTGAAGAAGGCGGTGCGCACCTGCTGCGCGGGCACCTCCTCGCGGTGCTCGCACTTCAGGCCGAGCGATTTTTCGTAAAAGGGGATCGTCTCCTCCAGGGAGCGGACGGCGATGCCGAGGTGGTCGATGCGGGTGATCATGCCGGGTTGGTTGGTAAACACGGGGCGGGGGGCCCAGATGATGGAACACTGACACATTGGCCCCCCGGGCGCCGCGCATATGTTGGCGATTCGCGCCCATTTCTTGGCAATATCTGCGGAGTAGCAGCCGCCCATCGGCGGTATGCTGGCGGGGACCGACCACTCCCACCGCCCAACCCATGACTTTAGTGAACGAAACACCCGTGGCCCCCGCCGATGCCGCCCTGGCCGGCGCGCTGGCGCAATGGAAAAAGACCGTCGAGGCCGAGCTCAAGGGCGCGGCCTACGACCAGAAGCTCGTGACCCGCACCTTCGAGGGTGTGACGCTGCAGCCGCTTTACACGCGCGCCGACCTCGCCGGCCTGCCGGACCTCGCGCAGCGGCCCGGCGAGGCGCCTTTCCTGCGCGGGGTGCGCCCGCTGGGCTACAAGGAGCGTTCCTGGGAGGTGGCGCAGATGATCGCGGAGCGCTCGCCGGTGGAATTCAACGCGGCCCTGCTCAGCGACCTGATGCACGGACAGGACAGCGTGGTGCTGCCGGCGGGACCGGACGGTCCCGTGATCGAGCGGCTGGCCGATCTCCGCACGGCGCTGGCCGGGGTGGACCTGGCCGCGGTGCCGGTGCATATCGCCGCAGGGGCGGACGCCCTGCCGCTGGCGGCGCTCCATCTGGCCCACGCGCAGGAGCGCGGCACGGCCTGGGAAAAGCTCACCGGCAGCGTGGCGGCCGACCCGCTCGACGCCTGGGTTGCCACCGGCCGGCTCGCCGGCGGCTACGGCGCCCGGCTGGATGCCCTGGCCGCCTGGACCGGCTGGGCGGCGCGGCATGCGCCGCGCCTGCAGACCATCGGCGTGAACGGCGCCCGCTGGGGCGACGCGGGTGGCACCGCGGTGCAGCAGCTCGCGTTCGCGCTCGCCGCCGCCGCGGAATACCTCCGGGCCCTGACGCCCCGCGGCGTGAAGGCGGACACGGCGGTCGCGCGGCTGCGGGTGCAATTCGCCGTCGGGCCGCAGTTTTTCACCGAGCTCGCGAAGTTCCGCGCCTGGCGGCTGCTCTGGGCGCGGGTGCTGGCCGGCTTCGCCACCGGCGAGACGCCCGCGGCGCGCGCCACCGTCCACGCGACGACCGGCCGCTGGAACCAGACCCTGCTCGACGCGCATGTCAACCTGTTGCGCGTCACCACCGAGGCGCTCTCCGCCGTGCTCGGCGGCTGCGACAGCCTGCACATCGCGCCCTTCGACGAGGTGACGGGTGCCACGGATGATTTCTCCCGGCGCATCGCCCGCAACGTGCACACGATCCTCGCGGAGGAGTTCGGCTTCACGCAGACGGCCGACCCGGCCGGCGGCTCGTGGTACGTGGAAAAACTCACCGACGACCTCGCCCGCCAGGCCTGGGCCCTCTTCCAGGACCTCGAGGGCCGCGGCGGCTTTGCGGCGGCATTGCGCGAGGGGTACCCCCAGAAACTGGTCGCGGCCGCGGCCGCGGCCCGGGCGGACGCGGTCGGCAAGCGCCGGCTCGGGCTGGTCGGCACCAATCTCTTCCCCAATCTCAAGGAGCAGCCGCTGACCATGTGCCCGGCGGCCGCGCCCGCCGCCCGGCCGCCGGCCGAAAAGGCCGGACCCGTCCTCGAGGAACTGCCGGTCGGCACCGACTGGCCCGGCCGGATCGAGGCCGCCATCGCCGCGGCCCGGGCCTGGGCCGGCGCCAGCCAGCTCGCCCGGCTCCTGCCGCCGGCGGCGGCGACGGAACCCGACATCCCGGTGGTGGCGCCCTGGCGCGCGGCCGCCGGCTTTGAAAACCTGCGCGCGGCCTCCGCCGCCTGCGCCCAGCGCACCGGCCGGAGGCCGCGGGTGTTCCTCGCGAAGATCGGGCCGCGGGCGCAGCACAAGGCCCGGGCCGACTTCGCCGCCGGCTTCTTTGCCACCGCGGGCTTCGAGGTGATGGCCCAGCAGACCTTCGAGACGGCGGAAGCGGCGGCCGTCGCCGCCGGCGCCTCCGGCGCGTCCGTCGCGGTGCTGTGCTCGAGCGACGACACCTACCCGGCGCTGGTGCCGGTCTTCGCCACCACCGCGAAGGGCGCGGCGCTCGGTGGCCTCACCGTCGTCCTCGCCGGTCTGCCCGCCGATCCGGCCCTGGTCGCCTCGTACCGCGCCGCCGGCGTGGACGAGTTCATCCACCTCCGGGCCAACGCCCACGACCTGCTCGCCAAGCTTTTGAAGCAAATCGGAGCCCTCGCATGAACCCACCGCCTGATTTCACCCGCCTCGCCTATGACGCCTTTGCGTTTGCCGACGCCCGGCTGGCGCCCGCCGCGGCTACGCCGGCGTGGCAGACCTACGAGCAGATCCCGGTGCCGGCCGTGCTCACGGCGGCCGACCTGCCGCCCGCCGCCGTGCTCGACACGCTGCCGGGCCTCGCGCCGTTCACGCGCGGGCCCTACGCCACGATGTACGTGGCCAAGCCCTGGACGATCCGGCAGTACGCGGGCTTCTCGACCGCCGAGGAGTCCAACGCCTTCTACAAACGCAACCTCGCCGCCGGCCAGGCCGGCCTGTCGGTGGCCTTCGACCTCGCGACGCACCGCGGCTATGACAGCGACCACCCGCGGGTGGTCGGGGACGTCGGCAAGGCGGGCGTCGCCATCGACTCGGTCCTCGACATGCAGGTCCTGTTCGGGGGCATCCCGCTGGACAAGGTGTCGGTGTCGATGACGATGAACGGCGCCGTGCTCCCCGTCATGGCGTTCTACATCTGCGCCGCGCTGGAGCAGGGGGCGAAGCTGGCCGACCTCGCCGGCACGATCCAGAACGACATCCTGAAGGAGTTCATGGTGCGGAACACCTACATCTATCCGCCCGCGCCCTCGATGCGGATCATCGCCGACATCTTCGCCTACACGTCGCAGCACATGCCGAAGTTCAACTCGATCTCGATCTCCGGCTACCACATGCAGGAGGCGGGTGCCACGGCCGACCTCGAGCTCGCGTACACCCTCGCCGACGGGCTCGAATACCTGCGCACCGGCGTGCAGACCGGGCTCGACGTCGACGCCTTCGCCCCGCGGCTGTCGTTCTTCTGGGCGATCGGCAAGAATTACTTCATGGAGGTCGCCAAGCTGCGCGCCGCCCGCACGCTGTGGGCGGAGATCGTCGGGCAGTTCAACCCCAAGAATCCGAAGTCGCGCGCGCTGCGCACGCATTCGCAGACGTCCGGCTGGTCGCTGACCGAGCAGGACCCGTTCAACAACGTCGCCCGCACCTGCCTGGAGGCGCTCGCCAGCGTCTGCGGTCACACCCAGTCGCTGCACACGAACGCGCTCGACGAGGCGATCGCGCTGCCGACGGACTTCTCGGCCCGCATCGCGCGCAACACGCAGCTGCACTTGCAGCAGGAGACCGGCGTCTGCAGCGTCGTCGACCCTTGGGGTGGCAGTTATTACGTCGAATATCTCACCGCGGAGCTGGTCAAGCAGGCCCGCGCGCACCTGGCCGAGGTGGAGAAGATGGGCGGCATGACCAAGGCGATCGAGGCCGGCATCCCGAAGCTGCGCATCGAGGAGGCCTCGGCCCGCCGCCAGGCCCGGATCGACTCCGGCAAGGAGACCATCGTCGGGCTCAACAAGTACCGCCTCGAGCACGAGACGCCGATGGACATCCTGTCGATCGACAACACCGCCGTGCGCGAATCGCAGATCCGGCGCCTCCGGGAACTCCGCGCCGCGCGCGACGAGGCCGCCTGCACGGCCGCGCTCGCCGCGCTCACGGCCGCCGCGAAGTCCGGCGGGGGCAACCTCCTCGCGCTCGCCATCACGGCCGCGCAGGCCCGCGCCACCCTGGGCGAGATCAGCGACGCCCTGGAAAAGGTCTACGGCCGCTACCAGGCGCAGATCCGCTCGATCTCCGGCGTCTACCGCCAGGAATACGGCGAGGAGCCCGCGGTGCTGCAGGTGAAGGCCCGGATCGCCGAGTTCGAGGCGCGCGAGGGCCGCCGGCCCCGCGTGCTCATCGCCAAGCTCGGCCAGGACGGGCACGACCGCGGCGCCAAGGTCGTGGCGACGGCGATGGCCGACCTCGGCTTCGACATCGACATCGGGCCGCTCTTCCAGACGCCGGCGGAGGCCGCGCGGCAGGCCGCCGAGAACGACGTGCACGCCGTGGCCATGAGCTCTCTCGCCGCGGGGCACAAGACCCTGCTGCCGCAGCTGCGCGACGAGCTGAGGAAGCTCGGCCGCGAGGACATCGTCCTGATCTGCGGCGGCGTGATCCCCGCGCAGGATTACGAGTTCCTGCTCGCCCACGGGGCCAGCGCGATCTTCGGGCCGGGCACGGTGATCCCGCAGTCCTCGCTCAAGATCCTCGAATTGCTGCTCGAGCGCCTCGAGCAGCCGGTGGCGCCGGCCCCATGAAAAATCCCCCGGACCCTCCCGCCGCGGCGCCTTCGCCGGTGCGGCCCGACTGGGTGCCGGAGAATGCCGGGGCCGGATTCACGACGTCGCTCGTGTCCGGTGTGCCGGCCGCCGCGGCCGCGCCCCGGCCGCCCGGTCCGCGCCGCCGCGCGCTGTCGGTCGACGACTACGCCGCCGGGGTGATCGCGCGCGACCCGTCCATCCTCGGCCGGGCGATCAGCCTGATCGAGAGCAACGCCCCGGCGCACCAGGCGCAGGCGCAGCAGCTGCTCGCGCGGCTCCTGCCGCACACCGGGCGGGCGCAGCGGATCGGGATCACGGGCATCCCCGGCGCGGGCAAGAGCACCTTCATCGAGGCGTTCGGCTGCCATCTGGTCGACGCGGGCCGGCGCGTGGCGGTGCTGGCGGTCGACCCGTCGAGCTCGCTCACGGGTGGCAGCATCCTCGCCGACAAGATCCGGATGGAGAAGCTCTGCCAGCGGCGCGAGGCGTTCATCCGGCCGTCGCCGTCCGGCGGTTCGCTCGGCGGCGTGGCGCGGAAGACGCGCGAGGCGATCCTCGTCTGCGAGGCCGCGGGCTTCGACCTGGTGATCGTCGAGACGGTCGGCGTCGGGCAGAACGAGGTGGCGGTGCGCTCGATGGTGGATTTCTTCCTCGTGCTGATGATCGCCGGTGCGGGCGACGAGATGCAGGGCATCAAGAAGGGCGTGATCGAGCTGGCCGACGCGCTGGTGATCAACAAGGCCGACGGCGACAACCGGCCGCGCGCGACCGCGGCGCAGGCGGACCTGCAGCGGGTGCTGCACTACCTGCACCGCGCGACGGCCGGGTGGGAGACCCCCGCGCTGCTCGCCTCGGCGCTGACGGGCGAGGGCGTGCCGGCGGTGTGGGCGATGACGGAGGAGTATTTCGCGCACGTGCGGGCGAGCGGCATGCTGGACGCCCGCCGCCGGGCGCAGGCGGTCGAGTGGATGCACGCGCTGATCGCGGAGGGGCTGCGGACGCGGTTCTACACCTCGCCCGCGGTGCGGTCCCGCCTGCCCGGGCTGGAGCGCGCCGTGGCGGAAGGCCGGCTGCCGGCCCTCGGGGCGGCGAGGGAGCTGCTCGGGCTGGCGGACGGCGGCAGGCCATAACCGGGGGATTGCCGCGGACCGCGAGGGCACCGCCCCCGGCGACACGAGGAAGAACCACACCCCGCCCTGCGGGCACCCCTCTCCAGAGGGGACTTCGGCCACCACATTCCGGGTCCCCTCTGGAGAGGGGTGGCGCGCAGCGCCGGGGTGTGTCCGGGGCCGATCCGCCTGCAATCGCGATGGCCGATCCCACCCGGCCGGGCGCAAAGTTCAAACCACCCATTGCCGGCGCGGGGACGCCACGGGGCCGGCCGGCGTGCCGGCGCACCCGCGCCCGCCCCGGAGGAGGACGAGGGGCGGCGATCCCGGGTGCGACCGCTCGCGGAAGGCCGAGGGCGATTCCCCGGCCACCCGGTGGAAGGCGCGGTTGAACTGGGAGAGGGACTGGAAGCCCACCGCGTAGGCCGCCTCGCTCACGCGCACGTGCAGGTTGAGGAGCATCTGCTTGGCGGTCTCGACGCGCAGGCGCGAGAGGTAGTGGGTGAAGGTGAAGCCGGTCGTCTTCTTGAACAGCTTGCAGAAATAATACTTGCTCATGTTCGCCGTGCGGGCCGTGTCGCGGAGATTGAGCACCTCGCCCTGATGCTCCGCCAGGTAGGCGCAGACCTTCGCGATCGCGGGCAGCATGGCGGTCGTTTCCCGGAGGAGGAGCTGGTTGCTCACGACGGCGAGGTGCTCCGCGAAGATCGCGAGCAGCCGGATGACCGAGTCGTACTGGGACCGGGTGATGACGCGGGTTTTGAAATAGGCCGCCGCGAGTGCGGCCCGGTCGGCGCCGGTCACGCGGCCCCCGAGGGAGCGCAGCAGGCGCCGGAAGTGCGCGCGTCCCGGCGGGCGCAGGAAGACCTGGCCGGTCTGCAGGAAGCCCAGGAGCCGGTCGCCCACGCGCACCGGCACGGCCGACTCGCTGAGGCCGGCGAAGCACTCGAGCGTCGCCGGCTGCAGGCCGGCGCGGACCTCCACCTCCTGCTGCAGCTGGAGGCAGGAGGCGCACGACGGATTGCGGCCCGCCATCAGGGCGCAGAACGGGTTCAACCGCGCCGAGCCGTGCAGGGGGGACTGGAACGAGCCCGCCTGCCGGAGGGCCAGGGGCAGGCCCGTGGTGTTTTCGAACGCCTGCTGGTAGTCGCGGAAAATCGCCGTCGACCGCAGGCGGGAAACCACGCTGACGGGGGCGGCGGCCGGCGGGGCGGGCTTCATCGGGAGCGACGGGGCGGGCGGCGGCGGCCGGGGCTCAATCCCGCTTGAAACCGCGCAGGAGGCCGAAGGCGGCGGGACCCCAGCGGAGCAGGGTCCCAAAAATGCCGGCGCGATGCCGGCCGGTGCGCCGCAGGACCAGGGCCAGCGGGATGGCGGCGAGCGGCGCGAAGGGCGAGAGCTTCCGCCAGAGGCCCAGGGCGCGGTCCAGCCAGGACACCGGGCGCAGGACGCCGGTGAACAGGACCATGCTTTCCGCGCGCCGCGCGTGGATGCGCCGGCGCAGGGCCGCCTTGCTGGCGGCCAGGCGGATCAGTGCGGGTTCCGGATACATGCGCGGTCCTGCCCGATTTCCTGCCGGGTCGCCTCGAACGGGACCGGCTCGCGGGCGATGAAGCGGCGGAACGCGACGATGGTAATGACCGCGGCCGCGCCGTAAAAGACGGTCAGGCCCCCGAGCACGGCCAGGCGCGCGTTGTCCCAGAAGAGATAGACCAGGGTGAGGCTCGCGAACGTGACGGCCATCATGGAGGTGAACACCGCGGCGCTGATCCAGGCAAAGGTCTGGATCAGGCGGTATTTCTCCTCCTGCAGCTCGAGCGAGACCAGCGTGAGCCGGTCCTCCACCGTCGCGAGCAGGGTGTCGGCGAGCGTCCGCAACGAATCGAGGAAGCCCGCCGGGGCGGGGTCGCCGTGATCCATGGCGGGATTACTTGCTGCCGCGGCGGCCGAGCAGGACGCCCACCAGCAGGCCCACGCCGGCGGCGATGGCGATCGACTGGTAGGGGTTGGCGCGGATGGTCTCGTCGGTGTATTTCGCGCCGGCGACGACGCGCTTGCGCGCGCCCTCGTAGAACTCGCCGAGGCGTTCCTGGGCGGCGTCATAGCGCGAGCGGAGGGCGCTCATGGCGTCATCGGTGTGCTCGGAGATGGCGGCTCCCATCATGTGTTCGGCTTCGGACACAAGGGCCTGAAGTTCGGTGAGCAGTTCCTTGGGCGTCTGGGCAGTTGTCTTGCTGTTGTTTTTCATGGGAAGTATTCGTAGGGGTGGAGGTTAACACGCGCGCTCAGGCTTTCCGGCCCCGCAGCAGGGCGAAGAGGAAGAGCACGATGAAGATGAAGAAGAGGATCTTGGCGATCGAGGCGGCGGTGCCGGCGACCACGCCGAAGCCGAGTGCGCCCGCGACCAGGGCGATGAGCAGGAAGATGATGGCGTAGGTCAGCACGGCGGGCAGGGATCAGGGGGCCTTTGCCCCGCGGAGCAGGCCGGTCGCGCCGACGGCGGTGGCGACAGCGCCGCCGATGAGCAGCCAGACGGTCTGGTCGGTCGGGTTGCCGGTGAAGAAGCGGGAGAAGCTGGAGCCGATCGAATCGGAGGCGTTGGCCCCGTAGATGAGGAGAATGATGCCGGCGATGAGAAGGGCGAAGGAGACGGGCTTGTTCATGGGAGGGGGGGAAAGGGGCGGGCCGGAGGGGACCTCAGGATTGCGCCGCCCGGGGCACATGGTGCCGGGCGTGGTTCGCGGCGTTCGCCACGGGTTTCATGGCCGGCAGGCGGCGCGCGGCGCCGGCTGCGGCGGTCTGGCTGGTCACCTCGCGCAGGAGCAGGTGTTTGGTCGGATTGATCGGAAACATGCCATCCGCGGCACGCGGTTTGCTCTTGGACGGCATGGCGGTTGCAGGGTGGGCGGGGGACGGGTGAGGGGAGAAAAAGGAGCGCAGCCGCCCGGAGGCGGCCGCGCCGTGCAAGAGAGGGCTGGTTTTCGCTCAGCCTTTCACGGTCATGCTGTTGTTGACCGTCTTGGTGCCGCGGACGTCCGAGGCGAGCTTCGTCACGAGGGACTTTTCGGCGTCGGAATTGGCCTCGCCGGTGATCACGACCACACCGTCGTTGGTGGTGACCTTGGTCTTCAGCGCGCTGGTCGCCTTGTGGCTGAGCAGGGCATACTTGACCTGGCTGGTGATGGAGGCGTCGTCGATCGTCTCGCCGATCGTCTCGCCGGGCATGTCTTTCACCGTGATGTCATTCTGCACCGTCTTCACGCCGTCGATGTCCTTGGCGTAGATCGCGGTCAGGTCCTTCTGGGCGATGTTGTCCGCCGTGCCGGTGAGGACGACGTTGCCGTCGTTGACTTCGACCTTGGTGTTGGTGGCGCTGACGTTGGCCTTGACGAGGAGGCGGCCGCGGATCTTGAAGGCCATCCAGGCGTCGGAGTGCTCGGGATAGGTCGCCTCGATCTTGATCTGATTGTTGACGCTGACCACGCCCGGGAGATTCTCGACGGTATCGGCGGCCAGATCACGGTCGTCGCGGTCCTGGACCGTGCCGGAAAGTGTGACGATGCCGTCACTGACCTTCACCTTGACGTGGTCCTCGAGGACGGTGCGGTAATTGTAGGAGGCCTTGGCGGCTTCCTCGATCTTGCGATCAGTGGAGGACGAGGCAAACAGCGCGAGGGGGCTGGCGATGATGAGTATCAGGGCTGACAGGTTTTTTGTTTTCATAGGCAGAAAGCAGGAGGATACGCCGTCGGCCCCCGGGCTGCTATGGGGCACTGACCTACCTGTCGGCTGGAGGCGGGACCACCGGTCGCGCGAGGCATGGTTAGCGCGGCCGGAAACCCGCGGGGCGGATTGTCCCGCCCGCTCCTGGGCAGTAGGGTTACACCCCACTGCCCAACCCCCGGTCGAGGCCTATGATGACTATCGAAGACAAACACACGGTGACGGTAACAATCCCAACCAATCAAAACATCATGGCTAAGAAAAGCAGAGGCGGTCGGATGACCGCCGCCAAGAAGCGCGCCGCGAAGACCAAGGGTGGCAAGGGCCCGGTCGCCAAGCGCCCGGCCGGCCGCAGGATCATGAAGACCTGAGCGCCGCTCCGGGCGATCCCGCATTGCGAGGGCCGTCCGGGGACGGCCTTTTTTTGTCCTGCGGGTCAACCACCCGGGGCTTGCTCCGGCTTGGATGGAACGGAGGAGCTTACAAGCAGGCTCCTGCAGAAATACGAAGAAATTGCGGGCACGGCGGATTGACGGCGGATGCTCCAGGACGGGCGTCGCCGTGGGTCCAGGATTCGGCGGTCCGGCCGCTTAGCACAACACCCCATGGCCGGCGGCGGCGGCCTCGGTTAATCTGGGGCATGATCGCTCCCACTGATTTTTCCTCTTCCTTCCGTCCCGTTCCGAAAACCCTGGGCCCCGAGGCCAGCGACCGCGCCGCCGCCTCGCGCCGCGAGGCGCTGTATGACGCCACGCTCGTGGCCCGCTTCAACGCTGGTGACGAGGCGGCGTTCAGCGAGATCGTGGCGCGCTACCGCCAGAAGCTGTTCGCCGTCGCGCACGGCCTGCTGCGGAACCGCGCCGACGCCGAGGAGATCGCCCAGGACGCCTTCATCCGCGCGCACCGCGGGCTCGCCCGCTTCCGCGGCGACTCCTCGCTTTCGGCGTGGCTGCATTGCATCACGCTCAACCTCTCGCGCAACCGCTACTGGTATTTCTTCCGCCGCCGCCGTCACGCGACCCTGTCGCTGGACTGCGCGTTCAGCGACCGCAACCAGGCGACCTTCGCCGACCTCGTGGCCACGGACGCGGCGGGTCCGGCGCGCGAGGCGGCCGCCCGCGAGTTCACCGAGCTGGTCAACCAGTGCATGGCGCGGCTCGGCGCGCGGCCGCGGGAGATCCTCACCCTGCGCAACACCCTGAATCGTTCGTACGCCGAGATCTCCCGGGAGCTGGGCATCAGCGTCGGCACGGTAAAAAGCCGTGTGGCCCGGGCCCGCGCCAGCCTGCGCGTGCTCCTGGCCAAGGCGTGCCCCGAGTTCGGGCCGAACGCGCGCCCCGTGGCCTGGTTCGATCCCGTCCGTCCGTCCGGCGGCGTGGAAGTCATCTGCGCGTAGGGCCCCGTCAGGGAAGTTCGCTCCCCATTATCCGACCATGGTTCGGATTGTAGGAGCTTGTTTACAAGCGATGCACAACGTTGTCCTGCCGACGATAATTCCGAATCGCCTGTAAACAGGCTCCTACATTTTGAAACGAACTACCCTGCCGGGACTCCAGGTCGCGACATGCCTCACGGCGTGAGAACACCCCGCCGACGACCGGACGCGGCGAGGATGGCCGGCTCCGCGCCTACGCGGCCGCGGTCGCGAAGGGCGGCACGGGGATGCGGGCCGCGATTTCCGTGCCGGCGCGCGTGCCGGATCTGACCGTAAGCGTGCCGCCCACGTGCGCGGCCCGCTCCTGCATCCCGAGCAGGCCGAGGACGCCCTTGCCCTTGCGCCGGGCCGCATGCTGCCCGGCGTCGAAGCCGATGCCATCGTCCTTGATGATCAACTCGACGAACGGGCCGTGCGACCGGAGGTTGACCGTGACATGGCGGGCGCGGGCGTGCCGTTCCACGTTCTTGAGGGCCTCCTGGAAAATGCGGTAGAGCGCCAGCTCGGTCCCGGGGGCCAGCGGTGCGGCCGGCGGCGCGCAGTCCACCGCGACCGCGATCCGCGTGCGGAGGGCGAACTCGGCGCCGGCCGAGCGCAGGACGGCGACCAGCCCCAGCTGGTCCAGCACGCCGGGCCGCAGGTGGCGCGAGATGCGTTCCACCTCCTCGGCCGTGTGCCCGATCAGCGCCCGGAGCTTCAGGGCCTCCCGCTGCGCCGGCGCGTTGTGCGCCGCCAGCCGGTCGGCCAGCGCCTGGCTGCGGAAGAGGATGGCGATGAGCTGCTGGGTGATCTGGTCGTGCAATTCGAGGGCCACGCTCCCGCGCTCGGCCTCCTGCACCTGCACGACGCGGTGGGTCAGCGCCCGCAGCAGTTCCTCGGTGCGCCGGGATTCGGTCATGTCCGTCACCACCAGGCCCACGGTCGCCCGGCCGAGGCCGTCCCGGATCAGGGGCCGGATGGAGACCTGCACGGGGATCAGGGAACCGTCAGCGGCCTTCAGCGTCAGCTGGAGCTTGGCGCCGGCGGGGCTGGTCCGCTGCAGCAGCGGCCGGAGCGCGGCCCGGTCGGCGGGGGAGAGGAACCGGCGCAGGGAACCGCCCGTGATCTGCTCCAGCGGGCACCGGACCAGGCGGGCGAAGCACTGGTTGGCGTAGAGGATGGTCTTGTCCGCCGTGAGGGTCAGCGCCCCTTCGTTCATGGATTCGATGAGCACGCGGTAGGCGTGCTCGGCGCCCTCCAGCGTGAACACCCGCGGACCTCGCCGGCCGGCGACCAGCAGCGTGTCGGTCTCGCCCGTGCGGATGGCCCGGAGGGTCGCCTCGGCCACCGCCAGCCGGGCGCGGAGCCGGGCCAGCCCGCCCGTGGGCGCGACGCGCGCGGCGGGTTTGCGCGCGACCGTCTTCACCGGATCAGGTCAGCCCCGGGCAGCGGCTCCAGCCCGGTGAACAGGCCGTCCGTCTGCAGCAGGTTGCCGATGAAACGGCGGATGGGCCGCGGGAATTCCTTGATCAGGGTCGGCGTCGCGACGATCTGGTTGGCCCGCGCGAGGGCGGGCTGCTGGAAGATGTCGATCACCTCGAGCTTGCACCGTCCGTCCGGTTCGGCACCGCACAGCTGGCGGATGCGCAGGATCGCCGCGAGCGAGCGCGCCGAGGCCCCCGCGACGAAGAGCCGCAAAACGTACTTGCCGCCGGGTGCGGGAGCGGAAGCTTTTTTCTTCATGGGCGGGCGGGGGCGGGATATTTTTGCTTTCAGGGTGGGGCCTCGGTTATTCGGCCGGACGCAGATCAAGACCCACCAGAACGCGGGCGGTGTCGGAAAGGGTGCCGATGACCATGCGGATGGGGTTGGGGAGCCGGCGGACGACCGTGGGCACGGCCAGGATCTGGTCGCCCGAGGCGAGCTGGGGCTGTTTCAGCAGGTCGATCACGGTGATGCGGTAGCGGCCCTTGAGGTTGCTCTCGCAGATCCTGGTCAGGTTGGCGTAGGCCGCCGCCGATCGCGGCGACCGGTCCATCACATAGAGGCGCAGCTCCCAAGGCTTGGCCCGCGGCCGCCGGGCGGCGACCGGGCACGGTTTGGTTTTCCGGGTTTTCATGCCAGCCTCCTCCCCGCGCGCACGGTGCCGTTCCGGGCGGCGGGCGCCTTGGCGTCGGCCTGGCGCAGGATGCCGGAGGCGGCGCGCTCGGTGGTGAGCATGAGGGTGCTGGTGCCGACCTGCTCGTCGATGCGCCGCAGTTCCATGGTCTCGCTCTCGTAGTCGGAGCGGAGGCCGCTGATCTGGCGCTCGATCGCCTCGCGCTTGCGCTCCAGCTCGCGCTTGCGGCGGGCGGCCTCCTGCTGCGTGGTCAGGACGGCGGCCTTTTCCAGGGCGCCCTGGGCGGCGCGGGCGGAGCCGGTCAGCACGCCGCTGGCGCCGATGTAGGCGTCGACGACGTCGATGCCCCGGTCGGAGATGAGGAACTCGCGGATCTGGTTGGAGTGCTTCATGCCGCGCGCCTTCAGCACGTAGAGCACGCGGTTGCGCTCGCCGTTGCCCTCGAAGTCCTGCAGGAGGATCCAGGAATCCATGAGCGAGGACATGGCGGCCTCGCTCTGCTGCAGGGCGTGGCCGCCCTGGGTCAGGCTGGTGAAGAGGGAGGTGACCTGGCTGGCCTTGAGGAAGTCGATCAGGCGCGTCACCATGCCCTTGCCCTCGGAGTCCGTGCCGGAGTCCATCAGGCTGGTGATGGGGTCGACGATGACGACGTGCGGCTTGAAGGTGGCGATCTCCTTGAACATCGTGGCCAGGTGCATCTCGAGGCCGTAGAGCGAGGGCCGGGCCGAGTGGAAGCGCAGCAGGCCGCGGCCGACCAGGGGCTCGAGGCGGAGGCCGATGGAATGCATGTTGCGGATGATCTGGTGGGGCGATTCCTCGAAGGAGAAATAGAGCACCCGCTCCCCGCGCCGGGCGGCGGCCTGGGCAAAATTGGCGGAGATGATGGTCTTGCCGGTGCCGGGCGTGCCCGTGAGCAGGATGCTGCTGCCGCGGAAGAAGCCCTTGCCCCCCAGCATGGCGTCGAGGCGGGGGATGCCGGTGGCGATCCGCTCGTTCGAGACCCGGTGGTTGAGCGAGAGCGAGGTGATCGGCAGGACGCTGATGCCCTCGTCGCCGATGAGGAACGGGAATTCGTTGGTGCCGTGCAGCGCGCCGCGGTATTTCACCACGCGCAGGTGCCGGGTGGCGATCTGGTCGTTGACCCGGTGGTCGAGCAGGATGACGCAGTCGGACACATATTCCTCCAGCCCGTGGCGCGTCA
>CAYRDN010000060.1:0-19981 GCA_964423065.1 uncultured Oleiharenicola sp. | reverse complement strand
GTCGGCGTGGGCGTGGGCGTCGGCGTGGGGCTGGGCGTGCCGGTGCCACCGGGGGTGACCGTCGTGGTGCCGGCGAAGACGTCGAACTCGCCCACGAAAACGTAGCGGCCGTTGCCATAGGCGATCTCACGGACGTCCTGGCTTTCAGTGCCGGCCACGGCCCGGGTGGCGAGTGTGGTCCAAGTCTGGCCATCATAGGAGCCACTGATTTGGTTGCCGGCAAAGTTGGTGGCGCTGGCCTGAGCCGGCGAGATGAAGATGCCGTTGAGAAAACGGATATCGCCATCGACCAAGGGCAGACCGGGTGAGACGGTGGTGAAAGTGGCTCCGTCCGAACTCAGCGCCTGGGTCGAGTTGCCGATGTTGTAGGAATTGACCAGCAGCGTGGCGGAGCCGGCGGTCAGTCCGCTGGCCTTGGCGGGAGCCCCGGCCACGCGCGACCAGGCGATGCCGTCGGCACTGGCGTAGAGCGCGCTGTCGAAGGGGGTGGTGCTGGTGATGCAGTAGAATTTACCGCTGAAGAAGGTGAGGTTGGTGCCGTTGGTGCCGGCGGCCACGGTGCGCGGAGTCCAGGCAACGCCGTCGGCACTGGTGATGATCTGCGTGGCCGGGCTGCCCGTGGGCCGGGCCAGGGCGACATAAAGATTGTTGCCGTAGACGAAATCATCGGGGGCGTAGAGCGAAGTACCGAGCGTGCTCGCGGTCCAGGTTATGCCGTCGGCGCTGGTCAGCACCGCGCCGCTGGCTCCCGTCGGCACGTTGTTGTCGTTGGTGGCGGCGCCAAAACCGAGGAAGAACTTGCCATTGAGAAAGCGCGGCCGGCCGACCAGGGCGCCGGTGACGGGCAGCGTGCGCCGCGTCCAGGTCGTGCCGTCGGCACTGGTTTCAACCGCCGGCACCGCCTTGGAACCAAAGTCGAAATAGGCCGAGAGCACAAACGTGCCGTTGCCATAGTCGGCGCCGGCCAGCTGGACGCCCGTGCTGACGGCGGCGATGTCGGCGGGCGTGGTGAGCGGCCAGACGGGGACTTGGGCGCGGGCGGTGACAAGGCCGACGAGGGCCGGGACGAGGACGAGGGCGGTGCGGATGAAATTCATGGCGCCCGCAGGATAACACAGGTCGCGCCAAACCCGGTTACGCGGTTCTGCGTAAGTCGCCGGTCCGGACGTCCGTGCCGGCCGACCGGCCGGCACTCACCTCAGCGGCGCACGGGGCGCAGCCGCTCGCTCACGGTGACCATGAGCGAGGCGCGGTTCTCGACGCCGAGGCGCGGGAAGATCCGCTCCATGTGCTTGTCCACGGTGCGGGGGCTGGTGCCGAGGATGAGGGCGGTCTCGGCGTTGCTCTTGCCCTGCGCCACCCAGTAGGCGACCTCGGCCTGGCGCACCGTGAGACCGAGGGCAATGAGTGCGGCCGGGCCGGGCGGGGCATGCTCCTCCTCGAGCACGAGCATCACGGTGTCGTCCCGGCCGGCCTCGGCGAAACGGCGGACGAGGAGGGCGCCGTCGCGGACTGGAAAGCGTCCGCCAGCCGCGAGCTCGGCCGGCCGGCCGGCCGGAATATATTTGGCCAGCAGGTCGTGCGCGAGGCGCGTGGCGAAAAGCAGGGCGCCGGCGCGATCGAGCACGACGACGGCGCGGTCGAGCGAGGCGGCGAGCTGCTCTTCGGCGTCGAGGCGGACCGCGACCTCGGCCTCGAGCTCGAGGTTCTTGGTCTCGAGGGTGCGGCGCGCGGTGCGGAGTTCGAGCTGCACCCGCACGCGGGCGACGAGCTCGGGCACGTGGACCGGCTTGGTGACGTAGTCCACGGCCCCGGCGGCGAAGGCGCGGACCTTTTGCCCGGCATCGTCGATGGCGGTGAGGAAGATCACGGGGATCCCGCGCCACGCGGGTTGGGCCTGGAGGCTGGCGCACACGGTGAAGCCGTCTTCTCCCGGCATCACCACGTCGAGCAGCACCAGGTCGGGGCTGGTGCGGGCGAGCACCTCGCGGGCGGCGGCGCCACTCTCGGCGAGCAGGACGCGCACGCCCTCGTGGCGCAGCGTGTCGCACACGACCCCGAGCGAGGCGGGGGTATCATCGACAACCAGGAGAGTGGACGGTGGCATGGGGAAAAGGCGGGGGACGGTCCGGCGGTTATTCCAGCAACTGGCGGAGGCGCGCGAGCTGAAAGCCGGCGGCGGCGGCGGCCAGGTCGTCGAGCCGGTCGGCGGCGGCGGGGTGGGCCGCGCGCTGCCGGGCGAGTTCGGCGGCGAAGGCCTCCAGGTCGCCGGCGGCGAGGGACTCGCGGAGGGCGGCGCGGGCTGGGTCGGGCAGCGGGGATCCGGCGGCCGGGTCGGGACTCGGCGGGGTGAAGTCGGACGCGCGCCAGGACAGCGCGAGCAAGCGGCCGAGCTTGTCGAGGAGGTCGGCGGTGCGGAACGGCTTCGGGAGAAAATCATCACAGCCGGCGCGCGTGGCCTCGGCGGGGTCGAAGGCGATCACGCTCGCGGAGGTGAGAAGGATCTTTGCCTCGGGGCCGCGCGGCAGGGCGCGCAGGCGGCGGGTGAACCCGAGGCCGTCGATCTCCGGCATGCGGAGGTCGACGATGACCGCATCGGGCCAGGGCTCGGCCCCGCTGGCCAGGCCCGCGAGGGCGACGGCGGGCGAGGCGAAGTCGGCGCAATCGAAGCCGAGCGGGGCGAGCAGTTCGGCGAGCAGCCGGCGGTTGATCGCGTGGTCGTCGACCAGGAGGACGCGGCGCGGCGGGCCGGAGTAGCCGACCACGTGGCGCCCCGCGGTGGGGGCGGTGGCGGCGGGGGGCACGGCGCGCAGCGCGACGGTGAACGCGAACGTGCTGCCGCGGCCGGGCGCGCTGTCGAGCGTGAGCGTGCCGCCGAATCGCCCGACGAGCGCCCGGCTGATCGCGAGGCCCAGGCCGGTGCCGGGGACGTGGCCGGGCCCGGCCTGCTCGAAGGCGTGGAAGAGGCGCTGCTGGTCGGCGAGGGCAATGCCCGGCCCGGTGTCCGCGACGGCAAACGTGATCGGGCGGCCGTCGCGCTCAGGTTGTGAGGCGGATGTTTCGGTGACGGCGGCAACCGGCGCGACCCGGAGCGTGACGCGGCCCGCGGCGGTGAACTTGATGGCGTTGCCGAGGAGGTTGTCGAGGATTTGGCGGAGCTTTTGCGCATCGCCCTCGACCCAGTCCGGGAGCCCGGGCGCGAGTTCGGCGGCGAAGGCGAGGCGGCGGGCGGCGGCGGCGGGGGCGTGGGCGGCGGCGATGTCGCGGACCAAGTCGCCGAGGGCGAACGGGACCGGGCGCAGCTCAAACTTGCCGGCCTCGATCTTGGCGAGGTCGAGCACGTCGTTGATCATGCGGAGCAGGTGTTCGCCGCTGTGCTGGACGATGCGCAGGCGCTCGCGCTGGTCCGGATGGAGGCGGCGGTCGCCCTGGAGGAGCTGGGCGTAGCCGAGCACGCCGTTGAGCGGGGTGCGCAGCTCGTGGCTCATCGAGGCGAGGAAGGCGCTCTTCGCCCGGCTGGCGGACTCGGCGGCGTCCCGGGCGACCGCGAGCTCGCGGGTGCGCGTGGCGACGAGGCCTTCGAGGCGGAGGTGTTCGCGCTGCGCGTGACCGAGGCGCCAGCGGATGTAGGCGTACAACAGGGTGAGGCCGGCGAGGATGTAGCCGGCGACGGCCCAGCCGGTGAGCCAGGGCGGTGGCCGGACGGCAAAGGCATAGGCGACCGGGGTGGCGAGCCGGCCGAGGCGGTCGCGCGCACGCACCTCCAGCTGGTAATGTCCGGCGGGCAGCGCCAGGTAGCGGACCTCGGGGTTGGGCGACCAGGGGCTCCACGCGGAATCCCAACCCGCGAGGCGGCTCTGGTATTCGACGTGTGCGCCGGGGGAAAGTGCCGCGGCCTGGAAACCGAAGACATACGGGCGGCGCGAATACGGAAACCGGGGCGCCGGGCCGGCGAGCGGCTGGGGCCCGCCGTCGGCCTCGACGTGCGCCAGCCGGGTGGCCCAACCGGGGGACGAGGGCACCAGCGCGGCGGGCCGGAGCCGGATGAGGCCCTCGACGGTCTTCAGCCAAACCACGGCGTCGTCGCCCACGCCCTCGATGAGCACGGGGCCGCCATCGATCGGGCCGAGGGCTTCCTGCACGGCGCAGGGGGCGGGCTCGAACACCTCGCCACGGAGGCGGCCGTACAGCGGGAGGCTGCCCGTCCGGTCAAAGTTGGCGCTGACCCACGCCTCGCCCGAATTTTCCGCGCCCATGCCGAACGCGCTGACCGGTTCGCCGAGGAAACGGAAGCGGGTCTCGGCGACGAAGCGCTCCGTCGCGCGATCGAAACGCACCTGGCCCGTCTCGGTGTGGAACAGCGGCCCGAAGGTCGTGGGCACGGCGAACACCGAATCGCTGCCGCCCGGCAGACCGTGCGCGGTGTCGAAGGTGGTGATGACCGGCTCGGCCCAGAGGGCCGGGGCAGGGCCGGGACGCACGCGGTGAATGCCGCGCGAGGAGGTACCGAGCCAGACCGTGCCGTCGGCGTCGACGTGCACCGTCCGTACCTGGCCGAGGGCGGGGAAATGGCGGATCTCGCGCACGGCGCCGTCCTCGCGGGCATAGATCGTGAAGCCCGCACTGCGGCCGACGAAGAGCCGGCGCCCGTCGGCGCTGGCGGCGATGGCCGTGAGGAAATTCGAGCCGTCGGTGGTGAGCAGCGCCGACCACCGGCCTTCATGGAGGCGGGAGAGGCCCTGGCTGTGGGTGACCAACAGGCCGTCGGGCAGCGCGAGCATCTTCTGGGTGTAACGCGGGGAGTCGGGCACGGGTTTGAAGCCGGCCGGGGCCCCGTCAGCGCCCGGCTCCAATTGCAGCAGGCCGGCGGGGGTGCTGAGGTAGAGCCGGTCCTGGTGCCGTTCCAGACTGGGGCTGAAGCCCTGCGGCACGCCCTGGGCCTCGCCGAAGAAACTGGCGCCCTCGGGCTGGGCGACCTGGAAAGGCCCCGCGAGCGTGGCGGCCCACAGCGAGCCGTCGCGATCGAGGGCGAGATCCATGACCGGGCTGTCGGTGAGGCCGGCCGACTTGTCGAGGCGGCGGACCAGCCCGCCGGCGGCATCGGTGACGAGCACACCGCTGCGGTCGGTGCCCGCATACCAGCCGCCGCCCGGGCGCGGGAGGGCGCAGATGAGACGGGCATGGCCGAGCGTGGCGGCGAACGCGGGGGCGAGGGGCTCGACCTGGTCGCCGCGCAGGCGGAAAAAACCGCCGGCCGAGTTCATGCCGACGATCGTGCCGGCCTCGGCGGCATAGAGCCGCATGATCGAGGGGCCGGCGACGAGGGGATCGCGGCTGAACTCACGGAACTCGGCGCCGTCCCAGCGCAGCAGGGCCTGGTTCTTGATTTGAAAGAACAGGCGGCCACCGGCCCCGAGCAGGGTGCCGGTGCTGGGGAAGGTCCAGACGCGAAAGCGCCCGCCCTGCCAGCGGAGGGCCTTGGTGTCGGTGGCGAACCACACGGCGTCACCCTGCACCACGCAGTCCCAGATGCGGCCGGGCTTGCGGTGTTCGGCCGGGAGCCGGTCGGCGAGAGGTTGAAAATGCCAGGTGCCAAAAGGGTCACGCTCGGCATAGCCGAGCTGGTCGACGCCGCCCAGCCAGACGCGGCCGGCGGCATCGACCGCGAGGCAGCGGGCACCCGGGGTGTCGGTCTGCACCGCGGTCCAGGCCGCCCCGTCGTAGATGTGCAGGAGCGTGCCGGCGAGAAGCAGCATCTCGCCGGTCGCCGGGTAGGGCAGCACGCGGGCGACGGCGGGGCTGCCCTGATAGTCGCGCGGGCTGAAAGTCTGCAGCAAAGGCCGCCCGGCTTCGGCGGAGTTGGCCGGTGCGGCGGACAGCGCCGGCACGAGCAGATACGCCCCGAGCAACAAGGCGAGAGCCCGGCGAACGCGGAAGACTGGATCCGGCACGGGGTGGAAGGGAAGGGACGCGCGGCGGAGTGTCAACGACGGGAAGTCGGAGGGTGTTGGGGTGATTCGTTGCCCGGCGACTTCCGTCGATCCGTCCCGCCAAATGGACGGAATCGTTCTGCTTCGCCGGGGGCTCGTTTCTAGCGCTCGCCCACCATCGCCCCGACGAGCCGGACGCTGGCGTTGTGCGCGACCTCGAGGGCGGCCTGCTCAAACTTTGCCGCGTCAGCGTTGACCACGACGTTGCCATCCCCGCCGCTCAACTCGCCAAACGGCTGATCGGACCTGACCGGGACGGCCAGCACCGCGATGCCAGCGAAGCCACCCGATTTGGGTCCCCAGAATTGGACGACGGTTGCAGTATCGGCGAACGTTCCCGATTGGGCGGCCACGCTTTTCTCGAATTCCACCTTCACTTCGTCATGGACCTTCCTGGTCTCCCCGGTGGTGCTGTAAACCCCGTAGTCGATGACGAGCGTCACCGCGATGATGCCGAGCTTGGCGTCGTAGGCGAGGTAGGGGGAACGGGTCATCGCTTGCGGGCGATCGAACGCCCGGAAGGGCAGGAACAGCTGGGCCTTCCTGCCCGAGACATCCCTTTTCGACGCGTCGCCTTGGAGGAAGTACACGGATCGCCCCGTGGGCGCGACATAGGTGCCAAAGCGGCCCTTGGTGAAATTGGGCTGTGCTTTCCAGGTGAGATATTCGGGGGCCAGTCTGGCGAGCTGCTCGGTCGGAACGACCTCGTAGCCGGCGTGCTGCAGCTCCTCGACGAAGCTGGCGTAAGCCGCGTCGGCGATCCGCTGCCGGGTCGCCTGGTCCACCCCCGACAACGCCGTGTGCAGCGTCGAGGTCTTGTTGAACGAGGTGGTGGTCGTGACCGACATGTAGTAGCCGTTGGACGTGAAGGACCGGGGCTTGGAGTGCAGGCTGGCGGTCAGCGAGTTCTCATCGGGGAACGCGACGTTGAAGACGCTGATCGCGACGCGCTTGGCGCCCTTGAATTCGTCGCAGTGCTGGATCATGAAATCGCCGACCACCTTCTGGCCGGTCGGGCCGCCGCCGCCGTGGTACATCTTGACGTCGAGCGTGACGCCGTCCTTGACGATGTTCCCTTCCACCGTGGCGGCGAGGGCGAGAAAGGCCGGGCCGAGCAGGAAAATAAAAAAGGAGCGCTTGATGGCGGAAAAACCCCAATCAAAACATGCGGCGACGGCTGGGCGGCGAAGTGAAGGATTCATGACGGGCGAGGAAGCGCCGCGTCCCGCTGGCTGACAATCCGCAAAAGTCAGGACGCTTACGTAAACCCACGTACATTCCCGCGTATCCGGACAGGCGGTGGCGAAGCGTGGCGGGCGCGCGGCCTACTTGCTGACCGTCTCGCGGAACTCGCCGAGGGCGCGGTAGCGGGCGTAGCGATCTTCCAGGAGATCCTCGACCGTCTTGGGCGCCAGCTCGTCGAGTTGGCGGAGCAGGGCGGCCTTGAGCGCGGCGGTGGCCGCGGCGGGATCGTTGTGCGCGCCGCCGAGCGGCTCGGGAATGACCTCGTCGACGACCGCAAATTCCTTGAGGTTGGCGGCGTTGAGTTTCAGCGCCTCGGCCGCGAGGGGCGCGTTGGCGCGGTCCTTCCAGAGGATGGCGGCGCAGCCCTCGGGCGAGATGACGGAGTAGTAGGCGTTCTCGAAGATGAGCACGCGGTCGGTGACGCCGATGCCGAGCGCGCCGCCGGAGCCGCCCTCGCCGACGATGGTGGCGACGGAAGGGACCCGGAGCATGGCCATCTCGCGCAGGTTGACGGCGATGGCCTCGGACACGTGGCGGGACTCGGACTCGACGCCGGGGTAGGCGCCGGGGGTGTCGATGAAGGTGAGGACGGGGAGGTGGAACTTCTCCGCGAGTTTCATCAGGCGGAGGGCCTTGCGGTAGCCCTCGGGCTGGGGCATGCCGAAGTTGCGCAGGATGTTCTCCTTGGTGTCGCGGCCCTTCTGCTGGGCGATGAGCATGATCGCGCGGCCCTCGAAGAAGGCGGTGCCACCGATGAGGGCGCGGTCGTCGTTGAACTGGCGGTCGCCGTGCAGTTCCTGGAAGTCGGTGCACAGGGCCGCGATGTAATCGAGGGCGTACGGCCGCTTCGGGTGCCGGGCCACCAGCACGCGCTGCCACGGCGTGAGGCTCGTGTAGATCTCGCGCTTGGTGGTGTCGATCTTGGCCTCGATGGTCGCCAGCTCGGCGGACATGTCGATGTTGTTCTCCAGCGACTGCTGGTGCAGGGTTTCCAGCTGCTTTTCGAGCTCGCGCAGGGGCTTCTCGAATTCCAACAGGTAGGAGGGTCGGTCCATAGGGCGGGGACGATAGGGCGCCGGATCGGTCCCTGTCAACGGGGGTATCGGACCGGGGCCGGGGCGCGGCATCATGCTGCGCGCCTACAGATCAGGGGCGGATCCCGGATTCGCCAGCTGGTCCTTCCAGCTGAGGATCTTGGCCTGGGCGCCGAATTTCTCGGCGGTGGCCTTGTCGCCCTTCTCCATCCAGATGCGCGAGAGCGTGGTGTTGATGAAGAGGTCGCCGGGCCGGACCGCGTGCGCACACTCCGCGGCGGCGAGGGCGTCGTCGAAGCGGCGCTGGCTGAAATGGATCTCGGCCAGGGCGTGCCAGGCCGCGAACGAGCCGGGGTCGGCGGCGGTGGCGCGCGCGAGCTTGGCGAGGGCGGCGGCGTTGTCGCCCATCGTGTAGTCGAAGGTGGCCTCCTCGACCAGGGACTGGATTTCGGCGGGCGTCATGGGCCGGACGGTAACACGGCCGGGGCAAAAAGAAAGGACGGCCTTTGGGGGCCGTCCGGTGGCGTCAAAGCCGGGCGGATTATTTTTTCAGGTCGGCCTCGATCGAGATCGAGACCGGGATCTCGTCACCGACGGCCTTGCCCAGCCAGGCCGGGCCAGCCACGCCGTAGTCCAGCCGGTTGAGGGTGGTGGCCGCCTCCCAGCCGCTCACATACGCCCCCTGCATCCCGGGGCCGAAGCCGAGCAGGTTGACCTTGAGGACGACTTCCTTGGTCACGTCCTTGATGGTGAGCTTGCCGGTCACGTCGAAGGAGCTTTCCCCCGTCTTCTTCCAGGCGGTGCTCTTGAACGTGATGCTGGGGAACTTCACGGCGTCGAAGAAGTCAGGCGTCTTGAGGTGCGTGTCGCGCTTTTCACTGGAGGTGGTGACGCTGCCGACCTCGATGAGGGCCTCGACCGAGCTGTGCTCCAGGTTGTCGCGATCGACCACGATCGTGCCGCTGAATGTGGTGAAGCTGCCCGGGACCTTGGTGAAGACATGCCGGGCGGTGAAGGCGACCGACGAGTGGACCGGGTCGATGTTGTAGGTTTCGGTGGCCGCCTGGGCGGAGGCGACAAGCCCGAGGAGGGCGAGGAGGGCGAGAGAACGTTTCATAATAGTAGTGATGATATGGGGATGAAAGGCAGAAGGGTAGTCATAACCCGCTCCCGCGCAACTGGCGACTTGGGAACCACCCGCCGGGGCGCGGGCGATCTACAACCTATTAACCGGAACGATGCAGTTGCCCGCAGTATTCCTCTCAACTCGAGAAACTGAATAGTGCGACGGTAGGCCAGCCCGCTGGCGGGCGCCCAAAGAGCGCGAGCAAGCTCGCTGGCCCACGGGCCACTGCATAGATCCGGATTAAATAATACCATAGCCATTCGCCCTTCCTGGGTCGGGCTGGCCTTGGTCCAACCGAGCATGGGCTGGCTGGGCGAATATGCGGCTGCACCAAGTGTCCAGCCGCGAACGGGCAAGCCGTGCGCTGATCCGGCTGCACCAAGGTGCCGCCCTACGGCAATCGGCTACGCTAATATGCTCTAAAGGATCAGCATGGCGTCGCCGTAGCTGAAGAAGCGGTACTCGCGGGCCACGGCCTCGGCGTAGATCTCGCGCAGCCAGGGCACGCCCGCGGTCGAGCCGGGCGCGAGGAAGGCGGCGACCAGGCAGAGCAGGGTGGAGCGGGGCTGGTGGAAATTGGTGATGAGCGCGTCCACCCCGGCAAAGGCCCGCGGGGGATAAATGAACAGGCCGGCCTCGCCCAGGTGATCGCGGCCCGTCGGGGCGGCGTGGCCCGACAGAAAATCCTCGATGGTGCGCACGGCGGTCGTGCCCACGGCGACGCGCCGGCCGCCGGGTGCGAACAGCGCCTGCTGGGTGGCGGCGGGAATCTCATAGACCTCGCGGTGGATGGCGTGGTCGGCGATGTCTTCCGTCGTGATCGGCCGGAACGTGCCCAGCCCGACATGCAGCGTGAGGTCGGCGGTGCCCACGCCCTGTGCGGCGAGCCGGGCCAGCAGTTCCGGCGTGAAATGCAGCCCGGCGGTGGGCGCGGCGGCGGCGACCTGGTGCCCGCGGTCCGCGTAGACCGTCTGGTAGCGCTCGCGGTCGAGCTCGCGCCCGGCCGCGTCCGGCCGCGCGGCGATGTACGGCGGCAGCGGCATTTCGCCGAGGCGGTTGGCGACGGCGAGAATGTCGCCGGCGTCCGTGGCGAAAGCCACGCGCACGAGCCCGTCGCCGGTTTTTTCCCGCACGGTGGCCGCGAAGCCGCCCGCGAGCCCGAAGGTGGCGCCGACGGGCAGCTTCTTGCCGGGGCGCAGCAGGCACCACCATTCGGCCGGGTCCGTCGCCGGCCGCAGCAGCAGGCATTCGACGTGCCCGCCGGTCGGTCGGGTCGCGTGCAGCCGGGCGGGGATGACCGCGGCGTTGTTGCGGAAGAGTCGGTCGCCGGGCCGGAGGTATTCCGGCAGGTCGTGAAAGTGGCGGTGTTCGAGCCGGTGCGTCGCGCGATGGACCACCAGCAGGCGCGAGTCATCGCGCCGGTCCGCCGGCCGCTGGGCGATCAGCCGGCCGGGCAGCGGGTAGTCGAAGAGCGCGGTTTTCACTTCGCCCCAAGGGATTGGGCCCGGGGCGCGATGTCAGCGAAAAAGCGGCGGGCCCGGTCCGGCGCGGAAACAAAAACGGGCTTGCCTCCCCCGGGGCAAACGACCCGAATGCCGCTCCTGTTGCCGCTTTAGCTCAGTTGGTAGAGCGACTCATTCGTAATGAGTAGGTCGTCGGTTCGAGTCCGACAAGCGGCTCCATCCTTCGCTCGCTTCATGGCGAACATGGGGATGTCACGCCCGAGGCTGCGGGTTCCAAGCGGGCGGACTACGATCGCGGCGGCTTCGGATGGCAGGCCACCTTTCGCGGGGCGAAAGTCAGTTCGCCTCGGACTGCGACCGGCTGATCCGGCGGATGCCGCCGGGGAATTCGATCGCATCCGTCTCGACCGGGGTGGAATCAAGCAGCGAGCTGATGGCGGCCAGTTGTGTCTGCACGTCCGTCACGCAGCGTTCCAGCTGCGCGACGCTGAGGTGCAGGGGCTGCAGCAGCCAGGCATCGGGCATGGCCGGCGGGAGTGTGTTCGCGGGGGCGCAGGCGACGGAGCGCACCCACTTGGCGGCGTGCAGCAGGCAGGCCATGCGCTGGTGGCCGGCCGTGCTGCGCGGGAAATACTGCCAGCGCACGGGCTCGGACATCGAAAGCGGAAAATCCCAGTGGCGCAGCAGGCACGCGCCGGCCTCCGCCTGCGTGAAACCGAGCAGCGCGCGCTCGTTCTCGCAGGCCTCGCGCGGAAAACCGTGGTTGGACAGCCGCAGGCCGGGATGGTTGCGCAGGACCCATTCGTCGATGGCGAGCAGCCCCACGCTGTGCAGCAGGCCGACGGTGTAAGCGATGTTGCGTTCCTCACCGGTCTGTTCGGCCAGCAGTTCGGCCGCCAGCGCGCAGGCCACGGAGGAGCGCCAGAGTTCGTCCGGCTCGACGCCGTAGGCTTCCAGCGGGCGCACGAGCACCTGCGAGGCCACGGCATAGGCGACCAGTTCATAGACCTGGTCGTAGCCGACGCGATGGACGGCCTCATCGACCGTGAAGCAGCGCACGCCCTTGCTGTAATAGGCGCTGTTCGCCGTCTGCAGCACGCGCGCCGCGATGCCGGGGTCGAAGCGGATCAGACGCACGATCTCGACCATGGACGAATTCCCATCGGAGAGCAGCCGCTTGAGATGCGGCAGCACCTTGGGCGCGGAGGGCAGATGCCGCAATTCCCGGACCACCTGCTCGGGGGTCAGCAAGGAAGGATTGGCGGCGGCGAAGGAGGTATGCATGGCGACTTGATTGCTATCGGCGCAATTTTGATAAACTTTTGCGAAACCGGCCGCTTAGCCGGCTTTTCGGATATCGCCGCGGGGTTCATTCGCGATGGGGTGCCCCCCGGGTTTGCCAAGGGGAGGCGGGACCAGCAGTCCCACGAGGCCTGGGTAGCCCGGCCTAAAGCCCGCGGGACTGATAGTCCCGCCTCCAGGCAAGACGTAACAAGCCTCGGGGCGACTGACCCACAAGAAGATCAGACGCCGAGCACCTCGTGGGCGCCCTGGAGGAGGGTTTGCACCTCCGGCGCGCAGTCGCGGAGCTGGGGCTCCGAAAGCTTGAGGGTCAGCAGCATCAGTTTGTTGGGCGGAGAATCCTGGGTGCCGGCGGGTGACGTCACGAGGTTGCGCAGCCAGCGCGCCGCGGCGAGGATGCTCGCGAGCCGGCGGTGGTTGGTGGCGCATTGGGGCGCGTACTGGCAGCGCACGGCCTCGACGACGGGGGCCGAGAAATCCCAGGAACGGAGCAACGCGGCCCCGGCATCGGCCTGGTCGTAACCGAGCAGGGTGCGCTCGGCGTGCGACCATTCGTCGGTGGCGTCCTGCCAGGCGAGGACGGTCCCCGCGGCGATGGTCTGCACCCAGGCATTGATCACGAGCATGCCGACGCTGTGCATGAGGCCGGTGGTGTAGGCGAGGCGCTCGTCCTCGCCCACCAGGCGGGCCAGATGCTCGGCCGCCACGGCGCAGGCGACGGTCTCGTGCCAGATCTTGTGCGAGTCGACCGCGTACGCGGGCAGCGGGTGGCTGAGCGCCTCGCAGCCGGCCACGATCAGGGCGAGGCGGTGGACTTCGGCGAAACCGAGGCGCTGCACCGACTCCTCGATGTTCTCGCAGGTCGAACCGAGGCTGTAGACCGGGCTGTTGGCGATGCGGACGATGCGGGCGGCCAGCGCGCGCTCGAGGCGGATCACGGCCACCAGGTCGGCCACGCTGCTGTTCTCGTGGCCGATCATCTGTTGCAGCTTGAGCAGGACTTTTGGCGAAGCGGGCAGCGTTTTCAGCTGCAGGACGAGGTCTTCCGGTGTTGCAAAGCGGGTCAGCGAAGCAGTGGCGGACATATGTAGTCTTCCTATCGTCCGGCCAGGGATAACCTTGAGGAAAAAGACAGGAGAAATGAAACCCGGCAATCGGGCGCCCGTTGCGCATGCGGCTAAATCCGAGGCGGAAATGAACCGATAGATCGCGGTGTGGTTGCTAACCTCCCATCCCGTCCCGTGATCCTGCACGGACCGGCTCGTCGCATTGCCGTGGGCAGTCTCTGGCTGGCGGCCGGGCTGGCCGGCTGCGCGCTGGTCGGGTGGGGACAGGATCTGCCGCGGTTGCGGACCCTGCGGCCGGGTTTTCCCCCGCTCTGGCCCAACACGGCGCTGGGCATGTTGCTCGCCGCCGCCGGCATTTTGCTGCTGGTGGGCGACGGGGTGCGGACGTGGCGCGGGTGGGTGGCGCGGGGGCTGGCCGGCATCGTCGGCGCGTTGAGCGGCCTGACCCTGGCCGAGCATGCCTTCGGCCTCGATTTTGGCATCGACCGGCTGCTGGTCGGGACGGCGGCCGGTGCGACGGCCGGGCATCTGGTCCGCCCAAGCGCCATGGCGGCGCTGGGCCTGCTGCTGCTGGCCGCGGGCGTCTATTTCCTGACGCGGGCCCAGGCGCGCGCGCGCCAGAGGTCCCAATGGCTGGCCATCGGCGTCATCACGACGGCGATGCCGTCCACCCTCGGCTACCTGCTGGGCGTGGTGGACGGCCAGGTTTATCACGGCGCGTTTCTGCTGGGGTTCAACGCCACCCTGGGCCTGCAATTGCTCGGGTTCGGGCTTTTTTTCCTCCGGCCGGGCGAGGGGTTGACGAAATATTTGCTGGCGGACGACACCACCGGGCTGATGTGCCGGCGGATGGTCTGGTCGCTGCTGGTGGTGCTGCCGCTGTTGGGCTGGCTCGCCCTGCAATGGATCGACCGCCACGCCTGGCCGGTGCAGCTGAGCATCGTGGTGCTGCTGATCCTCAGCATGGTGCTGATGCTTTTCATCATGTTCATTTCCGCCCGGGCCCTGAACCGGATCGACCGGCAGCGCGAAATGGCGGAATGGGGCCGTGAACGCGGCTACGCGCGCCTCCAGCAGCAGGCCGCCACGCTCCAGGAGGAGGTTTCCCGCCGCACCATCGAGCTGGCCGCGGCGGTCAAGCGGGCGGAACACATGGCCCTGGTGGCGCGGCACACCACCAACGGGGTCGTCATCTCCGATGCCGGCGAGTGCATCGAATGGGTGAACGACGCCTTCACGGCCATGACCGGTTACTCCACCGCGGAAGCCGTGGGCCGGCAGACGCGCACGCTGCTGGGCGGCCCGGCCACGGACCCGGCGGTGATCGCGGCCAAGTCCGCCCGGCTGCAGGCCGGCCAGAACTTCAAGGGCGAGATCTATTACTACCACAAGGCCGGCCATGGCGTCTGGCTGCGGCTCGATGTGCAGCCGGTGCGGGATGCGGCCGGCGAGCTCCGGCATTTCATCACCATCGCGACCGACATCACCGAGGAAAAGCGCGCCGCCGAGGCGCTGCAGCTCAGCGAGGAGCGCTGGCAGCTGGCCCTCGAGGGCAGCGACGACGGGGTCTGGGACTGGGGCATCGCCACCGACACGATGTGGTTTTCCGCCCGCTGGAAGGCGCTGCTCGGCTACGCCGAGCACGAGTTCGCCAACAACTTCGAGGCGTGGCGCCGCGTGCTGCACCCCGACGACTGGCCGTGGGTGCAGGCCACCCTCGACGCCTACCTGACCCGCCGCACCGAGACCTACGCGGTGGAGTTCCGCATGTCGCACAAGGACGGCTCCTGGCGCTGGATCCTCTCGCGCGGCAAGGCCTGCTTCAGCCCCGAGGGCCGGCCCCTGCGCATGATCGGCACGCACACCGACGTCACCACCTGGCGCGAGACCGAGCGGGAGCTCCGCCACCAGCGCGAGCAGTCCGAGCAGCTGAACGAGCAGCTCGAGCAGGCCATCGCCAGCGCGCAGCAGTCCGCCCTCGAGGCCAACCTCGGCAGCCAGGCCAAGAGCGAGTTCCTCGCCGTCATGAGCCACGAGATCCGCACGCCGATGAACGCCGTGATCGGCTTCACCAGCCTGCTGCTCGACACCCCGCTCTCGGCCGAGCAGCGCGACTGGGTGCGCACCGTGCGCAGCAGCGGCGAGGCGCTGCTGACGATCATCAACGACATCCTCGACTTCTCCAAGATCGAGTCCGGCAAGCTCGAGCTCGAGCAGCACTCGGTCAGCGTGCGTCAGACGGTGGATGACGCCCTGAGCCTGCTCGGCGAGCTCGCCCGCCGCAAGGGCCTCGGCCTGACCGCCGCCGTGGACCCGCGGGTGCCGGAGTGGATCACCACCGACGGCACCCGGCTGCGGCAGGTGCTGCTCAACCTCATGGGCAACGCGATCAAGTTCACCGCACACGGCCGGGTCGAGGTGCGGGTGGCGCGGGAGACCGGCCCCGCGGGGGAGCCGCTGCTCGGCTTCAGCGTGCGCGACACCGGGACGGGCATCCCCGCCGACCGGCTCGACCGGCTGTTCAAGCCCTTCAGCCAGGTCGATTCCTCCACCACCCGCAAATTCGGCGGCACCGGCCTCGGCCTCGCCATCTGCCGCAGCCTGGTCAAGCTGCTCGGCGGCACCATCGGCGTGACCGACACCTCGCCGCAGGGCTCGACCTTCCACTTCACCATCACCTGCACGCCCTGTGACATGCCGGTGGAAAGCTCGCTCAGCGACCTGGCCCACGCGGCCGCCCGGCTCCCCGCGCCCGCGCCCGCGGCCGCCCCGGTGCCGGCCGGGCCGGAAATCCTCACCGCCCGCACCGCGCCCCGGGCCGAGGGCACCATGGCGCAGCGCCTTCCCCTCCGGATCATCGTGGCGGAGGACAATGCCGTGAACCGCAAGCTCATGGAGCAGCTGCTCCGCCGCCTCGGCTACGAGCCGGAGTTCGCGTGCAACGGCCTCGAGTGCGTGACCCTGCTCGGCCAGAGCCTCTATGACGTCGTGCTCATGGATTGCCAGATGCCGGAGCTCGACGGCTACGAGGCCACGCAGCAGATCCGCGCCGGCGCCGCGGGCGAGCCGCACCGCGGCATCCGGATCATCGCCCTGACGGCCCACGCGATGGCCGGGGACCGCGAGAAATGCCTCGCGGCCGGCATGGACGATTACATCACCAAGCCGATCCAGCTGGCGCAGCTGATCGCGGTCCTCGATGGGGTCAAGAGCCCCGCCCGGGTCTGAGGCAGGCCGATTCCTCTGTCAGGGCGAGTCGCCCCGCCGTGGTCTGTGCCGAACCGGGAGCCCGTACAACGGAAGCAGGACGTTGGAAAGACGACCTTGGACGCGAAAAAATGTCTCCCAGGCGAAAATAAATCCTGCCCAAGTCCGCGGAAATGCATCCCGGGGTTTTTGAAATGCCTGCCGGCCTTGAGACAACGCTCCCCGGGATTTTTGAAACGTATTCCGGGCGGTGAAAAATGCTCGCCGGTTCCGGAGAAATGCACGCCGGGCGCCGGCAAACGCATGCCAAGCCCGGTGAAACTGTTCCCAAGCGCGGGTAAGTGCCGGGAATGATGGCAGAAATGCCCAAATCGCGTCCGCCAATGCCCAAAATTCCCGGGTGAGAAGAGCCCGGGCTCCGTTCAGTGTCCAAATTCATCGGGAGAGCTCTGCCCGAGCTCGGGTAAATGTCCAAAATGCCCGGGTAAATATCGCTCGAGAGCCGGTAAGACGATCTCGTGCCATGTGCAGCTGAGCCCGCGCGCGTGCAAATGCCGGATTTGCGTGGTGAAATTGATCTTGGGGAGGTGGAAATCGCCACGGGGACCGGTGAAACCCCTCCCCAGTCCGTGTAATTGTAAAATATAACGTGCAAACCGCTCGGGAACGATGCCAACGAGCAGCAACGGCAGGGCGCGTCGTCCCGACGAGCCATTCCCCGTAGGGCCGGAGCTTGCTCCGCGCCGACGCCTCGCGGGCGAGGTCGACCGCGCTCCAGTTGAAACACAATCGCTGGAACCGCGGCGACCCGTCGCATCAGGCCCGCGCCGCTGCGGCCTGAGGCACGGCCGCAGGTTGCGGTGCCGCCGCCGGCTGCTGGCGCTGCGGCGCCCGCTCCACGTGCGCGGCGCTGGTCCACGCGCGCAGGGTGTCGGGCTCGCGGGCATATTTGTTGTGCATGATGGCGTCGAGGTACGCCACCACCTTGAGCGCGCCTTCGATGGTGACGGAGACCGAGGCGGTGCTGGCCACCAGGATGCTGCGGTTCACATCCTGGCTGTCCTGCGCGGCGACGACGGCGGCGCGATCGGCGGCGAGGTGCGTGACAAAGTCCGCCGGCAGTTCATAGGCCACAAAGGTCGCGACCAGCGCCGCCTTCGCGGCGGTGGCGGCGGCCGAATCGTCCGCGGCCGGCTGCAGCTTGCCGAGGATGGCGTCGACCGCGGCCAGGATCTCGCTCTGGGTGTTGTGTTCGGGGGGACGGTAGTCGGCGGCGAAGCCGGGGTCGTCCTGCGCGATGGCGCGGGCGGTGCGGTTAATGTTGCTGAGGTCGAGGCGGAGCGCGTCGAGGAGCACGGCCTTGGAGACGGTGCTGCCGTCGCCCCGCTGGGCGGCGCGGGCCTCGTCGAGCGCCTGGATGGCGGCGGCGAGGCTGGTGAATTGCGCGGCCGCTTTGCCGTTGGGGGCAAAGTCGGCGGCATGCTCCTGCCCGAAGGTGTGGACGCGGTTGAACATTTCGTAGCGGCGGGTATCCCTGTCATTCATCGGATGATCGTGGTTGAAAGTCCGCGGACGGCGGACGCGTGGCCCGGGAATCGACTGTCAGGTGCAACAAAAAGGGCCGGGGGCGTCTGGAAGACGCCCGCGGCCCGTGCGCGAAACGAAGGGTGAAAACCCGCGCCGGATCAAGCTCCGGATGTTAGGGATGATTGACCAGCGAAAATGAGTGAGAAATAATCAATCGATGGTGCCCGCGAGGTGACGCTCACGCACAAGGCAGGGCGAGTCGTCCCGACGAGCCGGGCGCCGAACGGCTCAACCCGCGCGCGGCTCGCCCGGCCCGGCGAGCAGATCGTCGAGTGGATTGGTGGCTTTCTCCACCACCGGATGCCGGTAGCCGGCGGTGGTTTCCAGCGACACATGGCCCATCAACTGGCGCAACGCATCGATTTCTTCGCGCGAATGCGTGGCATAGGCATGCCGTAGCACATGCGGGGTGATGAGCCCTTCCAGCCCGGTCTTGATCGCGGCCTCCCGGACGGCGCGCTGCACCAGATCGTGCAACAGGTGATGGCGCACCGTCACGCCGGTGCGGGGATGCAAGCAATGGCCCGCGGCCGGAAACACCCAGAACCATTGCCAGGAAAACGCCGCCGTCGGATATTTTTTGGCCAGCTGGGAAGGCAGGGTGACGCCGATCTTCGGGGCGTCTTTCCGGTCCGCTTCCCACACGTGTCGCGCCGTCTCGCACTGGTGCCGCAAAGCCTCGTGGCAACCGGCGGGCAACGGCACCCGGCGGTCCTTCGCGCCTTTGGCCGCGCGGATGACCAGCTGACGTTCGCCCCACAGCACGTCCTTGATCCTGAGTTCCAGCGGCTCGCTCACCCGCAGGCCGCAGCCATAGAGCAGATCGACGATGAGCCGGGCCGGAACGGAGGGCCGGTCCACCACGGCCTGCCGGAGGGCTCGCACCTGGTCCCGGGACGGGGCGGTGCGCTCATGCACCGGTTGCTTGGCGCGGAGCGCGTGGATGTCGCCGAGCGGCCTTTGCAGCACCTCGCCGTAGAGAAAAAGAAGGGCGGCGAGCGCCTGGTTCTGGGTGCGCGCGGCGACCCCCTGCTTGAGCGCCAGCTCGGTCAGGAACGCCTCGGTCTTGCGTTCCGGCGACCAGGCCTGCGGCAGCCGCAGGCAGAAATCATAATACCGGCCGGTCCAGTGACAGTAAGCCTGCTCGGTGCTGAAGGCGAAGTGGCGCAGGCGGACCTTCGCCTGGACCAGTTGCAGGACTTCCGAACGTGATTTCATGGGCGCGCGTACCGGCGGCCCCCAGTAGGATTTGGTTGATTAAGCCGGCCCAACTCATAGTTTCCACGAAAAAGTGGCGGAAAGGGTCTGGGGCCGGACCTGATTTTCGCCAAAGCCAACGCATGCAACCTTCTAGGAGTTTGATTAAGCCACTGGCCGTCGGCTCAATGCCGAACATAGCCCTGGTCCGGTCTCGGACGGGACCTGATTTTCGATTACCCCCTCGCCGCCAATCAAATCCCCGTTTGATTGAGCCACTGCCAGTGGCATAAACAACGTTCGGCAAAGAGAAATAGACCTCGCTCCTCTACCATGAGTGAATCACCCGAGCTTACGCCCAAAGAGAATTTTCACGCGTCTCTCTTCAAAGACCCGAAGGCGTTATTCAGGGGCGCCCTGATTCGTAAGCTCAGTTATCTGGTTCCGTCAGCCGGGCTCATGATCATCTGGCTTTTCACCCGCGATCCAGTCTATGCGATTTTAGGCTATGCCATTTTGTTTTACCAGGCGGTGAAGAGCGTATTCATGGCAAAAAGAGGCATCCAAACCACAAACAGGGTTCTCCAGAAATATGAGACCGCGATCCACGATAAGAAGGATGCTAGTGGCAGCATAAAGAAAGAGCCGAACCAGACACCAGAGCCAACCCGCCAAGCGGGTGGCTCATCTTGAACGTTATGCACAAAAGACCCCCCATGAATTCTCGCTCCAAGATTATCGCGGACGGCCTATTATCGCCTCG
>CAYRDN010000059.1:0-20342 GCA_964423065.1 uncultured Oleiharenicola sp. | reverse complement strand
GCACGAAAGTGCCGCCGTAGCTGATGAAGGGAAGCGGTATGCCGGTGACCGGCACGAGACCGATGGTCATGGCGATGTTGACGAATACATGCACCGCGATGAGCACCGTGACGCCCAGCGCCAACAAGGCGCCGAAGCGGTCGCGGGCGAGACCGGCGATCCGTATTCCATTCCACAACACCACGCCAAACAGTCCGATGATGGTGATGCTTCCCAAAAATCCCTTTTCCTCCGCGATGACGGAGAAAATGAAGTCGTTGTGCGCGATGCTGCGCGGCAGGTAGCCCAGCTTGGCCTGCGTGCCCTCGGTCCACCCCTTGCCGGTGAGGCCGCCGGAGCCGACGGAGATGAGCGACTGGTGCTGGTTCCAGCCGATGCCCATGGGGTCGATCTTGTCCGGCGCGACGAAGGAGAGCACGCGCTCCCGCTGATAGTCGTGGATGAAACGCGGCAGCCAGGAGTGCGGTTCGAACTTCCCGCGCGCCTGCTGGGGCGTCAGGTGGTTGTCCTCCAGGAAATTCGCGTAGCGCCACGTGTCGAGGGACACCACCCCCACCAGCAGGGCGAACACGCCGACGGCCGCGCCGAAAAAGCGCGTGGAGAGATTGGAGGCATACAGCATGGCGAAGACCATCGGGGCGATGACCAGGGCGGTTCCGAGGTCGGGTTCGGCGATTATCAACACCATGGGTATACCCGCCGCAAGAGCCAATTTCACAAGGGTTTGGAGCGAGTCGCGCACCGTGCCGATCTTGGCGCCGGTCAGGGTCGAGGCGGTCATGATCAGCACGGCCAGCTTGGCGCTCTCCGAGGGCTGGAAAGAGATGGGCCCGAGGTTCAGCCAGCGCCGCGCCCCCATGCCGCGGGTGTCGCCGATGTGCGGGATCAGCACCAGCAGCAGCAGCAGCAGGCTCGCCAGGTAGACCCAGTGCGCCCACCGCAGCCACATCCGGTAGTCCAGCAGGGCCACGGTCACGTAGAGCACCCCGCCGGCCCCGATCCACACGACCTGCTGCAGCCATTGCTCGCGGCCGCTGGCCAGCTGCGCGCTGTAGATGAAGAACACGCCAAAGGTGCAGAGCAGCGCCAGGCAAACGGGCGTGATCCAGTCGAAGCTCTCCCGGGTGGTGAGCTTGAAAAAACCGCTGAGATCGATGCCGCGCGTGACTTTCACGGTAAGGGGGAACCGCCACTAAACACGCGCCGCCTCCGCTGGCAACGGCGCAGTGGGCAAACGCGGCCTAAATCTACGCGCCCGCGGGGACTGCCGGGGCGGCGGGGCCGGGCGTGCTCCCCCCCGGGCTCGTCGCGGCGTGATGGGCGAGGCCGAGCATGATCCAGAACGGGATCGCCCCCATCGGCCCCTCCAGCACCACGCCGAGGCAGGCGCTGACCATCACGACCCAGACGGCGGCCTGCAGGGTCATGGCCTCCTGCCGGGCGGGATCGGCGCGGGCCGCGCGGGCCGCCCGCAGGGTGATCCGGGCCTGCACGAGATAGATGGCCAGCAGCACCGCGGCCCCGATCGCACCCATGCGGCCGAAGGTGGTCATGAAGATGTTGTGCGGGCTGCGGGCCGTGAAATCCGCGTCGCCCGTCGGGTAGTACTCGAGCAGGAACCCGTGGGCCAGGTCGGCGCCGAAGCCCAGGCCCATGACGGGAGCGGTGCGCAGGGTCTCGTCCGCCACGTTGCGCCACCACACGAGGCGGAACCGGTTGTTGTCGCCCTTCTCGCTGCTGACGTCGCTCTGGCCGTAGTCGCGCGTGCCGCTGTAATCGGCGATGGAGACGACGGCCTCGTAGACGGCATAGGCCTTGGTCTGGGTGAAATCCTTCCGCTCGAGCAGGGAATAGGTGGTCACCGCCACCAGTCCGGCGGCGCAGGCCAGGATGAGCACGCGGAGGGGCCGCCAGCGCCCCGCCCACGCCAGCCAGCCGATCGCCACCAGCAGCCCGAGCACGCTGGAGCGCGACAGGAGCGTCAGCCCGAACACCAGCGAGGCGACCGCGGCCAGCCAGCACCATCCGTCCGCCGGCCCGCGGACCGGCCCCGCGGGCAGCAGCACGATGAACCCGGTGAAGAGAAACGTCGCCAGCAGGTCCCCCTTGTAGTAAATCAGCGGCACCCCGTCGACCAGCAGATTGGAGAGGAAGAAGTCAGGAAAGAAATCGGCCAGCAGCCCGGTCACCGGCAGCAGGCCGAATGTCACCAGCAGGGCGCCGCGCAGGATCCGCCGGGAGGGCGCATGGGCGGCGAGCGCCTGCGCGGCGAAAAAATACAGCAGGTAATACACCATCGCGAAATCGCGCAGGGCCAGGAAGCCGTAGTCGCGCACGTCGAGCCAGATCCGGCCCAGCCCGAGCCCCAGCCAGAGCAGGAGCAGGCCGTTGAGGGCGTCCCGCCGGACGGGCAGCTCGCGCCGGTGCGCCCCGCGCAGCAGGACGAACAGCAGCACGACGCCGAGGCCCAGCTCGCTGCAGAACAGCGGCAGGCCCGGCATGGGCGCGAGCTGGGCGAAGCCCCGGCTGCCGATCACATAGCCGAAGACCAGGAAACCCAGCAGCCAGGACTCGGCCAGCGGCCCGCGGGTCCACGAAAGCACCACCCACAGGCTGACCGCGGCCGCCAGCACGGCGAGGAAATGCTCGTCGTTGGCGAGGGTCAGCCCGACCCACGCCGCCAGGGCCGAGGCGGCCAGGCCGAAAAGCAGCGTGCGCAGGCGCGGATCCATGCCGGTAAAAACAGACTTTCGCGGGGCGGTGCAACCCCAGACCGGGGCGCGGCCGGGAACACCGGCTTGCCTCGCGGTGCCGCCATGGGCAGATTCCCGCCATGCCGGCCGTCTCGGTCCTGATGGTTTTTCATCGAACCACACCTTTCCTGCGGCCGGCGGTGCAGAGCATTCTGACCCAGACGTTCCGTGATTTTGAACTCCTGCTGGTGGACAACGGCACCGGTTGCGGCCTGGGATTGCTGGGGGAACAGGTCCGGGACCCGCGGATCCAGCTCATCACCCTGCCGGTGAATCTCGGCATCTCCGCGGGGCGCAACGCCGCGTTGGCCAAGGCCCGGGGAGAATTTGTCGCGCTGCTCGACGATGACGACATCGCCCTGCCCATCCGGCTGGAAAAACAGGTGGCCTTGCTCCGGTCCGACCCGCGCCTGGGCCTGGTGTCCAGCCGGGCGGACCGCATCGACGAACAGGGCCGGGTCACCGGCCGGGAATTTTCCCTGTTGGACGAGCGGTCACAGATGGTGTTCAGCAACTACACCATGCCGGCGCCCGCTTCCTCCTACACCGGGCGCCGCGAATGGTTCGAGCGGTTTCCGTTCCGCGGCGACTTTGACCACGCCGAGGACTTTGACTTTGTCGCCCGCGTGGCGGAAGTCAGCGCCCTGCGGGGGGCGCCGGAGATCCTCCTCCACTACCGGCAGCATGCCGGCCAGGTCACGCGCACCCAGGCCGCGCTGCAAATCCGGCGGGCCTGCGCCATCCGCCTGATCACGGCGCGCCGCCGGCATGGCCGGCCGGAAAACCTGCCGGATGCGCTCGCCCGCATCGCGTCCGGCGGCGGGCCGATGCCACCGTTGGTGGAAGTCTATGCGGATTTCGCGCACCAGTGCCTGCGCGAGGGCTTCCCGCTGCTGGCGGTCTACCATGCCCGCAAGATGGTGGCGGTGCGCCGTGACGGGCCCACCGTTCTGCGCGCCCTGCGGCTGGTCGCCGCGGCCCTGCCCCGCGCGCGCGGCGAAGCGGCGACGTTGCTGCGCATGTTTCTCACCGGCCCGTTGCGGACGCACGATCTGCACCCGGCGTGAGGCGGGAAAGCCCCGGCGGCGGCACCGCACCGCTCAATGCGCCGAGCGGGCCAGGGCGTAAAGCTGCTCATAGCCTTCCCCCATGGCTGCGGGACTGAAACGAGTCCGGGCAAAGTATTGCGCCGCGCGCACGGTTTCCGCCCAGCGGCCGGTCTCCGCCAGCGCGGTGCCCAGGCATTGCGCGAGGCTGGCGGCATCGCCGGGCCGGGCTCGCCAGGGATAATCCGCCGGCAGGGTTTCCCGCAGCCCGGGCGCGTCGGTGGCCACCACCGGCAGACCGCACAACGTGGCCTCGATCGCGACCAGCCCCAGCCCCTCGAATCGCGAGGGCATGACCACGAGATCATGGTGGGGGAAGACCGCGGCCAGGCCCGCGGCGGGCGGCAGCACCGTGACGCTCCAGCCGGGCGGCGGGTTCGCCGCCAGCGCGCGCACCCGCGCGGCCTGCGCGCCATGGCCCATGCAGGTGAGCTCCCCGCGGGTGTCCGCCGGCAGGCACACCTGCGCCAGGGCCTGGCAGAGGACGTCCGCGCCCTTCTGCATTTCGAAGCGGCCGGCAAATAGCACGCGGCGGCGGCCGGGATGCTCCGGACCCGGGCGGGGGGCGAGCGGCGGCAGGGCGACCCCGTTGTAGATCACCCCGGGCTCCGCCGGCGGCCGGTCGGCGCCGCTGTCCGCCCGGTAACGGAGAAATTCCTCGCGCGCCGCCTCGGATACGCACGCGATGTGCGCGTGCGCGAGTCGCCGGTCGCACCACCGGCCGATGCGGGGCCAGTAGCGCCAGAAAACACTGTTGTGGATCGTCCGGACCATCGGCATCCGGGCGAACGCGGGGGAAAATTGGGCCAGCATCGCGCCGCAGGACTCCGGCGTCTCCGAGTGGAAATGAACCACATCGGGCCGGAAGCTCCCCACGGCCCGCGCCAGGGCGGACGCGCCGGGCAGCATCCCGCCGGCTTTCATCGGCACGGCCGTCCCGGCGAACCAGGGCGTCCGGGTCGCGGCGAGTTCGCGCCGGAGGCCGGCGCCGACCGCGTCCCCGCCCGCCCCGTGCACGGTGAAGACCGCGCAGTCGACCCGGGGGCGGAGGGTGTCCATGAGCCCGAACGCCATGCGCTCGGCGCCGCCGAGCCCGAGCCGCGTGATGCATTGCAGCACACGCAGCCGGCGGGGGGAATCGGGCGGAGGGTTCATGGCCGGGCCGCCGGGCCGCGCCCGAAGGGCAGGTGATGGCGGAGGCTCCCCAGTTCCCGCCGCACCCGCGGCCAGGCGAGGACGCACAGGCCGAAAGCGGCGGCACCGGCCAGGCCGGTGACCGCCAGCCGGGGCAGAAAATCCAGGTCGCGCGCCCACCGGCCCCCGGCCAGCAGGCCGCCGGCCAGGACTGCGGCGACGCCGAGCGGACCGGCAAACGCGTCCGCATAATCCCGCAGCCGCATCGGCGTGCCATGCACCGCCCAGCCGAGGCGGGGGAGCAGCAGGCAGAGGTTGGCCCCGGCCAAACCGGCGGCGAGGCCGGCCGGCCCGTGGTCGCGGCCCAGCCAGAGGCCGAGCAGGGTCACGGGCAGGGAGAGCAGGGTCAGCTGCGTCAGCCGTTTCGCGTGGCCGGACGCCAGGCACAGCGGATAAATGGTGACGGTCAGGAGCGACAGCAGGGTGCTGACGGCGAGCCAGCCGAGCAAGGGGGCGGCCCCGGTCCAGTGCGGGCCGAGCACCAGGCGGACCATGTCGTCGGGCCGCACCAGGCACACGACGGCGACGGGCAGGGTGAAGTGCGCGATGGCATTGGCCGTGTCGCGCAGGTGGCGGGCGAAGCTCGGCGAGCCGGGCCCGAGCCGGGACAGCGTGGCCAGCAGCACCTGGCTGAAGGGCGCGGCGAGGTGGGTGGTGGGCTGAATCAGCAGCTGGCCGGCGCGGTTGTAGAGCCCGAGCGGGCCCGCGCCGAACCATTTTCCCAGCAGCAGCGTGTCGGACTGCTGCACGCCATAGAGCAGCAGGTTGTAGCCGGTGAGCTGGAGGCCGGTGCGGCCGAGTCCGCGGAGATCGCGCCAGGCCGCCGGGGCGGTGGGCCGCCAGCGGCACAGCCGCCACGCCGCCACCAGCATCAGGGCCTCGGACACGAGGAGAAACCCGACGAATGAATAGGCGCCCGCTCCCGCCGCGCCGCCGGCCACCATCGCGGCGGTGCCGACGACGGCGCCCCACGTCTCCACGCGGTTGAGCGCGGTGAAATGCAGCTCGCGGTGGAGCAGCGTGCGGGGCCAGGCGTTGAGGCCGTTCAGGAAAAAACCGGCGCTCATCACCGCGAGCAGCGGGCTGACCCGCGGCTCGTGATAAAACCGGGCCACGGCCGGGGCGAGCGCGAGCGTGAGTCCCGTCAGCGCGATCCCGAGCCCGGCATGCAGCCGCCACAGGGCGGTTTTCTGGCCCTCCGTCAGCACCGGGGCCTGGATGGCGGCGGCGCCGGTGCCGAAATCGCGGAATAGCACCAGGAGCAGGGTCAGGCTCGCGCCCATGGCGAACAAGCCGTGTTCCGCGGGCGAGACCAGCCGGGCGAGCACCACCACGCCCGCGATCTTGCACAGCAGGCGCACGCCTTGGGAAAGCAGGGTCGTGCGATAGCCGGTGGCGGCTTGGCTCAGGGTGGACTCGGACACGCCCTCGTCGGGAATCATCGGGGAAGCGGGAATGGTGATGGGAAGCCGTGCCGGCACCTGGCGCCCGGTCGGCCCGGCGCGAATCGGGCGGTTGGTTCGGTCCATGGTGGCGCAAACGGCGGGACCGAGGCAAGCTCCCGCGGTGCGGGCCCGGGATCCTTTCCCGCCCGATATAGACTTGCCGCCGGCGCGGGAGTCGGACCAGCCTCGGCCGCAATGAGCGACCGCCCGCCCTCCGTGGTGCATGTGACCCCGCATGTGCAGGCGCACGGCGGCACCGAGACGCTGCATGCGTATCACCGCCACCTGCCCGGCGAGCAGGTTTTCGTGGCGCTGTTCGACCGGGCCCCGGAGGCGCGGCCGGGTTATGTGAACCTCGGGTTTACCTGGCGGACTTCCCTGGCGGAAATGCGCCGGCGGTTTGCGCGCGCGTTCGCGCCGCTGGCCGGGCGGGTCGTGATCTATCACGATGGCTGGGGCCTGCCGCTGTTCCGGGATCTCGACGGCGCCGGCCGCCGGGCGGTCGTGCTGCACAGCGACCCTGCCTATCACGCCGCCGCGCTGCCGGGCGTGGCCGGGTTGATCGACGGGGTGCTGGCGATCTCCCCGGCGGTGCAGGCGGCGGTGGCGGCCGCATCTCCGGAACTGGCCGGCGACCGGGTGCGCGCAACCCGGGTGCCGATCGAGCTGCCCCCGGCGCGGGTGGCGCGGGCCGCGGGCGGACCGCTCATCCTCGGCTACGCCGGCCGGATCGAGCGGGCGCAAAAGCGGCTCGACCGCCTGCCGGGCTTCCTCCGCACGCTCCGGGCCGCCGGGGTGGATTTCCGGTTCGAGCTGATCGGCGACGGCGCCTACCGGCCGGCGCTGGCGCGGGAGCTGGCGGGGCGGGCCCACCTGCACGGCTGGGTCACCCGGGCGGAATACCGGCGGATCATGGCCGGCTGGGACGCGGTGGTTTTTTTCAGCGACCACGAGGGCGGACCGATCTCCCTGCTGGAGGGCATGGCCGCGGGCGCGCTGCCGTTTTATCCCGCTCAGGGCGGCAGCTGGGCCGATGTCTACGCGCCCCGGGTCGATCCGCTCTGCCATTATCCGCCCGCGGACCTGCCGGCCCTGGTCCGGGCGATCCAGACGATTTTCCAACGGCCGGCCGCGCAGCTCGAACAGCTGCGGGCGCGCAGCCGCGAACTGGTGCTGGCGCACAGCCCGGAGAACTATCTCGCGGATTGCGGCGATTTCATCGGGCGCGTCGCGGCGGCGGAGCGCATTTCGGCTTCCCCGGCGCGTGCGACCCGGGCGTCCGATCGCCTGCCGCTCGGGTGGGTGACGCGGATGACCCCCGGCCTGCTCAACCGTCGCTGAGCGCGGCCGCCAGGGCGGCGAGGTGTTTTTCCGCCGTGTAATGCGCGAGAAAGTGCCGCCGAAAGACGCCGGCCGGCCGTGGTTCCCGGCGCAGCTGCAGCAGGGCCTGGGTCAGGGCCTCCGCTTCGCCGGGCTCGACCAGGATGGCCTCGGGCGGGAGCGTGTCGGGAATGGCGCGCCAGCGCGTGGCGACGACGGGCAGGTCATGGGCCATCGCCTCGAGCAGCACGAGGGGCTGGCCTTCCAGCGCGTAGGTGGTGGGCAGGCAGAGGCAGTGGCTGGCCGTCAACAGCTCCGCCTTGGCGGCGCCCTGCACCTGGCCGGCGTAACGCAGCGCGGCCGGATGCTGGGCGCACAGGTCATCGAACCGCGTGGCCGTGGGGAAGTCCGCGAACGCCCCGGCGGCGACGAGGGTGAACCTGGGCCCGGCCTTCGGGGCCCGGGCCGCCCGGTTGGCGGCCAGCACCGCGGCGGCGGCGGCAAACAATCCCTTCTCCTCGCAGCACAGGCCGAGAAACAGGACCTGGAAGGGACCGGCGGCGTTCGCCGGGCGGTCGCGATCAGGTCCGGGATCGGGAATGCCGTTCGGCACCGTGCGGATTTTCTTCGGGGCGAATGCGGCGGCGTCGGCGCGCAAGCGGTCGCTCAGTACGAGCGCGAGGTCGGCCCCGCCCAGCAGCCGGTGGCTCAGCCAGCGTTCCCAGCCGCGGCCGCGGGTCGCCAGCCATTCGCCGAGGCCGGCGGCGTGCCAGTGCAGCACCACTCTCTTATAGAAGGGGCGGCAGAGGAGCATGACCAGCCAGTCGCGATACAGGGCCCCGCGCTTGCCGGGGGCGGGCACATAATAGAGCGTGTCGGCGCCCGCGCGGCGGCGGGCCGCGACCGCGCGGAAGCACGCGCCCAGCACGGCGAAGAACTTGCCCGGACGCCAGCGGCCGATGTCGGCCGCGTCGCGCGAGAGGCCCAGGTTCACGTGCTCCACCGCGATGCCGCGGGCCGGCAGGCCGTCGACGAGCGTCGACACCATCACGCTCTGCCCGTGCACGGGCGGCGGAGTCTGGGCGAGGACGAGCAACTTCATCTTTGGCTTGGAAGCGTGGCGGGACCATGGATGATGCGGGCCTCCCGTGAGCAATCCAGCCGCAAAACAACCCGGCGACCGCCCGGCCCGGACCGGGAAGGTGGTGGCCTGCGCCGCGGCCGGGGCCGCGGTCTTCCAGTTTTTTGGCAATGCGGTCCATGGCTGGGTCCGGAGCGATTCGCTGTTCTGGTGGTGGGGCTCGCAGTGGCTCGACCCGATGACGGAAAGCCAGCACGGCTGGCTGATCCTGGCGCTCAGCGCGTGGCTGCTGGCGCGGAATCTGAAAACGGGTGGGGCGGCGGGTCCCTCCGCCGCCGCGGCGTGGACGGAGTCCACGCCCTACCTCGCTCCCGCCGCCATGCTGGGCGGGCTGGCCGTGCACCTGGTCGGCTACGTGCTGCAGCAGGGTCGCGTCTCGATCGTCGGGCTGCTGCTCTTCGTCTGGGGCCTGCTCGCGCTCGCGGGCGGGCTGCGCTGGCGGCGGGCGGCGGCGTTTCCGCTCGCGTTCATGGTCTTCGCCATCCCGCTCAACGTGCTCGACACGGCGGGGTTCTATCTCCGGCTCGGGGTGATCGACACCGCCTGGCACCTGGCGCACTTCTGTCACATCGAGGTGATCCGCAACGGCACGCAGCTGCTCTCGCCCGACGGCCGCTACCAGTACGACGTGGCGGCGGCCTGCTCGGGGATGCGTTCGCTCATGGCCCTGGCGGCGCTGTCGCTGCTGCTGGGCTACCTGAATTTTCGCGCGTGGTGGGCGCGGGCCGCGATCGGCCTGCTGTGCCTGCCCTTTGCGTTCGTCGGCAATGTCGCCCGCATCTTCGCCGTCATCGTGGCGGCGGCCTGGCGCGGGCAGGGGGCGGGCGAAAAGGCCCATGACGTGATGGGCTTCGGCGTCTTCGTCATCGTGCTCGGGCTGGTGCAGGCGACGGTGTGGCTGCTGGAACGCGGGAACATCGGCCGGCCGTTCGCGGCCCCGGCGGACGGCGGGCGGCCGAAAAACACCCCCCCGGAAGTTTGTCATATAATAGATGACAAACGTTCCCCGGGCTGGGCGGGGGTGGGGGCGGTCGTGGGCTGCGCGGGACTGGTGATGCTGGCGGCGCACCGGGTCGATGCGATCCAGCCCGACGCGCGCGTCGGGGTGAAACTGGCCGCGGACGGGCGCAACCCGGTGGAGCTGCCCGTTTATCTGGGCACGGACTGGGAGGGGCAGCCGGCGGAAGTCACGCCGGTCGAGCGCGAGGTGCTCCCGGCGGACACCGGCTTCTCGCGGAAGGATTATGTATCCCTGCACAATCTCAATGAGCGGGTCTTCCTGTCGATCGTGCTGAGCGGGCGCGACCGCACCTCGATCCACCGGCCGGAACTTTGCCTGGTCGGACAGGGGTGGACGATCACCGGCCGCACGACCCATCGCTTCACCTGGCCCTCCTCCGCCCAGGCTGCGGAGGGCAGGCCCATGGGCACGCCAGCCACAGTGCCGGCCACGATTTTGCGCATCGAACGCGAGGCCACCACCTCCCAGGGAAAAAAAATCAAGGTCCCGGCCTGCTTCGCGTACTGGTTTGTCGGCGCGGACAAGGTCGTGGCGTCCAACACCGACCGCGTGCTTTACACGTCGTTCGACCGGCTGGTTCACCTGCAAACCCACCGCTGGGCCTACGTGGTCATGCAGACCCTCGCCCCGGACGGGGAGCCCGCGGCGCTGCGGCGGATGCAGGCGGTGCTGGACGGCACGCTGCCGGCATTCCAGGAACCCCTGCCGGCGGGCGGGGGTTTGTAAAACCGCGGAATTCTGTGATGTTGCCAACCGGGCGGGCCGTCATAGGTTGACCGACCCGTTGATGATGACCGTCATCGCAGCCACCAAGCCAATCCTCCTTTCCGCCGCCGCCGAGCCCTATTTGTGGGGCCTGATTGCGGCCGGACTGGTTGGCGTCGCGGGTGGGTTCGTCGCGGTCTGGTTCATCATGCGGCAGACCCGCCGGCTGGCCGAGCAAAGCGCCAAGTCCCACCTGGAACTCGCCAAGCGCGAGGCCGCGGTGGCGTCGTCGGAGCTCATCAGCAAGGCCGAGGAGGAGATCCGCACCCGCGAGGCCGAGCTGAACCGCGACCTCGACCGCCGCAAGATCGAGATCGAGATCATGCTGCGCGAGATCCGCTCCCACGAGGAATCCCTCGCCCTGCTCGACTACCAGCTCGAGCAGCGGCAGGAGCGCCTCGCCCGCGAGGCGGGCGCGATCAAGCAGGCGCGCGACGCCATGCGCGACCTGTCCAAGAGCCTGCGCAAGCGCCTCGAGGGCGTGGCCTCGCTCGACGGCGAGGAGATCCGCAAGCAGCTGCGCGACGAGGTCACCTTCGAGTGCCAGGAGGAGCTCCGCGCGCTGCGCAAGGAGCTGCTCGAGCGCTCCGAGCAGGACATCGTCCAGGAGGGCAAGCGCATCCTCGTCGCCACCATGCAGCGGCTCGCGAGCAAGCCCAACAACGACCTCACCGCCACCATCGTCCAGCTGCCCAGCGAGGAGATGAAGGGCCGCATCATCGGCCGCGAGGGCCGCAACATCAAGTCGTTCGAGGCCGCCACCGGCACCACGCTGCTGATCGACGAGTCGCCGCAGATGGTGCTCATCTCGTCGTTCGACCCCGTGCGCCGCGAGGTCGCCAAGCTCGCGCTCGAGGCGCTGCTCAAGGACGGCCGCATCCACCCGGCCAGCATCGAGGAGTTCGTCGGCCGCGCCCGGCAGGAGATGGACCTGCACGTCGCCCAGATCGGCGAGGAGGCGGTCGACCGCCTGAAGATCTCGGGCCTGCACCCGGAGAGCATCAAGCTCCTCGGCCGGCTCCGGTTCCGGTTTTCCTACACGCAGAACGTCCTCGACCACTCCATCGAGGTCGCGCAGCTCTGCGCCATGCTCGCGGCCGAGCTCGGGCTCGAGCCCAACGTCGCCAAGCGCGCCGGCCTGCTCCACGACATCGGCAAGGCCGTCGAGGGCGAGTACGAGGGCAGCCACGCGCTGATCGGCGCCGACTTCATCCGCCGCTACGGCGAGACCAGCATCGTCGTCAACGCCGTCGCCGCCCACCACGCCGAGGTCAAGCCCGAGACGATCTACGCCGGGCTGGTCATCCTCGCCGACGCCATCTCGGCCTCGCGCCCCGGCGCCCGCGCCGAGTCGATGACGTCCTACATCGAGCGGCTCGGCCGGCTCGAGAAGCTGGCGATGACGATGCCCGGCGTGCAGCAGGCCTTCGCCATCCAGGCCGGCCGCGAGGTGCGCGTGGTGGTGCAGCCGAACGCCGTGACCGACGAGCAGGCGCACGCCCTGGCCAAGAATCTCCGGCTCAAGATCGAGCAGGAGCTCGACTACCCCAGCACGATCAAGGTCACGGTCATCCGCGAGCAGCGGTACACCGAGACGGCGACCTGACGGTCGCAGGAGCGAGTAGTGGATAGCGAGCAGCAGGCATGCAGAAATCTTGCCAAGGTTCCCGCCCTGTATTTCTACTCTCCACTCGCTACCCGCTACTCACTACTTCGCCTCCCATGTCCGACAAAAAGATCCTCGCGACCTTCCCCAATCCCGCGCCGCGGCGCGACTACGTGATCGAGCACACGCACCACGAGTTCACCTCGCTGTGCCCGATGACGGGGCACCCGGATTTCGCCGACATCACCGTGCGCTACGTGGCGGGGAGGAAGTGCGTCGAGCTCAAGTCGCTCAAGCTCTACTTCCACGCCTACCGCAACGAGGGCATGTTCTTCGAGGCGGCGACGAACAAGATCTGCGACGACCTCGGGGCCGCGCTCCAGCCGCGGAGCCTGACGATCATCGCCCGCTGGAAGGCCCGCGGCGGCTTCTCCTCGGTGGTCACGGCCGACTGGAAGCGGGCGAAAAGGCGCCCGTGAGTGACCGGGGCGGCCGCGGGCGCAGGCCGCGGGCCCGGCCCGACCGATGACCACCGCCGTCCCATCGCCTGCGCGCCAGGCCGATTCCGTGCTCCGCCGGAGCCTGCGCGGCAGCGTTTACGAGGGGCTGCTGGCCATGCCGCTGGTATATCTGAATTTGCCGGCGAACCTGGTGGTGGCGACCCTGCTGGCCGAGGCGCTGCGCGTGCCGCCCGATGTCTACGGTTTCCTGGTGTCACTGCCGTTCTGGTGCAACCTGCTGCAGGTGTTCATCGCGCCCGCGCTTTTCCGCCGGTGGACGGCGCGGCAGGTCTTTTTGGTCACGATCGGGCTGAACACCGGGGCATGGGCGGGATTCGCCGCGGTGCTGGCCGGTGCGCCCGCCCTTGTGCTGGCGCGGCCCGGTGTCGTGGCCGGGGCATTTGTTTTCGCCGCGGGGCTGACGACGGGCGTGATGAGCGTGGCGTGGACGGCCTACATGCAGTCTTGGGTGCCACCCGGCATCCGGGCGGTGTATTTTTCCCGCCGCAACCGCGTGGCCCAGCTCTCCAACCTGGCGTTTTTGCTGCTGGCCGGCTTTGCGCTCAGATGGCCGACGCTGCCCGTGATCGCGGGGGTGATGGCGTTCGCGTGCGGGGCGCGGGTGTTTTCGGCGGTGGCCGCGCTGCGCACGCCGGCGGCCGGCGATCCGTTGCCGCAGGGCCGGCCCGACTGGCGGGAACAGTGGCGCGGCCTGCGCGGGGCGCGCGAATTCTGGCACATGGTGCTGTTCGGCGCGGCGTGGGGCGCGGTGCTGAACGGGTTCAGCGCTTTCCAGCCGGTGTTCATGTTGTCCGCGCTGACGCAGACGGCGCAGGAGGCGAGCCTGCCGCTGGCGCTCTCGCTGCTGTTCGGCGCGCTGGCGCTGCCGGCATGGGGGCGGCTGATCGATCGTTTCGGCGCGCGCCCGGTGCTGTTCGTCGGGGTGCCGTTGTGGGCGCTGGTGAACGTGCCCTGGGCCTTCCTGACGCCCGACATGCGCGGGCTGCTGTTTGCGGCGTGGGCGTTCACGGGCGCGATCAACGCCGGCATCGTCCTCGCGCAGCTGAACCTGTTGATGAAGCTCATGCCCGCCGGGGCCAAGGGCGTGGCGGTGGGCGTCAACCTGGCCGCGGCTGCGTTGGGCACGGCGCTGGCGCCGATCGCCGCGGGCCTGGTGCTGACGTGGGCGCTGGCGCAAGGCTGGCCGGCGATCGCGGTCTACCACGTGTTCTTCATGACGCTGCCACCCTGCGCCGCGCTGACCCTGCTCGTCCTCCGCCGGGTGCGCGAACCGGAGGCGGCGCCGGTCGAGCACGTGGTGGGCGCGCTCCGCAACTTCCGCACGCTCGCCGGCGCGCTTGGGCTCGGCTTCCTGGCGCAGACGCTGTTCACGCCGCGCGGCAAGGACCGCAAGAGCGAGTATTGAGTCAAGGTTGCAGCTGGCGCAGCGCCGCGGCGTGCAACTCCGGTGTGGCGGCGGCGACGGTCGAGGTCGCCGGATAGGCCGGACCGCCGGACCAGTCGGTGATGACGCCGCCTGCGCCGCGGATGACCGGCACGAGGGCGGCGATGTCCCAGGGGTTCATGATCGGATCGACCACGAGGTCGGCCCATCCGGTCGCCAGCAGCAGGTAGCCGCCGGCGTCGCCCCAGGTGCGACAGAGCCGGGCGGATCTCGCCAGCCGGTCGAACCCGGCGGCATCCTGATATCGGGCGGGAGCGAGCCAGTCGCAGGTCAGCAGCGTCGCCTCGGTCATTTGCCTCGTTGGCCGGCAGCGGACCGGCGCGCCGTTGAGCGTGGTCGCGTGGCCGTCGCCGAGCACGAGCTGCCGGATCACCGGCTGGTGGATGCAGCCCAGCACGGGCTCGCCGCGGTGGAGCAGGGCGATGAGCGTGCCCCACAGGGGCACGCCGGTGATGAACGACTTCGTGCCGTCCACGGGATCGAGCACCCAGACGAATTCGGCCCCGATGTTCTCGGGCCCGAGTTCCTCGCCGAGCAGGCCGTGGTCCGGGAACCGCGCCTGGATCATCCGACGCATCAGCTCCTCGGCGCCCCGGTCGGCCCGCGTCACCGGGGACTGGTCCGCCTTGAACTCGACCGCGACATCGCGGCGGCCGAACAGGGGACGAATGAAATCGCCGCTCGCCCCGGCGAGTTCGAGCATGAAGTCGCGGTAGCGCGAGAGGTCCATGCAGGCTTTGAAACCACGAAATGCACGAAACACACGAAAATAAGCCGGGCGGAATTGCCGTGATTTCGTGGGTTTGGTGTATTTCGTGGGGCCCATGCACTGGGCCGACACCCCGATTCACTTCATCGACTTCGAGGGCAACGGCACCTCGGGTATCCTCGAGTTTGGCGTCGTGACCCTGCGCGGCGGTGTGTTGGCGGAAACCCGGACCCGCCTGTGCGCAGCGACGGGCCGCGTGTCGCCGGAGGACACGGGGGTGCACGGGCTGCGGGCCGAGAGGGTCGCCGCGGAGCCACCGTTTCGCGACGAGTGGGAGTATTTCGCCGGCCTGCGTGCGAGCGGGCCGTTGGCCGCGCATTTCGCCCAGGCGGAAAACCATCTGCTGCGGACGGTCTGGGCCTACCCGCGGAGCGGGCCGGATTTCGCCCGGCCGGGGAAGACCGCGACCGAGTGGGGCCCGTGGATCGACACCGGGCGGCTCTACCCCCAGTTCTTCCCGGCGCTGGGCGCCGGCCGGCTGGAGGAGCTGGTGGCCGCGGGCGGGTTGCAGGCCGAACTGGACGCGCGGGCGGCGGTGCACTGCCCGGCGGGCCGGCGGCAGTACCACGCGGCGCTCTATGACGCGCTGGCCGGGGCGCTGCTGCTGCGGGTGTTCCTGCAGCGGCCGGAATTCGCGGCGGCGACGATCCCGTGGCTGCTGCAGATGAGCACGCTCGACGGCGGCCGGCGCGACGCGCTGCGGCAGCGGGACCTCTGGTAGGGCGGCAAGTCCCTTCGCCGCCGGCGCGGCGCGGACGGAGTCCGCGCCCCACCCATCAATCAAGCGGGTATTTTTTCAGCCCGGTGAGCTGCAGGCAGGTGCGCAGGACGAAAAGCGGATTGTGGACCAGGTAGCGCCGCCAGAGCCGGCGCGGGTCGGTGCCGAGGCGGTGGAGCCACTCGAGCCCGCTGCGCTGCATCCAGCGCGGGGCCTGGGCCACGCGCCCCGAATGGAAGTCAAACGCGGCGCCGACGCCGACCATCAGCCCGCCGCCGAGCAGCCGCCAATGGGCGGCCATGAACTTTTCCTGCAGCGGGGAGCTCAGGCCGACCCAGATGACGTCGGGCTGTTTCGCCGCGACATCGGCCTGCAGGGCGGAGGATTCCTCCGCCGTCAGCGGCCGGAACGGGGGCGTGAAGGTGCCCGCGACCAGGAGGCCGGGGAAACGGGCGCAGAGTTTTTCCCGCAGGGTTTCCGCCACGCCGGGCGCGCCGCCGTAGAAATAATGGGTCAGGCCGGCGGCCCGGCCGGCCGCGCACGCCGCGAGCAGGAGGTCCGGGCCGTAGACCCGCGTGATGCCGCGGTGGCCGTGGGCGCGGCCGAGCCAGACCAGCGGCATGCCGTCGGGTGTGGTGAGGCTGGATTGGTTGTAGGCGGCGCGGAGCGCGGGATCGGCGCGCGCCCGCTCGACGTTGTAGGCGGTCGCGCAGCAGATGTAGCCGGTCGGCCGCCGGCCGCGGGCGGCGAGCACGAAGTCGCGCGCCTGGTCCAGGGACAGCGCCGAGACCCCGGTGCCGAGGACGTTGAAGCGGGGCGGCGAGTCCACGGCGGGTGACGGGCGGGGCGAGCCTCGGTCGGCCGGGGGCCGGCCCTATTGGGGCCCGGGGCCGAAGATTTTGTCCTCCAGCGCCTGCACGGTGGCGATGAAGGCCGCGGGCGTGGGGGCGGCGAGCAGGGCCGCGCGGTTGGCCGCGTCCTTGATCAGCCGGCAGAGCGCGCCGACGAGCATGAGGTAGTCGCCGGGATTCGACTTGGGCGTGCCGAGCACGAACAGGAGGCGCACGGTCTGGTCGCAGTTCTCGAAATGCACGCCGGCGGAGCTGCGGCCGACGGCGATGACAATCTGCTTCACGTGCTCGGTGCGGGCGTGGGGCAGGGCGATCTCGTTGCCGAGGCAGGTGGTGTCGAGCCGCTCCCGCGCGAGGAGCTCCTCGTAGAAGCCGGGAAAATTGGCGACGTTGGGGTCCGACTCGAGCAGCCGGGCGACCTCGTGGAGCGCGGCGGCGCGCTGGGTGCTCGGGAGATTGAGCTGGATGCGGGCGGGATCAAGGAGGCTGGAGAGGCGGACGGCCATGCACGGAAAGGATCACGGAAAGAGACCCAGCGTCCCGGCGGTTGGCAAGGTTGGAAAAGGCCGGTGCCCCGATGTCATCCGTCGTTCGGCGTGAAGATCTTTTCAACCGGCTGGCCGAACAGGCGGCCTATCTTCAGCGCGAGGGGCAGGCTCGGGTCGTATTTCCCGGTTTCGATGGCGTTGATGGTCTGGCGCGAGACCCCGAGGCGGTCGGCCAGTTCGCCCTGCGACCATTTTCGCAGCTGGCGCAGCTCGGGCAGCCGGTTCTTCATCGGTAGCGGCTTTTAGACCAGAAGAGGACGATGAAGTAGGACCAGAACACCGGCAGCCAGTAGTCGACCGGCTGCAGGGGGGAGAGCCCGGCGGATTCCAGGGCACCGAGGAGCATGACAATCGCCAGCGCGAGGGGGAAAGCCAGGGCCATTGCCTGGGTGCGGATTTTTTGCTCCAGTTCGTCGTTGCTCGCCAGGAGGTCGCGCTCGGACCGCCAGAAGAAATAGGCAAAGGCACCGGCAAAGAGAACACACAATCCCGCCTTCACCATGCCAGCGGCCTCGTGGTTCCGAATGACGATCCGGGCCGCCACGTAGGCAAGACCGAAAAATATTCCGCAGGCATACGTCAGCGGCGAGAGGTGCGCCTTCGCCTTGATTCGAGGTTGGGCCGGACCGGTGAGGTGGGATTGCATAGCCGATGATGTAAAGCATACTTGTCATGCATGTCAAGTATACTTGTCAGCCAGACGGGCCTTAAAAAGGCGTGCCCGAGGGCGCGCTCATGCGCCGCCCGGCGGCCTACCGGGTGACGATCTGGGAGGCGGGGCCGGCCGAACTCCGGCATTGCCCCGTTCCGTGCCGCGGGCACGCTCGCGGAAAATATTCCCCATGGCCCAACCTTCCCCGGTCAAGTTTGAACCGTTCATCCCGGCCTCGGCCAAGATCCCGGAGTTCACCGTCCGCGCCGTCCTGACCGGCGCCATCCTGGGCATGGTCTTCGGCGCCTCGTCGCTCTACCTCGTGCTGAAGGTCGGCCTGACGGTGAGCGCGTCCATCCCGGTGGCGGTGATTTCGCTCGCGCTGTTCCGGGCCTGGTCCAAGGGCGGCGGCCGCGACTCCACCATCCTGGAAAACAACATCGCCCAGACGGCCGGTTCGGCCGGCGAGTCCATCGCCTTCGGCCTGGGCGTGACGATGCCGGCCATCCTCATCCTGGGTTTCGACCTCGAGCTGACGCGCGTGATGCTGGTCGCCATCCTCGGCGGCCTGCTGGGCATCCTGATGATGATCCCGCTGCGCCGGGCGCTCATCGTCAAGGAACACGGCATCCTCAAGTATCCCGAGGGCACGGCCTGCGCCGCGGTGCTGATTGCCGGCGTGGACGACGTCTCGCGGGCCGCCGCCTCCCCGTCGGCCAAGGCCGACATGGCGGCCGCCGAGGCCGCCGGGCTCGGGAAATCGCCCGGGGCCCGGGTCATTTTCACGGGTTTCGGCCTGGGCCTCCTCTACAAGTCGCTCAACGTGGCCTGCAAGGGCTGGAAGGATGTGCCGGAAAAAGTCTTCGGCGCCCCGTTCAAGGCCGGCTCGGTCAGCTGCGAGATCTCCCCCGAGCTGGTCGGCGTCGGCTACATCATCGGCCCGTATCTCGGCGGGCTGATGGCGGCGGGCGGCGTGCTCTCGTACCTCGTGCTGATTCCGCTGATCAAGTTCTTTGGCGAGGGGCTGACATCGCCGCTGGCGCCGGGCACGGCGCTGATCGCCGACATGAGCCCGGGGCAGATCCGCGGGGCGTACGTGCTCTACATCGGCGCGGGCTGCGTCGCGGCCGGCGGGCTCATCAGCCTGGTCCAGGCCCTGCCCACCATCTGGCATGGCATCAAGGGCGGTTTCCACGACATCGGCCTGGCCCGCACCGACGGGGGGCCGAAGGAAGTGCTGCGCACCGACCGCGACCTCTCGCTGAAGTTTGTCGGAATCGGGATCGTGGTCCTGCTGGCCGGGATCCTGTTCGCCCGCTCGCTGAACATGAACCTGCTGGGCGCGCTGCTGATCGTGGCCTTCGGGTTTCTCTTCGTGACCGTTTCCTCGCGGCTCACCGGCGAGGTCGGCTCCACGTCGAACCCGATCTCGGGCATGACGGTGGCCACGCTGCTGTTCACCTGCCTGGTGTTCCTGCTGATCGGCTGGACCGGCCCGGCCTACTATGTGACGGCCCTGTCCATCGGCGGCATCGTCTGCATCGCCTCCTCCAACGGCGGCACGACCTCGCAGGACCTGAAGACGGGCTTCCTGGTCGGCGCGACGCCGAAACTGCAGCAATACGCGATCCTCATCGGCGCCTTCGGCTCGGCCGTGCTGCTGGGGCCGATCCTGATGAAATTGAACGATTCCGCGATCGTCTACGTGCCGGCGGCGAAGGTTGCACCGGCAGGATTGCATGCCGATGTGGCCAGGCTCGACCCGGTGAAGCAAAGCCTGGTGGGACCCCAGGCCAAGGAGGACGCCGGGAGGTATTACTCCTGGCACAAGACAGACGCGGTGGGCGGTCCCGCCGGCAAGTATCTCGTGAACGACAAGGGCGACGCCGTCTGGCTGGTCGATCCCGGCATCAATGGCACCTACAGCACGCGGCCGGACGGGAGCATGGTGCGCAAGTTCGACGCGCCGAAGGCGACGCTGATGTCCTATATCATCAAGGGCATCCTCGACCGCAAGCTGCCGTGGGCGCTGGTGCTCTTCGGCGCCATGATCACGGTGGCCCTGCAGATGTCCTTCGTGCCGGCGCTGACCTTTGCCGTCGGGGTCTACCTGCCGATCTCCTCGTCGCTGCCGATCTGGATCGGCGGCATGATCCGCCTGGCGGTGGACCGCTGGCTGCGCCGGCAGCCGGCCCACGCCAGGCTGGACCAGGCCGCGTTCAACGCCGAGAGCGACAAGAGTCCCGGCGTGCTGCTGGCCTCGGGCTATATCGCGGGCGGGGCCATCGCCGGGATCGTGATCGCGTTCCTGGCGGGCGTGCCCGGCGTCAACCAGATCGACGATGCGCTGCTGCGGTGGTCCACGGCCCACAACCCCTTCTTCGAGGGCCCGCACGCCGACCTGCTTTCGCTGGTCCCGTACGTGCTGCTGTGCGGCTTCCTGTATCTCGTGGCGCGGGAAAAGCTGCTGGTGCCGAAGAAAGGGTAG
>CAYRDN010000058.1:0-20349 GCA_964423065.1 uncultured Oleiharenicola sp. | reverse complement strand
GCGATGAAGATGGTGCGGGCATAGGGAGTCGAACCCCAAACCTTCAGATTCGTAGTCTGACGCTCTATCCAGTTGAGCTATGCCCGCACAAAGGAAGGGCGAATAAGCGATCTTCTCGGGGTCACTTCAAGCAGAATTTTGTGCGCTTGGTGCCATCGGACAGGCATGGTATTCAGCTGGAGGCGGGGCTACAGCCCCGCGAGGCAAGGATTTCGCTGCCCAGCAACCCGCGGGACTGATAGTCCCGCCTCCACTTCCTGAAGCCTGGGACTCAGCCCTCGGCGAGGCGCCAGTCAAGCAGCTCCATCTGCAGCAGCCGGCGGCCATTGTAATGGTTCCAATTGAGCTGGATGGCCAGCTCGAGCAGCGGCCCGACGGGCGGCAGCCGGTCCGCCTGCTTCCACGCCACGCCGCTGATCCGGCGGCCCGCCTCGTTCTCAGCGGCGAACCGGAAATGCACTTCCTTGAAAACGTCCGGGCGGTTCCGCAGGCGGACGCCGCGGACGCCGAAGACCGGCTCGGGGTTGCCCATGCCGAACGGGTGCAGCAGCTCCAGCTCCGTCATCAGCTGCTCCGTCAGCTGCGTGCCGTCCAGCCAGCCGGACAGCTCGAGGCCGGGTTCGGCCGCGGCGCCGTCGTGGCTCCGCCGGATCACCTCGTCAAACTGCGCGCGAAATTCGTCCAGCCGGGATTTCCTGAGCGAGACGCCCACGGCCATCGGGTGTCCGCCCCAGCTTTCGAGGCAGCCGGCGCAGGCGCCGAGGATCTCGACGAGGTTGGAGCCGGTGATGCCGCGGCCCGAGCCCTTGGCGAGGTCGCCCTCGTTGCCGAGCACGATGGTCGGGCGGTTGTACTTGCGCGAGATGCGGCCGGCCACGATGCCGACCACGCCCGGATGCCAGGCCTCGTCGAAGAGCACGAGTCCGCTCGCCGCGTTGAAATTCTGCTCCACGTAGCGTTCGGCGCGCTCGGTGATCTGGCGCTCGATCTCCTGCCGCTCGCGGTTGAGGTCGTCGAGCTGCCGTGCGGTCGCCTCGCAGAAGGCCCGGTCCTCGCTGAGCAGCAGGTCGACCGAAAGGGCCGCGTCCGCCAGCCGGCCGCTGGCGTTGATCCGCGGACCGATGCGAAACGAGATGTCGCTCGGCACCAGGCCCTGCTCGCTCTTCAGGCCGGAGACACCCATCAGCGCCAGCAGGCCGGGCCGCCGCGTCTCGGCCAGCACCCGCAGCCCGTGCCTGGCGAAGATGCGGTTCTCGCCGGTCAGGATGACCAGGTCCGCGATCGTGCCCATGGCGACGAGGTCGAGGTAGTCCTTGAGCACGATGGACAGCGCCACCGGGTCGTTCTCCAGGCGCAGGCGCTTGAGCAGCCCGTGGGCGAGCTTGAAGACCAGCCCGACGGTGCAGAGGTAGCGCCACGCCCCGTCATCCGGCGACGGATGCACGTGCGGGTTGATCAGCAGGGCGCCTTCCGCCGGGGGCGCGGTGGAGCGGTGGTGGTCCACGATGAGCACGTCGGCGCCGCGGGCGCGGAGGTAGGCGACCTCCTCGCCGGAATTCGTGCCGCAGTCCAGGGCGATGAAGAGGTCCGGGACGCCCGCCTCGAGGGCGCGGTCGATCGAGGGGCGGGACAGGCCGTAGCCCTCCTCGGCGCGGCGCGGCACGACATAGCGCGGGGCCAGCCCGAAGCGGCGCAGCAGGCTGACGAGGATCGCGGTGCTGCACACGCCGTCGACGTCGTAGTCGCCGAGCACGACGATGTCTTCCTTGTTCTTCAGGGCGCGCAACAGGCGCGCGACCGCGAGGTCGAGGTTCCCCAGCAGGAACGGATCGCCGAGGGTGGCCAGGGCCGGGGCGAGGAAGCGCGCGGCGGCCGCGGGCTCGCCCAGGCCGTTGCGCAGGAGCAGCTCGGCGACGATCGGGGCCGTCCCCAGGCTGCGCGCGAGGGTCGCCACGCTCTCGGCGTGGGCCGGCGTATGGTTCCAGCGCATCGGTGGCGGCGAGCCGACCGTTATTCCGAGGCGCGGGAGGAGCCGGCCCACTCGTACTTGGGCGCGATGTCGTGGTGGGCCTCGACGTGCTTCCGGTCGCCCTTGTGCCACCAGTAGAACACCTGGGCGGCGATGCCGATGGACGAGAAGGTACCGGTGATCACGCCGATGAGGAAGGTCAGGGCCAGGTCGCGCAGCACGCCGCCGCCCGCGGTGAAGAGCGCGAGGGCCGCGAGGAAGGTGGTGAAGCTGGTCATGATCGACCGCGAGAAGACGCGGGTGATGGCCAGGTTGACGATGGTGCGCAGGTCGCCGGTGGGGTTGAGCTTCAGCTCCTCCCGGATGCGGTCGAACACGACCACGGTGTCGTTCACCGAGTACCCGATGATGGCGAGGATGGCGGCGACCATGGGGGCGTTGAACTGCCCGCCGAAGATCACGAACATGCCCACGGTCATGAGCACGTCGTGGACGGTGGCGACCACCGCGCCCATGCCGAAGCCGAACTCGAAGCGGAAGGCGATGTAGAGCAGGATGGCCAGCAGCGACAGGCCGACGGAGAGGGCGGCGTTGCCGGCGATCTCCTTGCCGATGGTCGCGCTGATGGTGTTCACCCCCACCTGGTCGAAGCCAGACGCGGGATAATCATGCTGCAGGGCCGTGACCAGCCTGGCGGTCTGGCCGTATGGCAGCTCGACCTTGAGCAGCGAGCGGCCGCCGCCCAGGTCGCTCTGGTAGGAGGGGCTGATGTCGGTGATGCCCGCGCTGGTGGCGGTCGCCCGGATCTTCGCGATGTCCACCTGCTGCGTGTAGGCGAGGGACACCTGGTCGCCGCCGGTGAAGTCGATGCCGAAGACCTTGTCCGCGCGGACGAACAGCACGACCAGTCCGACCAGTACGACGCTCCAGGAAATGATGAAGGCCGGCTTGCCGATCTTCACCCAGTCGACGTTCACCTTGCTCAGGAGGTGCATCATGGGGAACTTCTCGAGGATGTGGCCCTCGATGAGGAAATTGAGGATGACATGCCCGGTCAGCAGCACGCTGAACAGGGTCGAGAACACGCCGATGGCCAGCGTGACGCCGAAGCCCTTGATCGGGCCGGTGCCGAGGGCGATCATGATGGCGCAGATGACGAGCTGGGTGACGTGCGCGTCGAGGATGGTGATGAACGCCTTGTCGTAGCCGGCGTCGTGCGCGGAGATGAGGGACTTGCCCAGCCGCAGTTCCTCCCGCATTCGTTCAAAGATCAGGATGTTCGCGTCCACCGCCATGCCGATGGTGAGCACGATGCCCGCCAGGCCCGGCAGGGTGAGCGTCGCGCCGATGCTGGCCATGACGCCGATGATCAGGGTGAGGTTCACCAGGAGGGTGAGGATCGAGACCAGGCCGCCCACCCGGTAATAGGTGATCATGAAGGCGCAGACCAGGGCGGTGCCGAGGATCGAGGCCTTCACGCCGCTGGCGATGGCGTCCTTGGCCAGCGACGGGCCGACGATGTACTGTTCCTTCACCTGCAGCTCGATATCGAGCGGGTTGTTGAGGACGTTGGCCAGCTGCTCCGCCTCCCGCGCCGAGAAGTGGCCGGTGATCTGGGCGGAGCCGCCGGTGATGGGCTCGTTGATGCGCGGCGCCGAGTAAAGCTTGCCGTCCAGCACGATGCCCAGCAGCCGGCCGCTGTTGGCCGTGGTGAGGTCGCCAAACCGCTTGGCCCCCTCCGCATTGAAGTTCAGGTGCACCTGGTAGCCGCCGAACTGGTCCACCGTGGCGATGGCGTTCTTCACCGTGGCGCCGGTCATCTCGGGGATCTGCTTGACGAGGTAATAAAGCTGGTAGGACTGGCCGTTCTGGCCGTTGTCCTGGTCCTCGGCGAGCACCTCGTAGCCCGGCGGCACATTGGCCGGCGGTTCGTTCGTGGGGCCGGAGTTTTCCATGACGAGGCGGAAGGCCAGCTGCGCCGGCTTCTTGACGCTGTCGACGATGTCGGGATTGTCGCGGGGGTTCAGGCCGGCCAGCTGGACCTCGATGCGGTTGTCGCCCACCGCGCGGATGATGGGCTCGGCGACGCCCATGCCGTTGATGCGGTTGCCGATGATCTCGATCGCCTTGCTCAGCTTCTGCCGGCGCTGGTAGTCATCCGTCTCGCCCTGCTTCATCGGGGGGGCCTCGAGGGTGATGGCCACGCCGCCCTTGAGGTCGAGGCCCATCTGGAGCGGGCTCTGGGACTGCTTGAGCAGGTAGGACAGCAGGATGTCGTTGCGCTTGTCGACATTCTTGAGCGTGCTCTCGAGCCGGATCCCCGGGAAGAAGCCGGACAGGTCGAGGCGATCCTCGTGGGCGGTCTGCTTGAGCGCCACGTACATGCTGAGGTCGCGGCCCGCGGCCTTGGCCGTGGCGATGCGGTCATTGACCTTCGTCAGGAAGGCCGAGAATTCCGCCGGCTTGGCGGTGGCTTCGCTGCGGAAGTATTGCGCGAAGTCGCGGTTCTGCAGGGGCAGCATGGTGAACACCGCCCACAGCACGATGCTGACGGACAGGATCAGTTTCCAGAGGTTTTTGCGGAGCATGGGTATGGGTTGTTAAAATCGGCCGGCCCGGTCGCCAGGGCGCCGGGCGGGGCAAAGGGGGTGGCGCTCAGGCCGCGTCGGATTGCTTGACGACGCTCGTGATGAAAGCCTTGCCGACCTCGACCTTGGCGTTGTTGTCGCCGATGCGGATGACGAACCGGTCGTCCTTCACGCCGGTGATGATGCCGTAGATGCCGCCGGCGGTCACGACCTCGTCGCCGGACTTCAGGGCGGCGATCATCTTCTCGTGTTCCTTCTGCTTTTTGCGCTGCGAGGCCGTCATGAACCAGAACATGGCGCCCAGCAACAGGGCATAGCCGACCATCATGAGGGTGCCGCTGGCGGCGCCGCCGGGGGCGACGGGCTGGGCTTGGGCGAGGAGAACTTGTATTTTAGTCATTGCGTCTGCGGGTGTTTTGAAAAATTTGAAAAGGGCGAATAAGCCTGTCCGAATTCCAAAAAGCAAGCCTAACCCCTGATCTCCCCGCCATCGCAAATTGAAGACCAAATCCGCATCCAACTGGTCGGCCTCGCAGTCCGAAGAACATTATGGTTTTAAGCGCTGGGGCGCCAATCACTTCTCGGTGGATTCCGAAGGCTTTGTGCAGGTCCAGCCGCTGGCCGACGGGCGCACCATCCGCCTGATGGACATCATCAACGAGGCGAACAGCATGGGCCTCAAGGCGCCGATCGTCATCCGCCTGCAGGACACCCTCCGCTACCGGGTGACCCAGCTCAACCAGGTTTTCCAGAAGGCCATGAAGGAGGAAGGCTACAAGGGCGAGTTCCGCGGTGTTTTCCCCATCAAGGTCAACCAGCTCCGCGAGGTCGTCGACGAGATCGTGTCGGCGGGCAAGGACTACAACTACGGCCTCGAGGCCGGTTCCAAGCCCGAGCTGATGATCGCGCTCGCCATGCACGAGGGCGCCCAGCGGCTGATCATCTGCAACGGCTACAAGGACCTTGACTACATGCGGCTCGCCCTCCTCGGCCGCAAGCTGGGCAAGAAGATCATCATCGTCATCGAGCAGCTCTCCGAGGTCGACAGCATCATCGCGATCTCCCAGGAGACCGGCGTGAAGCCCATGATCGGCTTCCGCGTCAAGCTCCAGACCCGCGGCGAGGGCAAGTGGGCCCTCTCCACCGGCGACAACGCCAAGTTCGGCCTCAACACCGCCGAGATCCTCTTCGCCGTCGAGAAGCTGCGCGCCGCCAAGATGCAGCAGTGCCTCAAGCTCGTCCACTTCCACATCGGCTCGCAGGTCCCCAACATCATCACGATCAAGGCCGCCGTCACCGAGGCCGCGCGCTTCTACTGCCAGCTGGCCAAGATGGGCTTCCCCATGGGCTACCTCGACGTGGGCGGCGGGCTCGGCATCGACTACGACGGCTCGCGCACCAATTTCGAGTCGTCGATGAACTACACCCTGGGCGAATACGCCCGCGACGTCGTCTTCAACATCCGCGAGATCTGCACCGCCTCCGGCGTCAAGGTGCCGGACATTGTGACCGAGTCCGGCCGCGCCGTCGCCGCCCCCCACTCCATGCTCGTGGTCGAGGTCTTCGAGCGCATCAACAAGCACGAGTCCCTCGGCAAGCAGCACCAGCCCAAGACCCGCCACAAGATCGTCGACGACATGGAGGTGCTGCTGAAGAACAAGGCCAAGCTCGGCCGCCTCGAGCGCTTCCACGACGCCCTCCAGAAAAAGGAGGAGGCCTTCTCCCTTTTCAACCTCGGCTACCTCGACCTCGAGAACCGCGCCGCCGCGGAGCAGATCTTCTGGCAGATCTGCGAGAAGATCGACCTCGAGGGCACCAAGTCCGGCTACCAGCCCGAGGAGCTGCACGACCTGAAGAAGCTCCTCGCCGACCAGTACGTCTGCAACTTCTCCGTCTTCCAGTCCCTCCTCGACAGCTGGGCCCTCAAGCAGCTCTTCCCCATCACCCCGCTGCACCGGCTCAAGGAAAAGCCCACCGTCAACGCCGTGCTCGTCGACATCACCTGCGACTCCGACGGCAAGGTCGGGAGCTTCATCGACCTGCAGGACACCAAGGACTACCTGACGCTGCACCCGCTCAACAAGGACCCCTATTACCTCGGCATCTACCTGACCGGCGCTTACCAGGACATCATGGGCGACCTCCACAACCTCTTCGGCCGCGTCAACGAGGTCCACGTCTTCCTCGAGGACGACGAGCCCAACGGCTTCTACATCGAGGAGGCCCTCGCCGGCTCCCGCATCGCCGACGTCATCGAGGGCGTGCAATACCAGTGGGAGGAGCTCTGCCGCCGCATCAAGCAGCAGATCGACCACGCCACCAAGAAGGACCTGATCAAGCCCCGCGAGGGCGTCCGCCTGGTCGAGTTCTACGAGTCCCAGATGCTCGCCAAGACCTACCTGAACATCGAGCCGAAGAACGGGAAAAAAAAGCGTTAGTGGATTTAACAATAGCGTGGCCGATGGCCGCAGGGCTGCACCTTGGTGCAGCCGGATCAGCGCACTGCTTGGCCCGTGCGCGGCTGGACCAAGGTCCAGCCCCACCCAGGAAGAGCGAATGGCTACGGTATTATTAAATCCGGAACCATGCATTTTAACCACGGATTTCACGGATAGACACGGATAAATTCCCTGTGAAACCGATATATGGTTTGTCGTCTCGATGGTTCCACCGGACAGTGATCCTAAATGTGCCTGAATCTTCAGCCAATGTATTGATCCGTGACGATCTGTGTGATCCGTGGTCAATTCGTCTTCATGAATTGGGTTAATCCGGATCCACGCAGGTGATTTCCCGCGAATAACGCGGATTCACGCGGATTACAGAGGGGTAACAGAAGAAAATGGGATTGCTTGTTCAAACCCACTGCCCGGTGGACCGGGATTTCCGGTAATTCTATTCGCGTTGATCCGCGTGATTGGCGGGCAACTGAAATTTTCCGGTTGATATGGTGTCGCCCACCCCGGCTGAGGCGTGGTGTCAGGCGCCGGCCGCCGTGGCCGCCGGCCGTCGCATCCGGCTCAGCCCGACCGCGCCGGCGAACACCAGCACCCCGCCGACGGCGCAGGCGGCTTCGGCCACCAGCATGTTCCGGGGCCCGAACCGGGTATAGATGGCCGCGAGCAGGAGGCCCATGTACCAGATCGGGGCGTTGGACAGGGAGGCGAACCCGTTGTATTTGGTGGCCGCGTTGCCGGTGCCGATGGCTTCCAGCACAAACGCGGTGAAGGCCGCATAAGTCAGGCCGGTCGCGAACGAATAGACCATCGATCCGCCCAGATAGACCGCCCGGGTCGCCGGCATGAAGGCCATGGCGAGCGCCACGCCCGCCATGATGAGGCCGTAGCCGACGTAGGCCGGGCGCGCGCCCCAGCGGTTGCAGCCATAGCCGCCGACGATGCAGCCCGCCATGCTGAGCAATCCGGCCAGGTAGCCCTGCGCGAGCCCCACCTCGCTCGCCCCCGCCCCCCAGTGCGCCGCCACCTCCGCCTGCGCCAGCACCGAGGACGCCGCCCCGGTGCCGACCGGGACGAAACAGAGCACCGCACAGATGAACCCGTTCCGCGACCAGATCACCTGCCAGAGATCCTGCCCCAGATTCCGCACGGCGACCCCGATCGACGCTCCCTGCGATTCCGCCGGCACGTCGGGCAGAAGCATCAGCGCCAGGTTGCAGGCGAGCATCAGCCCGCCCATGATCAGGCCGGTCTCCCAGCCCGCGGGCAGGGTCGACAGCAGCCAGAGCCCGAAGCCCCCGCCCAGGCCGGATCCGCCGAGGTTGCCGGCCTGGAACCAGCCGCTCACCCGCCCGCGGTCGCTTTCCGGCGTCAGGTGGGCCATGAACGCCTCCGTGGCAAAGCCGACGAAGGTCGCCGCCGTGCTCGTGAGCAGCACGATGAGCTGGATCAGATGCAGGGTGGCGGGCCCCAGGGGCACGGCGGCGACGGCAAACATCCCGAGGCCCACGATGCTGTTGGCGATCAGATACCACCGGCGCCGGCTCAGGGTCGTGTCCGCGATGGGCGACCAGAAAAATTTCCAGACATGCGGCAGGATCGCGAGCGCCACCAGCCCGGCGCCGTCCTGGACGGTCAGGCCCCGTTTCGTGCACAGGTAGGCCAGGGCCACGGTCACAAATCCGGAAGAGGCGCCGAACGGAATGATCAGGATCGAGAATACGACCGGATGGCCTGACCGGTGTGACCCGTTCGCCGGGCCGCCTGGATGTGACATGGCGGCATGCTGCCGGCCGGCCGGCGGCCGACAAGGCAAATCCCCCCCGCCCCGGTCGTCAGCGCCACTCGTGGCGCGGATAACGCCGGGAGAGCTCGGGCTTGATCTTGGGATATTGCTCCCGCCAGAAATTGCTCAGGTCGTCCGTCACCTGGATCGGCCGCTGGTTGGGGGCGAGCACCTCGATCTTCACCGGCACCCGCCCATGGCCGAGCGAGAACGTCGAGTTCACACCGTAGAGTTCCTGGATCCGCGCGCTGAGCACCGGCGGCCCGTCCTTCACATAGGTCAGCCGCGCCTTGCGGCCGTTGGCCATCACGAGCCGTTCCGGCAGGTAAACGTCGAGCACGGCGAGCTGCTCGGCCAGCAGCCAGTCGCGCAGGACGGGCATGACCGGCTTGTCCTTCAGCTCGCGCGCGCCGTAGCTGCCGTAGCACACCTGCTCGATGAGCATGGCCCGGTCGGCGTCCGTGATCGGGTTCACCTCGAGTTCCGGCCACCATTTCGCCAGGCAGTTGACGCGCACGATCCATTGCTCGACGGTCTCGTTCCATTCGGAGAGCACGATCCGGCCGGCCCGGACCTCGCGGGCCAGCAGCGCCGCCGCCTCGCCCTCCGGCGGTTCCCCGGCGGTCTGCTTCGACTCGAGCACGAGGTCGCGAAACTTGCGCTCCTTGCGCGCGAGCACCCGCCGGGCGGTCGCGTCGTAGGCCACCCCGCCGGCATCCTGGAAATCGCCGGGAAAGAGTTCCCGGAGCCAGGCCTCCTCCACCGCCGTGCACAGGTTGAGCAGCGTGTTCACCTCGCCGCGGCTCTCGATCTCGGTGATCTCCGCCGCGACCAGGAGCGGGGCCCGGTCGATGCCGCTCTCGCGGGCGAGCACGCCCTTGCGCTGGTGCACCAGCTCGCAGCGCAGCGTGCCCTGGTCGAGCCGCCGGGCCAGGTGGTCGCTGAAGCCGACGAGGACGCACTTGCGCACGGCGACGCCATCGAGGCGCTTTTCCGCAATATCGAGCCCCTCGCCCTGGGCGATCTCCAGGAACTGCGCGAACAGCGGGCCGACCTGCCGGATGCCCTGGACGTGGAGTCCCAGCCGGCGCAGGGCCTCGGGATTGTAGCCGGCCTTGTCGGCATAGCGCCACGCCCGCATGAGCAGGAAGAAATCCGACTCATGCTCCTCCCCGAACAGCTCCTCGCGGGCCTCGGCGGTGCGCTTGTCCACATTGCGCAGGAAAAAATTCCGCCCCTGCGTCAGCGCCGCCATCAGCGCCACCGGGCGGACGCAGCCGAAATCCTGCGCGGCCAGGAACATCCGGGCGTAGCGCGGGTGCATCGGGAAGCGCAGCATGCGCCGGCCGGTCTCGGTGATCTTAAGGTGGTCCGCGCGCTCCGCGCGCGGACTGTCGTCAAGCGGAGCGTGCCGGCCACCCAGCGCCCCCAGATCCGCCAGCAGCGTCTCCGCCCGCTCCAGCGCCCGGGGCTCGGGTTTCTCCAACCAGGGGAAATTGCTAATGTCGTCGATGCCGGCGGCCTTGAGGGTCAGCACCACCTCGGCCAGGTCGAGCCGCTTGACCTCGGGCAGTTCCTGCAGCGGGCGCTGGGCGTGCTCGCGTTCCGTCCAGAGCCGGACGCAGACACCCGGGGCCGTGCGCCCGGCTCGGCCGGCGCGCTGGTCGGACGAGGCCACGCTGATCTTCTCGATCAGGAGGGTGTTGATGCCCCGGTGCGGATCGTAGCGGGCCACGCGCGCCAGGCCGCAGTCCACGACCGCGGTGACGCCGTCGATGGTGAGGGAGGTCTCCGCGACATTGGTGGAGACGATGATCTTGCGGGTGTCGTAGCGGGCGACCGCGCGGTCCTGCTGGTCCGGCGGCAGTTCCCCGTGCAGCGGGTGGCACACGAAGCCCCGCAGGGCGTGCGAGCCCTGGATGTCCTGGACCGTACGGCTGATCTCGAAGGCGCCGGGCATGAAGACCAGGATGTCGCCGGCGCCCTGCGCGGCGATGCGCTCGCATTCGCGGGTGGCGACCACCCAGACGGGGTCGTGCTCGAAGTCGACGGCCTTGGGCAGGTATTCGATCCGGACGGGAAAGGTGCGGCCCAGCGACGTGAGCACCTCGCACGGGGCGAGGTAATTTTTCAGCAGCGCCGCGTCCAGGGTGGCGGACATCACGATGATCTTCAGGTCGGGCCGGGTTGACTGCTGGATCTGCAGGGCGCGGGCGAGGGTGATGTCGCCGTAGAGGTGACGCTCGTGAAATTCGTCGAAGATGATGGCGCTGATGCCGCGCAACGATTGGTCAAACGACATCTGCCGGAGCAGAATGCCCTCGGTCACGAAGCGGATGCGCGTCGCCTGGGAAACCCGCGAGTCCAGCCGGATCTGGTAGCCGACGATCTCGCCCAGTTTTGTCCCGATTTCCTCGGCCACGCGCTTGGCCAGCATGCGGGCGGCCAGCCGGCGCGGCTGGAGCACGACCACCTCGCCCGCGCCGAGTAACCCGTGGTTGAGCAGCATCTGCGGCACCTGGGTGGACTTGCCGGATCCGGTCGGCGCCTGCACGATGAGCCGGCCCTGCGCCCGGAGGGCCGCCATCAGGCGGTCCTCGAGTTCGTAGATGGGCAGTTCGCGCGGCGACATGAGGGTGCATGTTTTTTTGTAGGAGCTTGCTTGCAAGCGATAACGCGCGGGCAAGGGCTTCGCCCACGGGCAGGCTGCCCCGGAATAACGCTCCGGTTGTGAATAACCGGGGAGCAAGGCGGTGGGCACAAGTTATTCACCGGGTCGGGGCGGTGAATAGATTGAGAGGAAGAAACGCTTCCCTTTCGCCGCGGACGACCGCATTTTTTCACCGTTCCTTGATAGAACAGTCGCAGCGCGGCGGCATGAAAAAACCGACGAGAGCGCGGCTGGGATAATCCCGGGCAACCGGGGAAAGGAGAGCGGTAATTGGTGCCGCCCTCCCCTCCATGGCGTGAGCCAGCGGCAGGCAAATATCACCAGTTCCTCTGGACGGCGTCGCAGCCGATCCAGTTATGCGACAAAGGAGCTGTGCGGCGAGGCGTGAACTTAGAAGCCATGTCCGAGCCGAGTCAGATCCAAGGCCAGTTTCAGGCCTTGCATTGATGCAGTTACCCAGAGGGTTACGGTTGCTACTGTATGACCAGGACGCAGCGCAGTGTTCCGGTGGGTCCACCCCACCAAAAGGCCCGGCCCGCAAGGCGGGGCGCGAAAGGGGCACGGCGCAGCGGGGAGCGGGCGAGTCTGGCAAAGCTCGCAAAACCTCCTCCTTGGGGCGGCGCGTAAAACCGCGTCACCCAACTGCAAGTCGAAAGCAACCTGAGAGATAAGAGGTCAGACCCGTTCCATGGGGCCAACGCCCGGCCAAAAGCCGGGGCCGTCCCCGTGGCAAGGTGCTGGTGCGAAACGCAGACGTTGCAGGCGTGCCAACACCCGTCCGGCGAGTTAACCATCGGCAGATGGAACCGAACCGGGCGAAGAGGCCTCACTCGATAGATTCCGGCGCTGAAAAGCCCGGGACGGTCCCGCTATGAGACCGACAGCATCGCATGCCGCGGTGAGTAGCGTCGGGAAGCACACGGCCCGCGAAAGCGAGGCGCCCAATGCTGTGCGAATGGGGAAGAGTGCGTGGCGAGCACCCACCCCCGATTTTGGCCCGGGAGCCGCAAGGCTCCCGGGCCTTTATCTTTAGTAAGCACCCTTTGTCAGCGCGCTGGGCCCGAATTTTGCCCGGAACCACGAGCAAAAGCCAGGTCTGGCGCGCTGACCGTTAGGGGCTTAGGGGAAATCCACCGGCCGGCGGCCCGCCGCGGGCAAACCGGGCGGGTTCCTTCTTGCCAAGCGCGGGACGGGCACGCACGTTGGGACTCTTTTTCCAACGACCATCCGCCTTTGTGCACATGAACCAGAACATCCGGAATATCGCCATCATTGCCCACGTCGACCACGGCAAAACCACCCTCGTCGACAAATTGCTCAAGGAAGGCGGCGTCTACCGCGCCAACCAGCAGGTCGAGGAGCGCGCCATGGACTCGATGGACCTGGAAAAGGAAAAGGGCATCACGATCAAGGCCAAGAACACCTCCGTCCACTGGAAGGAAAAGATCGTCAACATCGTCGACACCCCCGGCCACGCGGATTTCGGCGGCGAGGTCGAGCGCGCCCTCCGCATGGTCGACGGCGTGCTGCTGGTGGTCGACGCCTACGACGGGCCCCAGGCCCAGACCCGCTTCGTGCTCCGCAAGGCCCTCGCCCACGGCCTCAAGGTCGTCATCGTCATCAACAAGATCGACCGCGAGAACGCCGAGCCGGCCAGGATGTACGACAAGGTGCTCGAGCTGCTCATGGAGCTCAACGCCACCGAGGAGCAGTTCGACGCCCCGGTCGTCTACGGCTCGGGCCGCGACGGCTACATGATGTACCACCTCGGCGAGGAGAAGAAGGACATGTCGCCGCTCTTCCAGACGATCCTCGACCACGTCCCGCCGCCCTTCGCCAAGCCGAACGAGCCCTTCCACATGCTCGTCTCCAACATTGACTGGAGCGACTACGTCGGCCGCATCGCGGTCGGCAAGATCCTCGGCGGCGCCGCCAACGTCGGCGACACCATCTACGTCGTGCGCCACGCCGACGGCGCGCGCGTGCGCGCCAAGATCACCAAGGTCTTCGAGTTCACCGGCCTCGGCACCCGCGAGACCGAGAAGGCCGTCGCCGGCAACATCGTCGGCCTCTCCGGCGTCGAGGACATCGACATCGGCGACACCATCACCGCCGACGAGGCCGGCCACGCCCTCCCCTTCACCCAGATCGACCCGCCGACCCTCGAGATGCAGTTCTGCGTCAACGACGGCCCGCTCGTCGGCAAGGAGGGCAAGCTCGTCACCTCCCGCCAGCTCCGCGAGCGCCTCTTCCGCGAGCTCAAGACCAACGTCTCGATCAAGATCGAGGACACCGACAAGGCCGGCATCTTCAACGTCAAGGCCCGCGGCTCCATGCAGGTCGCCGTGCTGGTCGAGACGATGCGCCGCGAGGGCTTCGAGCTGCTCGTCTCCCGCCCGACCGTGATCGAGAAGACCGTGGACGGCGCCCGGCATGAGCCGTTCGAGACCGTCTGGATCGAGGTGCCCGACGAGTGTGTCGGCGCGATCATGCAGAATCTCGCCAACCGCAAGGGCCGGCTCACCAACATGGAGAAGCTCGCGCACAGCACCATGCTGGAGGCCACCATCACCACCCGCGGCCTGATCGGCATGGAGATCGACGTCGTCAACGCCACCAGCGGCCGCGGCGTGCTCAGCCATCTCTTCAAGGAATACGGCCCCTACGCCGGCGAGGTCCTCACCCGCATCACCGGCACCCTGATCGCCACCGAGGCCGGCGAGACCACCGCCTACGCCCTGGTGATGTGCCAGGAGCGCGGCAAGATGTTCGTTGATCCCGGCGAGCAGGTCTACGAGGGCATGATCGTCGGCGAGAACCCCCGCAACGAGGACATCGCCATCAACGCCGTGCGCGAGAAGCAGCTCACCAACTTCCGCTCGCAGGGCTCAGGTGTCGCCACCGGCCTGACGCCGGCGTCGAAGCTCTCCCTCGAGCGCGCGATCGAATACATCGCCGCCGACGAGCTCGTCGAGGTCACGCCCAAGAGCCTGCGGCTCCGCAAGCGGATCCTGAACAATGGCGCCCGCCAGAAAGCCGCCAAGGCCGGCAAGGCCTGAGCCGGTCGATACCCACTCAACCCGCGCCGCGCTTTGCCGTGTCGCGGGTTTTTATTGGCTACGGATTCCGTCCTGCCCGAGGGCCAGCCCCGCCGCCCGGCCTCAGCCCACGGCCTTCGTGTAATCCCCGGCCGACAGCAGGCCGGCGGCGTCGGCGGGATTGGCGAGCTTGAGCTTGAGCATCCAGCCGTCGGCGTAGGGCGCCGAGTTGACCTTCTCCGGGTTGGCCTCCAGCGCCGGGTTCACCGCGAGGACCGTGCCGCCTACCGGGGCATAGACGTCGGACGCCGCCTTGACCGATTCCACGACGCCGAAGGTCTCGCCGGCCTTGAGCACGGCGCCGACCTTGGGCAGCTGCACATAGGTGATGTCGCCGAGGCTGTTCTGGGCGTAGTCGGTGATCCCGACGGTCGCGATGCCGTCGGCGGCCACCTGGAGCCATTCGTGGGATTTGGCGTAACGGAGTTCGGCGGGAACGTTGCTCATGGGAATTCAGCTTTTCTTTAGCGGGACGAAGGGCGGCTTGACGAGTTGCAAATTGAGCTTCGTGCCGCGGATGTCCACGGCGAGCGGGGCCGCGAGGGCGGAGGCGTCGACCAGCGCCGAGCCGATGGCCTCGTTGATGATCGGCGACAGCGTGCCGGACACGACCCGGCCGACGACAGCGCCTGTCGCGTCCAGCACCGGGGTCTCGGCCCGGACGATGCGGCGGTCGCCGGTCTTGAAAAACACGATCTTTTTCGCGGAGCCTTTCAGTTTTTCCGCCTGCAGCACGTCGGACCCGATGAACGGTCCCTTGTCGAATTTCACGACCCAGCCGAGTCCCGCCGTGATCGGCGTGATCTGGTCCGTGATCTCATGTCCGTAGAGCGGAAACCCGGCCTCGAGCCGCAGGCTATCACGCGCGCCCAGGCCGGTGAGCTCGAGGCCGAACGGACCGCCGGCCGCCACCACGGCCTCGGCCAGACGCACGCCGTCGCCGGCCGCGCAATACAACTCGAAGCCGTCCTCGCCGGTGTAGCCGGTGCGGCTGATGAGGCAGGGCACGCCTGCCACCTCGCCCTGAACGAAATGGTAGTATTTGATGCCGGCCAGATCGGTCTGGGTCAGCGTCTGCACCAGCGCGGCGCCCCGCGGCCCTTGGATCGCGAGTTGGGCGTAGTCGGGCGAGCGGTCGACCACCGTGCAGTCGAAGCCTTGCACCTGCTCCTGCAGCCACGCGATGTCCTTGGCGATGTTGCCGGCGTTGATGCAGAGGAGGTAGTCGTGCTCGCCCCGCATGTAGACGAGCAGGTCGTCCACCACGCCGCCGTGCGGATAGCACATCACGGTGTAGAGGATGCGGCCGGGATAGAGCTTGCTGCAGTCGTTGGTGACGAGGTGCTGGAGGAACCTGAGCGCTTGCGGCCCCCTGACTTCGGCCTCGCCCATGTGGCTCACGTCGAACAGGCCGCAGCGCTGGCGCACGGCCTTGTGCTCCTCGAGGATGCTCTTGTATTGGACCGGCATGTCCCAGCCCGCGAAGTCCACCATGCGGCCGCCGTGCCGGCGGTGAAAGGCATTGAGGGGCGTGACCTGGGGAGCACTCATGCCATCACTAAGCGGAACGCGCCCGGCACCGGCAAGGAATCTTTGGCGCCGGGGATGGTCATTACGACCGGTTTGGCCGCCAAAAGATATTGTGTTCCCAATCGTCGGGTTTCACCTACGATGCCGTCATCCGTCATCCGCCTTCCGCCTTCCGCCTTCCGTCCTCCGTGCTCAGTCCTCCGTCCTCCTTCCTCCCCCTCGCCTTCTGGGTGCACAATCTCAGTCCGTTTCTCATCCGCTTCAATGAGAACTTCGGCATCCGCTACTACGGCCTCGCTTACCTGGCGGGGTTTGTCGCTTCGGGCTGGCTGCTGCGCGTCTATTACCGCGCCGGTCGTTCGTCCCTGGACTCCAACGCCATCTTCGATCTCATGACGGCCGTGATCACGGGGGTGATCGTCGGCGGACGGCTGGGCTATTTCTTGCTCTACCAGCCCGAGCTGCTGTTCCATGACCCGCTGGTATTATTCCGCGTTTGGGAAGGCGGCATGGCCAGCCACGGCGGCATGCTGGGCGTGCTGATGGCGGTGTGGTGGTTCACGCGCAAGCGCCCCATCGGCCTGCTGCCGGTGCTCGACCTGGTGATCAGCACCGCGCCGATCGGCCTGTTCTTCGGCCGGGTGGCCAATTTCTGGAACGGCGAGCTCTGGGGCGTCCCCAGCCGGGTGCCGTGGGCGGTCATCTTTCCCGCCAGTCCGCCGCCGCTGATGCCCCGCCATCCGTCCCAGCTCTACGAGGCCCTGCTCGAGGGCCTGCTGCTCTTCGTCTTCATCCAGTGGCGCTTCTGGAAAAGCCCCGGCGCCCGGACCCAGCCCGGTCGGCTCACCGGCGAATTCCTGATCGCCTACGCGCTGGCGCGCTCGCTGGGCGAGGTGTTCCGCGAACCCGACGCCGGGCTCATCCTGGGGCTCAGCCGCGGCACCTTCTACTCGTTCCTCTTCATCGCGGCGGGGCTCGGGTTCATCGCCTGGTCGGCGCGGGCCGGCTCAGAGCGTAAAGCCTGACGGGATCACGGCGCCCTTGCAGACGCAGAGGATGCCGTCGCGGATGACCACGTCGTGCGCATAATCCCCGTCGGTCTTGCCCTCGGGCGAGAGCGTGACGTGGTCGCCGATGCGGGCGTTCTTGTCGATGATGGTGCGGCGGATCCGGCAGTTGCGGCCGACGCCGATGGGCAGCCGGCCCTTCTCGCGGTCGGCCAGCACCTCCTTCTCCGTCTGGTAGTAATCCGCGCCCATCATCACCACGTCCTCCATGTTCGTGTTCTCGCCGAGGATGGAGCGGATGCCGATGACGCAGTGCTTGAGGGTCGAGTCCGTCACGAGGCAGCCGTCGCCGATGACCACGTGGTCGATGTCGCAGTGGTTGATCTTGGAGGCGGGCAGGTAGCGCGGATGCGTGTAGATCGGCGCGTTGCGGTCGAAGAAATTGAACGGCGGCAGCGGCTGCGCCAGGGCGAGGTTGGCCTCGAAGAAGGCGCGCACCGTCCCGATGTCCTCCCAGTAGCCCTCGAAGATGTAGCTGAAGAGCTTGGCCTTGCCGAGCAGCGCCGGGATGACCTCCTTGCCGAAATCCTTCATGTTGTTCTCGAGCGCCTGCCGCAGCACCTCGCGGCTGAAGACATAGATGCCCATCGAGGCAAGGCAGCGCTTCTCCGGCGAGGGCGAGAGCTTCTTTTCCAGCGCCGCACTGATCGTCAGGCCGTTGATGATGGCCGGATCCTTCGGCTTCTCGACGAACTCGGAGACGGCCAGGTCGTCGGCGACGCGCATCAGCCCCAAACCCTCGACCTTGGAGACGGGGAACGGGATCGCCGCGATGGTGACGTCGGCCCCGGTGGCGATGTGCTGGTCGATAATCTCGCTGAAATCCATCCGGTACAGCTGGTCCCCCGAGAGGATGAGGACGTACTCGTGGCGGTGGCTGTTGAAATGAACGATGTTGCGCCGCACGGCGTCGGCCGTGCCCTCGTACCAGGCGCTGCTCTTCTCCGTCTGCTCGGCCGAGAGGATGTCGACGAAGCCCGCGCCAAACGGGTCGAAATGGAAGCTTTTCTGGATGTGCCGGTGCAGCGACGCCGTGAGGAACTGCGAGAGCAGGAAGATGCGGTTGAAACCCGAGTTCAGGCAGTTGCTGATCGGGATGTCCACCAGCCGGTACTTGCCCGCGAGCGGCACCGCCGGCTTGCAACGCTCCTTGGTCAGGGGGAACAACCGCGTGCCACGGCCGCCGCCCATGATCACCGACAGGACTTTTCTTGATTCAGCCATAGGGGTAACATTCTAATTCCTTGCAGTATGATTTGAACACCGTCAAAAATCGCCAGCTTAAACAAAATTATGTGTGGAATCGTCGGTTACATCGGCAGGCAGAAGGCTTCGGCCATCATCCTCGAGGGGCTCAAGCGCCTCGAATATCGCGGGTATGACTCCGCCGGGATCTCCATCCTGCAAAACGGGCGGTTCGACGTCGCCAAGAAAATCGGCCGCGTCGCCGGCCTGATCAAGAGCACCCCCGCCCAGAAGCTGGCGGGCACGACCGGCATCGGCCACACGCGCTGGGCCACGCACGGCGGCGTCACCGACGCCAACGCCCACCCGCATGTCAGCAGCGACGGCAAGATCGCGCTGATCCACAACGGCGTCATCGAGAATTACGTCAGCATCAAGAAATTCCTGCTGGGCAAGGGCTACACCTTCGCCTCGGAGACCGACACCGAGGTGCTGTGCAACCTCATCGCCTACCATTACCAGAAGGAACCGTCCGCCGAGGATGCCAGCCGTTTCCTCGAGGCCGTGCGCAAGACCCTGCGCCATGTCGAGGGCACCTATGGCATCGCCGTGATGTGCGCCGATTGCGCCGCCGAGATCGTTTCCGCGCGCAAGGGCTCGCCGCTCATCCTCGGGGTCGGCGACAACGAATACATGCTGGCCAGCGACGTCTCCGCCATCATCAGCCGCACGCAGAACGTCGTCTACCTCAAGGACGGCGAGATCGTCCACATCACCGCGAAGAACTTCTCCATCACCACGCTCGATTCGGAGGACGTGTCCCCGGTCATCGACACGGTGACCTGGAAGATCGAGGCGTCGGAGCTCAACGGCTACGCCCATTTCATGGAGAAGGAGATCTTCGAGCAGCCGGCCGCGCTCGAGAACTCCATGCGCGGCCGCTTCTCCGAGGACGGCAGCACCGCCCAGTTCGGCGGCCTGAACATCTCGGCCCTCGATCTCCGGCAGATCGACCGCTTCCACTTCCTCGCCTGCGGCAGCGCCTGGCACGCCTGCCTGGTGGCCGAGCACCTGATCGAGCGCTTCGCCCGCGCGCCGGTCGAGGTGGACTACGCCTCGGAGTTCCGGTATCGCAACATGCCGCTGGGCAACAGCACGCTGTTCTTCACCATCAGCCAGTCCGGCGAGACGATCGACACCCTCGCCGCCATGCGCGAGGCCCGGCGCAAGGGCTACAAGGTGCTTTCGATCAGCAATGTCGTCGGCTCCAGCATCGCCCGCGAGTCCGACGGCGGAGTGTACCAGCATGTCGGCCCCGAGATCGGCGTGGCCTCGACCAAGGCCTTCACCTCGCAGCTGCTCGTCGGCGCCATGCTCGCCCTCTACCTCGGCCGGATGCGGGACATGAACTTCAGCGACGGCGTGGAGTACGTGCAGGCCCTCAAGGGCGTGCCGGACCTCGTCCGCCAGACGCTCAAGCTGGCGCCGGCCATCAAGAAGATCGCGAAGCGGTATGCCCATTATCACGATTTCCTCTTCCTCGGCCGCCTCGCCCTCTTCCCGGTCGCCCTCGAGGGCGCGCTCAAGCTCAAGGAGATCTCCTACATCCATGCCGAAGGGTATCCCGCCGCGGAGATGAAACACGGCCCGATCGCCCTCATCAGCGAACAGTGCCCCTCGGTCTTCTTCGTTTCCTCCGGGGAGATGTTCAACAAGGTCGTCTCCTCCATGCAGGAGATCAAGGCGCGCAAGGGCAATGTCATCGCCATCGCCACCGCGGATTGCGACCTGCCCGCCGGGCTGGCCGACGAGGTCATCCTCATCCCCGAGTGCCACGAGGCCGTGCTGCCCATCATCGCCACCGTCCCGGTGCAGCTCCTGAGCTACTACATCGCGGTCGAGCTGAAGCGGGACGTGGACAAGCCGCGCAATCTCGCCAAGTCGGTCACGGTCGAATAACGCCATGCAAGTCTCCCCCGCGCGCGAGGAATTCCTCCGC
>CAYRDN010000057.1:0-20394 GCA_964423065.1 uncultured Oleiharenicola sp. | reverse complement strand
AGAATCCCGCCGGCGGCCGGGGGTGGCAAGGTCGGAAAGCCGCCGCCGCCTAGGGAAAACCCTTAGCGAAATACCGCCGCGCCTCCAATTTCCCGCCCGGCGCGGCCGTGGTAGATTGTCCTCCATGCAAGCGAACCCAATCCACGCCCCCGCCCCCGCCGATTCCGCCCGGAATGTCATGGCCCACCTCCGCCAGTCGGAAATCTTCCGCAGCTACCAGCAGGCCTACGAGACCGCCACCGGCCTGCCGGTGGCCCTGCGGACCGCGGGCTCGTTCCAGTCCCCCCTCCACGGCTCCAAACAGGCCAATGCCTTCTGCGCCCTCATGGCGAAAAACAACAAGACCTGCGCCGCCTGCCTGCAGCTGCAGCAGCGGGTGGAGGAGGAGGCCACCTTCGGCACGCGCACGCTGGAATGTTTCGCCGGGCTCAGCGAGTCCGCCATCCCCGTCCGCGTCGGGGACCGGATCCTCGGCTACCTGCAGACCGGCCAGGTCTTCCTGTCGCCGCCCACGAAGTCGCGCTTCCGCCGCGCCATTGCGCAGCTGCAGGGCCTGGTCCCGGGCGGCGTGGTCCGGCGGCTCGAGTCGGCTTATTTCCAGACGCGCGTCCTCGCCCGGCCGCAATACGAGTCCGTGGTGAACCTCCTCTCGGTCTTCGCGCAGCACCTGGCCGCGCTGAGCAACCAGGTGATGGTGCAGGAGGCGGCCGCCGAAAACCCGGTGATCGTCCGCGCCCGCGCCTACATCGCCGAGCACCAGGCCGAGGACCTGTCCCTCGAGGCGGTGGCCCGGGCGGTGCACGTCAGCGAGTTTCATTTCTGCAAGCTGTTCAAGCGGGTCACCAGCCTCACGTTCACCGACTACCTCGCGCGCGTGCGCGTCGAGAGCGTAAAGCAGATGCTGCTGGATCCGCACAAGCGTGTGAGCGAGGCCGCCTTCGCCGCCGGCTTCCAGTCCCTCTCGCAGTTCAACCGCGTGTTCCACCGCATCACCGGCGAGGCGCCCCGGGTGTACCGCGAGCGGCTGCAGGGCGGTCACGGCACCCGGCAGGCCGCCTGACCCGGGGCGGCGCCGGCCGCCGGTTTCGGATTTCCAACGCGCGGATATTGCGTCATGCGTGGCGGTTCGTGAAAGACCCCGCCCACACCCGGTCCGTCGGCCTGCTGCTGCTGGCCGCCTTGTGCTGGAGCCTCGGCGGGGTGCTGCTGAAATCCGTCGCGTGGCCGCCGCTCGCCGTCGCGGGCGGCCGCGGGATCATCGCCGCGGTTTTCCTGCTGCTCGTGGGCGGGCGTTCGCTGCGTTTCACCTGGACCCCGCTCCAGCTCGGCACCGCCGCCGCCTATGCGGGCTGCACGGTGCTCTTCGCCGCCGCCAACCGGCTCACCACCGCGGCCAACGCCATCCTGCTCCAGTACACCGCGCCCGTCTGGGTCGCCCTGTTCGGCGCCTGGCTGCTCGGCGAACGGGCCACGCGTGCCGACTGGCTGACCATCGCCGTGGTGTTCGCCGGCATGGGCGTTTTCCTGTATGACGGCCTGCGCCTGCACGACCTCGCGGGCATCCTCGTCGCCATCGCGAGCGGCGTCTGCTTTGCCGTGATGATCCTGCTGTTGCGGAAGCAGAAGGACGGTTCGCCCATCGAGTCGGTCATCCTCGGCAACCTGCTCGCCTTTCTCACCGGCCTGCCCTCGATCTGGACCGCGCCGCCCCTCGCCGGACGCGGCGCGCTGGCGCTGGTGCTGCTGGGCGTCGTCCAGCTCGGCCTCGCCTACCTGCTGTACGTGCGCGCCATCCGGCACGTGACCGCGCTGGAGGCCGTGCTGTTGCCCGTGATCGAGCCGATCCTGAACCCCGTCTGGGTGATGCTGGCGCTCGGGGAAAAACCCAGCCCGCTGGCCCTCGGCGGCGGCGTGATCGTGGTGACCGCCGTCACCTGGCGCGCCGCGGCCACCGTCCGCTCGCGCCGCGTCGCCTGACCGCCGGCCGGCCGCTCCTTTTCCCCGTGCCCTCCACCCCCGCCTCCGTCCGCCCCGCGCCCCGGGAAAAAGTCATCCTGCTCCACGGCCTGGGCCGCACCCGCTGGTCCTTCTGGCGGGTGGAACAGGCGCTGCGCCACGACGGCTACGCGGTCGTCAATCACCCCTATCCATCGCGCGCGCACCCGATCGAGGTGCTCGCCCGGGATTACCTGGCCCCCCTGATGGCCGCGCAGGGAACCGCGGCCCGGCTGCACCTGGTGACGCATTCCATGGGTGGCATTGTGCTGCGCTGTTATCTGCGCGATCATCCGGTGCCCAACCTCGGCCGGGTGGTCATGCTGGCCCCGCCCAACGCCGGCAGCGAACTGGCCGACCGGCTGAAACCGACGTGGCTTTACCGCACGGTCAACGGCCCGGCGGGACAGCAACTCGGAACGCAGGACCTGCCGCGCGCGCTGGGCCCCTGGCCCGCCTGCCGGGGGGAGCTGGGCATCATCGCCGGCGACCGCTCGCTCAACCCGCTCTTCTCCTCGTGGCTGCCGGGACCCTGTGACGGCAAGGTCACGGTCGCCCGCACGCGCCTGGCGGGCATGGCTGATTTCATCGTCGTCCCCGTGAGCCACACCTGGCTGGCCTGGCGCCCCGCCGTCATCAGCCAGATCCGGGCCTTCCTCCGGTCCGGCCGCTTCACCCGGGAAAACCCGCCGCCCCGCGAGCCTTAGTATACTATTAGTTGACAAATGAGGCAGGCCGCGGCTGGCTGCTCCCATGGCCTATCTCACCACCTCCGCCAGCCGGCAGGCGTTCGCGGAACTGCTGGACCTGCTTTCCCGGGATGCCCGGGCCTCGTACCGCCGGCGCGCCGCCCGGCCGCTCCCCGGCGGCGCCACCCTGCGGCCCGGGCCGGCGACGCCGCTCTGGAACCGCCTGGCCGCGCAGATCCGCCCGTGGCTGAAGCGCCGGGGTGAGAAGGCCCAGCTGGCGCGCCTGCTCGGCCTGCACCGGCAGGCCGTGAACGAATATTTCGCCAGCGGCAGCCGGATGCCGGATGCCGAGCGCACCCTGCTGCTCCTGGAATGGCTCGCCGCCCGCCGCGCCCACCGGCCGCCCCCGAGCTGATCTGTTTGTCAACTATTAGTATACTAAGGCTCGCGGGGCGGCGGGGCCGGCGGGGGCGGGGAGAACTGCAGCAGGAGGTTGGCGAGCGTGACGAGTCCGCCACCGAGCAGCAGGTGCCAGGTGAGCCGCTCGTTGGCATACGCCACGCCGGCCCAGACCGAGAGCAGGGCCGGCAGGAACAGCGCCAGCACCGCGGTGAACACCGGCTCGACGCCGTAGATCAGCCCGGCCTCCGTCGCCGTGATCCGCGGCTGCCAGCGGATCATCAGGATGAACGCCACCAGCGTGCAGCACACCGTCAGCAGCGCGGTCAGCCCCAGCCACGGGCCCGAGGTCCACGGCACCAGCACGTCCGCGAACCGGCCCGCGGTGACCAGGGCCAGCACCGTGAACAGCCCGGCCTCCGTGGCGAACATCGCGAGCGCCACCGGCAGCGCGCGGAAGGCCGCGCCGGCGGGCCGCCCAAGCACCAGGATCTGCATCATGAAGAAGACCGAGCCGAGCAGGGTCTCGGCCTCGCCGCGCCCCAGCCGGAAGGTGTGGAAATCAAACCGCCCCAGCACGGCCACGCCGGCGAGGACAAGGCCGCCGCAGAGCAGCACGCGGCCCGGCGGCCGGCGCCGCAACCGCAGCGCGATCCAGGCCGGGATCAGGAGGGCGTAGAACTGCGTGAGGAACGCCGAGACGGAGGCCGACGTAAACTGCAGGCCGTCGTTCTGGAACAGCATGCCGCCCCCGGCGGTGAGACCGAGCAGCACGCCCTGCCACAGCTCCCCGCGGGTGACAGTGCCGAGCTGCCGCCACCGCACCACCAGCAGCGCGGCCGCGGCCAGCAGGAAACGCGGCGCGACCGAGCAGGCCGTGATGAACCAGGTGCCGGCGCCCGGCTGCAGCCGCTGCTGCACCAGTACAAGCGCCTTGATGAGCGGGAAGCTCAGCCCCCAGCAGAGGGTGGCGAGCAGCAGACAGAGCACGGCCCGGAGCTGGAGGCTGGGTGCGGCACGCGGGGGCAAGCGGGGAGTCAGGCGCGGCCTTCACGCGCCGGCAAGCCGGCACCGTCCGCCGAAAACAAAACCGCCGCGGAATCATCCGCGGCGGTTCAAAAGTTTTCCAGGAACGTGCGCCTCAGGACACGTGCTTGCTGACCAGCTTGGTCATGTCGAACATGCTGACCTGCGCCTTGCCACCGAAGACCACCTTGAGGGCGGCGTCGGCGTTGATGTTGCGCTTGTTCTTCTTGTCCTGAAGACCGTTCTTCTTGATGTAGGCCCAGAGCTTCTTGGTGAGCTCAGTGCGGGGAAGCGGCGCGGCCCCGACAATCGGGACGAGCGTAGCATCGGGGGTAACCGGCTTCATGAAAGCGGCGTTGGGTTTGCGAGCTGATTTTTTTGCCATAGTGCATTCGTTTTAGAACCCGCCCGATGCAATGCAACGATTTTCTAGAGGGAGAATCACATTTTTCAGAGGAGAAAACGGGAACCCTCCGCACCTTTTGGCTTGCCGCCGGGCCGGCGCCGCTTACCCGCCGTCGTCAACCTGGACGAACTGCCGGTAGAGCGCGGCGTACTGGCCCCGCCGCGCCAGCAGCTCCGGGTGCGTGCCGCGCTCGATGATGCGGCCCTGGTCGAGCACGAGCACGAGGTCGGCGTGCCGGATGGTGCTCAGGCGGTGGGCCACCACCAGGCTCGTGCGGCCGGCCAGCAGCCGGCGGAGTGCCCGCTGCAGCCTCGCCTCCGTCAGCGCGTCGATGGCGCTGGTCGCCTCGTCGAGGATGACCAGGCGCGGATCAGCCAACAGCGCCCGGGTGAAGCAGATGAGCTGGCGCTGGCCGACCGAAAGCCCGGCGCCCTTCTCCCCCACTTCCGTGTCCAGTCCGGCCGGCAAAGCCTCGAGGAGATCGAGGCAGTCCAGCGCCGCGGCCGCCGCCCGGACCTCGTCGTCGGTGGCCTCCGGCCGGCTGAGCCGGATGTTCTCCCGCACCGTGCCGCTGAACAGGACGTTCTGCTGCTGCACCAGGCCCAGCTGCCGGTGCAGCGAACGGCTGGTCAGGGTGCGGATCTCCCGGCCGTCCACCCGGACCTCGCCCGCGGTCGGCAGGTAAAACTTCGCCACCAGGTTGATGATGGAGCTCTTGCCGCTGCCGGTGTGGCCGACCAGGGCCACCGTCTGCCCGGGTTCGGCGCCGAAGCTGACGTCGTGCAGCACCGGGCGCGCGGGGTCGTAGCCGAACGTCACCGCGCGGAACTCCACGCGGATGCCCGGCGAGACGGGAGCACGGGCGGCTCCCTTGACCGCCCGCGGGTCCGGCAGGTCCGCCGCCGCCGGGTCGTCCGTCCAGTCGGGCGGCGCGTCGATCAGGCGGAAGACCCGCTCGGCGCCGGCCATGGCGATCAGGGCCTGGTTGTACTGGTTGCCGATGATCGCGATGGGCGCGAAGAACTGGTTCGCGAGCAGGAAGAACGTGATGAGGCTGCCCATCGTCATGTCACCGTGGAACACCCGCCAGCCGCCAACGAGGAGCAGGATCGCGACAAAGAACTGGCTGTTCAGCTCGAGCAGCGGCGTGAGGATCGCCGAGCTGCGGGCCAGCGCGATGTTGAAGCGCGCATGGTCGGCCAGCAGGCGGCGGAACAGGCCGGCGTTCGTCTCCTGCCGCACGAAGCCCTGGGTCACGCGGATGCCGTTGACCGACTCGGCCAGCGTGGCGGTGACCCGGCTGAAGCTTTCCTGCGAAGCGCGGGAATACCGGCTGATCTCCACGCGGAAATGCCGGTTGAGCAGCCAGAGCACGGGGGCGAGCGCCAGCACGACCAGGAACAGCACCCAGTCGCTCCCCAGCATCACGGCCGCGGAGAACACCATCGAGCCGCCCTGGATGGCGCTGACGAACAGCACGTCCTGGATGCCGGTGCGGACCGCCTCGACGTCGTTGGTCACCCGGCCGAGGATGCGGCCGAGCTTGACACGGTGGAAGAAGCTCATCGGCTGCCGCAGCAGCCTGGCGAAGATCTCCGCGCGCAGGGCGTTGACCACCGTCTCGCCGATCTCGAGCGCGTAGCGCTGCCGGAAGTGGAAGAGCCCGTCCGTCGTCAGCGCCAGCAGCCCGTAGCCCGCCACCCCGAGGGCGAGGCCCGCAAAGTCGCGGCCGGTGATCGGACCCTTGATGATGAGCGCCGTGATCCAGCCCAGCGCGGGCAGCTGCGCCGAGCGCACGAGCGTCATCACCCCGAGGGCGGCGACCTGCCGCTTGATCGGCGCCGTGTAGCGGAAGAGCCGGCGGATGAGGCCCCATTCCAGCGGCTTGAACTGCTCCTCGTCGTCCTCCGGGTCGCGGGCGCCGGGGAGGAGGGTCAGGGCGCGGGGCTTGGCGGCGGGCGGGTTCATGGCGGCGCCTCCCCGCCCGCGAGGCCGAGCGACCGCAGGTCGCGCGGGTCGACCAGCTGCAGGTTGGCCACCCGCAGGTAGGGCCCCGGCGTCCGCATCAGCTCCTCGTGCGTGCCCCGCTGCACGATGCGGCCCGCCTCCATCACGATGATGAAGTCCGCGCGCCGGAGCGTGCTCAGGCGGTGGGCGACGATGAAGGTCGTCCGGCCCGCGATGGCCCGGTCGAGCGCGGTGAAGATCTCGTGCTCGGTCTCGCTGTCGATGGCCGCCGTCGGGTCGTCGAGCAGCAGGATCGCCGGTTCCAGCAGCACGGCGCGCGCGATGGCCAGCCGCTGGCGCTGGCCGCCGGAAAGGCTGCTGCCGCTTTCGTTCAGCACGGTGTCATAGCCCTCCGGCAGGGCGCGGATGAAGCCGTCGGCCGCGGCGATGCGCGCCGCCCGCTCGATCTGCCCGCGCGTGGCGTCCGGATGGCCGAAGGCGATGTTGGCGGCGACGGTGTTGGAGAAGAGGAAGCTTTCCTGGAAGACCAGCCCGATGTTGCGCCGCACGTCCTCGAGGCTGAGCCGGCGGACGTCGATCCCGTCGATCAGCACCCGCCCCGCCGTCGGGTCGAAGAAGCGCGGGATGAGGCTCATGAGCACGCTCTTGCCCGCGCCGGTCGCGCCGAGGATGGCGACGCACTGGCCGGGTTGCACGGCCAGGTTGACGTCGCGCACGACGGCCTCGGCGCCGCCGTAGGCGAAGGAGACGTTTTCGAACGCCACCGCGCCGTCGAGCCGCGGCCGGCGGAGGGCGTCGGGGGCGCTCTTCACCTCGACCGGGGCGTCGAGGATCTCGAACACGCGGCGGGCGCCGATGAGCGACTGCTGCACGCTGTTGACGATGGTGGCGACGTTGTTGATCTGCCCGGAGAACTGCTCGAGCAGGCCGGCGAAAACCACGAGCCCGGCGCCGAGCGGCAGCCGGTCCGTCGCCACCAGCCAGCCGCCGTAGCCGAGCAGCACCATCATGTTGATGCGTGTGAGGAAGCCCACCGCCGGGGAGAACAGGCTCACCCGCCAGAAGATGCCGCGCTGCTGTTCCAGGCACGCCTGGTTGGCCGCGTCAAACTTCGCCTGTGCCTCGGCCTCGCGCCCGAAGCCCTTGGTCACGGCGATGCCCTGGACGCCCTCGGCGAGGATCTGCACCATCCGCTCCACCAGCGTGCGGTTGCGGGCATACTCGGGCTGGATCCTGCCGGAAAACCACGCCGTCATCAGCCAGAGCAAGGGGGTTGTGGCCAGGCACGCGGCGGTCAGCGACGGGCTCAGGCTGGCCATGTAGATGACGTAGGCGGTGAGCGAGATGCCCATGATGACGCTCTGGATGAGCACCTGGTCGACAAACATCCGCACCGACTGCACGTCGCCGGTCACCCGCGTGATGATCGAGCCGGTGTTGTTGGCGTCGAAGAAGCGGAAGCTCAGCTGCTGGAGCTTCTCGTAGACCTCGCCCCGCAGGTCCACCACGAGCTTTTGCTGCACGAGGCGGTTGACCGAGACGGCGTAGACATAATTGAGCCACGCCCGGACGAGCGCGAAGAGCAGGATCAGGCCGGCCAGCAGCCCGAGCACCTGCAGCGGCGGCCACTGGTCCGGCAGCGCGAGGTGCAGCCGGTTCGCCGCCACCGGGGTGTGGTCGAGCTTGTGGCGGATGTAGTCGATGCCCAGGCCGGTGAAACTCAGCCCGCCGATGCCCAGCGTCAGCAGCACGAGCTGGATGGCCAGCACCTGCAGGCAATGCAGCCGGTAGCGCCAGGCCAGGCCGAACAGCCGCCGGACCAGCGCCCCGTTGCCGGAGGCGGGGGGCGGTTGGGCGGCGGGAGCAGGCATGGAAGTGGCAACGCTACGAACGCCGCCGCCCGGTGCACGAAATTTTTTCCTGCCGAAGCACACCGGAGCCGCGCATCACCGGCAGGGACCTGGCCGCTGAACAGCCACTGTCTGTCAATGGCTTGCACGGGTTTGGCCGATAAATCGCTTGCCTAAAACCGCCTTCCCGCCAGCCTGCGCGTTGTTGGGTTGGTTGTTTGTTAGATTCTATCGCTACGGAGAATTGTCAGGTGAGCGCCGTGTTCAGTGATGATTTGAAATCCGGGTTTCGGGGACGGGCGGTAAGGCACAGCATCAGCTCTCATCATCCAATGGAAAACAGTAAGCTCTACGTGGGGAACCTTCCCTTCGCTAGCACCGCGCAGGACCTCGAGGCCCTGTTTGGCCAGGTCGGCACCGTCAGCGTCGTTGAAATCATCTTCGACAAGTTCACCGGCCGCTCCCGCGGATTTGCCTTTGTCACAATGGCCAACGGCGACGAGGCCCAGAAAGGTGTCGAGAAATTCCACGGCTACGAGCTCGAGGGCCGTGCGCTCGCGGTCAACATCGCCCGGCCGCGCGAAGAGCGCGCGCCCCGCTCCTTCGGTGAGGGCGGTGGTGGTGGCGGCGGTTACCGTGGCGGCGGCGGCGGCAGCCGGGGTGGTCGCGGCGGCGGTTACCGCGGCGGCCGGGGCGGCGGCGGCGGTTACCGCGGCGGTGGCGACCGGGGTGAACGCGGTGGCGGCAGCGGCGGCTACGGCCGCGAATAAGCGCTTCCCTGCTCCCCTGCCCTTTCATGGCCGGACTTTGGGTCCGGCCTTTTTCTTTGCCGGTCCGCAGCCGGCGGCCGCCCTACAGCATGATCAGCAGCGCGACGGTGAAATAGATGATCAGGCCCGTCACGTCGACCAGCGTCGCCACGAACGGGGCGCTCGAGGTCGCGGGGTCAAAGCCCAGCCGCTTCAGGATCAGCGGCAGCATCGACCCCATGAGCGATCCCCAGAGCACGATGCCCACCAGCGCGGTGCCGACGGTCGTCGCGACCAGCAGCGGGCTCGGGTCGTAGATGTGGGAGAACCTTGACCAGATAATGATGCGCAGAAACCCGATGACCCCGAGGATCAGGCCGAGCAGCAGGCCGGCGGCCAGCTCCCGGCGCATGATGCGCCACCAGTCGCGCAGCCGGAACTCGCCGAGGGCCAGGGCGCGGATCACCAGGGTGGCCGCCTGGGAACCCGCGTTGCCGCCGGAGCTGATGACGAGCGGGATGAAGAGCGAGAGCACGATCGCCTTGGCCAGCTCGTCCTCGAAATAACTCATGGCCGTGGCCGTCAGCATCTCGCCCAGGAACAGCACCACGAGCCAGCTGGCGCGCTTCTTCACCATCTTCGTCAGCGCGATGGTCGTGTAGGGCTCGTCCAGCGCCTCGCTGCCGCCGAGCTTCTGGATGTCCTCCGTCGCCTCCTCCGAGGCCACGTCGAGCATGTCGTCCGCCGTCACGATGCCGATGATCTTGTTGTGGTGGTTGGTCACCGGGAGGGCGATCCGGTCGAACTTGCGGAAGACCTGCAGCGCCTTCTCCCGGTCGTCGGTCGGCGAGAGCGTGGCGAAGTTGCCGTCCATCAGGGCGCTGACCTTGGTGTCGGGCTCCGAGAGCAGGAAGCGGCGCAGCCGGATGTCGTCGATCAGGTGCCCCTCCTCGTCGGTCACGTAGACCATGCTGAGCGTCTCGCGGTCCATGCCGTGCGCGCGGATGTAGTCGAGCGCCTCGCGCACCGTCCACTCGGCGTGCACGCTGACGAAGTCCAGGGTCATCATGCGGCCGACGCTGTGCTCGGGATACGCGAGCAGGTCCTGGGTGATCTTGCGCTCCTCCGGCGTGAGCAGGCAGATCAGCTGCATCGCGAGGTCGAGCGGCAGCTGGTTGAGAAATTCCGTGCGGTCGTCCGGCTGCAGTTCGTTCAACAGCGCCGCCGCCTGCGCCTGCGTCAGGGTCTTCAGCAGTTTGTGCTTCGCGTCGTGCTCGAGATAGGCGAAGACCGCCGCGGACAGCTGCTTCGAGCAGCCGCGAAAGAGCACCGCCAGCTCCTCGATCGGCAGCTCGGACAGGATCGGGGCGGCGTCCGCGGGCAGCCAGGTGGACAACCGCGCCTTCAGGCCCGCGAAATCCTTGTTCGCGATCAGGGTCGAGATCTCCGACTTGAAGTTATTGGCCACGGGAGGCATCGGCGCACACTAGGGATGGACCCGGCCATGGCAACTCCCGCCCACGCCCGGGCGCCGGCGAACCCGGGCGGACATTTTTTCGCTTGCCTTTGGAAACTTTCGACACCCTTTAAGTTTCCAAAGGACAGCCATGACCGCCCTCCCCGCCCCGCCCGTTCCCGAAACCGATGCACCCGACAGCCGCATCCTCGCGGTCGCGCAACAACACCTGTTCGCCTACGGCTACAATGCCCTGACGATGGACGACCTGGCCCATGAACTCGGGATGAGCAAGAGGACCCTCTACCTGCATTTTCCCGGCAAGGACGCGATCATCAGCACGGTGATCGACCGCATCGGGCGGACCATTCGCGGCGAAATGGACGAAATCCTCAACAACCCGCGCCTGCGCTTCGCGCAGAAACTGCGCGCGGTGATCAAGGTGGTGGTGCCGCGCCTTTCGCTCCTCAGTCCCGCCATGCTCCGCGAGCTGCAGCGCTATGCCCCGGTCATCTTCCAAAAGATCGACGAGCTGCGGCAAAAAAACATCCCCTACGTTTTCGGCCGCCTGTTCCGGGGCGGCATCGCCGAGGGCGCCGTGCGGGCGGACATCGACCCGGACTTTGCCGCCCTCTTCTGGCTGCAAGCCATCCGGGGGCTCGTGCATCCCGACACGATCACCGTCACCCAGCTCACCCCCGCACAAACCCTCGAAAAAGCCCTCGAACTCTTCACCCACGGACTGCTCACCCCGGCCGGCCGCAAAGACCATGAAAAACTCCTCGCCTCCTGACCGCGCCCTCCGCCGCGCGTCCTTCGCCAGTCTTCTTCTCGCCGGCGTGCTGCTCGGCGCCTGTGCGCGGTCGACCGGCAGCCGCCCCGGCGACCTCACCCTCTCCGGCAACCTCGAGGTCACCGACGCGCAACTCGCCTTCAAACTGCCCGGGCGCGTCGCCGAACGTGCCGTCTCCGAAGGCCAGACCGTCACCGCCGGCCAGCTGGTCGCCCGGCTGGACGACGACGAGCAAAAGGAGGAACTCATGCTCCGGCAGGCCGAGCTGGCCGCCGCGCAAAGCAAGCTTGCCGAGCTGCAGTCCGGTTCGCGCCCGCAGGAAATCGCCGCCGCCGCCGCCACGCTGCACAGCGCCGAGGCCGAGCGCGACCGGGCGAGCCTCGACTTTGCCCGTCAGCAGGAACTGCTCGGCAAGGACGCGATCTCCCCCCGGGATTTCGAGGCCGCCCAGGCGCAGGTCAAGGTGGCCGAGGCCCACGTCGTCGAGGCGACCGAGCGCCTGAAGCTGGTCCAGGAGGGACCGCGCGCCGAATTGATCCAGCAGGCCCGGGCCCACGTCGACCAGGCCGTCGCCGCCGTCGCCCTCGCCCAGACCCGCCTCGACCAGACCCGGCTGTTCTCGCCGCTCACCGGCGTCGTGCTTTCCCACAACGTCGAGCCCGGCGAGTTCGTCTCCGCCGGCACCCCGGTCCTGACCGTGGCTGACACCGCGCACATGTGGGTCCGCGCCTACCTGAACCAGACGGACCTCGGCCGCATCCAGCACGGCCAGAAGGTCAGGGTCCGCACCGACACCTTTCCTGACAAGACCTACGACGGCACGATCAGCTTCATCGCCTCCGAGGCGGAGTTCACGCCCAAGACCGTGCAGACCCCGAAGGAGCGCGTGAAACTGGTGTTCCGCATCAAGGTCGATGTGGCCAACCCGCGGGACGAGCTGAAACCCGGCATGCCCGCCGACGTGATCGTTCCCGTCGCCTCGTAGGCGCCGGAACCCCGCTCCGCCGCCACCCGCCGGCTTCTTCGCTTCATGTCCGCCATCCGCACCACCGCCTTGCGCCGCACCTTCGGCGCCGTGGTCGCCGTCGACGCGCTCGACCTCGAGGTCGCCGAGGGCGAAATCTTCGGCCTCGTCGGGCCCGACGGCGCCGGCAAGTCCACGACGATGCGCATGCTCACCGGCATTTTGCCGCCCACCGCGGGCGGGGCGGAGGTCGCCGGCCACGACGTGGCGCGCGATGCCGAGGGGCTGAAGGAGCACCTCGGCTACATGAGCCAGCGCTTTGGGCTGTATCCCGACCTGACGGTGATCGAGAACATCAATTTCTACGCCGACATCTACAGCGTCCCCGCGCAGGAGCGCAAGGCGCGGATCGAAACCCTCCTGGGTTTCAGCAACCTCACCCCTTTCCAGCATCGCCAGGCCGGCAAGCTCTCCGGCGGGATGAAACAGAAGCTCGGCCTCGCCTGCGCGCTCATCCACACGCCGAAGGTGCTCTTCCTCGACGAGCCGACCAACGGCGTCGATCCCGTGTCGCGGCGCGATTTCTGGCGCATCCTTTATCAGCTCGTGCGCGATGGTGTGACCATCTTCGTCTCGACCTCCTATCTTGACGAGGCGGAACGCTGCAACCGCCTCGCGCTCCTGCATCAGGGCCGCCTCCTCGGCGTCGGCACGCCGGCCGAAGTGAAGGCGATGATGCCCGGCGCCCTGCTGGAAGTGCGCACGTCGGCTCCCCGTCGGGTCGCCGCCTTGTTGCGCGCGCAACTCGCCCAGGCCACCGTCGGCCTGTTTGGCGATCGCGTTCATGTCGCCACCCGCGATCCGAACGGCGCGGAAAGCCGCCTGCGGGCGATCATCACCGGCGCCGGTCTCGACCTGCTCTCCCTCCGCGTGATCGAACCCTCGCTCGAGGATGTCTTCGTCTCGGTCCTCGCCGACCGGCCGGCGGCCACCGCCCCAGACCGGATGACCCCCCTGGGTAGCTTTCGTTTACCGGTCTTGCGCACCCAGCCCACCAGCAGCACCGACCTCATCGTCGAGGTGCAGAACCTCGAGAAGCGCTTCGGTTCGTTCCGCGCCGTCGCGGGGATCAGCTTTGCCGTGCGGCGCGGCGAGATCTTCGGCTTTCTCGGGCCGAATGGCGCGGGCAAATCGACCACCATCCGGATGCTCTGCGGCCTGCTGGCTCCGACCTCCGGCTCGGGCCGCGTGGCCGGCTTCGACATCGTGCGCGAGACCGAGAAGATCAAGACGCGCATCGGCTACATGAGCCAGAAGTTCTCCCTCTACGACGAACTGACCGTCGAGGAGAACATCGATTTCTACAGCGGCATCTACTGCCTGTCGAAAGCCAAGAAGATCGAACGCAAGGACTGGGTGCTCGACATGGCCGGATTGCGCGACCACCGCCATACCTTGACCGGCGAACTCTCCGGCGGTTGGAAACAGCGCCTCGCGCTCGGCTGCGCCGTCCTGCACGAGCCGCCCATCCTGTTCCTCGACGAGCCGACCTCCGGCGTGGACCCGAACAGCCGCCGGCAATTCTGGGATTTGATCTACGCGCTGTCCGAACAGGGCGTCACCGTCTTCGTCACCACCCATTACATGGAGGAGTCGGAGTATTGCGACCGGCTCGGCATCATGTACCGCGGCGAGCTGATCGCGCTCGGCACGCCGCGCGAGCTCAAGACCGAGCACATGCCCGAGGCCGTCCTGGAGATCGACTGCGCGCGCCCCAACGAGGCCATGGCCGCGATCGAGCACCTGCCCGGGGTCAGCCAGGTGGCGCTGTTCGGCCGGGGCCTGCACGCCGTCGCGCCCGACGGGGTCGCGGCCGAACCGGCCATCCGCGCCGCCCTCGCCGCCGGCCGTTTCCAGCTCACCCGCGTGGAGCGCATCACGCCGACGATCGAGGATGTGTTCGTCTCGCTCATCGAGGCGCGCGACCGGGCGAACGCCCCGCAAACGGAGGTGAGCCAATGAACCCGCGCCGGCTCTGGGCCATCGCCCGCAAGGAAGCCATCCACATCCGCCGCGACCCGCGGAGCCTCATGCTCGCGATCGGCATCCCCATGCTGATGATCATCCTCTTCGGCTTCGCGCTCACGCTCGATGTCGACCGCGTGCCGTTGGTGGCGTGGGACCAGGCCGGCACGCCGTTGAGCCGCGACTTCCTCGCGCGTTTCACCGCCTCCCGTTATTTTGATTTTCGCGGCCGCGTCGCGAACTATCGCGAACTGGAGCGCGCCATCGATACGCGCGCCGCCGCCATCGCGATCGTGATCCCCCCCGGCTTCACCGCCACCGTCTCCGCCGGGCGTGAGGCCCCCGTGCAGGTCATGGTCGACGGCTCGGATTCCAACACCGCCGCCCTCGTCCTCGGCTATGCGCAGGCCGTCACCGCGACGTTCAACCAGCAGATGGCCCTGGCGCAGATCCAGCGCACCACCGGGCGCGCCGCCGCCCCGCCGCTCGATCTGCGCGCGCGGGTCTGGTTCAACCCCGATCTGGAATCCAAGAATTTCATCATCCCGGGGATCATCGCCGTCATCATGGGACTGATCGCGGCCCTCCTGACCTCCCTGACCGTCGCCGGCGAATGGGAACGCGGCACGATGGAGCAGCTGATCTCCACGCCGGTGAAGCCGGCGGAGCTCATCCTCGGGAAGCTCCTGCCCTATTTCGGCATCGGCATGGTTGACGTGCTGATCGCGGTGCTCATGGCGGTGTTCCTGTTTCATGTGCCGCTGCGCGGGAGTGTGCCGCTGCTGTTTGCCGTGTCCGCGCTGTTCATCATCGGCACGCTCGCGCAGGGCATCCTGATCAGCACCCTGGCCCGGCAGCAGTTGCTCGCGAGCCAGCTCGCGATGGTCTCGACCTTCCTGCCCGCCTTCCTGCTGTCGGGCTTCACCTTCGCCATCGCCAACATGCCGGTGCCTGTGCAGGTGATCACCTACATCGTGCCCGCCCGGTATTTCGTCGCGCTGGTCAAGGGCATCTTCCTGCGCGCCGTCGGGCTCGGGGCCCTGGGGCCGGACGCGCTTTTCCTCCTCGTCTTCGCGGTGGTCGTCACCGGTCTCGCGATCAAGATTTTCAAGAAAAAACTCGCCTGAACATGTGGGAACGCATCGTCACCATGCTCCGCAAGGAGTTCCGCTCCGTCTTCCGCGACCCGCGGATGCGGATGGTCATCTTCGGCCTGCCGGTCATCCAGACGCTGATCTTCGGCTACGCGGTCACGCTGGACGTGCATCATGTGCGCCTGGTCGTGATCGACTACGATGCCACCCCGGCGAGCCGGGCGCTGGTCGCGCGCTTCACCGGCTCGGGTTATTTTGACGCTGTCTTGCAGACGGGCGACCCCGCCGCCGCCCGGCGCGAGATCGACGCCGCCCGCGCCTCGGCCATCCTTCAGCTCAACGCCGGCTTCGAGTCCGGCCTCGCCGCCGGGCGGCCCACCGCGGTGCAGCTGATTGTGGATGGTTCGGACTCCAACACCGCCCGGCTCGTGCTCAACTACAGCGCCGTCATCGCCGCCGGCTACAACAACGAGGTCGTGCTGGAGCAGGCGCGCCGGCAGGCCGGCCGGACGATCACCGCGGGGTCGGTGGACCTCCGCACCCGGGCGTGGTTCAACGCCGACCTGGAGAGCCGCAATTTCTACGTGCCGGGCATCATCGCCACGCTGGTGATGCTCGTCAGCCTGATGCTGACCAGCATGGCGATCGTGCGGGAGACGGAGGTCGGCACCATCGAGCAGATCATGGTGACGCCGATCCGCCCGGTGGAATTCATCCTCGGGAAGTGCGCGCCGTTCGTCGTCATCGGCTTCGTCAACGTCTTCATGGTGACCGCCGTCGGCGTGTTCTGGTTCGATATTCCGATCCGCGGCAGTTTTCTGCTCCTGCTCTTCGGCACCTCGCTCTTCCTGCTCAGCACCCTCGGCATCGGCCTGTTCATCTCGACCGTCAGCCGGACCCAGCAGCAGGCCATGATGACCACGTTCTTCTTTTTCTTTCCGGCCATGCTGCTCTCAGGCTTCGTCTACCCGATCGCCAACATGCCGCAGGTCGTGCAGTGGCTCACGTTCCTCGATCCGCTCCGCTACTTCCTCATCATCATCCGCGGCGTGTTCCTCAAGGGCGTCGGGCTCGACGTGCTCTGGCCGCAACTCGCCGCCCTGCTCGCGCTCGGCTTTTGTGTCATGAGCTTCGCCGTGGCGCGCTTCCATAAGACCCTCGCCTGATTTCCCCTCGGATTTTCCACCGTCTACGCCCATGAAACGCCTCCTCGCCTTCGTTTGCCTCTTCCCCGCCCTTCATCTGTCCGCCCAGACCCCGGCGCCGCCTGCCCTGAGCCCGTCGAACGGGCTCGCGTTGGACGAGTGCCTGAAACTGGCCGATGGACAACAGCCCGCGCTGGCCGCCGCCGCGGCGGGTGAAGCCGCCGCGGGCGAAGCGGTCGGCGAAGCGAAAGCTCCCTACTATCCCCAGGTCGATTTCAACGCCGGCTATCACCGCTGGCAGCGTCACGCCTTCCTGCCTTCCGGCCTGGTGATTCCCGGACAGGGCGTGCCCGATCTCATCGGCCCGCTCAACGACTGGAACGGGGGCGTCGCCTCCCGCCTGACTCTCTTTGACGGCGGCGAACGTCGGGCCGGGTTCGACGCCGCCAGGGCCCGCCTGGCCGGGGCCGCGGCCGACACCTCCGCCACCCGCGCCGACGTGCGCCTCAATGTCCAGACCGCATTCTATGCCGTCGCCGCGGCGCAGGATCTCCAGGCCGTGGCGAAAAGGAATTTCGCCCGCACCGAGGCGCACCTGCGTCTCGCCGAGGCGCGCCATGCCTCCGGCGCCGTCCCCTCGGCCGACGTGTTCCGGATGCAGGCCGAGGTCGCCAACGCCCGCCTGGAGGTCATCAACGCCGCCAGCCGGGTGCGCGTCGCCCTCGGCCGCCTGAACACCGCGATGGGGCGCGCCGCGAGCACGCCGCTCACCATCACCCCGCCCCCACCCGCCACGCCGCCACCGGATCCCGCCGCCTTGGACGCGGCGGTCGGACGCGCGCTCGACCACCGGCCGGAAATCACCGCCGGCGAAAAGCGCACCGAGGCGGCGCGCGCCGCGGTGCAAGCGGCCCGCGCCGCCCGGGCGCCCAAGGTGCGCGCCGACGCGGCGTTCGGCTGGCGCGACACCGTCTTCCTGCCCGATACCCAGGAATGGCAGGCGGGCCTTTCCATCGACCTGCCCCTGTTCGACGCCGGCAGCCGGGCGCATCATCTCGCGCGTTCCAAGGCCGAACTCGCCCGCGAAGAGGCCGGCTTCGAATCGCGCCGGCTGCAAATCCGCGAGGAAGCGTGGTCGGCCGCCGCCGAGGTCGACCGGGCCTGGGCCGTGATCGCCGCCAACGAAAGCGCGGTGCTCGCCAGCGAGGAGAGCCTCCGCGTCGTGCGCGAGCGCTATGAGAACGGCGCCGCGGTGATCACCGATCTGCTCGACACCCAGACGACCCTCGCCCGCGCCGAGAGCTCGCTGGCCGAGGCACGCTGGAACTATCTCGCGGCCCGGGCCATGTTTGACCGCGCCGTGGGTGCCGGACCCTGAACCGGCGACGGGTTACTTCCGCTCCGGCAGCGTCGCGACGTGGACCGTCTGGGTGGGGAAGGCGAACGACAGGCCGCGTTCCCCGACCGCCCGCATGAAGGCGAGGCTGAGCCGCTGCCGCAGCGCCATGTGCCTGTGAAAGTCGGGATCCTTCACGTTAAAGACCATCCAGATGTCGAGCGACGAGGCGCTGTAATCGCGGAAATAGCAGATGACCGACGCGGGGTCGACCTCCGCCTCCGCCCGGATCAGCCGGCGGAATTCCTCGACAACCGCCTCCATCTGCCCGGCGGTGGTGTCGTAGCTCAGGCCGATGACCTGCTCCACCCGGCGGCCGGTGAACCGCGAGAGGTTCACGATCGCCTCCGACGAAACCAGCTTGTTCGGCAGCACGATGAGCGACTTGTCGACCAGCCGGATCCTGGTCGAGCGGAGGCCGATGTCCTCCACCGTACCGACATAGCCGGTGATCTTGATGACCTCGCCCAGCTTGAACGGCTGGTCGATGGCCACGACGATCGAGCCAAAGAGGTTCGCGATGGTGTCCTGCGCCGCGAGGGCGAAGGCCAGGCCGCCGATGCCCAGGCCCTGCAGGATGGTCGAGACATTGTAGCCGAGGCTCTGGATGGTCAGCAGGACCCCGAGCACCACGAACACGGCCACGATCGATTTCTTGATCCACGGCATGAACGCCGCCACGCCCATCTGCCGCTCGGAGGCGATCTCCTGGGCGTGGTCGAGCAGCGCGTCGAGCGCCCGCAGCAGGCCCCAAAAGAGGCAGAGCGAGAACGCCACGGTCGAACCGTAGCCGATCACCCGGTCGTTGACCTCCGACAGCTTCAGCACCTTCAGCGCGCTGAAGATGCCGACCAGCATGATGAAGGTCGCCACGGGCGCCTCCATCACGGGAAAGAGCTTGTCGTCGAGGGTCGTCTCCGTCTTGGCCGCGAACTTCTTCAGCTGGTTGAAGATGATGTTCGTCATCACCCGGCGCAGGAGGATCGCCCCCACGAGGAACAGCGCGGCGATGCCGTAGTGCGCCGCGGTGTTCTCGTTGCTCCGGACGTCGAAGCGCGCGAGCACGGAGTCCACCAGATGCTCGAGGAAATCGGGCGGCCGCGGCGCCGCGGCGCCGGTCACGGTCACGGCGGCGGCGGCGGCCGTCGCATGATCGTGCGCCGTGGCGTCGGCGGCCTTCTCCTCGGCCAGCCCGGTCAGCGGCAGCAGGAGGATCAGCAGGAGGGAGATCTGGGCGCGGAATTTCATGCAGGTTTGGCCCTTGGAAAGCCTTCCCGGCGCGCTTGTCAATGGTTTCGCGGGGCCGGCCCGCGCCGCTGCCACGCCAGGGCCACGAGAATCACGCCGAGGGCCAGGACGCCCTCCACCGCATGCACCAGCCATGGGGCCGGGTGCAGGAATTCCGCCACCAGCCGGTCGGTCATGATCATGTCCCCGCCCACCTTGCCGAGCGTGGCCGCGCCCACGTAGATGATGACCGGATAGCGGTCCATCAGCTGGGACAGCAGGTTGCTGGTGAACACCACCAAGGGGATGCTCAGGCCCAGCCCGAACAGCAGCAGCCCGAGGCTGCCCTTCGAGGCGGCCGCCACCGCGAGCACGTTGTCGAGCGACATCGTGATGTCCGCCACCAGGATGAGCCAGACTGCCTGCCATAGGCCGCCCGCCTCCTTGCCGTGCGCCTTCTCGCCCGTGTTGTCGACCAACAGCTTCACCGCGATCCAGAGGATGAGCAGGCCGCCGGCGAGCTTGATGTAATTGAGGGCGAGCATCTGCGCCGCCAGGAACGTCAGCGCCACCCGCAGCACCACCGCGAAGGCCGAGCCCAACCCAATGCCCACCAGCCGCTGCTTCGCCGGCAGCTTGCGCACCGCCAGGGCGATGACCACGGCGTTGTCCCCCGCCAGCACGATGTCGATCAGCACGATGCTCAGGACCGCCAGCAGCCAGTCCGCCGGCGTGTGCAGATCAGCGGTGGTGACAATGGCAAGCCAGGGGGTCATGTGGCAGGGACCAGTTTCCCCGGGCGCCGGTGCGGGTCAATGGCAACTGGCGGCGGGGCTCACCCGCGTTCCGCAGCGGCCGCGACGTCCGTCAGATCCGCGAGATAGTGCAGCAGCGGCACCTGCTGCTCCAGCCGCGCCAGCTGCACCGCGCTGGCCAACGTGCCCTGCTCCGCATAGCGCACGGCGCCGTCCTTCAGGCTGAAACTTCCCTTGGCCCTGGCGGCGAGCGCTGCCATGCCGCGGGCCCGGATCTCCGGCACGAGGGCCGCCGCGAGAAATTCCGGCTGGTTGGTCTGCACGAACCACGCCGCGTCGAATGCGGCGTCCCCCACCGTGATTTCCTTCGTGCCGAAAAACTCCATGATCCTGGTCGTGAACCCCTGCCGCTGCGCCAGCGCCTGCAGGTTGGCCCGGGCCTTGCGACCCTGCAGCA
>CAYRDN010000056.1:0-22685 GCA_964423065.1 uncultured Oleiharenicola sp. | reverse complement strand
GCGCCATTGTGAAGGGGGGAACCGACTGGGAGGAAATCGTGCACTTGTACGAAGGATTGATCCGGCTTGCTCCGACCACGGGCGCCCTGGTCGGGCGCGTGGCGGCGACGGCCGAGGCACGCGGCCCGGCGGCCGGCTGGGCCTTGTTGCAACAAATCCCGCCCGACTCCGTGGTGACCTACCAGCCATACTGGGCGCAGGCGGCGCACCTGCTGGCGCAACTGGGCCCCCCGGGCAAGGCCCGTGCGGCTTACGAACGGGCCATCGGTCTGTCTGAAGACCCCGCTACGCGAGCTTTCCTCGTGCGTAAATTATCCACCCTGCCTGCCTGTCCGAGCAACGAAGCCTAGGTGAAGCGAATGAAGCGAATCGAATGTTCGATATCCCTCTGCGGGCCGCTCTTTCGCTCCACTTTTGTTTCGTGTTAACAATCGCGCCAGCCCGCGCCGGCAGTGAGCCGGTCGAATATCGAACAGCAATCACTGAGCTGGCCGACACGCTCAGCGGTCGTTCTCGTGTTCGAATGACGTGAATGCATCGATGGCCGAAGCGCGGCGAATGGTCCCGAGCCTGCCGAGGGGCGCGGGCGTCGCCTGTTTCCTGCGGCTCAAAGCCATGGGCTCTGGTCATCAGCGACATGCCGAAGGAAAATTTAAGTGGCGGCAGGTCCGCCGGCACCATTCGCTCACTTGCCACGAATAACCCGGCAGTTCCCTTCTCGGCTTCGTCTGACTCGCCGCCGTTATGGATTGGCACACTCATGAGATTTGAATACACGCCTGAGCAGAAGGGGATGCAAAAATGAAAAAGATCAGAATCATTGCACACATCTCGCTGGACGGCGTGATCCAGGCTCCCGGCGGGCGAAATGAAGACGGCGACTACGCGCATGGCGGATGGACTGCACCGTATCGCAGCGCCGCCGGGAGAGAAGCAGTCTCCGAGGCACAGGGCAGCAACTTCGATCTGCTCCTCGGCCGCCGCACGTACGATATCTGGAGCGGCTTTTGGCCGACGGCCGGAAAGAGCCCCCTGGCTGACCGTCTGAACGCGGCGACGAAATACGTCGCGACCCACCGGCCTGACAGCCTCGGATGGGGGCCGGTCGAGGACCTGGGCGCGGACATCATCGAGGGGGTTCGTCGCGTCAAGTCAAAGGACGGCCCTGACCTGATCGTCTGGGGGAGTTCAACGCTGACGTCCTTGCTGCTCGAGCAGGGACTGGTCGATGACGTTGTGCTGCTGGTCTACCCGGTCCTGCTGGGCCGGGGCAAACGCTTCTTTTCGGACAATGCCGACCCGCGCGAACTCGCTCTCGTCAGCACGAAGGCCACGTCCTCGGGCGTGCTCATGAACACCTACCGGCACGTCGGATCGCTGCGGACCGGATAAATCTGCTGACGCCAGACAGGGCAGGTTCCACCGCCAACGATCATAAGATTCCCGGAGCCCTTGAGGGGTGATTGACACTGAAATGAAGCAAATCGGGCTTCAGATTCCGTTCGGAAGGCCCCGGTCCGCTTCATTTTGGTTTCGTGTTAACCATCGCGCCGGGCAGTCATTTCGATCCCCACACGAAACAAGCTGGGGTTGGTTAACAGCTGGGGTGTTGCCGTTGCGAACCAGCAAGCGAAAAGTCTAGCGGCGCTCCGCCAGGTAGGTGTATGGCCCATTATGACCGCGGGGAAAATGTGGCATTGTGGCCGGCCAATGAAAACCGCGCACAAAAACCACCCTACCCACAGTGAGATCGCCACCCAGGCCCAGATCATCTGGGCGCTGCGGGGACGCCCGGAAGGACAGGACCAGGCGATCTGGCTGACGGCGGAGCACGAATTGCGCTACGACCGCAAGCTGAACTTCGCGGCCACGCGAGACCGGGCTTCAGCGTTACAACATCTGGATGCGAAGAGCGATGCGGTCCAGCAGGAGCTGTCCGAGCTGTTCCCCTCGAAGAACTCCCCGACGATTCGGGAGGAACTCCTGCCCACCAGCCTGAACGAGGATCGTTAAGCGCCGGGCGGGATAGCTCCCGTTCGCGCATGGCGAACCTTATCCTATTGATTGTTGTCCTTCTGCTTCTGTTCGGCGGCGACGGCTTTTACTGTGGCGGTCCCGCAATCGGCGGAGGAGGGCTTGGCCTTGTGCTGTTAATCTGCCTGGCGATCTTTTTCATGGGCGGATTTCGCACGAAGACCTGAACGAAATCGTCCCAGACGGGGCCGGCAGCCGGGCCCCGGTTCACGGATGAACCCTTTGCCTCCGCCAATGAAATCCAGCACCGATCGGCGGCGTCGCCCGTCTTTCAGTTTTAAGGGCCAGAAGAACAGTCACCCATGACCTTCCTGCCTCAAATTAAAAAAAGATGGCGGTTTGAATTCAGCGAGCTTTGGGCTGCCTGCCTGGCCGAGCAAGCGTGGCTGGAGGACGGCGTTGTTTTCGACCCGGATGATGCGAAGCACGGTCAGGCCGATTGCCACGAAGCCGCAGCCACCACGAGCGCGATATCCGGCGACCCTTGAGACCGATCGTGCCCGGAACCGATCAGTGCGACCATCGAACGCGTTCACAACGCAGCGACGGCCCACGGAGGCAGTTCGATCCGTTGGCGCGGGCCGAAATCAGTCAGGAAGTTTTGCAACCACGGGCGCGTGCAGCTGAAACCAGTCGCACGAATAAACCTTTTGGCCCCCTCCGCTTCGACCACATAGTGCAAAATCTTAAGGGTGACGGGCGTCGGCTCGCCTGCCAGCTGACAGGTCACCTCGATCGTTTTATGCAGGGAATCGATTCTCAAATCCTGCACCTGCCCATAGCGCGCGATCAGGGTGTTCGCCCAGGTTTGGGCTCCGCGGCTGGCGAGGACATCTTTGGCCTTGGTAAACATCGTGCGGAGCGCAACAGGCGCCTCCGATGGCTAGGAACGCCAACCGGAGTGGCAGGTTCCCTCCGAACCGGTGAATCGTCCGCCGCCGGGAAAAACGGCAGACCGCGCGAGACTTTCTGCCAAATCATCTGTCATTGGTCAGACCGGCCTGTCGCCGCCGGATCTTCCCTTCCGCGAGTGTCGGACGCAGGCCCCCATGAAATTATTTCCCGTCCATCTCAAGCGTTACCGGCAAATTTCCGCCCTCTTGTGGAAATATGGCCGCTCCGATCTGGCGCAACAAATGAGCGCGGAGGACGGATTCGGTGTGGCGGAACCAGCCGTGGAGCACGGCCAGCCACCGACGTCACCCGCCGCCCCCGCCGGCCACAAGGCTTCACCGGAGCACCTGGCGGATGACCTGGAGGCGATGGGGCCGACGTACGTCAAACTGGGGCAGGTGCTCGCCGGCCGGCCGGATTTGCTGCCCGACGCCTATTTGAAGGGGCTGGCACGATTGCAGGACAACGTGAAGCCCTTCTCCTACCAGGAGGTGGAGCAAATCGTCATGGCCGAGCTGGGGATCAGGATTTCCAAGGCTTTTTCCCGCTTCGATGTCGAACCGATCGCCGCCGCCTCACTCGGGCAGGTACACCGCGCGGCGTTGCGCGACGGCCGGCCCGTGGTCGTGAAGGTGCAGCGCCCGAATATCCGCCAGCAAATCGCGGAGGATTTCGAGGTGCTCGAACAAATCGCGGGATTCCTTGATGGCCACACCTCGCTCGGCCGTCGCCACCGGTTCCTCGTCATCCTCGCCGAGTTTCGCCAGACAATCCAGCAGGAGCTCAACTACGAACGCGAGGCACACAACCTGATCGCCCTCGGGAAGAACCTGCAGGACTTCAAGCTCATCCAGGTGCCGCAGCCGGTGCCGGATTATTATACGCGGTCAGTCCTGACCATGGAGGAGGTGTCAGGGCGGAAAATCACCGCGCTCGGCCCGCTGGCCCGGCTCGAGCTCAAAGGCGCGCCGCTGGCCGAGGAACTGTTCAAGGCCTACCTGCAACAGGTGCTCGTGGACGGATTGTTTCATGCCGACCCGCATCCCGGAAATGTCTTCGTCACCGACGATGGACGCATCGCCCTCATTGATCTTGGCATGGTCGGACATACGGCACCGGCCATGCAGGAGAATCTGCTGAAGATCCTGCTGGCCATCAGCGAGGGGAACGGCGAGGCCGCCGCGGAAATCGCCATCCGCATGAGCGAGAAACTGGAGGAGTTCGCGGCCCCCGAGTTTCGCCGTCGCATCTCCCAACTGGTGGCGTTGCAGCGGGACCAGGGACTGGAACAGCTCAACGTCGGCCGATCGCTGCTGGAGGTGGGCAATATTGCCCAGAAAAACGGGCTGATTGTGCCCGGGGAAATGGTGCTGCTCGGGAAAACCATGCTCCAGCTGGATGAGGTCGGCCGCAACCTCGATCCGGCGTTCGATACCAACGCCTCCATCCGCCGCAATGTCGCCGCCCTGATGGTCCGGCGCATGCGCAAGGATTTTACCCAGGGAAACATCTATAGCTCCGTACTTGAGCTGAAGGACTTCACCGCGGGACTGCCGTCGCGGCTCAACCGCATCATGGACGCGGTCACGAACTCCGAGTTGGAGGTGAAAGTAAAGGCCACCGATGCCAAGATGGTGATGGACGGCATGGCGAAGATTGCGAACCGCATCACCATGGGCATCGTGCTCGCCGGCCTGATCATCGGCGCCTCGCTGCTGGCGCGGGTGGCGAGTTCCTTCCAGCTCTTCGGTTATCCCGGGCTGGCCATCCTCTGCTTCACAGCGGCCGCGGTGGGAAGCTTCTGGCTGGTGGTCAGCATTTTTGTCTCGGACTACCAGAGCCGGAAAAAGTACCGGCGCTGAATGGATCCCGGATCAGGCTTTTCGGCAGCCGGTTTTGGCGCGAATCTCGCCTCACCATTTGCCACCCACGTCATCGTTCCGTCCCGCCCAACGGGGAGGATCTGACGATGTAGAGTTCCAGGCAACGCCGGGTCATGGCTCAAAAACCTGCCCGGACTGCTCGACCATGGAAGGCGGCATCACCACAGCTCAAGAAACGAAGATCGCGCACCCCGCGCTCGCCCTCCCGCCGTCCGGATGGAATGCGTGTAAGACCCCATATCTCGGAAAGGTGATCGGGCGCATGGTCAACGGATGATCACATCACAAAAACCCACGGCGCCCGTCGCCTCGTCCAACACCAAGCCCAACCCGCCCGCCCGCCCGACAGCGCCCTTGACGGCAGCTCACCCGGCGCCGTCGTCCGCCGGTCCGGATTCCACCTGTTTCGTCCATTGCCTCGAAAATGCGGTGCACCTCGTCGGGTCGATGAAGCTGACGGACGAGCAAATGAAAAAAATCTCGCAGCTGACCGAGGCGCAATCGGCCCGTTGCGCCGAGGCGAAGAAACAACACCAGGCCAACCACGAGCAAATCCTTGCGCTGCTCACCCCGGACCAGCAGCAGACGCTGAAGAACGCGGCGGATGACGCGGCCCACTGCCATAAGGACGGTCATATGGCTCTCGAGGAACACGCGGCGCACGCCTGAAAACATTTCGTAGTTTGTGTAACCGCCGCGAGCAAATGGTCACTCGCGGCGGTTTCATCTGCACCGATCATCACCGCCGCCGGCACGCGATGATCTGATTTTAGTGGTACCCGGCATAAAGAAAACCCCTGATGACAAAGCTAACCAACGCGACCAGAAAGAAAATCCCGACCGGCGAATTTGCGCTGCCGGGCCGCCGGTATCCCATCGAGGATGAGGCTCACGCCCGAAATGCCCTGGCGCGCGTGTCCCAGGACGGATCGCCAGCCGAAAAAACGACCGTGCGCCGCAAGGTCGAACGCCGGTTCCCCGTCCTCAAGCAGGGACGTTAGGCGCGCCACCGAGCGACCCACTACGCCTGGTCCTGTGCCGGGGCGCCGAGCAACGGCTCCCGCCGTCGGCCGCGGGCCGGGGCTTGCCCGGCAAAGTACACCCCGTGTTCCCTTTTGATCTATCTTGATCAATCCCAGGCGAACCCACCATATCTAACCGGATCGTCCCAACTGTCCGGCGGACACTGTCCGCCTCGCCGAAGTGTTAGGGCATGACGAACCCCTTATTGAATATCCCATGAAATTGATCTCACGGCGTGATGCGCTCAAGGCGACTTTCTTTGGGGCCGTTTCCGCGAAAATGATCGGTGAACCGCCGGCGGCGGCGGGCGAACCGCGCGCGGGCTTGACGCCGGGACCGGCGGTCGGAATCGAAGGCCAGCGCCGGGCCGATCTCGGCGACGGGACCTATCTCAACCCGATCATCGCCGGCGACCACCCGGATCCGACCGTGTTGAAGGATGGGGACGACTATTACATGACGTTCTCGTCGTTATTTTCCTATCCCGGGGTCATCATCTGGCACTCGCGCGATCTTGTGAACTGGGCCCCGCTCGGGCCGGCCTTGACGAAACCCATGGGCACGGTCTGGGCGATGGACTTGGTCAAGCACAACGGGCGCTACTTCATCTACATCCCGGCTGCTCCGGGGGGCCGGCAGTCGATCTTCGTCATCCATGCCGGCGATGTCCGCGGCCCATGGAGCGACCCGGTTGACCTTAAGGTCGCCGGCTGCATCGATCCCGGCCATGCGGTCGGTGAAGACGGCAAGCGCTACCTGTTCTTCAACGGGGTCCGCAGAATTGCCCTGACCGACGATGGCCTGGCGACGGTCGGCGCCCTGGAGCAGGTCTACCACCCCTGGCGCTATCCCGACGACTGGGTGGTCGAAATGTTCGCCCCGGAAGGCCCGAAGCTCTTCCGTCGCGGGGAATGGTTCTACCTCGTTGCCGCGGTGGGCGGCACGTCGGGTCCGCCGACCAGTCACATGGTCACCGTCGCCCGCTCGCACTCGATCCACGGTCCGTGGCAGGACTGCCCCGACAATCCCATCGTCCACACCGCGAGCGCGGCGGAGCCGTGGTGGTCGCGCGGCCATGCCACGGTGGTCGAGGGCCCGGGCGGCGACTGGTGGATGATCTATCACGGCTACGAGAACGGCTTTCGCACCCTGGGCCGGCAAACCCTCCTGGAGCCGGTCGAATGGACCCCTGACGGCTGGTTCCGCGCCCAGGGCGGGACGCTCTCGCAGCCACTGGCCAAACCCCGGAACGGGCGGCCGGGACCGTCGGGCTTCGCGCTGTCGGATGATTTTTCGACGAATCGATTCGGCGTGCAGTGGAGCTTTTTCAATCCCGGTCCGGATGAGATGAACCGCGCACGTTACGAGCCCCGCGCCCTGGTGATTCAGGGCAAGGGCACGACGCTGGCCGACAGTTCACCGCTCACCTTCCTCGTGGGCGACCGCAGCTATGAGGCGGAGATCACCCTGGACATCGGCGACGGCGCCCAGGCGGGCATCTGCCTGTTCTACAGCGAGCGGATGTTCTGCGGCCTGGGCTTCAGCCGCTCGCAGATGTTCACCTATAACTATGGCCAGGAACAGGGCTGGATGCGCCAGGACATGACGACCGGGAAGGTGCGCCTGCGGGTGACCAACCAAGCCAACATCGTGACATTTTACTACCGGGGGAACGGCGAGGCCTGGGTCAAGCACCCCTGGCAAATGGAGGTGTCGGGCTATCATCACAATGTCCTCGGCGGTTTTCTCAGCCTCAAATTCGGCGTCTATTGCATCGGAACGGGCGCAACCAAGCTCCATGATTTTGTCTATCGGGGCGCATGAAGATATTTGTCCGCCGGCGGTGACCCCTAACCGTTGGACAGTGGATCGGGTAAATCAAGTCAGGCCAGACGCTCGTGCCAGGCGGCGCCGCCCGCCCCGGCCCTGCTCCGCCGGTCCCGCGCCCGTGGCGTGAATCCACGGATCACGCCCGCCTCACCGGCCACTGGGCCCGCAGCTCAAGGTATTTGTCGCCGGGCGCGAAGGGACGCCCCAGGAAGGCCTCGAAGACCGGCTGCTCCGTCGGCATGTAGCCGCTGGTGGGGAGCCCATTCCAGGGATACTTCCATGCAACCCATTCACGTTCAATCCGGGCTGGACGTCGCAGAGCCAGCCGCCAGCCCAGACCCTGGGCCTCCGCGCCGGGTCAACCCTTATGCTTGAGGCCGGGATACAAGCGGCCGACCTTGCGGCGGACGGTCGCCTTTTCCTCGGGCGTGCCGTCCTGGGCCACGCGGGCCAGTGCATTGCGGGCATGAGCTGCATCCTCGATCGGATACCGGCGGCCCGGGAGCGCGAAGTCACCGGTCGGGATTTTCTTTCTGGTCGCGGTGGTCAGCTTGGTCATCGATTGGGCCGGCAGCTTACACCCGGCGACAGCCCGGGGCCATGGGGTGTTGTCCTCCCGGATTTGCTCGGCCGCGATTCGAGCCGGGTGCAGTCCGCGGCCGGGCCCGCAGGCATCACCGCCCGGGCCGGCCGGCGCCGGCGTCCACGTCGGCCGCGGCCAGGCTCTCGCGGACGGTCTCGAGCAGCGCGCTCGACTGGTAGGGCTTGGCGAGGAAGTGGCGGCCGGCGAGGAAGGGGGCGTTGCTGTTGGTGAGGTCGCGGCTGTAGCCGCTGGTGAAGATGATCTTCAAACCGGGCTTGTCCACCAGCAGGCGCTTGGCGAGATCGAGGCCCGTGAGCCCCTCGGGCATCACCATGTCGGTCAGCAGCAGGTCGACGCTGCGCCCGTGCTCCCGCCAGACCGCGAGGGCCTCCAGGCCGTTGCAGGCCGTGAGGATGTTGTAGCCGTGCGATTTCAGGATGATGGCCACGCAGTGGCGCACGGTCTCCTCGTCCTCCACGACGAGGATCGTCTCCGCCCCGTGGGCCGGGGGCGCGGCCTGCGCCAGGGTGGTCGCGGCGGCCGCGCTCAGCTCGTGGTTGAGGGGAAAGTAAACTTCAAAGGTCGTGCCGCGGTCGATCTGGCTCCGCACCTCGACCCAGCCCTCGTGCTGCTTGGCGATGCCGTACACGGTCGCCAGGCCGAGGCCGGTCCCCTTGCCGATCGGCTTGGTCGTGAAAAAGGGCTCGAAGATCCGCGGCAGCAACTCCGGCGGGATGCCGCAGCCGGTGTCGCTCATGCTCAGGCGCAGGAACCGGCCGGGGCGCGCCTCATGGTTGACGCGCAGCGCCGTGTCCGTGATGTCGACGGTCGCCGCGGTGATCGTCAGCCGGCCGCCGTGGGGCATGGCATCGCGGGCGTTGACCGCGAGATTGAGCAGCATCTGCTCGATCATGCCGGCGTCGGCGACGATCAGCGGCAGGCCGGGCGGGGCCTCGACCTTGACCGTGATCTGTTCGCCCAGCATGCGGGACAGCATCTCGGCGAGCGACCCGAGCAGCTCGACCGGGTCCATGGGGGCCACCTCCATGATCTGCTTGTGGCTGAAGGTGAGGAGCTGGCGGACCAGCTTGGCGGAGCGCTGGGCGGCCGCGAGGATGCCTTCGAGCATCGGCCGTTCCGGGGAATCGGCGAGATCGGCCAGGACCAGGGAGGTGTTCCCCTGGATCACGGTGAGCATGTTGTTGAAATCATGGGCGATGCCGGCCGCGAGCTGGCCGACGGCCTCCATTTTCTGCGAGTGCCGCAATTGCTTCTCCAGCTGGAGCTGCTCGGTGATGTCCTGGGCGATGGTCAGCAGGCCCGGCTCGCCCCCGAGCTCGATCGGCGCGATCGAGAGCAGGATGTCGCGCACCGCGCCGGTGCGCGTACGCAACCGGCAGGGCGAGAGCCGGAGCGAATGGTGGCGGCGCAGTTCCTCGAGGAGGAGCCGGGCCTGGTCGGGCTCGGCCCAGAGGCCGATTTCCTGCGGCGTGCGGCCGCAGAGCTCGTCGCGGCTGTAGCCGGTCAGGGCCTCGAAGCCCGGGTTGGCATCGGTGATGGTCTCGTGCTGCAGCGACTGGATGACCAGCGGAATCGGGTTCGCCTTGAAGGCCTTGGAGAACCGCTCTTCCGAGAGCCCGAGGGCCTGCTCCACCTGCAGGCGCTCGGCCATCTCGCGCTTCAGCTGTGCATTGGCGGCGCGCAGCTCGACCGTGCGCCGGTCGACGAGCTGGTCGAGGGCCTGCAGCTGGTCGCGCAGCTGGCGGGTGAGCTTCCATTTTTCTGTCAGGGCGTGCGCCAGCTGCAGCACCTCGATGTTGTCGAACGGCTTTTTCAGCACCACCATGCTGGAGGAGCGCCCGATCCGGGCGATCATGTCCTCCCACGAATAGTCGGAATAGGCGGTGCAGAGCACGATCTGCAGGTCGGGTTGCTTTTCCCAGAGGCGGATGATGGTCTCCACGCCGTCCCAGCCGGGGGGCATCCTGACATCCACAAAGGCGAGGGCGAAGGGACGGCCCGCGGCGGAGGCGGCCACGACCTGACGCAGGCCTTCCTCGCCCTGGTAGGCGGAGTCGATTTCAAACGTGTCCTGGACGGGCTCCTCCGACTTGTCTCCGAAAAGCAGGGCCATGCTGTCGGTGAGGGCGGTGGGGCGCGTTCCGCTCGGATCGAGGATCTTGCGGATGTCGTCATGGATCGCCGGATTGTCGTCGATGACCAGGATCCGGTGACGGGAAATGGGAGGGGCGTCATTCATGGGGTAGTGGCTCGCCACCGCAGGGGCCGGCCGGTGCCGGGACCCTGCGCGCACCTGCCAACTTGTGCGCATCACTCAGGATGAAGCAGCGCGGGCATTCCACAAGAAACATTATGGACCGTTCGACGCTCCGGCGGGACAACCCCGGCCCCGATCCGGCCCAGGCCGCAGCCGCCGGCGCAAAGATAGCGCTCCGGCTGTCCGGCCCTAAACAGGCCGTTGCCGTCCGCGAACCGGATGTCTTCATTTGGTATTTGGGGTCGGGTAATCAATCGGCACGGGGTCATGCAATATGTAACCGTACCCTGGTGCTTGGACCCCACCTGGTCTCGGGCGCCCGCATATTAATGAAATTGTTGGCGGCCGGTAAACGGATTGTCCGGGAGCTCAAGGGCCGGGGGCCTGGGTTTTTACAATGGCCACCGCGTCCTCGGCAAAATCGGGCATCGTGAGGACCAGGGAATCCCCGCCGGCCGTTGCCACCGTCGCGAGTTCGCGCCCCGTTTTCGGGTCGATCCAGACCACCCGGCTGGTGCCCGGCGACCAGGCCGTGAGCGTGACGGTCGCACCCTGGATGATCGGCGGATTGTAACGCAGGGCGCCGGCGGGCCACGCCACGTAGGGCGAGCGGACGTAGAGGACCGCGGTGCCGCCGTGCCGGAGCCCGATGGCCTCGGTCGCGAATTGCCAGCCGCCGGCGAACGGGGCGGGGAGCACGCGCTCAAGGCGGACGGATTTCAGGTTGACCCAGTCGGTGCCGGTGTGGGCGATCTCGACGCGGTGCCGGCCCGCGGGCAGGTCGACGGTGAACTCCCGGTTGATCTCGTCGTTGAGCACGGCGAGGCCGTCCTTGCTCGCGAGCGGGACGCGGAGCTTCTCCTCGTCGTCGAGGCGCACGAGCAGGTCGGCGTCGGCGGCGACGGAGTCGACCCGAAACACCAGCCGGGCGCGGTCGGCAAACCAGGCGGTCAGGCGGGCGTGCTGCTGGAGCCGGGGATTGCCGGAGCCATGCAGGTAGGAGGAGAGGCGCTCCGCCGCGCGGTCGGCGGCGAGCGGGCTGGCGATCGCGGCCTCGCCGGCCACGGGATTGAGCCGCAGCTGGTTCAGCTGGATGGGGGCGGTGAACGGCTCGGCGCCGGCCGCCGGTTCGCCGAGTGCGAGCGGGGCGGGGCCGTTTTCGGCGAAGGTGACGGGGGTCCACGCCCCCTCGCTCCAGCCGGCGCGCGCCATCACGTCGCGCAGCACGGTGTAGAACGGGTAGGCGCCGTCGTCGTGGATGCCTTCCCACCACCAGGCCATCGCCGTGCCGACGGAGCCGCCGAGCACCCCCGCCCAGAGGTTCTGGCGGAAGCCGCGCAGGTAGGGGTCGGCGGCGAGGTTCCAGCTGCGGAAATCGGTGCCGAATTCGCCGATCATGACCGGTTTGCCGTAGCGGTGAGTGAAATCTTCCGCGATCTGCGCCACGCGGCGCGCCGGGTCGGCCTCGCCGTAGGCATGGTAGACGGCGAAATCCAGCTCGGGCAACGTCCAGAACTCCGGCCGGTCGCTCGCCCCGGTGAGGCTGGTCGTGATCAGGTGGTGATACGGGTCGTTCGCCCGCAGCCACCGGCCCATCGCCTGGTGCCAGGCGACGACGTCGGCGGCGACCAGCGCGCCGCGCGGGCGGAAGGAGTTGTCGATCTCGTTGAAGAACTGCCACGCCAGCAGCCGCGGGCTGGAGCCGTAGCGGCCGACAAGGTAGCGGAGCCGCTTCTCGTAGAGCCGTCGCGCTGCGTCGCGCGTGAAGAACTCGTCGGGGTTGGCGCAGGGCCCGCCGTTCTCGGCGGCATAGGGGGAGCTGCGCGTCCAGAAATTGTTCGAACCGCCCCACGCGGGGTCGTTCGACATGAACATGCCGTGGTGGTCCATCGCGATCAGCACATTGATGCCGCATTCCTCGGCGAGCCGGAGCACGTGGTCGGCCTGCCACGCCGCGGCGAGGTCGTAGCGGTTGAGCGTGCCGGGCTTGTGCTCCAGGCCCATCGACCACGGGGCGAACCACAGGCGCGCGAAGTTTTCACCCGCGGCCTGCATCGCGGGGAACCACCGGTCGAAGTCATACGTGCCGCGCACACCGCCCCAGCAGACGTTGGCGCCGATGAGCCGCAGCGGCCGGCCGTCGGCCGTCTCCAGGGAGCGGTGGTCGGCCGCTCTGCGGACCCAGCCGGTCGCCGCGCCGGGGGCCACGGTGAACCTGACCGCCACGGGCGCCGGGTCCGGCTGGCCCGGCCGGGTGATCGTGAGGGCGAGCGTGTATTCGCCGGGCTCGTCGGGGGTGAAGCGAATCCGCCAATCCGGCGCGCCGGCGGGTGTCAGCACCTCCGCGCCGCCGACGAGCGCGCGGTTGTAATCCTGATACCAGAACGCCGGCACGGTGAAGACGCGCTGCGCCGGCGTGGTGAACACCGCGTCGATCCGGATCAGGTCGGGATCGAAATTGTTCGCGGCCGGCGGCACGCCGTCGAGCCGCCACTCGGCGCGCTGTCCCTGGACCGGCGCCGTCAGCGGCTGGAGGCTGAGGGCGTGCAGGAGCGTCGGGACCGCCAGGGGCAGCAGGATCAGGCAGGGGAGGATGCGGCCGGACACGGATTTCATGGGGTAAAAGCCATGATGCCGGCTCGGCGCGGCGGAACAATGGCAAACCGGCCGGCGTGACGGCTTGAGTTCCGTCCCGGCGCCGGCAGAGTCGGTCGGATGAAACTACCCCGTTTGCTGGCGTGCGCCGTTCTGGCGGCCGCGGGCGCCCTGGGCGCGGCGCCGGCGACGCTCTGCACCCCCAACGCCACGCCGGAGGCTGCGGCGCTGTACGCGTACCTGCTCGACATCTCGGGCCGGCAGACGCTCGCCGGCCAGCATTGCCCGCCCCTGCTCGGCTCGACGCGGCTGCCGGGGGTGCTGAAGATGCTGGGGCGCTACCCGGCGGTGTTCAGCCAGGATTTCGGCTTCAGCGCGCCGGGGACGTGGGACGGCATCAACTTCCGCCAGCAGATCGTCGACGAGGCCATCCGGCGGCATGAGGAGGGTTTCATCATCAATCTCATGTGGCACGCCGTGCGGCCGACCGACGACGAGCCGGTCGATTTCAAGACCTCCGTCCAGGGCCGGCTCTCCGACGAGGAATGGCGGCAGCTCCTCACGCCGGGCTCGCCGCTCAACGAGCGCTGGAAGTCGCAGGTGGACGTGATCGCGTTTTTCCTGAAGCAGCTCCGCGCCGCGCATGTCCCGGTGCTGTGGCGGCCCTACCACGAGATGAACGGCGCGTGGTTCTGGTGGGGCGGCCGGGCCGGCGACGACGGCTATCGGAAACTTTACCGCCTGCTCTACGACCGGCTCGTGAACTTCCACAAACTGGACAACCTCATCTGGGTTTTCGGCGGCAATGAGATCCGCGAACACGTCGCGCCCTACGCGGATTTCTTCCCGGGCCAGGACGAGGTCGACGTCCTCGCGACCGATATCTACTCGACCAACTTCGCCGGGTCCGATTATGACGACCTGCTCGCGCTGGCGGCCGGCAAGCCCATCGCGCTGGCCGAGGTCGGCACGCTGCCGACGGTCGGGCAGCTGAAGGCTCAGCCCCGCTGGGCATGGTTCACCGCCTGGGGCGACCTCGGCGGCAACCGGGCCGCGTGGCCTGCGATCAAGGCGACCTATGAAAGTGCGGCCGTGCTCACCTGGGACGAACTGCCCTGGGTCAAGGTCCGGAACCCGACCATCCACTATCCCGTGATCAAATGAAACCGAAACCCCGAATGACTGCCTGTGCCCTGCGCGGGGCGTGGCGGCGTGCGCTGGTCGTGACCTGCGCGGTTGCGTCCGCCGCGGCCGCCGGCTCCACTGGCTTCGTGCCAGCCAATGATGCCAGGATCATCTATGAAGGACGCCAGGCCCCCGGGGCCGACGGCGCGGTGCGGCTCGGTTTTCCCGGCATCCAGGTGCATCTGCGTTTTCGCGGCCCGGCGCCGATCATGGCGGCCCGGGCGTCGAACGACGATTCCAGCTTCGATGTCAGCCTCGACGGCGCCGAACCCACGCTGCTCCGGCTCAAGCCGGGCGACGGCCGTTACGTGCTGCCGGGCGGCGACGCCGCGGGCGAGCACACGCTGGTCCTGACGCGGCGCATCGAGAGCTGGATGGGCACGTGCGCGATCACGGGGTTTGATTCCGGCGGCGGCGAACTGCTGCCGGCGCGGCCGCTGCCGCCGCGCAGGCTGATGTTCATCGGCGATTCCGAGACCAGCGGCGAGATGGACGCGTGGGCGCCCGGCCGCGATTTTCACGACAAGCTCAACACCAATGCGCGCCTGTCCTTCGGGATGCTCCTGGCCCGGCGGTTCGGCGCGCAGTGCCACCTGGTCAGCTGCGGCGGCCGCGGCCTGATCCGCGACTGGCAGGGCAAGCGCGACGCGGGCAACGCCCCGGAGTTCTACGAGCTCGCCCTGCCCGAGGATCCCGCCGCGCGCTGGGACCACGCGCGCTATGTGCCGGATGCCATCGTGGTCCAGCTCGGCACGAATGATTTCAGCCCGGGCATCCCGGCGGAGGACGAATACGTCGGCGCCTATGTGAAGTTCATCGGGCAGGTCCGGCGCGATGCGCCGGACGCGTGCATCATCCTCACGGACGCCCCGATCCTGAACGACGACCCGGTCCACGGGTCCAAGCACTCCACGCTGCACCGCTACCTGGAGCGGATTGTCGCGCAGGCGGGCAGCCCGAAGGTCACGCTCGCGACGCTGCCCCACTATCCGGGCGTGCCCGGCAACGGCCATCCCTCCGGGGCGGATCACCGCGCGATCGCGGCGGCGCTGGAGCCGGTCCTGCGCCGCGCACTCGGCTGGTGAAGCGGCCCGTGGCTGCGCCGAAGCGGTTGGGTGCAGGCCAGCGAGCTTGCCCGCGCCGAGGGCGCCCGCCCGCGGGCTGACCTACTCGCTCAGCGTGATCCGGGGCGCGCCGGCCTTGAACGGGTGCGAGGTCTGCTTCCCGTCGGGCCAGGCGACCTCGATGGTCACCGGGGCGTTGCCCGTTGCGTAATTGAAGAAGGCCAGCGGTTCGGACTGGGAGAGATAGCCGGAGCCCGCGTAGAGTTCGCAGGCCTGCATCGTGCCGTCCCGGAGATGCAGGGTGATCTTCGCGCCGATGGCGTCGGGATTGCCGGGCGCCCCCGTGAGCTTGACGGCGAACGCGCGGCCGGCGGACGGTGCGCGCGCGGCCAGGGCGAGGACGTTCTCATTGGTGCGGGTGACGATGAGGCCGGGCCGGCCGTCCCCGGTCCAGTCGCCCATGGCCACGCCGCGGCCCTCGCCGGGGATGCAGATGCCGCTCTGCTGGGCGGTCGCGGCCGTGAAACCGCCCTGGCCGTCGCCGAGCAGCAGCAGGCTGATGCCGCCGTCGAAGCGGCCGGTCTCGACCTGCGGGCCGGAGAAATTTTGCACGGCGACGAGGTCCACGTTGCCGTCGCCGTCAAAGTCGGCGGCGGCGAGGCCGAAGATGGGCGAGGTCTGCGCCAGCCGCGGGAGCTCGTGGAACGTGAAATGGCCGTGACCGTCGTTCAGGAACACGCCGGAGGCGAGCTGCGTGGCCGTCAGATGCAGCGCGCGGCCGAGCTTCTCGTCCGTGTAGATCTCGGGCAGCAGGGCGGAGCCCCAGTCGTGGAAGGTCGGAAACTTGCCCTTGAGCACGGGCATGGCGCGCGAGGAGCAGCTGCGGCCGCGCACGGGGAACAGCTTGTCGCCCTCCCATTCGCTCTCGACGACCTCGCGCTTCCCGGTGTTGTCGAAATCGGCGTAATAAATGCCGGCGGGGTGCTCGGGGTTCGCCTTGTACTTGGTGTTCAGGCCGACGTTGCCGGCGACATAGTCGATGGCGCCGTCGTGGTTGAGATCGACGGCGGTGAGGGAGTTCCACCAGCCGGTCTGCGCGGCGAAGCCGGCCGCAGCGGTGGTCTCGGTGAACGTGCCGTCGTGGTTGTTGTGGAACAGGCGCAGCGGCATCCATTCGCCCGCGACCAGCAGGTCGGGCCAGCCGTCGCCGTCGGCGTCGGTCCAGAGCGCGGCGGTGACCATGCCGACGGTGCGCAGGGCGGGGCAGGCCTGGTCCGTCACGTCCACCAGCTTGCCGTCGCGGTTGGCGAGCAGCACGGACTCGGGGGTCGAGGGATACTCGCCCGGGACGACGCGGCCGCCGATGAAGACCCCGAGGACGCCGGTGCGCTCGAAGTCGCCGGCGCACACCACGGACGAGGAGATGGGCGGGAGGCTGAACTGCGCGGCGGGCGCCTCGGTGAACCGGCCGTGGCCGTCGTTGAGGTAGAGGTGGCTGCGCAGCAGGTCGCTGCCCTTGTCAGCCTCGACCCCGCCGGAAACCACGAGGAGGTCCATCGCGCCGTCGCGGTTCACGTCGAGGAACACCGCGGACATGGCCTCGCGCTCGATCGTGTCGTCCCACGGCTGCTGCTGGCGCGAACGGCTGAAGTGGCCGTGGCCGTCGTTCAAGTAGAGCGCGCTGCCGTGGCCGGCCGCGCCGGCGAAGAAGAGGTCGGGATGGCCGTCGCCGTTGGCGTCGCCCCAGGCGATGCCGCCGCCGAGGGTGTTCATGCGGTTGGGCAGCAGCGACTGGCCCGGTCGCGCCATGTCGTTGTACACCCGCTCGAGGTTGACGAAGTCCAGCCCGAGCGCGGCCGCCTGGTCCGTGAACAGCCCGTGGTCCACCGGCCGGCTCTTCACCGCCGCGGTCGCCTTGGCCGGGCCGGCCGGCTCGGTGACGACGTAGCGGGCGTTGGCCGCGAGGTTTTCAAACCGCTGCACCTGGCCGCTGGGCCAGTCGATCTCCAGCGCGGCGACGCCCGTGCCGGCGCCGAGGCCGAAGTGCGCGATGCACTCCGACGACGACAGCACGCCGCGCGCGACGGTCAGCTCGCGCACCTGCCGGCCCTCCCCGGTGTCGGCGAAGATCCGGGCGCCGATGCCGTGGCTGTTGCTGACCGTGCCCTGCAGCTCGACCTCGATGCTGTTGCCCACCGGGCAGTCGTTGCGGTAGAGGCTGACGGTGTCGTCGTAGTTGACGTAGATCAGGTCGAGGTCGCCGTCGCGGTCGAAGTCGGCGAACGCGGAGCCGAAGCTGACGCCGGTGTGGTCGAGGCCCCATTCCTTCTGGACCTTGGTGAAGTGGAGATTGTGGTCGTTGCGGAACGCGAGGTGCGTCTCGCGCTGCGGCGGCTGCCGCTTCATCAGCGCGATGATCTCGGCCGGCGACTGCAGCTTCTTGATCTGGTTGAGCAGGTCGGAGTCGATGAAGGGCCGGACCATGCCGTTGGTCACGTGCAGGTCGACCCAGCCGTCGTTGTCGAGGTCCTCGAAACGGGGCGACCAGCTCCAGTCGGTGCTGCCGAGCCCGGTCATCTTGGCCACCTCGCGGAAGCGGTCCGCGCCGGTGTTGAGGAACACGGCGTTCTTCATGTACTGCGGCGTGACGAGCGTGTCCATGTAGTTCACGAGCCCGCCCATGTCGCCCATCGCGACCTTGGACTTGAAGTGCGTGGTGCCCGCCATCTCGGCGACGAACAGGTCGGGCAGGCCGTCGTTGTTGATGTCGGCGGAGTCCGCGCCCATCGAGAACCAGGGGGTGTGCGGCACGGCGGTGGCGAGGACGTCGGTGAAGGTGCCGTCGCCGTTGTTGCGGTAAAAGTGGTCGGCCGGCGCGAAGTCGCTGGCGACGTAGAGGTCGGGCCAGCCGTCGCCGTTGTAGTCGAACCAGGTGGCGGAGTGGCCGTGGATCGGGTCGCGTGCGATGCCGGCCTTCACCGAGACGTCCTCGAACGTGCCGTCGCCGCGGTTGTGGTAAAGGTGCGGCGGCTCGCCGTCGGGCGAGCGTTTGGCGTCGAGGATGTTGGTCAGGACAAACAGGTCGAGGTGGCCGTCATGGTCATAGTCCTCGAACGCGCCGACCACGCTGCCGGACACGAGGTCCACGCCCGCCGCGTGCGCGGCCTCCCGGAAGTGGCCGTGCCCGTCGTTGAGGTAGAGCAGATTCGGGGCGTTGTAGCGGCAGACATAAATGTCGAGGAAGCCGTCGTTGTTGACGTCCGCCATGGTCACGCCCGTCTTCCAGCCCACGCCGTTGGCGGCCGCGGGTCCGGCGACCCCGGCCTCCGCCGTGACGTCGACGAATTTGAAGGGGGCGACCTGCTTGAAGAGCTGGTTTGGTCGCGTCTTGTTGGCGACGAAGACATAAAGCACGCCGTCGCCGTTGAGGTCACCGACGGCGATGCCGGTGCCGATGGCGCCGGTCGAAAACTCCTGGTAGCGCTCGCCCCACATCGCCGGGTCGTCGTAGGGGTTCTGGACCACCAGGCCCGATTCCGCGGCGGGGATGGCGGTGAAAGTCATCTTTTCGGCATGGCCGCTCTTCGGGGCGAAGGGGAAGGACTGGAGCGGGGGGACCGGGGCGGCGGCCCCGGGGAGCGCGCCAGCGGCGAGCGCCGCGGCGACCAGGAGGAGGCGTTGGAGGGACATGGGGGAAATCAGCGGCGGGGGTGGGATGGCGGGGCAAAATCCCGGGCACACTAGTGGGGGCCCCGGACCGCGGCTGTGCCGATCTTGCCCAAGACTGGGCGTCGATTGACCCGCGGGACGAACCGCTTCTGCCGCGGGGCCAACGGCGCGGGGATACCAGTCAGCGCCCGGCCGGGGTCGCGGGCGCGAGCAGTTTCGCCAGCGCGGCGGGTTGGCTGACGGGCAGCTGGCAGACAAAATTTTCGCAGACGTAGGCCGTGGCGCCGGCCGGATCCGACGCGGGCAGGTCCGCGACGAGGGGCACGCGGGCGGTGAAGAACGGCCGGCTCGCCGCATCGATCACGACGAGGGCGCGGCGCGGCAGGAACCGCGACCAGACCTCCGCCAGCAGGCGCTGCGTGGCGGGCGCGTCGCGCTCGCCCTGGATGAGGATCTGCTTGGGCGAACCGTCGAGCCACGCGGCGGCGGCGAGCAGCTGCGGCAGCGCCAGCGGGGCGCGCTCCAGCTGCGGGCCGAAGGCGCGGGCCGTGCGGCGGGCGAGCTCGAGGTCGTCCTCGCGGTGGAGCAGCGCGCCGAGGCGGGCGAGGTTGCGCACAGCGATGGAACTGGCCGCGGGCTCGGCGCCGTCGGTGTCTGCCTTGAGGCGGAGCAGCACGCGCGCGTCGCCGGCGGCGTTGGCAAAATAGCCGCCCGCCGCGGCGTCGGCAAAGAGCTCGTCTTGCTTTTCCTGCAGGCGCCCGGCCCATTCGAGCCAGCGCACCTCGAACGTCGTCTCATAGAGGTCCAGCAGGCCCTGGATGAGGAACGCATAGTCCTCGGCGAACCCGCGGTCATCGCGCGCGCCGCCGCTCCAGCTGTGGGCCAGGCGGCCGGTGGCGGGGTCGAACAATCTCTCCCGCACGAAATCCGCGGCGCGGGTGGCGGTCGCGGCCCAGGCCGGATCCCCGAGCACCTGCGCCGCCCGCGCGCAGGCGGAGATGGCGAGGCCGTTCCAGCCCGTGATGATCTTCTCGTCGCGGAACGGATGCGGGCGCCGCTCGCGCGCGGCGGCCAGCACGCCGGCGGCGGCCGCGAGGCGGGCATGGACCGCGGGTTCCGCGAGCTGGAACTGCGCGGCGGCCTCGGCGTCGGTGTGCGCGCGGTAGAGCACATTTTGGCCGGCGAGCCCGGGGGCCGGGTCGCCCGGGAGGTTGCCCCCCGCCTGCACGCCGTAGGCATACGCGAAGAGCCGGCCCTCATCGGCGCCGAGGAGCCGGGTTATCTCCGGTTCCGTCCAGACGTAAAACGCGCCCTCCCCGTGGGTGGCCGGATCGGCGGCGAGCACGCTGTCGGCGTCCTCGGCGGTGTAGAATCCGCCGTCGGGGCCGGACATCCGGTGGCGGAGGTAGCCGAGGGTGTCGACCGCGGCGTCGCGCAAGGCGGGATCGCCGGAGAGCTGCCACCCGGTCAGGTACACGCTGGCGAGCTGCGCCTGGTCGTAGAGCATTTTCTCGAAGTGCGGCACGCGCCAGGCGGCGTCGACGGCGTAGCGGTGGAAGCCGCCGCCGAGGTGGTCGTGGATCCCCCCCGCGGCCATCGCGCGCAGGGTGGCCAGGGCCAGGCGGAGCGCCTCCGGGCGCTGCGCGGGGGTGGCGGAGGTGGCGGCGACGTCGAAGAGAAACTCCAGGTTGACCGGGGTGGGGAACTTCGGGGCCGTTTCAAAGCCGCCGTGCACGGGGTCGAAGGCTTCCGCCAGCCCGCTGAAGGCCCGGTCGCGGAGCGCCGCAAGCGGCAGGGCCCCCGCGGGGGCCGTGGCCTCGGTGTCGGCGGTGAGGGCGGCGAGCATCTCGTCGGACCGCCGGACGACCTGGTCGTGTTGTTTGGCCCACAGGTCGGCGAGGCGCCGGAGCATGGTCTTGAACCCGGGTCCGCCCGCGGCGTCCTCGGGGGCGTAGTACGTGCCGGCAAAGAACGGCTTCAGGTCGGGCGTGAGCCAGACCGACAGCGGCCAGCCGCCGCCGCCGGTCGAGGCCTGCAGGAAGGTCTGGTAGACGCGGTCGACATCGGGCCGTTCCTCGCGGTCGACCTTGATGCAGACAAAATTGTCATTGAGCAGCCGGGCGGTCGCGGAGTCCGAGAAGGACTCGCGCGCCATCACGTGGCACCAGTGGCAGGTGGAATAGCCGATCGAGAGGAAGATGGGCTTGTTTTCCTTCCGCGCGCGGGCGAACGCCTCCTCGCCCCACGGGTACCAGTCGACGGGATTGTCGGCGTGCTGCCGCAGGTACGGTGATTTTTCCTGGCCCAGCCGGTTGGCCGCCCAGGCGCTGACGGCCGCGGCGAGGCCGAGCAGGGCCAGGCCGGCGCACCGGACCATCCGCAATCTCGAGCGGGAAATATTCATGGCGGCGGGGCGGCGGGCGGAGCCGCGGGCCCATCAGATGACGGCGACCGCCTCCATCTCAACCAGCAAGTCGTGTCGGCACACGTCGGCCAGCACGCAGACCTTGGGGATCGCCGGGAGCCGGAGGAGCCGGGTGACACGGTTCCACGCCTCGTAGGCGGCCTGGTCCTTGCAGAAGAGGGTTGCGGAAGTGATGTTCGCCAGGCTGCCGCCCTGCTGCTCGAGGATGGCGGCGATGCTCATGAGGGTCTCGAGGCTCTGGCTCTCGGCGTCGCCCAGATGGGTGCTGGCGCCGGCCGTATTGATGCTCGCCGTGCCCGAGATGTGGACCGTCTTCCGGCCCTCGAGGTCGAAGATCATGCCGCGGGAGAAGGCCGAGCCGTAGTTGAACGACTGGTCCTGCCGCGGGCTGCAGCGCACCGGCCCGGCGACGGCGGCCGGGCCGTCGCTGGCAAGCGCGAGCACGTCGATCAGGCATTCCTCGTCGTCGGAGCGGCACTGGATGCCGGTGCTCGCCGGAAACGCCGGGCCGCCGGGCACGCCCAACCCGACGGAGCGGTAGTGCGCCGTGCGCACACGGTTGAGGTCGCCGTACCACTCGAGCAGCCGCGCCACGTAGATCCAGGTCCGCACGACCTGCGGATAGCTGAAACCGTGCGCCGCGAGCCCGAGGCCGATGTTGGTGAAGGTTTGCCGGGCCTGCGCCTGGTGGCCGGCGGCGAGCCCGCCGGCGGGCGTCGTGCCGCGCACGGCGGGCAGGTGCAGCATCTGGAAGCCGGGGCCGCGCCAGAGCCGGCCGCGCCCGGTGACGGCGTTCTGCACCGTCTCGACGCACGGCTCGCCGTCGACCGGCGCCACGCCCCAGAGCTGGAGGCCGGCAAAGTCGCAGCCGGCCAGCGGCGTGCCCTGCAGCCAGGTCACGGGCATCGTCCGGTCGAGGCCGCGGAGGCGCCAGACGGCGTCGCGGCGCGCGAGGACGTTGTCGCGGACGGCGGTGCAGCCGTAGAGCTTTTCCTGGATCGGCTGGATCCGGTGTTCGACGAGCAGCGCGGCGACGCGGGCGAAGAGCTCGTCCGCGGCGGACCCGAAGGGCGCCGGGCCCTCGATGGTCGCGGTGAGGTGGTATTCGGTGAAGGTCGGGCGTGCCGACGCGCGCAGTTCGACGCGGCAGGTGCCGAGGATTTCTTGGGTGAGTTTCATGGGGTGGGATGATTCCGGCGGATGGTGGGGGTGGGGGAAAGGT
>CAYRDN010000055.1:0-23079 GCA_964423065.1 uncultured Oleiharenicola sp. | reverse complement strand
TGCCCGGCCGCGGCGTCGTGCAGAACCAGCAGGCCATGGAGACCTTCGCCCGCACCGTCGAGGACGGCCTCGTCAGCAACAAGGACCTGATGCCCGACATCACGGCCCAGGCCAAGAAATACGCCGCGGCCACCCGCTACACCGCGACCAACCAGGACCTGCCCGCCTCCTTCCCGCCGACCGTCGACGTCTACCACGAGCTCTCGCTCAACCGCATCATCGTCGAGATCCAGGCCCACGACCAGATCGGCCTGCTGTTCCGGCTGGTCAAGACGATCTCCGACCACGGTTACGACACCACCTTCGCCCGCATCAACACCGAGCGCAGCATCGCCATCGACACGTTCTACATCGAGTCCAACAAGCCCGAGGAGTCGGTCGACCTCGCCCGCCTCCACGCCCTCAAGGACGCCCTGCGCGCCCTCATCACCCCGCCCACCGCCGAGGCCGCCACGGCCTGACCGCCGGAGCGGCCGGCCGCCACCGATTCCCCGCGAATTTCGCTCCCCAAGCCGCCCCATTCCTGTTCAGCTCGGCGGCAATGAGCCTGGATGAATCGAGAGATGCGGCGGTGTTGTACGAGATCGCCTCGCTGGCGACCCGCGCGAACGACGCCGCGTCGGCGCAGGGCGGGATCCTCGCCGCCATCATGGCCGTGTTCGCCGCCGACAGCGGCTCCCTCTCCCTCCTCAGCGCCGAGAGCGGCCGGCTGGAGATCTGCGTCGAACAGGGCCTGCCGCCCGACCTGGGTGATTTCGCCCTGCGCCCCGGCCAGGGCGTCACCGGCTGGGTGGCCCTCCACGGCCGGGCCCTCCTCGTCACCGACGTCGCCGGCGAGCCGCGCTACATCGCCGCCCGCCAGGGCGTGCGCTGCGAGATGGCCGCGCCCCTGATCGTCGGCGGCCGCACCATCGGCGTCGTCAACCTCGACGCGGACCGCGTCGGCGCCTTCAATCCCGCCGCCCTCGCCCGGCTGACCCGCTTCGCCGCCGAGGCCGGCTCGGTCCTGCACCGCCTCTGGCAGTTCGAGCGCCTGCGGACCAACTCGAAGCAGCTCACCACCCTGGTCGAGCTCGGCCACGCCCTCGTCGCCCAGCTGGCACCCGAGGAACTCCTGTCCACCCTGACCCAGAGCGGCCGCGCCCTCTTCAACGCCCGGCTCTGCCTGCTGCACGACTACGACAGCAACCGCCGCGAGCTCCGCCTGCACGCCTGGTCGGCCGACGGGGACCTCGCCGCCGCCGGCCTGACGCTCCAGCAGCAGACCGTGCCCGCCGACCTCTCGCTCCTCGCCGCCGTCATCCGCTCCGGCAAGTCCACCGAGTTCCAGAACATCGACGGCCCGGGTTACAGCGAGGCCGCCGACCTGCCCCGCGACCGCTCGCTCTGCTCCGCGCTCGCCGCGCCGCTTTTCCTCGAGGGCGCGCCGGCCGGCGTCCTCTCCGTCTTCTACGGCACGCCGCACCGCTTCAGCGACGACGAGAAGCGCCTGTTCACCGCCCTCGGCAGCTTCGCCGCCGTCGCGATGCAGAACGCCCGGCTCTACGCCCGCGTCTTCCAGACGGAGGAGGTGCTGCGCAAGAACGAGACTCTCACCACCCTCGGCATGCTCGCCGCCGAGATCGCCCACGAGATCCGGAATCCGCTCACCGTCATCAAGCTCCTCCATGGCCCGCTCGGCGCCGACTTTTCCGCCGACGACCCCCGCCGCCGCGACCTGCAGGTCATCACGGAGAAAATCGAGCAGCTCGAGGGCATCGTCTCGCGGGTCCTGTCCTTCGGCCGCGCGCCCTCCTCCCTGCATTCGCGCTGGTCGCTGGCGGAGATCCTCGACGACACCCTCGTGCTGCTGCGGGCCAAGCTCGCCCAGGCCGCCGTGCAGCTGAACTATCCCGCGCCCGGCCGCGCCCTGCTGGTGGAGGGCAACAAGGGCCAGCTGCAGCAGGTCGTCCTCAACCTCGCCCTGAACTCGCTCCACGCCATGCCCCACGGCGGCGAACTGACCGTGCTCTGCACCCCGGAGGAGAAGGCCGGCGGCCGGGCGGTGCACATCGACCTCACCGACACCGGCGGCGGCATCCCCGAGTCCATCCGGCCGCGCATCTTCGAGTCCTTCCTCTCCGGCCGCGCCGACGGCACGGGCCTGGGCCTGGCCATCGCCCAGCGCATCATGAAGGAGCACCACGGCGAGCTGTCCGTCCTCGCCACCGGCCCGCGCGGCACCACCATGCGGATCACCCTGCCGCTGGCGTGACGCGGCCGCCGTCCTGCGGCCAAGCCGAAGATCACGCCCCCGGCCGGATCGGGAACGGCGCCTGCGTGTGGTCGTGGCCCAGCACGGCCGACGGCGCGCCGGCCTGGCCGACGCTGGCCATCACCTGGAGCGTGTTATAGGCGAGCTGGATGTGCGGATGCGTCTCCAGCTCGGAGATGAGCCGGCGGTTGATCCGGTTCCGTGTGACCGAGCTCCGGCGGTAGTGGCTGACGTAGATCAGGCTGAAGGTCACGCCGCTGTCCGCGATGCGGGAGTAGATCTTCGGCCGGTAGTCGGCATCCTCCACCCCGTAACGTCGCTCCATCTCCGCGGCCTCCTGCCGCGCCTCGGCGAAATCCTCGCGCGTCTCCTCCTCGAGGACCTTCTGCAGGAGCGCGGTCGCCCCGGCCGCCGGCGTGCCGTAGGTCACCGTCACCTCGATCTTGTTCCAGATGAAGGGATGGCCGTGGGAGAAGTTGAAGACCTTGCTCTTGAAGATGAAATTGTTGGGGACGATGATGACCCGGCCCGTGGGCTGGTCCACGCCGAGCCAGTTGTTCACCTCCAGCAGCGTCGTGCGCAGCAGCTGGATGTCGAGCACGTCGCCGCGCACGCCCTCGATCTCGAGCCGGTCGCCGATGGTGAACTTCCCGCTGAACATGATCGCGAACCAGCCGAAGAAGGAGGCGCAGACCTCCTGGAGCGAGATGACGATGGCCGCGCTGACGAGGCCGAGCGTGGTGGCGATCACCCGCAGGTCCTCCAGCAGGTAGAGCGCCGCCACCACCGAGATCAGCAGCACGGTGGCGTAACGGCCGAGCCGGCGGGCGAGGAACAGCTCCTCCTTCTGGTAGCGCCGGGGCAGCACCATCCGGCTGATCACGAGGTAGGACGCGAAGATGAGGGCCGCGGTCGCCAGCGGCCAGAGCAGGCGCTTCAGGTAGCCGAGGCCCAGGGTGTCCGCCTGCTCCTGCAGCAGCCGCTCCTCCAGGGCCAGCAGCTCCCGGCGGGACTTCAGGAAGTCCCGGGAGTCGCGCAGCGCCTCCACCTGGTCGCTCAGGAAGGGCAGGCGCTGCCCCAGCAGCTCCTTTTGCGCGCGCTGCGTGGCCAGGAGCTGGTCGAGCTGGGGGTTGCGCCGCAGGAAGTTCGTCTGCCGCTCGAGCAGCTGCAGCTCCTCGTCGAATTTCGCCATCTTCTGCTTCGCCAGGGCCAGCCCGGCCTCGCTCACCTTCAGGTTGTCCGCCACGTTGGCGCTCATGTCGGCGAGCTGCCGGTCGCGCGTCGTGTCGGTCCGCAGCTCCAGGCGCTTGTCAAACCAGCCGCGCAGCGACGGCGGGACGGGGCCGGCTTCCTCGAGCCGCAGCTGGTCGCGCAGCTTCTGCGCCTGCCGTACCAGCAGGCCCTCGTTTTCGGCGGCGTCCTGCTGCAGGGCGAGGCTGCGGATTTCCTCGTTCTTGCTGAAGGTCTGCTCGTCGAGCTCGGCGCGGCGGGCCTCGGTCAGGGCCGGGCCGGCGTCCTCCTTCTGGTTGTTGAGGGCGGCGCGTTCGCCGGTGGCCCGGAGGCGCTGCGCCTCCAGCGCGCGCAGCCGGGTGTCCAGGGCGGCGGGGTCCGAGCCGATCATCTGCAGCCGGTCGCGCAGCAGCTCGCGGGTCTGGGTGTGCACCTGCGCCTGCAGGCCCCGCTCGCGCGATTCGATGGCCTCGCGCTCCTCCAGGATGCCAAGCTCCTGCTTCAGCGCCTCGAGCTTGTGCTCCAGCCGCGGCCGGTCCGCGGCGGGCGAGTTGCTGTCGGCCATCACGGCCTCGAGCGACTGGATGGCCTCGGTGAGCTTGGCGATGCGCTGTTCGTCGCGCGCCCAGGCCGTGGCGCAGAGCAGTCCCGCCAGGAACAGCCGGAGAAGATGGGCGCGAAGCTTCATGGGTGGCGCGAACGCCGGGCCGCCGGGCTCACTCCTCGAGCTCGACGTTCCAGTAGGCGACGTCGAGGAAGTCCTTCCATTTTTCATGGCCGTGGTTGCCGAGGACCAGCGAGATGACCGGCCGCCATTTCGGCCGGACCGGCTTGCGGATGAGCCGCATGTGCGCCTCGTGCGGCAGCCGGTTGGCCTTGCGCGAATTGCACTTGATGCACGAGCACACGATGTTCTCCCACGTCGTCTTGCCGCCGTAATGGCGCGGGATGACGTGGTCGAGGTTCAGCTGCTCGCGGTCGAAGGTATGGCCGCAGTACTGGCAGTGGTCGGCGTCGCGTTCGAAGACGTTGTTGCGCGTCAGCTTCAGCTCCTTGCAGGGCAGCTTGTCGAAGTAGGTCAGCAGGATCACGTGCGGCAGCCGGATGCGGCGGCTGACCGTGCGCACGGTCTCGAGCGCCTCGCGCGGGGGGTTGTAGGCCGAGAAGTCGATCCAATCCAGCAGCGAGTAGGTGCGGAACGCGTCCTCGGTCTGGTGCACCACCTGCGCGTGCTCGCGGGCCAGCAGTGCGAAGGCCCGGCGCGCCCCAATGATGTTCACCGCCTGCCAGAGGCGGTTCAATACCAGCACGGGTTGGTCGAGGGCGGCTTCCATGGACAACGGGTCTTGGAGATAGTGCCGCCCCCGGGGCCTGTCAAGTCGCACGCCGCGACGGTCTTGCGCGGATTCTCAACGTGTCAGCGCCCGGATGTCCGCGGCCCGCTCCGGGTGGGCCGCCACCAAGGTTTCCCTCCGGGCGAGCTCGAAGTCGCCCCAGACAAATTCCGGCGCCACCACGCAGGACACCAGCGCCCAGCGGCCGCCCGCCACCAGCCGGGTGCCCTGCCAGACCCGCGCCGGCACGAGGTCCTGCGGGCGTTCGCCGGCCGCGGGATTCAAGCCGAGTTTCACCCATTGCCCCGGGCCCTCCGGTGCCAGCCGCAGCGACTCCAGCGGATCACCCGCGTGGAAAAACCAGATCTCGTCCGCCGCCAGCCGGTGCAGGGCCGAAAATCCCTCCGGCGTGAACAGCGCGTAGATCACCGACCACGCGCGCCGGCCGCCGGGCAGGATCGTTTCCGACTCGGCCGTGCGGCGGAAGAATCCGCCTTCCGGCTCGAGCGGGGCCAGCCCGAGCCGGGCCGCGACCTCGCCGGCGGTGCAATTCTCCGGAGTGAGCGGACCGCCGGCCATCGGTTCATGCCGCGCCCGGCGGGACGATCGCCAGCTTCAGCGACTGGTTCTTCACCCGGATGCCGGCGAGCTTGGCCACCACCTGCTCCGCGTGCTCGGCCAGCACGTCGACGTGGGTGTGCTCCTCGTGGATGTCGATCGCGCCCACGATCGTCGCCGGCAGCCGCGTGACGCCGGCGATCTTGCCGACCAGGTCCGCCGGCGTGACCAGCTGCGCGCGGCCAACATTGAAGGAAACCGTCGCAAACCCGGGCTCCCGCCCCGTGCGCGGCTTGCGCTCGTAGGTGCGTTTCTGCGCGGCGAACCTGTCACCCGAAACCTCGCCGGGGGCACCGGGCCTCCCCCCGCCGCCAAGGCTCTGGCGGGCCGGCCGGGCGGGTTCGACGCGCGCCCGGAGGTCGGGCGCCCCTTTCGCCGGATAGGGCGAACGGACGGAAGCCGCGGGCGCCGGCACCGGCGGATGATTCTCATTGGCCGCGATCCGCTCCGCCTTCGGCTTGGCGGTCTTCTTCGCCGGCTCGGCCGGGTCGCCCTGCATGAGGTGGATCAGCCCCGAGACGATGTCGGTGCTGGTGTAGCCCTGTTCCAGCAGCCGCTCGACCATCTGGTCCTGCGGCCGGAATTTTTTCTCGAGCAGGACCGCGCGGAGCTTCTCGAAGAACACGTTGCCCTTCGCCTCCTCGACCTCGTCCATCGACGGCACGCGCTCGCGGCGCATCTTCAGCCGGCCATAGTGGATCATGTTCTGCAGCTTGTAGAGCTCGCGCCCGGCGACGAAGGTGAAGGCCATGCCCTGCTTGCCCGCGCGGCCGGTGCGGCCGATGCGGTGCGTGTAATCCTCCGCGTCGTTCGGCAGGTCGAAATTGAACACCACCTCCAGGTCGTCCACGTCCAGCCCGCGCGCCGCGACGTCGGTGGCGACGAGAAACTCGAAGCCCCGGCGGCGGAACTTGTCCATGACCCGCGTGCGCTGCGCCTGGGTGATGTCGCCGTGCAGCCGGTCCGTCGAGTAGCCGCGGGCGTGCAGGTGCTCGTCGAGCTCGTCCACCATGATCTTGGTGCTGCAAAAGATGATGCCGAAGCGGAAGTCGTGCAGGTCGATCAGCCGCGTGAGCAGCTCGATCTTCGAGCGGCGGTCCACCTCGAAGTAGATCTGCTCCACCTGCGGGGCGTTCTGCGCATGCGCCTCGATCCGGATCCACTCCGGGTCGCGGGTGTAGCGCTTGATCAGCTCCTGGATGGCACGCGGCATCGTCGCCGAGAAAAACAGGCACTGCCGCTCCGCCGGCACCGACTTGAGGATGTGCTCGATGTCGTCGCGGAACCCCATGTCGAGCATCCGGTCGGCCTCGTCGAGGATGACCACCTTGAGCTGGTCCAGCCGCAGCGTGCCGCGCTCCATGTGGTCCATGACCCGCCCGGGCGTGCCGATGACGACCTGCGCGCCCGCCGCCAGCGCGCGGAACTGCCGCTCGTAGCTCTGGCCGCCGTAGATCGGCACCTCCATCAGGCCCTTCTTGAAGAACGCCAGCTTGCCGAACTCCTCCGACACCTGCACCGCCAGCTCGCGCGTCGGGCAGAGCACGAGCACCTGCACCTGGCGCAGCCGCACGTCGACCTTCTCGATCGCCGGAATGGCGAATGCCGCCGTCTTGCCCGAGCCCGTGGCGGACTGGCCCACGACATCGCGCCCGGCCAGGCCGAACGGGATGACGGCGGTCTGGATGGGCGAGGCTTCCTCGAATCCCATCTTGTCCACCGCCTTCAAAATCTCCGGCGACAGGCCGAGTTCGTTGAATGGACGTTTTTCCATGCCGCCAGCGTGTCCCGCCGCCGAGAAAAAGAGAGATAAAAGTGCGCCGGCCCGGGCCGATCGCCCGCTATCCGGCCGGGGCCGTGCGGGTTGCGCGGCTTAATGCAATCTTAACGCCCCGGCCCCGGTCCTTAATTAGGCGGCGACCCCCGCCCGTGATATCGTCGGCCCGTCATGAACGATCTCATCTTTGCCGCCCTCGCCATCGCCTTCTTCGTCCTCAGCGCCGCGTACGCCCGCTTCTGCGAAAAGGTCCGCTGAAGCCCCGTCCCCGCCGCACCCCTTCCCCCATGGAAATCATCCTCATCAGCCTCCTCGCCGTCGCCCTCCTCGTCTACCTGGTCGTCGCCGTGCTCCGCCCGGAAAATTTCTGACCGGCCCCCGCCATGAACAATCCCAACGGCTGGTTCCAATTCGCCCTCTATGTCGGCGCCCTCCTGCTCCTCACCAAGCCCCTCGGGCTCTATCTGGTGCAGGTGCTCGACGCCCGCGGCAAGACCTGGCTCGACCCGGTGGTCCGGCCGGTCGAGCGCCTGACCTACCGCATCTGCGGCATCAACCCGGAGCAGGAGCAGAACTGGCTCGGCTACACCTTCGCCCTGCTGGCCTTCAGCCTCGTCGGGCTGCTGTTCACCTATTTCATCCTGCGCTTCCAGGACCACCTGCCGCTCAACCCGCAGGCGCTGCCCGGCCTGGCCCCCCACCTGGCGTTCAATACCGCCGCGAGCTTCACCACCAACACCAACTGGCAGAGCTACGGCGGCGAGTCGACCATGTCGTACTTCTCCCAGATGGTCGCGCTGACGATCCACAACTTCACGTCCGCCGCCGCCGGCATCGCCATCGCCGCCGCCCTCGTGCGCGGCATCGCCCGGCAGTCCGCGTCCACCATCGGCAACTTCTGGACCGACACGGTGCGCGTCACCTACTACCTGCTTGTGCCGGTCTGCCTCGTGTTCGCGCTGTTCCTCGTTTCGCAGGGCATGATCCAGAACTTCAAGCCCTACACCGTCGCGAAGACCTACGAGGCCTACACCATCCAGGTGCCCAAGACCGACGACAAGGGTCAGCCCGTCCTCGCCGCCGACGGCAAGACTCCGGTCATGGCCGACCAGTCCGTGGACACCCAGACCATCGTGCAGGGCCCGATGGCCTCGCAGGTCGCGATCAAGATGCTCGGCACCAATGGCGGCGGCTACGTCAACGCCAACGCCTCCCACCCGTTCGAGAATCCCACGCCACTCTCCAATTTCTTCCAGATGCTCTCGATCTTCGCGATTCCGAGCGCACTCACCTGGTACCTCGGCCGCATGGTGAAGAACCAGCGCCACGGCTGGGCCGTGTGGGGCGCCATGTTCGCGATGTTCGTGGCTGGCGTGCTGGTCTGTTGGCAGGCCGAGGCCTCCGGCAATCCCATCCACCAGCAACTGGGCGTCGCCGCCGCGGACGGCAACATGGAGGGCAAGGAGGTCCGCTTCGGTCTCTTCAACTCGGCCCTCTTCGCCACCATCACGACCGACGCCTCCTGCGGCGCCGTCAACGCCATGCACGACTCCTTCACGCCGCTCGGCGGGCTCGTGCCGCTCTTCAACATCGAGACGGGCGAGGTCATCTTCGGCGGCGTCGGCGCCGGCCTCTACGGCATGCTGATCTTCGTCGTCCTCGCCGTGTTCATCGCCGGCCTGATGGTCGGCCGCACCCCCGAGTACCTCGGCAAGAAGATCCAGGCCTATGACATCAAGCTCGTGATGCTCGTCCTGATCGTCCTCTCCGCCACCATCCTCGGCGGCACCGCCTGGGCCAGCGTCTCCGCCTGGGGCCAGGCCGGGCTCAACAACGCCGGCCCGCACGGCTTCAGCGAGATCCTCTACGCCTACAGCTCCGCCGTCGGCAACAACGGCTCCGCCTTCGCCGGCCTCACCGCCAATCCCGCCGACGGCGACCCGCATTACAACACCACCCTCGGCGTGGCCATGCTCATCGGCCGCTTCCTCATGATCGTCCCGATCCTCGCCCTCGCCGGCAACCTCGCGGGCAAGAAGCTCGTCCCGGCCAGCGCCGGCACCTTCAAGGTCGAGGGCGCCACCTTCATCATCCTCCTGGTCGGCACCGTCGTCCTCGTCGGCGCACTCACCTTCCTGCCCGCCCTGACCATGGGGCCCGTCGTGGAGCACTACCTGATGGGCGCCGGCAAACTGTTCTGAGGCTCCCCGCTCAAAACCGACCACTTATCCCCCTTAACTTTCCGCCATGAGCACCAAAGCCGTCTCCCTTTTCGACCGCGCCATCCTCCGCCAGGCCGCGATCGACTCCGTCACCAAGCTCAACCCGCGCGCCCAGCTGAAGAACCCGGTCATGTTCGTCACCCTGGTCGGCGCGCTGCTGACCTTCGAACAGCTCTTCACCTCCCGGGATCCGGTCAGCTACGTCCTGCAGGTCGCCCTCTGGCTGCTGTTCACCGTCATCTTCGCCAACTTCGCCGAGGCTGTCGCCGAGGGCCGGGGCAAGGCCCAGGCTGACACGCTCAAGCGCGCCCGCACCCAGACCTTCGGCCGCCGTCTGCGCGACGGACGTGAAGAAAAGGTCTCTGCCACCGATCTCCGCCAGGGCGATTCCATCGTCTGCGAGACCGGCGACGTCATTCCCGCCGATGGCGATGTCATCGAGGGCATCGCCTCGGTCGACGAGTCCGCCATCACCGGCGAATCCGCCCCGGTCGTCCGCGAGAGCGGCGGCGACCGCTGCGCCGTCACCGGCGGCACCCGCGTGCTCAGCGACCGCATCGTGATCCGTGTCACCTCCGAGCCGGGCCATACGTTCATTGACCGCATGATCGCCATGGTCGAGGGCGCCAGCCGCCAGAAGACGCCCAACGAGATCGCCCTCACCATCCTGCTCTCCGCGCTCACCATCATCTTCCTCCTCGTCATCCTCGCGCTGAAGCCGTTCGGCATTTATGCAAACGTCGCCTTCTCCATCACCACGCTGATCGCGCTGCTCGTCTGCCTCATTCCGACGACCATCGGGGGTCTGCTCAGCGCCATCGGCATCGCCGGCATGGACCGCCTGCTTCAGCGCAACGTCCTCGCCACTTCCGGCCGCGCCGTCGAGGCGGCGGGCGACATCGACGTGCTCCTGCTCGACAAGACCGGCACCATCACCCTCGGCAACCGCCAGGCCAGCGACTTCGTGCCCGCGCCGGGCATCACCCGCGAGCGCCTGGCTGACGCCGCCCAGCTCGCCTCGCTCGCCGACGAGACGCCCGAGGGCCGCAGCATCGTCGTCCTCGCCAAGGAGAAATTCGGCCTCCGCGGCCGCGAGCTCGGGCCGCCGCACGCGATTTTCGTGCCGTTCACCGCGCAAACCCGCATGAGCGGAGTCGATCTCACGCCCGTCGTCGTCAATCAGGTCATCCGCCAGATCCGCAAGGGCGCCGCCGCCAACGTCAAGGCCTGGGTCGAAGCCCAGGGCGGCACCTATCCCGTGGCTGTCACCGAGGCCGTCGACTCCATCTCCCGCAGCGGCGGCACGCCCCTCGTCGTCGCTGAGGGTCGCGAGGTCCTCGGCGTCATCCACCTGAAGGACGTCGTCAAGGGCGGCATCAAGGAACGCTTCGCGCAGCTCCGCGCCATGGGCATCCGCACCGTCATGATCACGGGTGACAACCCCCTCACCGCGGCCGCCATCGCCGCCGAGGCCGGCGTCGATGATTTCCTCGCCCAGGCCACGCCGGAGATGAAACTCGCCCGCATCCGCGAGGAGCAGGCGAAGGGCCACCTCGTGGCCATGACCGGTGACGGTACCAACGACGCCCCCGCCCTCGCCCAGGCCGACGTCGGCGTCGCCATGAACACCGGCACCCAGGCCGCCAAGGAGGCGGGCAACATGGTCGACCTCGACAGCAACCCGACGAAGCTCCTCGAGATCGTCGAGATCGGGAAGCAGATGCTGATCACCCGCGGCTCGCTCACGACCTTCAGCATCGCGAACGACGTCGCGAAATACTTCGCCATCATCCCCGCCATGCTCGTCGGCGCCTTTCCCGCCATCGCGCCGCTCAACGTCATGCACCTCGCCTCCCCGCTGAGCGCGATCCTCAGCGCCGTGATCTTCAACGCGCTCGTCATCATCGCCCTCATCCCGCTCGCGCTGCGCGGCGTGGCCTACCGCCCCGTCGGCGCCGCCGCCATGCTCCGCCGCAACCTCCTCATCTACGGCTTCGGCGGCATCATCATCCCCTTTGTCGGCATCAAGCTCATCGACGTCCTCATCAACGCCGCCCACCTGGTCTGAATCAACCCATCGTCACGGAGTACACAGAGCCTGATCCAGGGTTCACAGGGCAAAATCCAAATCCCTTACCATCCTCGGCGATTTCTGTGCCACCTCCGTGGCCTCTGCTTCCCGAAATTCTCCCTCCGCCCATGAAAACCTTCCTGCTCGAACTCAAGACCTCACTCCTGCTCACGCTCGTCCTCGCCGCGCTGCTCTGCGGCGCCTATCCGCTCGCCGTCTGGGCGGGCGCCCAGGCGTTCTTCCCGGCCCAGGCCAACGGCAGCCTCGTCTCGGACCAGGACGGCACCGTGCGCGGTTCGCTGCTGCTCGCGCAGAATTTCTCCAGCGACCAGTATTTCCAGCCGCGCCCGTCCGCCGCCGGCACCGGTTACGACGCCGCGAACTCCTCCGGCACCAACCTCGGGCCGACGAGCCAGAAGCTCACCGACAGCATCAAGGCCGCCGTCGCCGCCTACCGCACCACCAACGGCCTGGCCGCCGACGCCCCCGTGCCGGCCGACGCGGTCACCTCCTCCGGCAGCGGGCTCGACCCGCACATCAGCCTCGCCAACGCCGGCCTGCAGGCCGCCCGCATCGCCAAGGCCCGCCAGTTGCCCCTGGCGCAGGTGCAGGCGCTCATCGCCCGGGCCGCTCGCGACCGCGACTGGGGCATCCTCGGCGAACCCACCGTCAATGTCCTCCAACTCAACCTGGCCCTCGATCAGCATGCCTCCTCCCGATGACCTAGACTTCTTCAAGCCGCCCCCGCCGCCGGCCCGGCGCGGCAAGGACCTCATGATCGCCGTCGTCCTGCTCGGCCTTGCCCTGCTGACCGCGATCCTCTGGTTCGCGGATCCCGCGCATCAATCCACCGGCAGCTCCCGCGTCGGCTGGCCGCCCGCGGCCTCGGGCAAACCCTGACCCGCGCCCCATGAAATCCACCGCCTCCCCGCCGCCGGTTTACGAGTTCTACTTCCCGGACGTCGACACCCTCCTGCAGGTGGAGGAAACGGAGGGCGCGGTGGTCATCCGCGCCACGCGCGATTCGTTTTCGGACCGGCGCAAGGCCAGCTTCATCCGCGAACTGGCCGCGGAGGGCTTTATCCCGGACAGTTATAGCTGGTTGGCCCGGGACGCGGCGCCGTCCACCCTGGGCATCCGCTGGCTGGTGGACTTCTCCTGGGTCCGGCTGCCGGTCGCGGCGCTGGCGGAGACCGACCGGATGATCGTGCGGCTGCTCGCCGGCGGTTTTTTCCTCTGGCTCGGCCTGCTGCTGTGGCTGTTTCAGCGCTGACCCCACCCGGTGTTTTTCGTCGCCATAAATTGCCCCGGTCTGTCATACCCGCCGTCATGGGACCGGCGGCACGGCGCACCGGACCCGCCCCCCTTCCTTCATGCCTGACCACCGCCCCGACCCGGACGCCCTCCTTGCCGCGCTGCACGCCGACGAGGTCCGGGCGAAACGCGCGCACCTCAAGGTGTTCCTCGGCATGAGCCCGGGGGTCGGCAAGACCTACGCCATGCTCCGCGCCGCGCAACAGGAACGCGCCGCCGGCACCGACCTCGTCGTCGGCGTCGTCGAGACCCACGGCCGCGTCGAGACCGAGGCGCTGCTCGCCGGCCTCGCCCTGGTGCCGCGGAAGGCCGTCGACTACCGCGGCACCCGGCTGGCCGAGATGGACCTGGAGGCCATCATCCTGCGCCGGCCGAAACTCGTGCTCGTCGACGAGCTCGCCCACACCAACGCCCCCGGCTCGCGCCACGCCAAGCGCTGGCAGGACGTGCTCGAGCTCCTCGAGGCGGGCATCGATGTCTTCACCACCCTCAACATCCAGCACGTCGAGTCGCGGGCCGACACCATCCGCCAGATCACCGGCGCCACCCAGCAGGAGACCGTGCCGGACTCCGTGCTCGACCTCGCCGACGAGCTCGAGCTGGTGGACCTCACGCCGGAGACGCTGCTGGAGCGGCTCCGCGAGGGGAAGGTCTACCTCGGCGAGCGCGCCGCCGCGGCCCAGGCCGGTTTCTTCCAGGACTCCCACCTCTCCGCCCTGCGCGAGCTGGCGCTGCGCTACACCGCCGAGCGCGTCGACCGCCAGCTCCGCCACCTGCGCGCCGGCTCCGCGAAGCAGACTGTCTGGCGCAGCGGCGAACGGCTGCTCGTGGCCGTCGGCCCCAGCCCGTTTTCCACCCAGCTGGTGCGCTGGACCCGCCGGCTCGCCGCGGCCCAGGGCGCGCCGTGGCTCGCCGCCTATGTCGAGCCCTCGGTCGCCCTCCCGGTGGAGGACCAGCGGCTGCTCGACAAGAACCTGGCCCTCGCGCGCGAACTCGGCGCCGAGATCATCATCACCCATGACGACGACGTGGCCGAGGCGCTCGTGCGCGTGGCGCTCCAGCACAACGCCACGCAGATCGTCGTCGGCAAGCCCCGGCGGCGCCGGCTCGCCGAGCTGGTGCGCGGCACGCTGGTGGACCGGCTCCTCCGACAGGGCGGCAACATCGACGTCTATGTCGTCCCGGCCGAGTCCGAGCGCGGCCGCCGCCGGCTGCTGGCGGTCGACCGGAGCCTGCGCAGCCCGCCCCGGGAATACGCCTTGGCCGCCGGCACCGTCGCCGTCATCACCCTGCTCGGCCAGCTGCTGCCCGCCGACACCTACCTCGCCGTCGGCCTCGTCTACCTGCTGGCGATGATCATGCTCAGCCTGCGCGTCGGCCGCGGCCCCGTGCTGGCCGCGGGCGTGCTCAGCGCCCTGACCTGGAACTTCCTCTTCATCCCGCCGCGGTTCACCTTCTACATCGGGAAGATCGAGGACGCCACGCTCTTCGGCACCTACTTCGTCGTCGCGCTCGTCGCCGGCCACCTCACGTCGCGCATCCGCGCCCAGGCGCACAATGAGCGCCGGCGCGAAGAGCGCGCCACGGCGCTCTTCGAGCTGACCCGCGCGCTGGCGGAGGCCGACACGCTGGACGCCGCCGTGTTCGCCGCGCTGCGGCAGGCGGACGAGCTCTTCGAGGCGAAGACCGCGCTGCTGCTCGCCGGGGACGCCGGCGGCACGGTCACGCCACACTTCGCCGGCTCGTTCGCGCTCGAGGACAAGGAGCGCGGCGTCGCCGACTGGGTCTACCAGAACAAGCGGGCCGCGGGCCGCTTCACCGACACGCTGCCCGGCAGCGCGGCTTTCTACCTGCCCTTGCTGCGCGAGGACAAGGCCGTGGGCGTGCTGGGCATCGCCGTACCGGAAGGCCGCGCGCTGACCCTGGCGCAGCGCGACCTGTTGGAGGCGTTCGCGCGGCAGCTCGCGCTCATCGTCGAGCGCGAGCACCTGCGCGAGGCGGGCGCGCGGGAGAAGCTGCTGGCCGAGTCCGACAAGCTGCACCGCGTGCTGCTCGACAGCGTCTCGCACGAACTGCGCACGCCGCTGGCGGTGATCACGGGGGCGCTGGAAAACCTGCCCGCCGCCACGCCGGAGCTGCGGGCGGAGCTGATCCACGAGGGCCGCGCGGCCGCGCGCCGGCTGAACCGGCTCGTCGGCAACCTGCTTGACCAGACCCGGCTGGAGAGCGGCGCACTGAAGCCGCGGCTCGACTGGTGTGACGCGCGCGACCTGGTGAACGCCGCCCTCGAGGGCGTGCGCGACGCGCTGGCCGGCCACCCGCTCGAGGTGGTCCTGCCCGAGGACATGCCGCCGGTCCGCGCCGATTTCGCCCTGACCGAGCAGGCGCTGGCCAACCTGCTGCTCAACGCCGCGCGCCACACGCCCGCCGGCACGGCGGTGTTCCTCACCGGCGGGATCGAGCGCGGCGGCACGCGGGCGTTCTTCACCGTCGCCGACCGCGGCCCGGGCTTCCCGCTGGCGATGCGCGACCGGCTGTTCAAGAAATTCGAGCGCGGCGACGCCGCGCGCGCCGGCGGCCTCGGCCTCGGCCTCTCCATCGTGCGCGGCTTCGTGGTGGCCCAGGGCGGCGACATCGTCGTCGGCGCCAACCCGGGCGGCGGCGCCGTCTTCACCATCTACCTGCCCCATGCCGCCCCCGGGGCGATCCCCACCGAATGAGCACCCCCGCGGTCCCACCCCAGGTTTTGGTCGTCGACGACGAGAAGCAGATCCGCCGCCTGCTGCGCGTCAGCCTCGAGGCCGCCGGATACGGGGTGACCGAGGCCGCCACCGGCCAGGAGGCCCTGGTCGCGATCGCCTCCCACCGGCCCGACGCCATCGTGCTCGACCTCGGGCTGCCCGACATGAGCGGCGTGACCGTCGTGCGCCAGCTGCGCGAGTGGTCAAGCGTGCCGGTGCTGATCCTGTCGGTGCTGGCGGGGGAGGACGACAAGGTGGCGGCGCTCGATGCGGGCGCCGACGACTACCTCACCAAGCCCTTCGGGGCGCTGGAGCTGACGGCCCGCCTGCGGGCGCTGCTGCGCCGGACGACCGCGAGTGGCGAGGAACCGGCCACGATGGACTTCGGTGACCTCACGGTGGACCTCGCGGCGCGGTTGGTGCGGCGCCAAGGCGCGGAAGTGTCGCTCACCCCGCGGGAGTATGCGATGCTCCGGCTGCTGGTCACGCACCGGGGCAAGGTCGTGACGCACCGCCAGATGCTCCGTGAGATCTGGGGCCCGAAGGCCGAGGACCAGACCCACTACCTGCGCGTGCACATGACCCACCTCCGCCAGAAACTCGAGGCCGACCCGCATCATCCGCGGCATTTCCGGACCGAATCCGGCATCGGTTTCCGGTTCGTGTCCGAGTGAACGGGAAGCGGCCGCGCGCCATTAGCATCTTCTTAGTGGGTCGGCGGCGCATCTTAACTACCACCCGGAGCGGGCCGGGACTAGAATGCCGGCATGAAGACCTACTACTCCCCGCACCTTTCCTTGTCCGTGCCGCCGCCCGCCCGCCCTTGGGCGGAACTGGTCTTTGTCCTGGGCTGCGTCGGGGTGATCTGCAGTTTACTCTGGCTCACCAAGACCAGTTCGCGATCGACGCAAGAGCGAGATTTGACCGTAGCGCACAGCCAGACCCGCTAATGGTTCAGGTCATGAACACGCCCGTCATCCTTCCACCCCCTGCGACTGATTTCGTTGGCGTACCGCCGGTGGTGGATCGCCTGCGCGACGCCGCCTATGTCGTGGTGGCAATCACCGCCTTTGTGCTGGGCCTGATCGTGGGGCAGCTGGGCGAGCGATCGCCGGGAGGTTCACGCATCCCCTGGCCGTCCCCGGTTTCGGTCCAGGCGCACCCGCGCTCGCTCCAGCACTGAAGGCCCGCCGCCCGCGGCCTGACGGCGTTGAGGACAAGTACTTCGTCGCGCCAGCCGTGATGAGCGTGGTCGGGATTTGCCAGCCGAAGTTCCGGCCTAAAAAGAACCGACACCCGGAACGCGTGCCAACCCTCTCGCGAGACCGGCTGGTCCGGGCGCGTGAAAGCCAAAGGCCCGCTTCGATTCTCCGGGGCCGGATCGATCGGCCCCGCACCGTCCGGGCAATCCGGCAGGGACGCCCTCACCGGTGCGGGTGTCCGCCGGTCCGGCCACGGCTTAGCAGTTAATTAATGATTTTCCCGCCAAGCCCAACGTTTGCTTAGCGCGTGGTGGTATGGGGGCTGCATGAAACCGGGCATGCCTGCAACGACTCTCCTTCATCAGCCGATGGCGGAAATTCTCACCGCCCGATCCAACCCAGGCCGGGCCCGGCCGGACACACTCCCACCCTTCACCCAAGTTAATGGCCCTGCACCCTGCAGGAACCTATCGCCGCTGACATGACCACCAACGAAATCATCCAAATCGTGCTCTTCTTCGGCCTGGGCATCGCGCTCACACCCGTTGTCGGCCGCTTCATGGCGCGGGTTTTCCAGGGCGAGCAGACCTGGTTCCATCCCGTCCTGCATCCGGTTGAACAGCTGGTCTACCGGCTGACCGGCGTCGATCCGACGGAAGAAATGTCCTGGTTACGCTATCTCTGGGCGGTTGTGATCATGACGACCGTGGGCTTCGGGTCGCTCATGGCCGTCCTGATGACCCAAAAATGGCTGCCGTTGAACACCGAGGGGCTGGACAACCTCTCCTGGCACCTGGCGTTCAACACGGCGTGGAGCTTCACCTGCAACGCGGACTGGCAGTCCTACGCCGGCGAGACGACGATGACCTACCTCTCGCAGACGCTCGGGCTCTCCGTCCATCAGTTCATCAGCGGCGCGGCCGGCCTCGCCATCCTCGTCGCCGTGGGCCGCGCACTGGCCCGGGCGAGCGTCAAGACCATCGGCAACTTCTGGGTCGATCTCACCCGCGGCACGATCTACATTGTCATTCCGCTGTCGGTGCTGTGGGCGATCCCCCTCGCGTGGCAGGGTGTGCCCCAGACATGGAAGCACTATCCGACCGCCCAGCTGCTCCAGCCGTACACCGCGCAGGTGCAGAAGACAGACGCCCAGGGCCAGCCCGTGATGGCGTCGGCGCCAAAACTCGACGATCAGGGCAAGCCCGTGACCGGGCCCGATGGCAAGCCGGTCATGGTCGACCAGCCGGTAATGGTGGACCAGAAGGTCGACACCCAGCCGCTGCCCATCGGGCCCGTCGCCTCTTTCGAGTCCTGCAAGCAGCTCTTCACGAACGGCGGCGGCTGGTACGGCGTCAACAGCGCCCATCCCTACGAGAATCCCACGCCGCTGTCCGGCTTCCTCGAGATGCTGGCGATCATCGTCGTGCCGATGGCGCAGGTCTACATGTTCGGCCTGCTGATCGGCAACAAGCGCCACGCGTGGACCTTGTTTGCCGTGATGCTGGGGCTCTTTGCGTTTTCGTTCGCCTTCGCCTGGTACGCCGAAGCGCAGCCCAATCCGGTTACGGACAATATCATGCCGCACCTGGAGGGCAAGGAGCAGCGCTTCGGCGTGATGAACAGCGTGCTCTGGGGCGTCTCCTGCACCGCCATCGACAACGGCTCGGTGAATTCGATGCACGACAGCTGGATGCCCCTCGCCGGCCTGATGCCGATGTGGAACATCCTGATCGGTGAAATCATGTTCGGCGGCATCGGCTGCGGCGTTTATTGCATGCTCTTTCACGTCCTGATCACCGTCTTCATCGCCGGCCTCATGATCGGACGAACGCCGGAGTACCTCGGCAAGAAGCTCGGCGCCTGGGAGGCGACCTGGGCCGTCATCGGTGTCCTGTTGCCCAATGTCGCCGCACTCGTCCCGACGGCGATCTGCGTTTTTCTGCCCGCCGGGATCGCCAGCATGAACAACGCCGGGCCGCACGGGCTCAGCGAGGTGCTCTACGCGTACGGTGAGGCCGCCAACAACAACGGCAGCGCCTTCGCGGGCCTCAACGCCAACGTGCCCATTTACGACGTGCTCCTCGGCCTCGCGATCATCATCGGACGCTTCGCTCCGATCGCCGCCGCCCTCGCCATCGTCGGCCGGCTCGCGACCAAGAAGACCGTCGAACCTTCCGCCGGGACGCTGCCGGTCCACGGCTGGACCTTCGGCCTCACGCTGACCGGCGTCATCGTGATCGTCGCCGCTCTCACCTTCTTCCCCGCGCTCTGCCTCGGGCCGCTGCTCGAGCACGGGCTCATGTTGGCCGGCCGTGCATTCTAAGGCAACCACCTCCCAACCATGAGCACCACTTTCAAAATCGAATACTCCTCGCTGGTCCGCCAGGCCGTGTTCAACTCGTTCAAAAAGCTGCACCCGCGCGATGAGATCAAGAACCTCGTCATGTTCGTCGTGTGGCTCGGCTCGATCCTCACCACGGGCTGGCTGTTCTTCGACTTCTCCGGCTTCAACCTCCAGATCTGCCTCTGGCTCTGGTTCACCTGCCTCTTCGCCAACTTCGCCGAGGCGATGGCGGAGGGCCGCGGCAAGGCCCACGCCGACGAGCTGCGCAAGATGCGGACCAAGACGACGGCCCGCAAGCTGGTCGACGGACGCGAAATGACCGTCGCCAGCAGCGACCTTAAGGTCGGCGACCGCATCGTCTGCACCGCGGGCGACCTGATCGCGGCCGACGGCGAGGTCGTCGAGGGCATCGCCACGGTCGACGAGTCCGCCATCACCGGCGAGTCGGCCCCCGTCATCCGCGAGAGCGGCGGCGACCGCAGCGCGGTCACCGGTGGGACCCGCGTCACCAGCGACCGCATCGTTATCCGCGTCACGGCCGAGGAGGGCAATTCCTTCCTCGACCGGATGATCGCGATGATTGAGGGCGCGCGCCGCCAGCTCACGCCGAACGAGATTGCGCTCAACATCGTCCTCGTGAGCCTCACGGCCCTGTTCATCGTCGTCGTCCTCGTCCTGCCGCCAATGGCGATCTACGACCAGAGAGCGGCCAACCAGACGGGCGCGGTGCTGACCTCCCTCCCGGTGCTGCTGTCGCTCATCGTCTGCCTCATTCCGACCACGATCGGCGGGCTGCTCAGCGCGATCGGCATCGCCGGCATCGACCGGCTGATGCGCCGCAACGTCCTCGCCACCTCCGGCCGCGCGGTCGAGGCCGCGGGCGACGTCGATGTCCTCCTGCTGGACAAGACGGGCACGATCACGCTGGGCAACCGCATGGCGACGGACTTCATCCCGGCGCCGGGGGTCACCGTGAACGAACTGGCCGACGCCGCGCAGCTGGCCTCGCTCGCGGACGAGACGCCCGAGGGCCGCAGCATCGTCACGCTGGCCAAGGACCGGTTCAACCTGCGCGGCCGCGAGGTCGCCGCGCCACATGCAACCTTCGTGCCCTTCACCGCCCAGACCCGCATGAGCGGCGTCGACCTCGACGGCCGCCACATCCGCAAGGGTGCGGCCGACAATGTCCGGGCATGGGTCGCCGCGCAGGGCGGCGCGTATCCGCCCGAGGTGGCGGCCGAAGTGGAGCGGATCGCGCGCGCCGGCGGCACGCCGCTGGTCGTGGCCGAGAACCGGCGCGTGCTCGGCGTCGTCCTGCTCAAGGACATCGTGAAGGGCGGGATCAAGGAGCGGTTCGCCCAGCTCCGCACCATGGGGATCCGCACCGTGATGATCACCGGCGACAACCCGCTCACCGCCGCCGCGATCGCCGCGGAGGCGGGCGTCGACGATTTCATCGCGCAGGCGAAACCCGAGGACAAGCTCGCCCGGATCCGCCTGGAACAGGAGGGCGGCAAGCTGATCGCGATGATCGGCGACGGCACCAACGACGCGCCGTCGCTTGCGCAGGCCGACGTCGGCGTGGCCATGAACACCGGCACCCAGGCCGCGCGCGAGGCGGGCAACATGGTCGACCTCGACAGCAACCCGACCAAGCTGATCGAGGTCGTCGAGATCGGCAAGCAGCTGCTCATGACGCGCGGCGCGCTTACGACGTTCAGCATCGCGAACGACGTCTCCAAGTACTTCGCGATCCTGCCGGCGATGTTCGGGCTGCTCTACGCCACCGAGAAGGGCGGCTTCGGCCCGCTGCAGGCCTACAACATCATGTACCTGCATTCGCCGGAGAGCGCGATCCTGAGCGCGGTCATCTTCAACGCGCTGGTCATCGTCGCCCTGATCCCGCTGGCGCTCCGCGGGGTGAAGTACCAGCCGCTGGGTGCCAAGGTGATCCTCCGGAAAAACATGCTCATCTACGGCGTTGGCGGCGTCCTGGTGCCCTTTGTCTTCATCAAGCTCATCGACCTGCTCCTCGTCGCCGTCCACCTCGCCCCCTGAATTCCGACCCCGCTCCACCATGTTCAAACTCACCCTCCAGTCGATCCGCCAGACCGTGGTCTGGACCGTCGCGTGCGGCGTGCTCTATCCGTGCGCGATCACCGTATTCGCCCAGCTGGCGTTCCGCCCCCAGGCTGACGGCAGCCTGGTGGAGCGCAACGGCCGGCTGGTCGGCTCCGCCCTGCTTGCCCAGCCTTTCACCGATCCCGGGTATTTCTGGCCGCGGCCCTCGGCGGCCGGCTACGGTACCGGTCCGACGGGCATCACCGGCTCCAGCGGGAGCAACCACGGGCCGACCAGCGCGCAGCTCCAGTCCGATGTGCGCGCCAACGTCAAGGCGCTGCGCGAGGCGCACAAGCTCCCGGATAGCGCGCCCGTGCCGGCGGACCTGGTCTACGCGTCGGGGAGCGGTCTCGACCCCCACATCAGCCCCGCCGCCGCCCGCTTCCAGGTCGCCCGGGTGGCCGCCGCGCGCGGTGCCGGCGAGCCCGCGATCCGCGCCCTGGTGGAAAAGGCGATCGAGCCGCCCCAATGGGGCTTTCTCGGCGAGGCCCGGGTCAACGTGCTGCTGCTGAACCTCGCCCTCGATGACCAGTTTCCCGCAAAGCAGTGAGGGGCCGGGCGCCCGGCCGGCTTCGCCCACGCGGGGCGCAGCGGGGCCGGAGCGCTACACCTTCTCCTTTGCCGCGCTCGACACCGTGCTCGAGGTCGAACCCTCGCCCGCCGGCGTGGTCATCCGGGCGTCCCGCGCTGGCTTCTCCGCGGCGCGTCAGGCCCACTTTATCCGCGTGCTCGCGGCCGAGGGATTCATCGGCAACGATTATCTGTGGCGCCCGGCGGGGGACGTACGTTGGATCGTCGACCCATCCCATTTCTTGCCGGGACCGGAATGCTTCACGCAAAACCGGCGCCGGCTGTGGCGGGTGCTCGGTACCGCCTTCGCGCTCTGGCTGGTCTTGCTCGTCAGTTTGCTCGTTCCCGCCTCCCCGGTGCTGGCGGGAACGCCTTCCGCCCCGGCCAGGTCCGCCGGCGGTCACTCCCGCTCCGTGCCGGTCCGTCCCGGCCACCACTCCGGACCGCCGGCCACGGCCCGATGACCGCGCACTTGGACCGGCTTACGTTGTTCGGTCTGTTCGCGGTCACGGCGATGCTGGTGTGCTACGCGTTCGAGGCGCGCAGCCCATGGTTCATCCTCGCCTTCGCGGTCGCGTGCACGCTGGGCTCGGCGTATGGCTTCCTGCAGGGGGCCTGGCCGTTCGGCCTCGTGGAGGCAATCTGGGCCTTGGTGGCGGCGCGCCGGTGGCACCGGTCTTTAGCACTGCGGCAACACCGGCCTTAACGTTTTCTTAGCACGTCGCGGCATGGTCTTAACGCCGGCTAAACACCAGATGGTACAACGGGTGCATTGAGGGAGTGGTTCAACCCAGCGAACCCCCAAATCCAAACATAAAATTACCATGGCTGAAAAAAACACCGCTTCCATGAAGCCCACCCTCGGGCTGACGGGCCTGACCTTCAATGCGATGGCGCTGATCGCCCCCGGCGCCTTCCTCTGGCTGACCTTCGAGGAACAGGCCCTGTATGGCGCCCCGCTGGCCGGCGGTGCCATGTGGTTCGGCTTCCTCGTCGCCCTGCTGCTCTGCCTGGCGACGGCGATCAGTTACGCGGAATTGTCCAAACTCTATCCCGGCACCGGCTCCTCCTATTTCTACGCGGAGCAGGCTTTCATCTCGAAAAAGAAGGCGTTCAAGTTTGCCCGGATCATAAAGTTCTTCACGGGGTGGGCGAGCCACCTTTACTACTGGGTGTACCCCGGCCTGATGGTGGGTGTCACCGCGTTGCTGGGCGGCTATCTTGCCGGCCAGTTCTGGCCCGACACTTTCAGCGGCAGCTACAACAGCCCGCTGCTCATGA
>CAYRDN010000054.1:0-23443 GCA_964423065.1 uncultured Oleiharenicola sp. | reverse complement strand
TTCCCATGAAAATCCTCGTCGCCGACAAGATCTCACCCAAGGGAGTCGCCTACCTGCGCCAGCAGCCGGGCTTTGAAGTGGTGGAGGCCTACGGCTCCTCCCCGGCCCGGGTGCTCGAGCTGGTGAAGGACGTGCACGCCATCGCCGTCCGCTCGGAGACAAAGATCACGGCGGAGGTCTTCGCCGCCGCGCCGCTGCTGAAGGTCGTCGGCCGCGCCGGCGTGGGCGTGGACAATGTCGACGTCGAGGCCGCCACGGAGCACGGCGTGATCGTCATGAACACGCCGCTGGGCAACACCATCGCCACGGCCGAGCTGACCTTCACCCACATCCTCTGCGGCGCCCGCCCGGTGCCGCAGGCCGCCGCGTCGATGAAGGCGGGCCAGTGGGACCGCAAGAGTTTCTCGGGCCTCGAGCTCTTCAAGAAAACCCTCGGCGTCGTCGGCCTCGGCCGCATCGGCACGGAAGTGGCGAAGCGCGCCCAGGCCTTCGGCATGCGCGTGGTGGCCTTCGACCCCTACCTCGCGCCCAGCCGCGCCAAGGCGATGCAGGTCGAGGCCGTGACGCTGGACGCGCTCCTCGCCTCGGCGGACTACATCACCGTCCACATGCCGCTGACCGAGCAGACGAAGTACATGATCGACGAGGCGGCGCTGGCGAAGTGCCGGAAAGGCGTGAGGCTCTTCAACTGCGCCCGCGGCGGCATCATCAAGGAGGCGGCGCTCATCGCCGGCCTCAAGTCCGGCCAGGTCGCCGCCGCCGGGCTCGACGTCTACGAGGAGGAGCCGCTGCCCAAGGACAGCGAGCTGCGCACGCTGCCCAACGTCACGCTCACCCCGCACCTCGGCGCCTCGACCGCCGAGGCGCAGGACGCGGTCGGGATCGAGATCGCCGAGCAGATCGCCGACGTGCTCAACGGCGGCGTCATCAGCAACGCGGTGAACATGCCCTCGCTCGACGCCGCCACGCTCAAGGTCATCGGGCCGTACCTCGAGCTCGGGGCCAAGCTCGGCACGCTCGTGCAGCAGCTGGCCAAGTCGCGGGTCGAGCGGCTGCGCATCACCTACTGGGGCAAGATCGTCGAGCTCGACTCCAACCCGGTCACGCGCGCCATCCAGCGCGGCTTCCTGCGCCGCATCAGCGGCGAGAGCCTCAATTTCATCAACGCCCCGACCGTCATGTCGCGGCTCGGCATGGAGGTGGAGACCATCAAGTCGAACAGCAACGCCGACTACTCGGACCTCATCCTGATCGAGGGCGTGCAGGCCGACGGTGCCACGGTCTCGGCCGCCGGCACGCTGCTCGGCAAGGCCAACAACCCCCGGCTGGTCGCCCTCAACGGCCGCGAGGTCGAGGCGGCCCCGTCGGGCGCGTTGCTCATCTACGAGAACCATGACGAGCCGGGCATCATCGGCATGGTCGGCACCCTGCTGGGCCGCGACCAGGTGAACATCGCCGCCATGTCCCTGAGCCGCAACAACGCCGGCGGCACGGCGCTCTGCATCCTGAATCTCGACAGCCAGCCCTCGGAGGGCGCCCTTAAGGAGTTGACCAGCCATCGCGCCATCAAGCAGGCTGTGGTGGTCAACCTCTGATGCTCAACGCCGGGACACTCAGCGTTTTTTTTGTCGGTTATCTGCTCGGGTCGCTGCCCTTTGGCTACCTCGTGGCCCGGGCGCGCGGCGTGGACATCTTCAAGGCCGGCAGCGGCAATCCCGGGGCGACGAACGTCAAGCGCGTGCTCGGCGCGAAGGCGGGCCACACCGTCTTCGCCCTCGACGCCCTGAAGGGCGCGGCGGCCGCGGCGTGGCCGCTGGGCCTGGCCTGGCTGACCATCCACTACTCCAAGGCCCTGGCCGAGTTCGAGCCGGCGGGGCGCGCGGATGAGATCGTGGAGATCTGGCGCGACGCCCGGCTGCAGGCGCTGGTCTGCCTGGTGGCGGCGGTGCTCGGGCACGCGTTCTCCGTTTTCACGAATTTCAAGGGCGGCAAGGGCGTAGCCACCACCGCCGGCGGCCTGGTGGTGCTGATGCCGGTGTCGTGCGCCATCGGCGCGGCGGTCTGGGGGCTGGCCTTCGTGACGACCCGCTACGCCTCCCTCGGCTCGATCCTGGCCGCGATCGCCGTGCCGGCCGCCAGCTGGCTGCGGGGCAATCCGCTGCCGCTGAACCTCGCCGCCACGATCCTGGGCCTGTTCGTGATCGTCCGGCACCGGGCGAACATCCAGCGGCTGCTCAACGGCACCGAGCACAAGTTGGTCAAGCCGCCGCCCGCCCCGGGCTAGGCGGCGCCCGTCCCGCGGGGATATGACGTGGGGTCCGCACTCCCGACTTGCCAAGCGGCGCCCGGCCGGGCCATTTAACCGGGTTCTACCATGGCTCTCATCGTCCAGAAATACGGCGGCACCTCGGTCGGGGACGTCGACCGCATCAAGAATGTGGCCCGGCGCATCGAGGCGACGCGCGCGGAGGGGCACAGCCTCGTCGTGGTCGTGTCGGCCCGCTCCGGGGTGACCAACGAGCTCATCGCCCGGGCCCGGGCCATCACCGACCGGCCCGACACCCGTGAGCTGGACATGCTGCTGGCCATCGGCGAGCAGGAGACCATCGCCCTGACCGCCATGGCCTTGCAGGCGATCGGCGTGCCCGCGGTCTCCTACACCGGGGCGCAGGCCGGCATCCTGACCGATCAGGTCTTCACCAAGGCCAAGATCAAGCAGATCCTGCCCAAGCCCATCCTGGCCGACCTCAAGGCGGGCAAGGTTGTGATCGTCGCCGGCTTCCAGGGCATCAATGAATCCGGCCAGATCACCACGCTCGGCCGCGGCGGCTCCGACCTGACGGCCATCGCGCTCGCGGCGGCATGCCAGGCCGACAAGTGCGAGATCTACACCGACGTCGACGGCGTCTACACCGCCGACCCGCGCCTGGTGAAGACCGCCCGGAAGATCGACGAGATCAGCTACGACGAGATGCTCGAGCTCGCCAGCCTCGGCTCGAAGGTCATGCAGTCGCGTTCCGTCGAGTTCGCCAAGAAATACGGCGTCGTCTTTGAGGTCCGCAGCAGCTTTAACCACAACCCAGGAACCATCGTGAAAGAAGAAGTCGCCTACATGGAAAAGGTCGTCGTGCGCGGCGTCGCCGTCGACAAGGACCAGGCCAAGGTCGTCATCAGCAACCTGCCCGACAAGCCCGCGTCGGCCGCGACGATCTTCAGCGCGCTGGCGGACGCCAGCATCAACGTGGACATGATCGTGCAAAACGTCGCCCACACCGGCGGCGTGGACCTGACCTTCACCGTCCAGCGCGACGACGCGGCCGGCGCGGTCAAGGTGCTGCCCGCGGTGCTGAGGAAGCTCGGCGGCGGCGAGGTCAAGGCCTTCGACAACATCGCCAAGCTCTCCGTGGTCGGCGTCGGCATGCGCACGCACGCCGGCGTCGCGGCCATGCTGTTCACCGCGCTGGGCGACGCCGGCATCAACATCCAGCTCATCGGCACCTCCGAGATCAAGATCACGGTGGCGGTGGACCGCGCCCGGGCCGACGAGGCCACGCGCGCCGCGCACGCGGCGTTCGGGCTGGACAAGCAAGCCTGAGCCGGTCGCAGAGGACAGACATCAGATGTCAGAGATCAGAGGACAGTCCTCCGGGGCGATCCGCCACTTCTCGGACCACATTGTCTGGCAGAAGTCGTTCGATCTTGGCCGGAAGGTTTTTGCCACGACCAAGGGTTGGCCGAAGGAAGAGAAGTATGCGCTGATCGACCAAGTGCGGCGCTCGGCCCGCTCGATCGGGGCAAACATTGCCGAAGCCTGGGGCAAACGCCGCTATGAGGCGCATTTCATCAGCAAATTATCCGATGCGGATGCCGAGCTGCACGAGACCGAACACTGGCTCCGTTTTGCCCTGGCGCATGGTTATATTACCGATGCCGAATTGAAGGGCATGACGGGATTGCTGGACGAGGTCGGTCGCATGTTGGGCAGCATGATGGCCCGGTCGCACGCATTCCTCCTGCTTCGGGAAAAAGCTCCCTCTGTCCGCTGATTTCTGACATCTGACCTCTGCCATGCGCTTCATCAGCACCCGCGGCCAGACCCCGCCGCACCGCTTTTCCGAGGCCGTGGCCGTGGGCCTGGCGCCGGACGGCGGGCTGTTTTTGCCGGAGCAGCTGCCGGACATCACGCCGCGGCTCGCGGGCTGGTCGAACCTCAGCTACGCGCAGCTCTGCACGGAGTTCCTCGGGATCTTCGCCACCGACATCCCGGAGGACGTGCTCGCGCCGCTCGTGCGGCGTTCGTACGCGCACTTCACGCATCCCGACATCGCGCCGCTCCAGCAACTCGACGACCGGACCTGTGTGCTGGAACTCTTTCACGGGCCGACGCTGGCCTTCAAGGATTTCGCCCTCCAGCTGCTCGGCAACCTCTACGAGCACCAGGGCCGGCTGAGCGGGCGGAGCATCACGGTGCTCGGCGCCACGTCCGGCGACACGGGCGCGGCGGCCATCCACGGGCTGCTGGGCAAGCCCCGGACCGCCATTTTCATCCTTTATCCCGACGGCCGGGTGTCGCCGCTGCAGGAGCGGCAGATGGCCTGCACCGGGGCGGACAATGTCTTTGCCCTCGCGGTGGACGGCAGCTTCGACGACGCGCAGCGGGTGCTGAAGGAGATCTTTGGCGACCACGAATTCAGCCGGCGGCACGGGCTGTCGGCGGTGAACTCGATCAATCTCGCTCGGGTGCTGGCCCAGTGCGTGTATTACCTGTATGCTTGGCTGAAGATCCCGAAAAAGGATCGCCTCAACGTGGAGTTCGTGGTGCCGACCGGCAACTTCGGGAATGTCTTCGCCGGCTGGCTGCTGGCGGAGATGGGCGTGCCGATCCGCAGCTTCAAGGTGGCGACGAACCGGAACGACATCCTGCACCGGCTGTTCACGACCGGCGAGTACCGCACCGGCGCGGTGCAGGCCAGTCTCGCGCCCTCGATGGACATCCAGCTGGCGTCCAATTTCGAGCGCTTCCTCTACTACGAGCTCGGCGGCGACCCCGGGCAGGTGCGCGCGGTCATGGCGCAGCTGCAGGCCACCGGCGCGCACCGGTTCGAGCATTTCGACCGGTCCACCTTCAGCTCCTCGAGCGCCACGGACGCGGAGATCACCGGGCTCATCCAGGGCGTGCACGCGCGCTACAACTACCTGGTCGATCCGCACACGGCCTGCGCCTTCAAGGACCTGGATCCCGACCGGGTCAGCGTGGTGCTGGCGACGGCGCACCCCGCCAAGTTTCCCGACGCCATCCGCGCGGCGGTCGGCCTGGAGTCCACCCATCCGGCGCTGGAGGCGCTCAAGTCGCTCCCCGTCGTGAAACACCGGCTGCCGGCCGAGGCCGGGGCGATCAAGGCGTTCATCGAGCAGCGGGCGGTCGTTTGACGGGCGGCGGGACGACCCGTCCCGCGGAATGGGGCCGGCGGCAACCGGGCCTCGCGGGACCGGTGGTCCCGCCTCCAGAATGCAAATTGCACTGCGGCGTGGCTGGCCCGACAGTTCGTGCCGGAAAAAGCGCCCCGCCATGCGCGGCATCCAGGCAAACCTGCTGGCCATGCGGCCCGTGACGTCCGATTCTGCCGGCATGAGTTTCAAGGATCACTTCTCCACGCAGGCGGCGGTCTACGCCCAGGCGCGGCCGCTGTATCCGGCGGCACTGTTCGGTGCGCTGGCCCGCCTCGCGCCGGGCCGGGCCCTCGCGTGGGATTGTGGCGCGGGCAACGGCCAGGCCGCGGTCGGGCTGGCGGCGCATTTCGCGCAGGTCGTCGCAACGGAACCGAGCGCGGCGCAACTGGCCGCCGCCGTGCCGCACCCGCGGGTCACCTACCGGCAGAGCGCGGAGCTGGCCGCGGGGGTGGCGGACGGCGCCGCCGACCTGGTGACGGCGGCACAGGCCGCGCACTGGTTCGACCGGCCGGCGTTTTACGTTGAGGTGAAGCGTGTGCTCCGGCCCGGCGGCGTGGTGGCCCTCTGGACCTATGAGCTGTGCGCCATCACCCCGGAGATCGACGCCGCGGTGCTCCGTTTTTACCGGGGCCCGATCGGGCCCTGCTGGCCGCCGGAGCGCCGGCACACCGAGACGGGCTATCGCGAGTTCGACTTTCCGTTCGCCGAGCTGACGTTTCCGACGGTGGCGATGGAGCACGACTGGACCCTGCCGGGATTCACCGGCTACCTGCGCACCTGGTCGGCCGTAATCCGGTACGCCAAGGCGCACGGTCACGATCCGGTCGGGGCGCTGGAGGCCGAGCTGGCCCCGCTCTGGGGCGGCGGGACGCGGAAAATCAACTGGCCGCTGTCGGGCCGCATCGGCCGGGTGCCGGTCTGACCCGCCGGCGGGCGCGGATTTTTACGCCGGCGGGCGTTCAAATATAGCGCACCTTCCGGGGCAAAAAAATCCGAGATTGCGCTCGTCACCGGCGGCCGGCCGCTCAGGCTCGCAGGAATGGTGAAACTCCGTCTTCCCTTCGACCGGGTCAATTGGACCAACAGCTCCTTCCTCATCGGCACGGCCATCGTGACCTGCACCGCCGTGCCCTATTACCTGTGGCACTACGGGGTGGATGGGTTCCAGGTGGCGATGTTCTTCGCCTTTTTCATCGCCACCGGCCTGAGCATCACGCTCGGCTACCACCGGCTCTTCGCGCACGTCGCCTTCCAGGCCCGCTGGCCGGTGCGGCTGGCCACCCTGATCTTCGGCGCCGCCGCGTTCGAGAACTGCGCGGTCGCCTGGGTTTCCGACCACCGCCGGCACCACAAGCACGTCGACCACGAGGAGGACCCTTATGATATTTCCAAGGGTTTCTGGCACGCGCACATCGGCTGGATCCTGTTCAAGCTCAATCCCGAGCCGCCGTGGGACAACATCGCCGACCTGCGCAAGGACAAGCTCGTGATGTGGCAGGACCGCCATTATGTGACCATCGCGGTGGTCGTGGGCTTCGTGCTGCCCGCGCTGCTGGGCTACTGGCACGGCGGCGCGCTGGGCGCGCTCGGCGGCCTGCTGCTGGCCGGCGTCGCGCGGGTGACGGCGGTGCAGCACATGACGTTTTTCATCAATTCGCTCTGCCACACCATCGGCCGCCAGCCCTATTCCGACCGGTGCAGCGCGCGCGACAGCTGGATCATGGCGCTGTTCACGTTCGGCGAGGGCTATCACAACTATCACCACGAGTTCCAGCACGACTACCGGAACGGCGTGAAGTGGTGGCAGTGGGACCCGACGAAGTGGACCATCTGGACCCTGGAGAAGGTCCGCCTCGTGCGCGGGCTGCGCCGCGTGCCCGAGGAAAAGGTGCTGCTGTCCCAGCTCGCCGACACCCGCCGCCGGCTGAACGAGCGCCTGGCGTGCGCGCAGACCGCGCGCAACGTGCGGCTCCATGCGCTGCTGAAGGCTTCGGACGCCAAGCTCCACCACCTGGGCGAGCGCTGGGCGAGCCTGAAGGTGCAGTACGCCGAGAAGGCCGCCGCGCTGAAGATCGAGTTCACCGAGCGGGCCATGCTGCAGTATGACGAAGCCCGCGCCGCGCTGGCCGAGATGCGGCACGAGGTGCAGCGGGCGCTGGAACTGCTCGAGCGGGCCCGCGCCGGAGCGTAAGCCACTCGGCTGGCGGGAGCCAGCCAGGCGCGAGCCCCTCGACTTGCTCGGGGTCCAGAGCCTGTCGAACGGACAAGCTCGCAGGCCCACAGCGCCGCCAGTCGGCGGAAAACCGAGGGCGGTTCGCGGCGAGAGCCGTACGGCCAAAAGATGCCGCCCTACAGCAGCGGGGCGAGCAGGCGGGCGATTTCCTCGCCGATGGTCGGGAACAGCCGGTGATCCTGGCGCGGCTCGGGCATGAGTTTGGACTGGGCGAACACCTCGTGCATCCAGCGCGACATCTTCGCCGCCTCGGCCGGCGAATACGTGACGGCACCGATCTCGAAATTGACGAAGAGGCTGCGGAGATCCATGTTGGCGGAGCCAAAGAGGCCGGTGCGCTCGTCCACGAGCAGCATCTTGGCGTGACTCATCCCCGGCTGGTAGAACAGGATTTTCGCGCCGGCGGCCCGGAGCCCGCGCAGGTAGTAGCGGCGCGCCAGATCGGTGATCGGATGGTTGGAGCGGGCCGGCACCACGAGGCGGACGTCGACGCCCGCGCGCGCCTGCAGCAGCAGCGAGCGGTAGAGGACCTCGTCGGGGATGAAGTAGGGTGTGACGATCCAGACGCTCCGCTCCGCCTGCTGCACGAGCGAAAGGATGCCCTCATAGAGCGGGTCGCCCTCGACATCGGGCCCGCTGGCCACGATCTGCACCTCGCTGTCGCCGGCCACGGCGGGGAGATCGGCGGGCAGCTCCTGCTGCAGGCGGGCCAGCGGCTGGCCGCTGGCGAAGGCCCAGTCGGCCAGGAAAATGTCGTCGAGCAGGCGGACCGCGGGGCCCTCGATCATGGCGCCGAAGTCCCGCCAGCGGCGCTTGAGCGGCGTGGGGCCCATGTATTCGATCGCGAGGTTGCGGCCGCCGAGGGCGCCGACCCGGTGGTCGATGATGGCGATCTTGCGGTGATTGCGGAGATTGGCCGACCCGCGCGTCTGCAGCGGCACCACGGGCATGAATTTCACGACCTCGCCGCCCGCCGCCCGCAGGGGATTGCAGAAGCCGCCGCTGGTGGTGAAGCAGCCGAGGGAATCGAGCAGCAGCCGCACCTTCACCCCGTCGCGGGCCCGCGCCGCCAGGAGCTTGATCAGGCGCCGGCCCACGGCGTCGCGACCGAGGATGAACGTCATGATATGGATGGTGTGCCGGGCCTCGCGGATGCCGTGCTCGAGCGCGGCAAAGGACTCCTCCCCCGTGGCCAGGAACTGCACGCGGTTCCCGCCCAGGGGCGGGCAGGCGCCGTTGGTGGACAGGATCCGGGCCAGCGGGGTGGCGGCGGCGGGCGAGGGGGGCGTGGCGGGGAGGACGGGGCAGAGAGGGGCCTTGCCCTTGGCGAGGCGCCGGAGCTTCCGGCCGCCGAACATCAGAAACAGCGGCACACCCAGGTACGGGACGAAGGCGATGGCGAAGAGCCACGCGAAGGTGTTGCCCGGCTGCTTGCGCTCGCTCATCAGGCGGGCGATCGCGAAGAAGGCCAGGAGAAAGCCCGCGACGGTGAGCAGATGGGGCAGCACGCCGTTGATGATCGGGTGCTCGATGAGCGCGTGGTAGAAGGTCTTCAGCGTCTGCATCGCCGTCCATTCAGCTGCGGAAAGCAGCCTTTGGCAAGCAGGGGCCGGCGGGGGACATTTGGACAAAAAACCGCTTGGCAAAGCTCGAAACGCCCCCATACCTTCACCCTTCGTTTTGATGGTGGAATATCCAAGTGGCCAAAGGGCGTTGACTGTAAATCAATTCGGCTATGCCGTTCGCTGGTTCGACTCCAGCTTCCACCACCACTTTCAACCCCCGCTTCACCAAGGTGAAGCGGGGGTTGCTGTTTTAAAGCGTGGCTTCAAACACACGATTAGGCCGGTCAAGCCACGGCAGGCAACCCGCTTGCGGGCGCGGATGAAGCGCGGACAAGCTTGCTGGCCCACAATGCCGATTGGAAGGCACGCCTTGAAAGGTCGGTCGGCCCGGACTGTTTGCTGGACGGTCAGCTCCCTTTGGGCTTTCCCTCGGTTTCCAGCCAGCGCACCCCTTCCCGGATGAGTTCGTTGGCGTTGGTGAGCCCGAGCTTCTCCTTGATGTTCGCACTGTGGGCCTGGACGGTCTTCATGCTGATGTGCAGGTCCTGGGCGATGCGCTTGGTTTCGTGGCCGAGCCCGATCAGGCGGAATATGTCCAGCTCCCGGTCCGTGAGGCGCCCGACGAGGGACAGGTCGTCTCCGGCCCTGGCGTTGACGAACTTCCGGGCGAATTGGCTCGAGATATGGGTGCTGATATACAGGCTCCCCTGAAGGATCTGCCGGATGGCCACCAGCACCTTGTCGGTGGTCTCCTGTTTCATCACATATCCCCGGGCGCCCGCCCGCAGCGCCCGTTCGGCATAGATGGCCTCGTCGTACATCGAAAGCACCAGGACGAGCGGCACCGGCGAGAGATCCTGCAGTTTCTTGATGAGTTCCAGGCCCGACTCGCCCGGCAGGGCCACATCCACCACCGCGATGTCGGCCGGCTCCGCCTGCAGGCAGGCGAGCGCGGTGGCGCTGTCCCCCGCCTGCCCGCAGACCCGGAGATCGGGTTCGCCGTTGATCAGATTCGACAGCGACTCACGGACCAGCGGATGGTCGTCGACCACGAAGACGCGGGCGCGCCGGTCGGTAGCGGCAGTGGGGGCGCTTGCGTCAGGCGTCATGGGGGAGGTTGCAGAGCACGAGGGTGCCGCGGCCCGGGGCGGGGGCAATGGAGAAGGTCGCCCCGATCAGGCGGGCGCGGTGGGCCATGATCCGCAGGCCCAGCCCGCCGCCGCGCTGCGCGGCGGGCGGCAGCCCGCGGCCGTCGTCCTGCACCGCCAGGGTCAGGCGCTGGGATTCCAGCTGCAGGCGGACCTCGATGTGTTTGGCCCCGCCGTGGCGGATGGCGTTGCGGACGGCTTCCTGGGCGATGCGAAAGAGGTGGCTCGCCACCCCGGTTTCCTGGGAGAGCAGGACCGCGGGCTCGCGATTGACGAAGGTGCAGGTGATGCGGTGCTGTTCGGAGATGATGGTGCAGAATTCCGCCAGCGCGACCGACAGGCCCTCGGCGTCGATCTCAGCCAGCAGCAGGCCCTTCGCCATGCGGCGGGTCTGGTCGATCGCGGCCTTGACCAGTCCGACGACCTTCCGGGCCTCGGCCGTCTCCTCGGCGGCGCGTTTCTGCAGGCGGTCGGCGAGCAGCTGGCCGGTGATCGCGGTGCCGGTGAGATGCTGACCGAGCCCGTCGTGCAGGTCATGGCCGATGATGCGGCGTTCGCGCTCGCTGATCTCGAGGACATTTTTCTCGAGGCGTTCACGCTCGGCAATTTCGCTGGCGAGCGCGGCGGTGCGCTGTTCCACCCGCCGCTCGAGGTCATGCTGGAGCCGGAGCAGGCTGGCCAGGAGCCAGACCAGCACCAGGTAGGTGATGAGGGTGATGGTGGCGTTCCAGACCGACAGGAGCACGGAGCCGGAGTGAGACGCACCGAGGAAATCACCCGCCACGCCGATCAGGGCGCAGGCCACGGAGATGACGACGCCGGATTTCCAGCCCCGGACGACCACCGCCAGCGCCACGGGAATCAGGTAAAAGGCCTGCAGCGACACGTTCACGCCGGTCAGGAAATCAGCCAGCCCGACGAGCAGGACCAGGGCCGCGGTCGCCGTCGTGAGCTTCCGGCGCAATTTCGGGCTGGTTTGTGCGTTGAGCAGGTTCCCCGCGGTCCCGGGTTGCTCAAGGAAGTCGAAAAATTTCATGCGGATAACCGCCGGCCCGGTCGGAGCCATGTTGTGCCGGGTGGTCACCGGGTGACGGGTGGCAGGTTTTGGACCGGGTCGTCGTAGCCTCCGATGGAGACACGAATCTCCCCCGCTGGCAATCCATCCGGAACGACCGGGAAAGCTGAATGGACCGCGATGATCACGATACAAGCGGTGGCCAGGACGGTGAGGCCGGGACGCAGAAAACCGGGTCCCGGGGTTGCGAGGCCCGCAGCCGGGCGGGGACCAGTTCCCGCACGGTCGCGCTATCCAACGGCGACTTTTCTCCCCGGCCGAGTCCAGACACCCGGAGACGCAGGTGCACGTCGGCGAGCAGCAGCTGGCGGTTGCGGTAGAGGGCGCGCTTGTGCGATGCGACCGTTCCCAAATCGCGGGCAGGCGGCAGTGGCGGGAGGGTGAAAAGGCCGTCGCTGCGCCTGGAGCCGCCGGATTCCTGCCAGAAATCATCGTAGGTGATGGCGAACAGCCGGCTGCGGTTGAGCGCATAGACCAGATGGCGCGAAGGGTGGATCCCGCTGCCGACACCCAGCAAGAATCCCACGTCCCAGATATCGGCCAGCAGCTGAAGCACCTGCAACAACAGGGCCTTGGGCCGCAGTCCGAACAGGGCCTTGGATGTCTCCTTGATGATGTCCTTTTCCGCGCCGGCCGGCAGGCCGGTTACGGCGCCGATCACCATGCAGGGCGCGCCGTCTTCGCTGACCGCCACCACGAAAGTCAGGCTGCTGACGCGGCATCTGTACCGGGCGGAAACCAGCTCGAGGGTGGTTTCGCCTTCCTTGCGATCCTTGCTATCATATAGGAGGCGCATGGTCAGTTGATCACCGTTTCTTAGGGAAAGCGACAGGAGTTCACGGCCCGCAGGACTGATGATGGAGCGGAAATCCTGTGCGGACAGGTTGCGGCTGAGGTATTCATAATGATGGATCATGGCTGCGATTCGTGTCCGTCGCGGCCAGTGCAACGACACATAGGGTCGGATCGCCTTGCGGTAGAGGCTGGGATTTTCCCGGGCGACCGGATGCATCCAGTCTTGGGCGAGGAAAACCTGCCAGCGGTGGGAATGCGGGAGATGCAAGAGATAGCGGCAACAATAGACCGCACGTCGTCCGAGGCCGCCCCAAGTCGGCTCCGGGTGGGCCGCGCGGGCATTGTCCAGGAGGGTGGATAGCGAGAACATGCGGTCGGGCAAAGTCAGGTAGGTTCGCTTCCGCGGTTGAATTGGGAGTCGGCCGCATGGCAGCCGGGCTGGGCTCGGGCAGGATCGGGCCGGACCATGAATCGCATGCATCACTCTATCGCATCCTGGCACTGGTGGATATCAGGCCGGGGCGAAATCGAGCTAGGGTATTGCCTGATGCCCCCAAACCGGGGGTCGCGCGCCGCGCCGTGCGGCGAAGGTGGCCTGCGGCTCGGCCGGGAGACTACAGCACCCCGGATTCCCGGAAGCTGTAGAAGCCGCGGCCCAGCGGGTCCGAGGCCGGCCGGCCGACGATCACATGGTCGAGCAATTCGATGTCCAGGGCGCGGGCGGCCTCGCGCAGCTGGCGGGTGACCTGCACGTCGGCCGCGCTGGGCGCGGGGTCGCCGCTGGGGTGGTTGTGCACGCAGACGATCGCGGTGGCCCCCTGGCGGACGGCTTCGCGGAAGACCTCGCGCGGGTGGGCGAGGCTGCTGGTGGCCGTGCCCGAGGTGATCTCGACCTGCTTGAGGAGGCGGTTTTTGCGGTTGAGGCAGAGCACCCAGAACTTCTCCACCGCGAGCCCGTTGATCTGCGCCTCGAAATGGGCCAGCACGAGGTGGGGCCGGTTGAAGATGGCCTCGGGCTCGGGCGGCCGGGCCAGCACGCGGCGGACGATCTCCATGACCGTGACCAGCTGCAGGGCCTTCACGCGGCCGATGCCAGTCAGGCGGCGGAAATCCGCCTCGGTCCACCGGGTCAGGCCGGGCAGCGAGCCGGCGTCGGTGAGCAGCCGCCGCGAGATCTCCAGCACGTTGTGCCCCTTGCTGCCGCTGCGCAGCAGCATGGCGAGCAGCTCGGTGTCACTGAGCGCGGCCGGTCCCAGTTTTTCCAGGCGTTCCTGCGGCCGGTCGCTGACCGCCAGGTCCTTCACCCGCAGGGGCTGGTAAGTGTCATCGCTCATGGGGCCGTGGTGCTGCGCCCGCCGGCCCGCGGGCATCAGCACCTAGAAGTGCTTCACGTAGGCGTTGCGCCTTAATTTCTCCAGCCACCGTTCGGTGGCCTGCCGGGAGCCCTGCTGGACGAGCACGCGCTCGATCTCGGGCCGCACCTCGTCGAGGGGCTGGAGACCGGCGAACTTGCGATCCTCGACAAAGAGGATGAAGGCGCCTTCCGGCATGATGATGGCGTCGCTGTGCTTGCCCTTGTCGAGGGCGAAGATCACGTCGCTGAATTCCTTGCGCAGGTCGGAGCGGCGCTGCCAGCCCCAGTCGCCGCCCTTGCCCTTGCGGGAGTCCTGGCTGAACTGCCGGGCGAGGTTGCCGAAGTCGGCGCCGGTGTTCAGCTGGTTGATGACCACCGCCGCCCGCGTGCGCAGCATGTCGTCGGTGTCGTCGGCCGCGCGGGTGATCTGGATGAGGCGCAGATGCACGCTGTCTTCCTGATAGAACCGGTCCTTGTTCTCCTTGTAGAAGGTCTCGATCTTGACCGGGCTGACGGTGCTGGCGGATTTGGACTGCTGCTGGCGCATGTAGCCGTAGATCATGTCCTCCTCGAGTTCCTTGCGGTAGTCCTTCTGCGAGATGCCGCGGGAGCGGAGATAGGCGAGGAACTTGCTGCGGTCGCCGTCGAACTGCGTGATGATGGTCTCGGCGAGCTGGTTGTCGATGTAGCTGGTGGGCACCTTGCGCTTCTCGTCCTTGTAAAAGTCCTTCACGATGAGCACGCGGTCGATGAGGTTCTGGATCACGTCCTCCTGCAGGGCCTCCACCTTTTCATTGAACTCCTGCTCGTTGTGGCTCTGTTTCTGGATCTCGGGGATGAGTGGTCCTATCTCGCGCCGGACGTCGTCCACGGTGATGATGTGATCCTCGACGATGGCCGTGATCCCGTTGGCGTAGCGGAGGTTGAGGTTGTCCGGAGGCGGGCTCGCCATCTGGGCCCGGGCCGCGGTGAGAAGCCCGGCGGCTAGGAGGGTAAGGGGGATTGGGCGGAAACCTCGGAGAGTCATGAAGCGGTTAGATTTTGCAGGAAAGTAATGACTTCTTTCAACCTTGCAAGGGGGGTGGGGGCGGTCAAGCGGGGAAAGCGATGGCTTAATTGGATGAAATCGTCGCGCCGCCCCGAGTTGCGGAGGCACTTCAGGCGGCTGCCTTGGCTTTCGACGGACAGCACCCCCTTTTGTTCCGCCCGGGTCCGGATTTCCGTCACCAGCAGCAGGGCCCGCACGGTCTCGCCGAACTTGCCGAAACGGTCGCGCAGCTCCGCCTCGATCTCCCGCACCTGCTTCGGGCTCTCGGCCAGCGCCAGCCGCCGGTAAAAATCGATGCGCAAGCGCGTCTCGCCGATGTAACCGGCGGGCAGCCGCGCCTGGATCCGGTCGATCTCGCCCTCGACCCGCTCCGCCTGCCGCAGGGCGCTGAAACTGTCCGTGGCTTCCGCCCGCGCGGTCTCGACCCCCTCGCCGACAAAGACGAAGTCCAGCTTCACGCTGGCGCGGACGAGGGACGCGTGCTTCTCGCCCTTCAGCCGGGCCACGCTCTGCCGGAGCAGCTGGCAGTAAAGCTCGAAGCCCACGCCCACGATGTGGCCGCTCTGCTCCGCGCCGAGCAGGTTGCCGGCGCCGCGCAGCTCCAGGTCGCGCATGGCGATGCGGAAGCCGGCGCCGAGCTGGTTGTGCTGGCGGATCGCGCTGAGCCGCTGCCGCGCGAGGTCCAGCAGCCGCGTGTGCCGGTGGAGCAGCAGGTAGGCGTAGGCCTGGTGCTTGAACCGGCCGACGCGCCCGCGGAGCTGGTAAAGCTGCGACAGGCCGAAGCGGTCCGCGCCCTCGATGATGAGCGTGTTGCAATTCGGGATGTCCAGGCCCGACTCGATGATCGTGGTGCAGACCAGCACCTGGTACACGCCGGCGACGAAGTCCGTCATCATTCGCTCGAGCCCTTCCGCGCCCATCCTGCCGTGGCCGACGCCGATGCTCAGCCCGGGCAGCAGCTCGCGCAGCCGCGCCGCGACGAGGTCGATGCTCAGGACGCGGTTGTGCAGGTAGAAAACCTGCCCGCCGCGCCGCACCTCGTGCCGGATGGCCTCGACGACCAGCTTCTCGTCGTAGCTTTTCACGATGGTCTGGATCGGGAGCCGGTTGGCCGGCGCCGTCTCGATCGTGCTCAGGTCCCGGGCGCCGGTGAGCGCGAGGTAGAGCGTGCGCGGGATCGGCGTGGCGCTCATCGACAGCATGTCCACGTGCGCCCGCCAGCGCTTGAAGACCTCCTTGTGCTTCACGCCGAAGCGCTGTTCCTCGTCCACGATGACCAGCCCGAGGTCCTTGAACTTCACGTCCTCCTGGATGAGCCGGTGCGTGCCGATCAGGATGTCGATCCGGCCCCCGGCCGCGGCGGCCAGGATGTCGTCCTGTTCCTGGGGCGTGCGGAACCGGCTGATCATCTCGACCGCGACCGGATAGCCGGCCATGCGTTCGCGGAAGGTGTTCAGGTGCTGCTGCGCCAGCACCGTGGTCGGCACCAGCACCGCCACCTGCCGGCCGCCCATCACGGCCTTGAAGGCGCCGCGGATGGCCACCTCCGTCTTGCCGAAGCCGACGTCGCCGCACAGCAGCCGGTCCATCGGCCGCGTCCGCTCCATGTCGGCCTTCATCTCCGTGATGGCCTTCGCCTGGTCGCGGGTCTCCGTGAAGGGAAACGCCGCCTCGAATTCCCGCTGCCAGGCATTGTCCTCCAGGAACGCATGTCCGGGCTGCGCCTCGCGCTGGGCCTGGATGCGCAGCAGCTCGGCCGCGAGGTCGAGCGTGGCCCGCTCGGCGGACTGCCGGGCCTTTTCCCAGCGGCCGGAGCCGACCCGGCCGAGCTGCGGCTTGGCCTTCGTCAGCCCGACATAGCGGCTGATGAGGTGCGATTCCTGCAGCGGCACGTGCAGCGTGACCTTGTCGTCAAACTCCAGCGAGATGACCTCGCGGATGCCGTCGCCGGTCTCGAGCTTGGTCAGCCCGCGGTACTGCGCGATGCCGTGCGAGAGATGGACGACGAAATCTCCCTCCACCAGTTCGGAGAAATCGAGCAGCTGGTCGACCGCCGACTGGGCGGCGACGGCGCGCTTGGGGGCGATGCGGCGCACCCGGCGGCGGCCGAAGATCTCGGTCTCGGAGACGACGACGTGGCCGGCGGGCGGCGGCCCGTCCGGCGGACTCGCTCCGCCGGAACGGAAGGTCACCTTGAAGCCCTCGGCCAGCGTCCCGCGCAGGAAGCGCGGCTTGATTTTTTTGAGCGCGGCGTGTTCGTCGAGCAGCTCGCGCACGCGCTGTTCCTCGCCTTCCTTGGAAATGACGAAGTCGACCGTGCAGCCGGCGCGCTTCCAGGCGGCCACCTTTTCCAGGAATTGCCGGCGCGCATCCTCCTCGGCCTGCAGCCGCTCATGGGCGAGCAGGTGCTCCGCGGGATATGTCCGGTGGTGCGCGAGGGATTCTGTGTCCCAGGTCTCCTCCTCGCCGGCCCCGTCGAAGAGCGAACTGGCCAGATCGAGGTCGCTCAACCCCGTCAGGTGCGCGCAGGCCCGCGGCAGACGCTCCAGGAAGGGTGGGGCGAATCGTCCTGATGAGCCGGGGGGAGCCGGGCCGTCCGGAGGACTCGAACTGTCATCCGGCGCCAGCGAATCAAAGAGCTCCTCCAGCGCCTTGGGCTCGAGCAGGACGGCGTGCGCGGCGGGAGGCAGGTAATCCAGCAGCGAGGCGTGCGCGGCCGAGGTCTGGAGTTTCGGCGCCGCGGTGAGGACGATGCTTTCCACCGGCTCGCCCGAGCGCTGGGTCACCGGATCGAGGGCGCGGATGTCCTCGAGGGTGTCGCCGAAGAAATCCAGCCGGCAGGGCTGGTGGGCGGTGATGGGGTAGACGTCGATGATGCCGCCGCGCACGGCGTACTGGCCGGGCGCCTCGCACACGGCCTCGGCGTCGTAGTCATACGCGCGCAGCAGCTCGAGCAGGGCCGGAAAGGAATGCTGCTGGCCGCGCTCCAGCCCGGTTTCCCGGCGGGCGAAATCCGCCAGCAGCGGCACCGGCTGCAGCAGCGCGGCGGGGGTGGCGAGGATGACGAGCGGTGGGCGGGGTGCCCCCACCCCGCGGGGATCAGCGTCGCCGGGTGAGGGCACCCGGCCCACCGCACGCAGCCGGCTCAGCACGGCGAGCCGGTCGCTGGCGGCGGTGAACGCCTCGCGCAGGTCGCGGTTGTCGGTCTGGGCCTCGGGGAAGAGCATGATTTCCAGCGCGGCCTTCGGGTTCCGGGCGTGATGGAACAGCGCGAGGTCCTCGGCGAGGGCGTCGGCCTGCTGCGCCTCCTCGTGGATGACGAGCCAGACTGGCGCCGGCCGCCGGTGCCCGAGTTCCGCGAGGGCATAGGCCCGCGCCGCCGGGCAGACGCCGGTGAGCTTGGTGCGCGGACTGGTCGTTGATTCAGGCACGGGCAACAAACGTGGAGGCTTGAGCGTGCGGTGCAACCCGCAAGGGGTAATGTCGGAGCATCGGCTTGGCTGGAGGCGGGATTATCAGACCCGCGAGGCAGGGGCGGCGCGGCCGAAAGCCCGCGGGACTGATCGTCCGCCTCCTTTTGGCCCGATGCCGCGGGGCTGGCCCCGGGGATCTTTACGGCTGGCGTCTGCCCAGCGCGGCCACCGCCGCGCTCGCGGCGGCCTCCTCGGCGATCTTCTTGGACGAGCCCCGGCCGGTGCCGAGTTTCTCATCGTGCAGGAAGACCGCGACCTCGAAGGCCCGGGCATGCCGCGGGCCGGTGGTGGCGAGCACCTCGTAGCGCAGGGCGGTGTTACCGTGCGCGGGCTGGACCAGTTCCTGCAGGCGGCCCTTGGGATTCTCGGCCTCCTCGGCCGGGGTGAGCCGGTCGGCGAGCGGGCCGTACCAGGCGAGCACGACCCGCTGCGTCGTGGCCAGGTCGCTGTCGAGGTAGATGGCCGCGACGAGCGCCTCGAACGCGTCCTCGAGGATCGACGCGCGCGTGCGGCCGCCGGTGTCCTCCTCGCTCTTGCTCAGCCGCAGGCTGGCGTCGAGCCCGAGGTCGCGGGCCAGCCGGGTCAGGAACTCCCCCTTGGAAAGGATGGCCCGGCGGCGGCTGAGCACGCCCTCGCGCTCGGTGGTGGACTGCCGGTAGAGGGCGTCGGTGAGGATGAAGTGCAGGACGGCGTCGCCCAGGAACTCGAGCCGCTGGTTGTGCGCGCCCGGGGCCGGGTCGTCCTGCAGGTAGGAGCCGTGGGTCAGCGCCTCGCGCAGGAGCGCCCGGTCGCGAAAGCGGTAACCGAGACGGGTTTCGAGGGCGGTGGGTTCTTCAGACACGAGGAATGAAATCACAAAGGCCAAACGCCAAAGGCCAAACCATATCCCGCCGATGATTGGTTCTTATTTGGCATTTTGGACTTTGGACATTTGGCGTTTTAACCGGCGCAGCCGGTCTTAGTTTGGCTCTTGGAGTCTGGCGTTTGGGATTTGCGGGCTTCGCCCGTCCTAGCTGCTGGCACTGGAGTAGCGGCGGAGGCCGCGGTTGAAGACAAAGACCGTCACCGAGAACCAGACGGCCGTGATGGCCACCAGCCAGGCGGCCAGCCGGAGGTCGAAGCCCTGCAGGAGGGTGCGGGCGGGGGTGTTGCTCACGACCACCACCGGCAGCAGCCAGACGAAGGCGATGCGCGCCAAGCCGTGGAACGCCTCGCGCGGCAGCCGCGAGAATTCGCTCAGGGTGAAGTAGCTGCCCTCGATGCCCTGGGCGCTGGTGATCCAGAACGCGAGCGAGATGCTCAGCACGAGCATGCTGTAATGGATGACGAGCCCGCAGGCGATCATGAGCGCGTAGAGCGCGATGTCGCCCGCGCCGGGATGCAGGCCGAGCCGGTGCGCGGAATAGGCGACGACGGCCATGGCCACGACGGAGTTGAGCAGGCTGTCGGGATCGATCTTCCGCGTGGTCGCCATGAACATGATGTTGCCGGGCTGGGCGAGGAAGTAGTCGAAGTTGCCGCTCCGGATGTTGCGCCCCATCTCGAAGATGCTGCTCCAGAAGAAGCCCATCAGGAAGCGCTGGATGAGCATGGAGGTGCCGACGAGGAGCATCATCTGGTACTTGCTCCAGCCGGCGACCGAGTCGGTGTGGTCGTAGATGACGGAAACCATCAGCAGGTTGACCGACATCCAGAACAGCTCGACCAGCGCCCAGACGAAGAAATCACCGCGGAACATCAGCATCCGCGTCAGCGAATACCGCGCGGAGGACAGCCAGATGCGGGCGTAGTGGGCGAGGGTCATGGCAGAGGCGAGGCAGAGGTAACCACTATTACACACTAATATTCATCAAGGCGTGTCTGCAAACCTACGATTTGACCGGTCATGCCACGGTAGGCAGCCCGCTTGCGGGCGCGGATGAAGCGCGAGCGAGCTCGCTGGCCCACAAGCCAATTTGAAGACCCGCCCTAATTGTTGAACAGAGACAGTGGCGGGCTGGATGGCTCGACTGATCAGTGTCCCATGAGTGCTCATTGGTGGTTGAAAATGCCCGGTCAGCCGCCGACCGCGGTGTGCAGCCGGAGTCCGCGGCGCCAGAGAACCTGGCAGACGACCAGGACGATGGCGACCCAGAAGAGTTGGATCTGCATCATGGCGAGGATCACCGCCGGGTCGCTGATGCGCCCGGTCAGCAGGGCGACGGGGAAATACATCTGGTAGAAGTAGGGGAGCCCGGCCGAGGCGTTGAAGAGCCAGTTGGGCAGCAGGTCGAGCGGGAAGATCTGCCCGCCCAGCATGGTCTCGATGGCCATCGACAGGATGACGAAGCCCTGGATCTCGAGGAACCAGAAGCTCAGCATCCCGAAGCAATACGCGATGCCGAACTGGATCAGGGCGGACATCAGCAGGATCGGCACGGCGAGGACGAAGCGCCACCATTCGTGCGGGAGGACCAGGTGGTGCCGCAGCAGCGGGTAGGTCACGACGACCGGGATCAGGATGAGCACCCCGGTGACCAGGCGGGCCGAGGCGTAGATGCTGAAGCGGTAGAGGAAATAGTTCACCGGCTTGAGCAGGAACTGGTTGATCAGGCCGTTCCGGATCTCGTCGCTGATCTGGTAGTCCTCATTGAACGCCCCGATCATGAACTGCACGACGATCATGACGACGAAGTAGGTGAAGGTCTGCGCGAAGGTGAAGCCGTTGATCAGCGGCTTGCTGGCGTAGGCTGCGCTCCAGAGGATGAAGACCACCAGGAGGTGGAAGAAGGAGAAGAAGCCCCGCACGCCGAAGTTCACCCGGTAGACCAGGTTGCTCTGCAGCCCGACGCCGAAGACGGCGCGGTATTTGTTCAGGAGGGCGAGCATGGGGGAGGGGAGAGTAGCGAGTGGTGGGTAGCGGGTAGCGAGTAGGGGGAGGGTAGTGATTAGTCAGCGGGCGCGGGTTGGCAAATCATCCAAGCCGGCTACCCGCGGCTGGCACTTGCCCCCGTAGGTCGGGCTTTACTCCCGACGTTTGGGCGGATGTCGGGGATAAACCCCGACCTGCACCGGGCCATCTGATTAATGCCATTGCGGGTGCGCCACGCTAGCCAGCTTCGTTGGGCTTCAGCTCAAATCGGGCCGCCACCTCCTGGGCGAGGCTGCGATAGGCGGTGGCGCCGGCGCCGTGCGGGTCGTAGGTGAAGATCGGCTGGCCGAAGCTCGGCGCCTCGCTCAGCCGGACCGTGCGCGGAATGAGGGTCGCGAAGATCTTGTCCGGCAGGTGTTGCCGCACCTCGTCCACGACCTGCTTGGCGAGGTTGATGCGGCTGTCGTACATGGTCATGACGATGCCGCCGACATCGAGGTCGGGGTTGACGCCGGCCTTTTTGAGGCGGTCGACGACCTTGAGGATCTGGCCGAGGCCCTCGAGGGCCATGTATTCGCACTGGAGCGCGATCAGCAGGTGGTCGGCGGCGGCGAGGGAGTTCATCGAGAGCATGCCCAGGGCGGGCGGGCAGTCGATGATGATGGCGCGGTAGCCGCCGGACTTGCGGAGCGGCTCGAGCACGGAGCGCAGCCGCATGAGGTAGTTCTCCTGCTGGGCCAGTTCGATCTCGATGGCGGCGAGGTCGACCTCCGACGGGATGAGGGCGAGGTGCGGCCAGGCGGTGGGGGTGAGCATCTCGAAGGCGCTGCCCTCGCCCCGCAGCGGGCCGTAGAGGCTTTTGCCCTCCACCTTGTCGATGCCGAGGGCGCTGGTGGCGTTGGCCTGCGGGTCGAGGTCCACGACGAGGGTGTGGATCTTGCGCTCGGCGAGGGCCGCCGCGAGGTTGACGGCGGTGGTGGTCTTGCCGACGCCGCCCTTCTGGTTGGCGATGGTGAAAACGGTGCAGGCCATGCGGGATTAACCGTAAACGGACGCCGGGAGTCTAGCCTGAATGCTGACTCCAGGTCATGGGGAAGGTTGAGGCACCACGAAACACACCAAACACACGAAAAACTAGCCCAATCCTTTTAACCACGGATCCACCCTGATCGGACACTAGGGCGTGTCTTCAAACTGGCTTTGTGGGCCAGCGAGCTTGTCCGTTCGACATGGCTCAGGACCCCGAGCAAGTCGAGGGGCTCGCGCTTAATCTGTGCCCGCAAGCGGGCTGCCTACCGTGGCTTGATCGGGCTCGGGTTTTTTGAAGACACGACCTAATTCGACTCATGCGATCCCCGGGTCCCTTCTCCCTGGTGGTTGAACAATGGTTGATCTCTTAATTGGTGACTCGCGTGTCTTTCGTGTGATTCGTGTGTTTCGTGGGAAAATCCGGCTGGATTGAAGGCGGCATTTCAGTACTTGCGCCACGCCCGGATTTGACCCAAGTTCCGGCCGATTTTGGTCCGGCGCGGTAGCCAAGTGGTAAGGCCGAGCTCTGCAAAAGCTCTATCGGCGGTTCGATTCCGCCCCGCGCCTCCACCTTTCGGAAGCCGAAAGGTGCCGCGCCGCAGCCCAAAGGGCGAAGGCGGGCGATTCACTAACTGCCGGACATGGTGGTTATTGGCTCAGGCGATGAGCCGCATCAGGATTATCAACTAACGCCGCTGCCTGGGTTCGGGTATTATTGCCGTATCGATCCGCGGCGACAATGACCGTCGCCCGCCTCGAGGACTTCCCACCCCCATGAAAACAACGAAAACCAACTGGCTCGCCCTGGTCCTGCTTCAGGCCGGGGCCGTGTTGCTCGCCGGCTGCTCCGATTGGCAGCACGACGTCATCGTGCAAGGCGTCGCCTTCAGCAAGGTGAGAACGGAGGACGACGGTCTCGTGATCGGCCTGCTGAAAGAGGACACGCTCATCGGCGGGCGTCCATGCAAACGGGGCTGGGTCCACCTCCGGCCCAACGGCGTGCCCGTGGGTTTCACCGCCTCCCGGGAAATCGACCTGGGACGGCTTAAAATCCCCGTCGACACCTGGGTGTTCCAAAACAACGACGGCGTTGTCACGGTCTGCGCGTTCCCGCGCGACACGGAGGTGCAGGGCCACCTCTGTCGCGGCAGCGGCGGACCGGAGGGCGTTCAGGCCGCGTTCTATCCCGACGGCGCCCTGAAACAGTTTTTCCTGCGCGAGGACGTCCGCATCCAGGGCATACCCTGCCGGGCCGGCTCCTTCAGCGAGTCAATCTGGCTGCATGAGAACGGCCGGCTCAAGCAATGCGTCCTCAGCGAGGACCTCGTCCGTGACGGGCGCACCTATCAGAAGGGCACGCTCCTCCGTTTCAACTCCGACGGCCGGGTCGTCCCGTGATCCATGGCTGGCGGATCCGGCAC
>CAYRDN010000053.1:0-24498 GCA_964423065.1 uncultured Oleiharenicola sp. | reverse complement strand
TAAGCAGGTTTCAATATGGATCCAGCCAATATCATGCGAGGATGGTGCAAGGATGAACGAAGGAAACTGCCGGCAGCTGTAAGGGAATGTCGGGACAGCGCAGAGTCGATCCACGCGTGGTGTGCCGCCGCCGCGTTGAACTCCTCCAGCGCTTCGCGATGGAGAATGACCGGTTTCACCGCCCAGCGGTCTTGCGCACCCGCGCCAACGCCTTGTCGAGGGGGATGCCTTTCACTTTGCCATCCTCAATTTCCCTGATGCGGCGGAGCGCTTCGTCGCCCCGGCCACTTCGACCTTCGGGTCGGGGTTCCTACGGTGGCGGCGATCAGCAGCTCGATGAGCTCGGCCCGCTCGTCGCAGGGCAGCTGGCGGGACTCCTCGACGATTTCCCTGACCTTGCGCTTGCGCGGCATGGCGAAAATGAGGGGCGCGAAATCCGGCGAAGCAAGCGGATAGTTTAGTGCCGGGCGACCCGTGCGGCCCGGAAGGGAGTGCCGGGCAATATATCAAAATCCGCCGCCTCACCCCTTCGCCCGGCCCCTGCGGTTGGTGCAGTCGGATGGCGGCCTACTGCTTCGCCGCCGCCTCCGCGATCTCCTTCAGCTTCGCCAGACCGACCTCGAAGTTTTCGCCGATCATCTTGTCCATGTTCATGACGAGGCCCGAGGCTTTCGCGATGAAGTTGTTTTTCATGGACATGGCCCAGGTGACCTCGGTGCCGGACGGGGTGGACCGGAAGATGAAGTCGGTGGTGTTCGTGCAATACCAGGGTTTGAAGAATTCAAATTTGAACCGGACGAGCTCGTGGGGCCGGCTTTCCATGATCGTCATGCGGCCCTCGCCGACCTTGACGTTGCCCGACCAGGAGAACGATGCGCCGACGCCGGCGGCCGGTCCGGCGAAAGCGGTTTTCGCCGCGGGATCCTCTTTCACGTAGGGCGACATCTCCTGCCATTTGTGGAGGTCATTGATCTGGCCAAACGCGATGGCGGCGGGGGCCGACAGGGTGATGCGACGTTCGACCCGCAGCTCGTCCGGCCGCAGCGACGCGGCGATGAGGAACCCAATGATGAGAACGGCGAGGCCGATCAGAATATAGGTGAGCATGGGAGGGCGGATGGGTTGAAGGGAAACGGGGGCGGCGTCACGGCCGGCTGGCATGGGAGCGGTCCCACACCGTCAAGGTCACAATGACCGCGAAGATGGGCAACTCTGGAAATGGAGTCGTCGTTGGAGGTTTGTGACTGCCGGACTGGGTGAGATCGTGCAACCCAAGCCCCATTTCCGTTTGAGCCTCGGTTGTTATTTCGCGGGACCGCTGTAATAGAGTTTCAGGTATTCGGCGCGCGCCTTGCGGGTGATCTCCGGGTCCTGGCCGGCGAGGACGGCGAGGTCGATGGAGTCAACGATGCGGTTGAGGTCCTGGGCGTGCTTCAGCTCGGCCTCGGCCTGGCGGGCGCCCTCGACCATGGCCGGGCCGAAAAAAGGCAGATGGCTGAGGGCGTCCCCGAAGGCACCGTAGTGTTTCCTGACCAGGCGCGCATCCCGCGCGGAGCCTGATTCGAACGGCTCGCCCGGCAGATCCTGGAGGGGGGCAAAATAATGGACCCGGGGCAAGGGCGGCGGCAGCTTGAGGCCGTCGCGGCTCCCAAAGACGACCATGGGATCGAGGACAATCCGGCCCTCAGCCGACACGGGCGTGGGCGCGGGCTTCGGTGCGGGGGCGGGCGCAGGTGTCGGGGTGGCCATTTCGGCTGCGGCCGCTTTGGCGGCCTGCTCGGCCAGGTATTTTTCCCGGATGGATGGATCGTAACGCGGCAACGGCGCGGGCCGGGCAGCACGGACGGTCGGGGTGGCATCCACAGAGAATGCCAAAACGGGCAGCACGCAGGCCAGCAGGGAGACCTTCACGGAAAGGCAGACAAACCGGGTGACGCCAGCAGGGGAGCGCATGGGAACTGAAAGTCAGACTCCGGCGGCAAGGTAATGTTCAATGGCGGGAGCCAGGGCTGGCCAGGCAGTGCAGAGCGGCTCGGTCCGCGGGTTCGCCAGACCACAAACAACAAAGCCTGACCCCGGGCTCGTGCCCCCTCCAGCGCTTCGCGATGGAGGATGACCGGTTTCACGGCCCAACAGTCTTGCGCACCCGCGCCAACGCCTTGTCGAGTGGGATGCCTTTCACTTTGCCTTCCTCGATATCCCTGATGCGGCGGAGCGCTTCATCGCCCCAGGCCTTGTCAATCTTCGGGTCGGGGTTCCTGACGGTGTCGGCGATCAGCTGCTCAATGAGCTCGGCGCGCTCCCCGTAGGGCAGCTGGCGGGCCTCCTTGACGATCTCACTGACCTTGCGCTTGCGCGGCATGGCGAAAATGAGGGGTGCGAAATCCGGCGAAGCAAACGGATAGTTTAGTGCCGGCCGGTGCTGCCGCACGCCTGATTGAGGGACTACAAAATACAAAGCAATGACCCCTTCTGCCGGACCTCCTGAATCGACTTAGAAATCAGGGCCAAGTTTTTCAGCCATCTTGAAGATGAGAGGTGTTACGATGGTGCCAAGTAGGAGCTTCAATTTTGGGTCGTGATCAGTCACGATGGCAATCGCGCGAGTAATATTATCAGATTGACGCTGCCAAATTATACCACCGCTGAGGCGTATAAAATCGAAACGCGCGACAGAAATGTTTTTGCCGGACTCAATCTCATTCATCCTGTCAGCTTTGACTGCGACGTTAACGCTGCGATTAATTCCGGGGACGAACTCTAGCTTTGCTCTAGAAAGCAGAGTGGATTGATAGGCCATTTGCTGCGCAGAAATGAGTTCGGTCTCTGGATCAATTGTCACACTGGGATCGCTGGCCCACCGATAAGGGTATCCAGTGACAACACAGTCGCGGGGGCCATCTTCGTAAGAACCGAAAGCGGCCAGCGAAAGAAACCGAGTTCCCGCTGCGCGAACGGCATTGGCCTTCATCTCATTCAGTTGGAAGAACGCAACGTCAGCAGGGGGTGGACAAAAATACACCGTTTCTTCGCCGAGGGGTTGTAATGGCTTACCGCCTATCCAAAAGCGGGCTGCAGAAAGTCCAACTACTACATGACTGGAAGTAACTACCCATGTAGATTTTCTCGACTGCACAAGTGCTGCGGTGCCTTCATGATCAAAACCCACAGGGGTCTCCGAGTAGATGGGGCAGGTGACTCGATCAAATGCGGCCAGCATTATTCGGAGTCGCTCTCACAGCCGTCGCATATGCAAGCCTGAATGCCATATGTTGTCGTAAGATGGTTCAGATTATTGATGCGCATGACATCATGCCGCCTGGCCAACGCGATGGCTAACTGTGCGGGCGCCGGGCCGGATGCGAGGGAAAGATGTAAAGCCTGACCCCTTGGATCGGCCCCGGGCTTCGGTTCGGCTATATGGTCGGTTAGTGCTTAAAGCGAAAGACGTGAGTATCCGGTTCCAATGACACTTGGCGCACATGAGAGAACTTTGGCTCGGATTTAAGGTGGGCGCGGACCACCGCTTTGGTCGTTTCGTCTGTTCGGACTCCAAATAAGACTTCCGTTAAGGCGTCCGCCGGAAACTCAAAAAGATAAATTGGGCGGCCGTTGGGCCTTGGAGGAGGCTTCTGCGTTGTCGCTAATTTCAACGGCCTAATTACACGATATTCGTTCTCGTAGAACCACACGGAGGATTTTCTGAAGAAAATTTTCAGGTCGTCTCCCTCCGCGCTGCCCAACGTTGTCTTGTGCCGTTCGTTCTCATAATCGACATGTCGTATTCGAAAGACTTCTTCGCTTGGGCCTGTGAAGAACGAATGCGTCGACTCAAAGCCGACACATATCCCTGTGTGCTTCTCGGCATAGTGTCCCCACATTAGTATGTTTTTTGGGTCTGCGCTGAGTGTTAGTATGCCAAAACTGTCTGATAGACGTTCAAGGAAAGACTTTTGATTCAATAGCTGCACCACATCTGGGTTTCTTTCGTGAGCTCGGATTTTCTGGCGGACAACTTTTTTTGTTATTTTCTCTATTTTTCTCCGCGCGTGACGCGGTAGATTGATATTTTCCGCCGAGATATCTTTCGCGGCTTGTAAGATGATTTTCTTTTGCTGTGAACCATCTGCATACTCCGTGATATAAGGACTACATTCGAACGGGTCGTTAAATTCGATTGGCTGAGTAAACCTTAGTAGCCGTTTGCCAATGATTGAATCTACAAGATGAGGTGGTAGATATTTATAGACGGTCATTGGTCTTTTGCTCCCGTGTGATTCGCTTTCTTTGTGAGGAGGATCACGAAGGGTCAGGCTGTAGATATTGATATCGCCTGCAGCCTACCACCCGTAGCTGCGCTTGATGCGGAGTTCCTCGTAGAGGTCTTCGTCGAGTTCTTCGAGGAAGCGGGAAGGCGTTAGCATCATACCGCCCGGGCCGGCGCGGGTGGCGACCTTGGGATAGCTGATGTAGAGTTCGTTCTTGGCTCTCGTGACGGCGACGTAGAACAGCCGTCTCTCCTCCTCGACGTCGCCGCTCTCGATGGAGCGGCGGGTGGGGAATTGTCCGTCGGCGGCGCCGATGAGGAAGACGACGTCGTACTCGAGGCCCTTGGCCTGGTGGATGGTCGTGAGGCGGATGGCTTCCTCGTTGGCGTCGACGTGGCGCTCGCTGGTCTCGCCGTTGAGGAGCACGATCTGCGCAAGCAGGTCCTGCATCTCCTCGAAGCGGGAAGCGAAGCCGACGAGCGCCTTCAGTTCCTCGAGGCGGTCGATGTAGTCGGCGTAGGCGCCCTTCAGGTAGTCGCCGTACCAGCCCTCGATGGCGACGGTGACGGTGTCGCTGGGCTTCTGGTTGCTCATGGCCTCGGCGACCTGTTGGAGCGAGGCGCAGAATTGCTCCCACTCCGGCTTCGCGTCTTTGGCGACCTTGCTCTTCACGTCGTCGGTGCCGAGGATGTCGATGAAGTTCTTCTGCATGAGCCGCGCGTGGTCGAGGGCGGCGGCGTGGATCTTCTGCGCGCCCTTTTCGCCGACCTTCGGGAGCAGGATGGCGATGCGCTGCCAGGCCTGGGCGTCGGCGGGGTTGTAGACGAAGCGCAGCAGGGCGACGAGGTCGCGGACGTGCTGGCGCTCGAAGAACTTCACGCCGCTGGTGATCTGGTACGGGATGCCGGCGCGGGAGAGCGCGAGCTGCATCTCCAGGGCGAGGAAGTGCGAGCGGTAGAGGATGGCGATCTGGCTGGCCGAGACGCCGTCGTCGCTGATGAGCGAGTGGATGCGCTTGAGGATGAACTCGGCCTGCTCGCGGTCGTCCATGGTCGCGACGACGTAGGGCTTGACTGAGTGGCCGCGGGCGGCGCGGAGTTCCTTGTCGAAGTGGCGGCCCTTGGGCTGGGCGTTGAGGACGCCGTTGGCGAAGGCGAGGATCTCGGGCGTGGAGCGGTAGTTGATCTCGATGCGGTGGATGACGGTGCCGGGGTGGCGCTCGGGGAACGTCATGATGTTCTCGAAGTCGGCGCCGCGCCACGAGTAGATGCACTGGGCGTCGTCGCCCACGGCCATGACGCGGTGGTGCGGGGCGAGCCGGTCCACGATCTGGGCCTGGAGGGTGTTGGTGTCCTGGTATTCGTCGACGAGGACGTGGCGGAAGCGATTGGCGAAATACGCGGCGACCTCGGGCGCATCGGTCAGGAGCTTGAGCCAGAGCTCGAGTAGGTCGTCGTAGTCGACGACGGCCTGGTCGTGCTTGGCCTTGGCGTAGGCGGTGGCGAAGGCCGGGAAGCGGTCGGCGATTTCGCCGTACTGCGGGAAGTTCTTCGCCACGGTGTCGCGGAGGGACAGCTGGGTGTTGCGGGCGAGGGAGAGGACGCTGAAGAGCGGGCCGGGGCGGGGGTTGGTCTTGTCCTTGAAGAAGAGCTTGTCGGCGGCCTCGACGGTCTGCTTGAGGAGCGTTTCCGACTCGTCGGCGTCGAGGATGGTGAAGTTCTTCGGGAGCTTGATCGCGTCGCCGTAGATGCGGAGGGCGCGATTGCCCAGGGAGTGGAAGGTGCCGCCCCAGAAGCGGGCCGGCTCGATGCCGGTGAGGTCCTGGACGCGGTGGAGCATTTCCTTGGCGGCCTTGTTGGTGAAGGTCAGCAGGAGGATCTCGCCCGGCTTCACGCCCTGGGACAGCAGGTACGCCACGCGGTAGGTGAGGGTGCGGGTCTTGCCCGAGCCGGCGCCGGCGAGGACGAGCAGAGGGCCCGGCGGTGCCGTGACGGCGGCGAGCTGCTCGGCGTTGAGCAGGGCCGAAAAGTCGATCGCGGGGACCGAGGGCGGGCGGGCGGCAGGGTCGCTGGGGAGGACGAAATCCATGGAGGCAGAGGCCAGAGGACAGAGGTCGGAGGACGGAGGCAAAAGAAAAGGCGAATTGTCTGAGGTGGGGCGGTGGGTCCCTTCACCGCCGCATCGACCGGGGCGCGGAACGGAGTCCGTGCCCTACCTGGGCCTTCCGGGCCGCCGCCGGCTTATCCCGCTTGCGCCGGGTGGCGGCGGGGCGCAGGCTGGACGCCTCGTTTTCCCATGAAAAAGGCGGTCCGCATCGGCATCATCGGTCTCGGCAACATCGGGCAGGTGCACGCCCGGCACCTGCTCGAGGGCAAGGTCCCGCGCGCCACGCTGGCGGCGGTGGTGGACAGTGATCCGGCGGCGCGGGCGGCCCTGCCCGGCGTACCGGGTTATCCGGACCTGGCGGCGCTGGTGCGGGCGCGGGCGGTGGACGCGGTGATCGTGGCCACGCCGCACTACCATCACACGGTGGCGGGCATCGCGGCGCTCCAGGCGGGGCTGCACGTGCTGATGGAGAAACCGCTGGCGGTGGACAAGGCGGACGGCGCCAGGCTGCTGGCGGCGCACACGAACCCGCGGCAGGTGTTCGGCCTGGTGTTCAACCAGCGCACGGACCCCGCGTACCGCCGGCTGCGGGAGATGGTGCGCGGCGGCGAGCTCGGGGCGGTGCGGCGGGTGAACTGGACGATCACGGACTGGTTCCGGCCCAACGCCTATTATGCCGGCGGCGGCTGGCGCGCGACGTGGGCGGGCGAGGGCGGCGGCGTGCTGCTCAACCAGGCCCCGCACAACCTCGACCTGCTGGTCTGGATTTTCGGCCCGCCGGTCCGGGTGCGCGGTTTTTGCCAGTTCGGCCGGTATCACCCGATCGAGGTCGAGGACGACGTGACGGCCTACCTGGAGTTCGCCAACGGCAGCCATGCGACGTTCATCACCTCGACGGGCGAGGCGCCCGGCACGAACCGGCTCGAGGTCGCGGCGGAGAACGGCCGGGTGGTCATCGAGGACGGGGAGTTCCGGTTCACGCGCAACGCGGTGCCGATGGCGCGGTTCGGCCGGACGACCCAGGATCGCTTTGCCAAGCCCGCGGTGACCGAGCGGCCGGAGAAGTTTGCCGACCACGGCGGGCAGCACGCGGAGATCGTGCGGAATTTCGTGGCGGCGATCCGGGACCGGCGGCCGCTGATCGCGCCGGCGGCCGAGGCGCTCCGCCCGGTCGAGCTGGCCAATGCGATCCTGCTGTCCGCGGGGACGGGGAAAACCGTGGCGCTGCCGCTGGACGCCGCCGTCTACCGGCGCTGGCTGCGGCGGAAGATCGCGGGGTCGCGCGGGAAATGACGCGAGCGACGACGCAGCCACGCTGCGGGCGGCGGGCCCGGGACGGCAGGGCGCACTTTCCGGCCGTCCCGGATGTCGCCGGCCAGATCCGGTTCAGACCGTGGTGAGTTCCTTCTCCTTGTGGGCGAGATGGGTGTCGATGTCCTTGATCGTCTTGTCGGTGAGCGCCTGGATGTCCTTTTCGAGCCGCTTCGACTCGTCCTCGGAAACCTTGCCGTCCTTCTGGGCCTTCTTGACAGCCTCCATGGCGTCGCGGCGGGCGTGGCGGATGTTGACGCGGCCTTCCTCGGCGAACTTGTGGGTCATCTTGACGAACTCGAGGCGGCGTTCCTTGGAGAGGTCGGGGAGGGGGAGGCGGATGAAGCCGCCGTCGACGATGGGGTTGATGCCGAGGTTGGCCTGCTGGATGGCCTTCTCGACGGCGCGGATGAGGCCCTTGTCCCAGGGCTGGACCTGGATCATGCGGGGGTCGGGCGTGGAGATGGCGGCGCACTCCTTGAGGCGCATCAGGGAGCCGTAGGCCTCGACCATCACGCCCTCGACCATGGAGGGGGAGGCCTTGCCGGTGTGGATGGTGCTGAACTCATGCAGGGTGAAGTCGATGGCCTTCTTCATGCGGGCCTGGGCGTCGGTGAGGGCGGGGTGGGACATGGGGGCGGGGAGTTGAAAGTTGAGAGGTGAAAGTTGAAAGAGGAGAGAAAGCGGAGAGGGGACCTTCAACTTTCAACCGGCATCTTTCAACTGTCCACAACGTCAGTTGTGGACCAAGGTGCCGATCTTCTGGCCGAGGACGGCGTTGCGGATGGCATGTTCCTGCTCCAGGTTGAAGACGAGGATGGGCACGTTGTTGTCGAGGCAGAGGGAGAAGGCGGTCGAGTCCATGACGTTGAGCCGCTGGCGGAGGGCGTCGACGAAGGTGATCTCCTCGTAGCGGACGGCGTCGGCGTGCTTCTTGGGGTCCTTGTCGTAGATGCCGTCGACCTTGGTGGCCTTCATGATGATGTCGGCGTGGAGTTCGGAGGCGCGGAGGGCGGCGGTGGTATCGGTGGAGAAATACGGGTTGCCCGTGCCGGCGACGAAGATGACGACGCGCTTCTTCTCGAGGTGGCGCATGGCGCGGCGCATGATGAACGGCTCGGCGATCTGGTTCATCGGGATGGCGGACTGGACGCGGGTGTTGACGCCCATCTTCTCGAGGCAGTCCATGATGGCGAGGCCGTTGATGACGGTGGCGAGCATGCCCATGTAGTCGCCGGTGGTGCGGTCGACGCCGCGCTTGGCGCCCTGGAGGCCGCGGAAGATGTTGCCGCCGCCGATGACAACGCAGACCTGGACGCCGAGGTCGTGGATTTCCTTCACCTGTTCGCACATGCGCTCGAGGGTGGCGGCGTCGATCGGCTCGGTGCCCTTGCCGCGCAGGACCTCGCCGCTCAGCTTCAGGACGATGCGCTTGTATCTTACCGGGGTGACGGCGGACTTGGTGGGCATTCCGCGGTATCAAACGGCCGGCCAAAAGCGGCGTCAATGCCCGAGATAGGGAGGCGGGGCGGGGCGGGGATTCACTTCGCCGGCGCCGCCGGCGGGCCCTGGGGCTCGCCCCTTGCCGCGCGGCGCGAGGCCCGGACGGCGAAACCCACCCCGATGAGCAAAAACAACAGCACGCCCACCACGAGGGCGATGTTCACCTTGGTGGTGCGCTTGCGGGTGTTGACGAGCGGCTGGCCGGCGGTTTGTGGTTCGAAGCCCATGAGCGGGAGGGTTGCGTACAAGGACCGGTCGGATGGGCGCGGGTGGCGAAGATTCTTTGGCCGGCCATGATTCCGCGGTGGAACCCGCGCCGGGGAAAGCCATTGCCATGATGGCGGGACTGGGGCGTCATCCGGCGAAGGATCATCCCCCGACATGAAATTCGAACACTTCGCCCTGAATGTCCCCGATGCGCGCGCGCAAAGCCGCTGGTATGTGGAGCACCTCGGCTTCCAGGTGGTGCGACGCCGGGAGGAAGCGCCCTACACGCACTTCCTCGCGGACGAGACCGGCCGGGTGATCGTCGAGTTCTACACCAACCCCCGGGCGGCGATCCCCGACCTGGCGGCCGCCCATCCGCTGGTGATGCACGTGGCGCTGTTCGCGCCCGACGCCGGGGCGGAGCGAGACCGCCTCGCGCGGGCCGGTGCGACGCGGTTCTCGGACGAGATCATGCCCGACGGCAGCCGGCTGGTTTTCCTGCGCGACCCGTGGGGGCTGCCGCTGCAGCTGTGCCAGCGGGCGCGCCCGTTTCCGGGCTTTTAATCCGGCGGCGGCGCGGCTAGATTTCCGACCTTGACCCGCGGTGGGCCAGGGGGCTTCCTTCGCCCTCCTTTGCCTGATGGTGTAATGGTAGCACAGGCGACTTTGACTCGCCTAGTCCTGGTTCGAATCCAGGTCGGGCAGCCATTCGACGCGCGGTCCGAACACCGCTTGCTCATGGCCTGCGGCCGGCATATTCGAATGCCGTGAATATGTTGGTTGCCAAAGCGCGGCGAATGGCCCCGAGCCTGTCGAGGGGCATGTCCGTCGTCTATTTCCTGCGTCTGCGTTCCGGAATGCTCTACGTCGGAGCATCGATTGATTTGGAGCAACGGCTTGATGACCATGTCTCTGGCCAAGCTTGCCGAACAACCGCACTCGATCCGCCCTTCGCATTGCTTCGAATCGAAGTCTATTCGACGTTTTCCGATGCACGACAGCGCGAGGCACAACTTAAGCGCTGGTCGCGGCCAAAAAAGGAAGCCCTCATTCGCGGCGATCTCAATCATCTGCGCAAACTCAGCCAGTCTCGCGAGCAATCACCTAGTGGTGGTCCGTAGGACATTTCCGCTAACTGCAAAACGGCTCCAATCTCCCCGCCCGGGCATTAGCCTCACGAAAGTTCGCATTTCCATCCGGACCGGGCAGCCATTTCGGGAAAATTTAAGTCCGCGCAGCCATGGGCGCTGGTCATCGACCAGATACCCAATGAATGATTTAAGTCCCGGGATGCGGAATACCCAGCCGAGGGCACGTTGTCTGGGCGAGTAATTGACCGTTCTTAGAAAATGGCCGAAAGACCGCCATAGAAAGCGCGCCGCGGACCATAGGCCGGGGCGGCAATGCCGAGACCGGATCCGTCGCGGATCTCATAAATTCTGTCGAGGAGATTGAGGCAATCGAAGCGCAGCTTCAGTGCTTTGATCCGTCCCGCAGGCAAACGGAAGACATGCTCAATGCCAACATTCCCCGTTCCGTACGCGGGCATTTTTTCGAGATTGGCAAACCCTGCCCTCAGGCCGTTGCCATAAAGAAAGTCGGTGTAAACCCGGGTATCCCGGGAAAACTTGTAGGCGACGCCGCCGGATCCGGTGAATCGCCCTTGATGATCCAGTTGGATTGAGTGCGTCGCGATGTACGCGAGCTCCTCGCGGGGAAACTCGAACTGAACGGAGTCGATGTCCTGCGCCGCGGTCTGAACGAAGGAAAAGTTCCCGTAGGCGGAAAAGCGGCCCTGATTGTAGGTGGTGCTGATCTCGGCACCGTAAATGGTACCCTTGGTATAGTTGAAATTATTAATGATGACGGCATTCCCAAACTGTCCGTCGTCGAGCAGGTTTCGGGCAAGCTTGAGGTATGAGTCGAGCGTGACTTGCCAGCCGGAGACCATTTGATGGGAGACGCCGAGGTCGAAGTAATGATCGCGTTCGACCTTTTGCGAATAGTCTTTGTCGTTGAATGGTGCGTTAGTGGTGTTCTGGAATCTCCCAATGGTTGCCGGCTGAATGTACTGCAGGGTCGGCGGCATGAAATAGCGGGCATAGCCCGCATGGACGGAGGTGGCATCGGCAATCTGCCAGACCAGATTCACCCGGGGGCTCAACTGGCTTTCTCGATCGAACGAAGCGTCGAATCTGCCGTAACGGGCGCCATAATTTAGCGTCAGCCGGTCGTGAAACCGCCATTCGTCTTGGAGATAAATGCCGAAGCCTGAGCCGTGATTACCACTGTTGTCCACGATATGGATCGGAATGTCGGATGTCTGTTCTCCAAGTGAGTCCACCCGGAAGACTGCGGTATTCGTGTCCAGCTTCTCGTGGTCAAAGGTTGCGAGCAGTCCGGCGCGTAGCGTATGATGATCGCCCGGGGCAAATGATGCGTCCGCCTGAATGCCAGATACAAAATCGCTGTTTCCCACCGTTCCGGCAACACCGCCGAATAGCAGATCTTGCACCGGGTCGGGACTGAACTGGAGGTCGGTGTCGCGGACAAATGCTGATAGCTGAAGCGACACCTCCCTCGTTGATTGTTGATAGGAGGCCACGGCGTAATAGTTCTGCTCGGTCTGGTTTTCATCGACTGCAGCGGAGTCGGCCGAGGGGTTTCCAGCCAACCGGAATTGGGGCGCTAGTCCGGGGGTATCCGGGATCTGAAAGTTGGCATATGAGGCTCCCAGCAGCAGGGCCACTCGACGGGTGTCGTCGAGACGGCACGAGAAATAGCCAAAGGCCTTCTCCTGGTCGGTGACATCGTGCAACGGCCTGGCACTGGAGGTCGTGTTATCGATGCCGAGATCGTCGTGCTTGCCGGAAACGACAGCGAAATATTCCATTTTGCCGTGGGTCCCCCCGGACTGCAGTGACGATTGGAGGGTGTCGTAACTTCCACCATAGACCGACAGCTCGCCGCCGTTGAATTGGGAACCCGTCTTGGCCGTCACATCGATAATGCCCGCCGTGCGGTCGCCAAATTGAGCGGGTAATGTTCCGGTCAGAAGAGTGACTGCCCGGATCATGCGGGTGTCGAGCTCCTGGGCGAAGCCGTTGAGGCCTTCTGGCAAGAGCACCCCGTTGATGCGATACTGCAAGTCGCCGTGGTCCCCGCGCACATGCACTTCCCCGAATTCGTCCTGCACCACGCCAGGGGCTTGTAGCAGTACCTGCTGAAATGATGCGTCTTCACCCTGACCCATCGACTGGATCTGGTTTGAGCCGATCGTGTACCTCACGGCCCCCAGGCTTGGCGCGATTTCCTCCCTCGCAGCATCGAGCTCAGCCGAGACGGTGACGACCGCAAGTTGGACCGGGGCATCTCCGACCGCTCCGCCCAGTGTATTTTGAGTTCCGGCCGACTTACCCGAAGTTTGATCGCCTGCCGCCGGCTGGGGTGATGCCAATGGACCCTGCGCCCATGCGGTAGTCATTCCGCTTGGAACAAGAGCGATGATGACAGCCGCAAGCACTGCGAGCAGCATGGGGCATCTGCGCTGGCTCGTGGGGCCGCCAATTGCATGGCTGAGGGAAAGTTGCATAACAATCTCTGCGCTCCGTCATTGGCCGGCGACCACGCTGCTGGCGTCGTGGACGGCCCCGGTCGCGCCGGCTATCCCAAGCGGCACGTCCTTGAACAGGACTCCAGGGAGCGGGTCCTTCGCCCATTTGTAGCGGGCCACGTAGCCCACGCTGACCAGAAAGGACGAACCCGCGATGGCCAAACAACGCAGCCAGGGCCGGGTAGAACCATGGGGCACATCGACTGCGCCGCGGAAGCCCTCCAGAAAATGCAGAGTCCGGCTTAAACCCGAACTTTCTTCGCTGTAATCGGTGCCGTTCATGCCCCCTCCCAAACCCCGGCGCCGGATAAACAATTAGCTGTATAACTAAACATTAGACATACCTAAGAATGCGAGGAATGGTTATTGTCAACAAACACATTTAGGCTCGCCTAATCTTTATTCACACGGCTCAAACAAATCGATCAACATGCATTCGTCCACGTCACCCTCCGAAAACTGGGAAGATTACCTCGCACGCATTCATGAGTTGATTGAAGCCAAGGGCTACGCGCGTGTGGCTGACATTGCAGATCAGCTGAAGATTGCCTCAGCCAGCGTGACGTCGATGATCCAGAAAATGGCGAAGGCCGGCTTACTAAATTATGAGCGGTATCGGGGGCTCTCCCTGACCCCGACTGGAGAAGCCGCGGCTCTGGGGATTCGACACCGGCACCGGGTACTGACGGCTTTTTTGACTCAATTGGGCGTGCCGGCGGATGTCGTCGAGCGCGATGTCGAGGGCCTTGAACACCACTTGAGCAGCGTATCGGTAGAAAAAATTGCAACTTTGCTCCCGAAGCTGAGGTCACGCCATCAGTGATTCAACTTAAGATTGGGCACCCGGATATTGGCCCTCTGACCCGGCGGTTGTCGGCGCAAAATCGCGTTTTCTTCCGATCTGAACCGGGAACGAAGCAAATGGAGCAAATCCGAGGCTCCTTGGACTCGGATTGAACCTGCTGCCGACCCTCGCGCACGCGCTCAGCCAGAAATTGCGCAAGCGGATTGAGGAGATATTCGTTTGGGCGAATACGACGGGCTGATTCCGCAAGAGCCGCTACCGCGGGGTCGAGCGCACGCACGCGCAGGGCGAATCGGTCGTCGCCGCGCTGAACCCGGTGCACATGGCCACGCTCCTCGGCGGCGGACCGCCACAAACCGCGTGGGCGTGACGCCCGCCGGGCCTGCGGTGTGCCCGCATACCGCGCTTCGGTCCGCACACGATACCGGCCGCGCCAAAAACGGCGCGCAAAGCGAGTTGCAGAGCTTGGGTTCTCAGCGAAAATGACGAAAAGAGATCGTGCGATACCCCAACGGGGCGTTTTTCAGCAGCAAGCTAGCCGCCACTCGCGTCCTCGCAGGCGCGAATTTCAATTCGGGACGTGTCGGCTGGAACTGGAGCAAGGGGTATCCGATACTCCGACCAACCAGACATTTTCGGCCCGCGCGGAATGTCCTGTGGCGCGAACCGAGCCGGAATTTCGCGCAGCATATTTCCGTTTTCGTCAAACAGCGTGACTGCAAGATGAGTTCGGGTCGTGTCCTCGACGCCGACCTTTCGCATGACCGAGCCAAGCAGAACAAGTTGTCCATGGTCGCGCGCAAATGTTGCTCTCGCGATGAAGACGCGCGATGAGTCAACCCGGTCTAGTTTGATTTGTGCGACCTCCGCCGGAACCTGCTGGAAAGAAGCGCAGCCGGTGAGAGCCGCAGCAGCGAGTGTGAGGAGTAGCTTTGTCTTCATGGGTGGGACGCAGAAAGATCCTAGGAGCCGGCGCTCAGGTCTTGTTCATGGGCTTGTCGGCAGGCGCCGGGGATTTCCAAGTCACCTTCGTGGCCACATCCTGCCCCGTTTCGCGCTCGCTACAGAGCTGCACAACTTGGTCCGCCGTGAGATCGGCCAGCGTAGCGGGTTTGCCGTCGCGCCACAGCCGGGTCCGGCCGTCTTTGATTTGAAATCCGGTCGGACTGACTTTTTCGGCCGATGCGAGAGTCAACACATGCTTCTCGACATTCAGTGCGCAAACGACGCCTGTTAGCGGGTGCTGCAACGGGGACAACGCGCGGGTTGCCGTGGTGGCAGCTGCGAATATGATGAGTAAATATAGGAATGGATATTTCATGTGGACTCCGGCTCGGCGATGGTCGCTGCAGTTTCAGTTTCGAACCACGGGTAGAGTATCGGCAAAATCAACAGCGTCACCAAAGTCGCCGTGATCAACCCGCCGATGATGACAACGGCAAAGGGTCGAGAAGTTTCGGCCCCCACCGCAGTGGATAACGCCATCGGCAGCAAACCCAACGCAGCCATCAGCGCTGTCATCACCACGGGCCGAACGCGCGACATCGCGCCGTTGCGGACGGCATCTAAAGCCGACTGACCACGGTCGCGCAGTTCGCGGATACGCTCTACCAAAATGACCCCGTTCAACATCGCGATGCCGAACAGCGCCATGAAGCCGACCAGCGCGGAGACCGAAAGATTCAGTCCCGCAAGCGGTAACGCCAGCACACCGCCCACGGCTGCAAAAGGCACGACCAGCAAGATCAGGGACGCCAGCCAGCCCGAATCGAATGCGGTGAACAACAGGAAGAAGATCGCGATCAGCGTGATCGGGACGATGATTTTCAACCGTGCCACGGCGCGCTGCTGGTTCTCGAACGCCCCCGTCCACTCCATACGATAACCCGCCGGCAGCTTCACCTGCATGCCGACTTTTTCCTTCGCCTCGGCAATCAGGGAACCAAGGTCGCGCCCGCGAACGGAGAATTTTACTACGGTCCGGCGAGCGTTTTCTTCACGGAGAACACGAGAAAAGCCGTCACGCACCTCCACTGAGGTTACATCACCCAACGAGAGGCGTTCGCCGTTCGAGCCGAAAACCGGGATTTTCCGAATGGCATCCAGATCGGAAGTGCCTTTCGGCGAAAGTTTCACCACGAGGTCGAATGTGCGCTCGCCTTCCAGCACCTGCGTCGCGGTCGCGCCGCCGAGCGCGGTCTCGACAATTTGCTGCACGTCGGAGACCGATAAACCATAACGCGCGATTGCCACACGGTCGATTGCGATTTGGACCTGGGGTTGCCCGATCAGGCTTTCCGTTCCGACGTCGGCTGCGCCAGGGATATTTTGCAGGATGTCCACCGTTTTGTCGGCCAGTGCCTGAAGCTGGCGCACGTCGTTACCGTAAATTTTGACGCTCAATTCGGCTTTTACCCCCGAGATCGCCTCGTTCACGTTGTCCTCGATATATTGGCTGAACTGGAACGACATTCCCGGAATCTGCGTAAGCTGCCGGTTCATTGCGTCCACGAACGCTTCGCGCGTGGACGCGGTCTTCCATTCCGAACGATCTCTGAGTTCCACTGCGCACTCGATGGTGTCCCAGCCGTTAATGTCGGTGCCGTCGTCGGGCCGGCCCAACTGAGAAACGACCGTTCTCACCTCGGGAAAGGTCGCCATAATCCGGCGCACTTGCACCGACAGCCGGTCCGACTCGCTCGGCGAGATCGTTTGGGGCATGAAGCCGCGCACCCAGAGCGAGCCTTCGTCCAGTTTTGGCAGGAATTCCGTGCCAATGTTAGCCAGCACGATGCCCGCAATTACCAGCATCAACACCGCGCCGCCCAGGAACAGTGCACGCGCTTTCAAGGCGCGGTTGAGCAAGGGGCGATACCCAGCGTAGAGTCGGTTGACAATCCACGATCCGTCGCCGCCGGACTTATTTCTGAGCACGAAACTGGCCAGCACCGGAATCAACGTGAGCGCGAGAATCGTGCCGGTCACCAGCGCGAACGTGAGGGTCAGCGCCATCGGGCGGAAAATCTTCCCCTCCACGCGCTGCAACGTGAAGAGCGGAATGAACGCGGTCAGCAGGATCGCCTTGGAGAAGAGAATCGGCCGGCCCATCTGCTGCACGGCCTCGATGATGATCTCGTGCAAGGAGCGCTTCCGTTCGGGATACTGCTCCAGCTTGTGCAGCACGTCTTCGACGATAATGACGGCGGTGTCCACGATGATGCCGAAATCGATTGCTCCGAGAGCGATGAGATTCGCCGGAATGCTGTGCAAATCGAGCATGAGAAACGCCCCGAGCAGTGACAGCGGCACCACCGCCGCAACAATCAGCGCGGAACGAAAATTGCCGAGCCCCAAGAACAAGACCAGCACCAGCAACACGAGGCTGATGCCTTCGATCATGTTCTTTCCTGCTGTGTGGAGCGTGCGCTCGGTCAAGTCGGTGCGGTCGTAGTGAGACACGAGCTTCACCCCGGCCGGCAGATAGTTCTGGTTGATGTCGTCCACTTTGGCGCGAACGCGTTTCAACACTTCCAGCGCGTTTTCGCCGCGCCGCATGATGACTATGCCCATCGTCACATCGTCCTGGTCCGACTGGCCCGGTATGATCTTTCCAACCCGGCCCAAGCGCAGTTGATGGCCAATTTGCACGTCGCCGAGGTCGCCGATCTTTATCGGCGTGCCGTTGCGCGTGTCCACGGCAATAGCGCGAATGTCAGCCAGCGTTTGCACAAAGCCCAGACCACGGACGATGTAGAGTTCCGGCCCGTGTTCGATATACGATCCGCCCGCGTTTTGATTGCTCTTGGAAAGCGCGTCGAAAATCCGGCTCAGGGTAACGCCATAGGAGCGGAGTTTCGACGGATCGATCAAGACTTGGTATTGCTTGGTCGGGCCGCCAAACCCGACCACGTCCACGACGCCCGGCACGGTGCGAAACTGTCGTTCCACCACCCAATCCTGCACGGCCTTCAATTCGACATCGGGAAAGCCCTTCGGCGCTTCCATGGTGTAGCGGAAGATTTCACCCACGGGCGTGGCGTTGGGAGAAAGCCCGGCTTGGGCGCCGGCGGGCAGTGTCACCGCCGCGAGGTATTGGGCGGCCTGATTGCGCACGAAATCCACGTTCGCGCCGTCCTCGAATGTAATCGTGACTTGGGACAGGCCGAAAAGCGAGATGGAGCGGATGGAGGTCCGCTGCGGAATCCCGTTCATCTGATTCTCAACCGGGATGGTCACGAGCCGCTCTACCTCCTCGGCCGCGTGGCCCGGAAACAACGTGATCACCTGAAGCGAGACATTGGTGACATCGGGATAAGCTTCGACCGGCAGATTCCTGAACGCATTGATCCCCGCAAGGGTGAACAACGCCGTCAGCGCCAGCACAATCGCGCGATGGCGCAGTGCGTATTTAGCCACGGTGCCGGTCATGAATGATCTCCTTCCAGCATCGCTTCGAGCAGCAGGGAACCTTCCGTAACAACCCGCTGACCGGCGGACAGACCTTCCACGACGACCGAGCGTCCGTTGCTTTCCTGGCCAAGGGTCACCGCGCGCCGTTCGAGTTGGCCCGGCGCAGTCTCGATGAAGATGAAATGCCGGCCATCTTTAAGAAATACCGCCTTCGTGGGGATATCCACTCCCGCCGCCGTAGGCGCGGCGATGTCGGCGCTCACATACATTTCGGCCCGCAACCGTTTGTCCGGGTTATCCACGATGCACCGCGCTTTGATGGTGCGCGTCGCCGGATCGAGCCCTTCGCCGATGATTTCCACGTGGCCATGAAAGGTGGCATCAGGCAAACCCCGGGCGCGGATCAGCACATCTTGACCGGGTGTCAACGACCCTACGTCCGCCTCCGTCACATCCAGAAAAAGCCACAGGCGGGCCGGATCGGAGATCACAAACAACGGTTTGTCTCCGACTTGCTCGGAACGCACTTCCTGTCCGGGGTTGACGGATTTCTCCACCAAGACACCGGCGACCGGGGCTTTGAGCAGGAAAATGCCGTTGACGTCAGTCGCCTCACCATCGCCGCCGTAAAGGGACAGCGTCGCCCAGGCGCGCTCTTTTTCCGAAACGGCGCGCCCGTAGTCCGCCTCGGCGGATTCGACGTCCTTTTGGGCCACGGCCCGGTGCGCGAGCAAGTCCCGGGCGCGAGTGAGCGCACGTCCGGCAAGGGTAAAATCGGCGGCGGCCTTGCGCGCGTCGGCCTGAGCTTGTCCGAAATCCGGTGACCTGATTTTTGCCAGCACCTCACCCGCCACGATCGGCTGGCTGGGATTGGCGAGGATTTCGATGACTCGGCCGGAAACCGGCGGAAACACCCGCGCGGTGACATCGTCGTCCCAGGCCAGCCGCCCGCTCAGCGAGGACGCCACGACCATTTGATCCTGCGCGGTTTCGATCACGAGGTAACCGAGTTGCGGCGCGTTGGTGCCAAACACGATTTTGTCGCCCGCAATCCTCGGCCCAGGCGCAGCCTCCGGGTTGCCTCGCGTTTGCTGCCGCGCGCATCCCGCCACGAACGCGGCGCAGGCGGACAGGCAGAGAATCGCAAGCGTGCAGGGTCGTGTAAGTCGCATCTCAAATATCATTTTTGCATTTGGGTTTTAAAACTTGAATTCCGGCAAGCCCGCGGCGCGGAGCAGTTCGATGTGCGCTATGACGGCATCAGCGAGCGCATCGTGATAGCTCTGCTGGACGTCGTTGTCGGTGCGCTGCGCTTCGAGCAACTCCAGGAGCGATGTCTGCCCGTGCTCGTAACTGTAGCGGCGTGCGGCCACCACGGTCTCAGCTCCACGCAGAAGTTCGCCCTGGAATTGCTGCACGCGCCCGACGGCGGCGCGGTAGTTGGAGTAGGCCGTGCGGATCTCAACCTCCGCTTTGAGTTCCGCGGCTTCCAACTGGCGCTGTGCCTGCCCAGCCGTCGCTTGCGCCTTGCGAATCTCGTGCTGGTTGCGATTCCAAAGCGGCAAGGGAAGCGAGATGCCGAGTTCGAGCTGGTCGAAGCGCGGTGAAGCGGCAATGAAGTTATCCGAGGCGCGGCTGTTCATATACGTCGCGGCGAGATCGACATCGGGAAAACGTTCGGCCTTGGTCGCGCGGACGGTGCTCTGCGAGGCATCGCGCGTGCAGCGCAACGCCACGAGATCGGTGCGGGTCGCGAGCGCCTGTGCGACAAGCTGGGAGGGGTCGTAATCGCGCGCGGGCGGTTGAAGCTCGCCGCGTGGAATCAATGTCGTCTGCCCTCGGTCGCGACCCAGAAAGGTGCAGAGCGCATACTGCGCCGCAGTGGCGGACGCTTCAGCCTGACGAAGGTCGTTCTGCAATTGCAGTTCGTCGAGCCGCGACTGGAGGTAGTCGGCTTCGCTGAGATCGCCTTTATCGAACCGCGCGCGCTGGGCCTGCACGAGGTCGGCGAGGTAACCCGCTGCCTTGCGCTGCTGTTCGACCGTGGCCCGCGTCACGAGCGCCTGAGTGAACGCCGCAGTGGCATCGAGTTTCAGATTGCGCAGGAAATCTTCGAGACTTGCGGCGGCGGCCCGATAGGTCTGATCCGCGGTGCGAATCCGCCAGCGGCGTTTGCCGGCAAGGTCGAGCGTTTGCGTAAGGCCAACCGAGCGGGTCTCGGCCAGCCGTTGCGAGACGAGATTTCCGTTCTCGTCGAAAGCGAACTTGTTGTGAAACGTGAGATCGCGGCTGACGCCCAGAGCGAGCGTCGGATTCGGCCAAAGACGCGCAGCAGCAGCGTCAGCCTTGACGATGTCCACGTTGTAGCGCTGCGCGGCGTAGTCAAGATTGGCACTGATGACTTCCCGCAGAAATTCGTCGAATGTGATCTCCCGTGAAGCCGAAGTGGATGGCATGATTTGCCATGAGGCTGGCGGTGCCGCCGGATTCACATCCTGTCCAGCGGCCACGACGCACCCACAAAGGAACGAACCCACCAGCGCGGTAACGAGACTTGTCAAACGCATCCCGCGAGAATAGCAGGAGCCGCGGCGAATTTGGTATCGGATGTCGCCGATTCGCGACTAGGGCGATGCCTTAGCCGGGCGGCATTTCTTCACTCTCCACCCAGCAGGCAGCATCGCGAATGAGCTCGGTGGCGTTCGCCAGGCCGAGCTTTTCCTTGATATTCGAGTAGTGCGCCTGAACGGTTTTCATGCTGAGCTGGAGATCCTGTGCGATGCGCCGGGTTTCGTAACCGCGCCCCACGAGGCGGAAAATTTCCAGTTCGCGATCGCTAAGTCTTCCGGCGATGGATAAGTTCGTCCTGGCGCGCGCGCCGACGTAGTTTTTCGTCAATTCCGCGGCCAACGTGTGGCTGACGTAAGTCCGGCCTTGAACAATGGCCCGGATGGCCTCGACTACCTTGTCCGTTGTCTCGTGCTTCATCACGTAACCCATTGCGCCCGCGCGCAGTGCGCGTTCGCCGAAGGAAGACTCGTCGTGCATCGAGACCACGAGAATTCGCGGTGGGGTGGTCAATGCTTGCAGTTTCTTGATCAATTCGAGCCCGGATTCACCACGCAACGCGAGATCGACAACAGCCACTTCCGCAGGCTCGCGCAGCAGCGCGATGAACGCGCTGGCGCTGTCGGCAGCTTGGCCGCAAACGTAGAGATCGGGCTGGCCGTTGATCAGCGCGACCAGCGAGTTGCGCACGAGCGGATGGTCGTCCACCACGAAAACCCGGCGTCGCGCCACGGGCAAAGCGGATGTTTGATGAGAGTCATTCATAGCGCTTGCAGTGGCAGTTTGCAGACGACCAGCGTGCCGCCTTCCGGCGGCGTTTCAATCGCGAAAGCCGCACCGATCATTCGCGCGCGATGTTCCATGATGCGCAGACCGAGTCCCGCTCCGCGCGCGGAGGGCAGCGGCAGCCCGCCGCCGTCGTCGCTGATGCTAAGAACAATTTGTTTGTCCGTGACGCTCAGGCGGACTGCAATACTCCGCGCATGGCCGTGCTGCAGTGCATTCCGTATCGCTTCTAGGGCGATGCGATAGAGATGGGTGGCGATGCCGCTTTCGGAGAGAATGATGTGTGGCTCACCCTGAAAATAGCAATCCACGCCGAATTGTGATGCGGTGTTCACACAAAACTCTTGAAGCGCACTCGCCAGACCCTCGGCATCAATGTCCGCAAGAAGCAGTCCCTTCGCCAACTGACGCGTTTGCTCGATGGCCCCCTTGACCAACGTCACCATATTTTTTACGTCGGGCGTTTCCTCCGCCGCGCGTCTCTGGAGTTTTTCGACGATCAGCTGCCCGGTCAGGGCCGTGCCCGTGAGATGCTGCCCGAGCCCGTCGTGCAAATCGTGACCGATGCTCCGGCGCTCGCGCTCGCTGATTTCCAGCACGGCCTTTTCGAGCCGTTCTCGTTCGGCGACTTCCTTCGTAAGCGCCACGGTGCGCTGCTGCACCCGCGCCTCGAGGTCGCGTTGCAAGGCGAGCAAACCGGAAAGCAACCCGATAAGCATAAGGTAGGTGAGCATGGCGACAGCGGCGTTCCAGATCAGCACAGCCGGCGAGTTAAAGTGGGCGCCGGCTAGCCAGTCACCCACGATCCATGTCGCCACGCTGCCGAGGGCAATCACCACACCGAATCGCCAGCCGCGGGCGACCACTGCAAGAGCAATGGGGATGAAATAAAATCCGAAGAGCGAGCGTTCGAAGCCAAGCAGATAATCGGCCAGACCGATAAATGCCAAGATTCCCCAGGTCAGGCCGGTGAACCATTTCTTTTGTCTCGGCTCGGACTGCACGACGATCTGTTGCCAGAGGCTCATGACACTGCGTATGAACAGCCGGCGAGATTGTAGCGCTGGAGGAAGCAAAGGCACCGGCGGGCAGCCTGCCCAATTCCGGATCGAGTGCAAACCCTGCTTAACAGGCGTAGCGGACCACACGGACGAACACCATTGCCGCTCATTTCCGAATGACGTGAATGCATTGGTGGCCGAAGCGCGGCGAATGGTCCCGAGCCTGCCGAGGGGCGCGGGCGTCGCCTGTTTCCTGCGGCTCAAAGCCATGGGCTTTGGCCATCAGCGACATGCCAAGGAAAACTTTTAAGGAGCGTCAGGTCCGGAGACACCATTCACCCCGAGTGTCATCCCCCTGAAACCGTGACTGGTCTGGCTCATGCCCATTTTCAAAGTTCGGCCCAACAATACCGTACATATGATGCGGGCCTGGGCGCCCGGCCCAAGTGATTGAGACGTCGAGATACACCGGGGTTGGCTTTTGCCAATGCAGATTGCGGTTCAAGCTGCAATCGTGTCGAAATCGGCCTTGGTCGCACGTTATGGTTGGGAGCGCGATCGGTTTTGCGCTCACAACCATCAACAACCACACCCTATGAAATATACGCTCCTTATCTATGAAAATGCGGCGGGATTTGCTCTGCGCAATGATCCGGAGAAGCAAAAAGACTATTGGGCGGCGTGGCCCGCCTACACCAAGGCCCTCCAGGAGGCTGGCGTCATGGCGGGGGGTGCGGGCCTTGAACCGCCCGGCACCGCGACCACCGTGCGCATCCAGGGCGGCAAGCGCCACGTGCAGGACGGTCCCTATTCCGAAACGAAGGAACAGCTCGGGGGCTACTACACCATCGAGGTGCCCAACCTCGACGCCGCGCTTGAATGGGCGGCGCGGGTGCCCGCGGCCCCGGGAAGCTATGTGGAGGTAAGGCCAAACTTGGTCGTGCCCGCCTGAAGTGTGACCGGCTCAGAAATCACCGCCGCAATCGAGAGGGCCGCCCGGGACTCCTATGGTCGCCTGGTGGCCTATCTCGCGGCGCGCTCACGCGACCTCGCGGGGGCCGAGGACGCACTGGCTGATGCATTCCAGGCCGCATTGGTGACTTGGCCTGAAACAGGTGTGCCGGAAAAACCTGAGGCCTGGTTACTGGTGACCGCTCGCCGCCGCTTGATCGACCGTGCCCGCCACGCCAAGGTGCACGCCGAGGCGGTCCCCGCGCTTCAGATCCTGACCGACCGTGACCAGGAACTCGCCCAAGGGGAATCCCCATTTCCGGACAACCGGCTGAAACTGCTCTTCGTATGCGCCCATCCGGCGATTGATGTGGCCGCGCGCACGCCGCTCATGTTGCAAACCGTGCTCGGGCTCGACGCCGCGCGGATTGCTTCGGCTTTTCTCGTCAAACCCGCGACGATGGGCCAGCGCCTGACCCGAGCCAAGATCAAGATCCGTGACGCGCGGATTCCCTTCGAGATTCCGGAAGCCGCGGAGTGGCCGGGACGCCTTGATGCCGTGCTCGAAGCGATTTATGCGACGTACAGCCTGGGATGGAACGCGGTCACAGGGGCCGACACGCGCAGCAAAGGACTGGCGACCGAAGCGATCGCACTTGGCCGCGTGCTGTTGCAACTGCTGCCCGACGAACCCGAGGTGAAGGGGCTATTGGCCTTGATGATCTATTGCGACGCAAGACGTGACGCCCGGCTCGATGCACAGGGTGGTTTCGTGCCGTTGAGCGAACAAGACACGGACCTGTGGTCCGAGGCCATGATCCACGAGGCGCATCACCTCCTGCTCAGCGCGGAGCGCGCGCGGAAGATCGGCCATTTCCAACTCGAGGCCGCCATCCAAAGTGTGCATACCCGCCGCGCCATTGTGAAGGGGGGAACCGACTGGGAGGAAATCGTGCACTTGTACGAAGG
>CAYRDN010000052.1:0-24982 GCA_964423065.1 uncultured Oleiharenicola sp. | reverse complement strand
GGCGCGTCTCGCGGTGGGCGAGGCCCTGGGTGATCGCCTCGACGATCGTCTCGACGATGATGCGGACCGACTTGGTGGCGTCGTCATTGCCCGGGATCGGGTAGGTCAGCTGGGTCGGGTCGGAGTTGGTGTCGACGAGACCGATCGAGGGGATGTTCATGCGCTTGGCCTCGGCCACGGCGATCTCCTCGTAGCTGGTGTCGACCACGAACATCGCGCCGGGCAGCCCGGTGATGTTGGCGATGCCGTCGAAATTGCGGGTCATGCGGGCCATCTCGCGGCGGATGGCGGACTCCTCCTTGGAGGAGAACTTGGCCAGCTCGCCGTTGGCGTCCATCGCCTGGTACTTCTTGAACTTGGCGAGGGACTTCTTGATCGTCTCGAAGTTGGTCAGCGTGCCGCCCATCCAGCGGGTGGTCACGTAGGGCATGTTGGTCGCGGCGGCGGCCTCGCGGACGAGTTCCTGGGCCTGGCGCTTGGTGCCGACGAGCAGCACGTCGTCGCCGCTGGCGACGAGGTTCTCGAGGAACGCGCACGCCTTCTCCAGCGCGGCGTGGGTCTTCTCGAGGTCGATGATGGTGATGCCCTGGCGGTGGTCGAAAATGTAGGGCTTGGAGCGCGGGTTCCAACGCTTGGTCTGGTGACCGAGGTGGACGCCGGCATCGAGGAGGTCTTTGGGAGTGATGTTCATGGGATCTATGTCGTGACGAGACACAGGCCGGCCAACTGGGCCGCCTTGCGATCGTAACTGCGGTTGACGGTTGTGGGTTTAAGGAACGGGAAGGGCCGAAAAGAGAGACCGGCCCCACCCTTGGCAAGACCGATTCTGGGATTTTTTCCGCCCCGCCTGCCGGCCGCGGCCGGCACCGCGGCGCCTCGGGGGCTACTTCCTGCGCAAGAAAAAGCGCTGCAACAGGATAAACACCAGCAACAGCCCGCCCACCACGATGCGCATCCACCACGAGCTCAGCCGACCGTCGAACAGGATCGCCGCCTGGATCGTGCCAAAAATCAGCACCCCCAGCAGCGTCCCGAGCATGTGGCCGCGCCCGCCGGTCAGCAGCGTGCCGCCGATCACGACGATCGCGATCGCGTCCAGCTCCAGCCCGAGGCCCATGCTGGGGTTGCCCGAGCCGGTGTACAGGGTGGCGACAATGCCCGCCACCGCGGCACACAAACCATTGACCGCATACACCGCCACCTTGGCCGGGCCGACGGGCAGGCCCATGAGCAGCGCCGACTGCTCGTTGCCGCCGATAGCCAGGAGCGTCCGGCCGAAACGGGTGTGCTGGGCCACGACGTAGCCGGCCAGCATCACGGCGAGCAGGAAAAGGGCGTTGGCCGGGAACACCACCGGCCCGAGCACCAGCTCATAGCCGGAAATCCGCGCGAACAGCCCGTGACTGATCCCGACCGACTCCGTGCTGATCCAGAAACCCGCCCCGCGCGCCAGGAACATCCCCGCCAGCGTGATCAGGAACGGCGGCAGCCGGAAAAAGTGGATCAGGCCGCCCATGCCCGCCCCGAGCCCCGCCCCGGCGGCCAGCGCCAGCGCCCATGCCAGGCCGGGGGCCAGGTGGTGCTGCTCGATCAGCGTGGCGGTAAAGATCGACGTGAACCCGATGACCGCGCCGACCGACAGGTCGATGCCGCCCGCGAAGATCACCAGCGTCATGCCCACCGCGGCGATGCCAAGAAAGGCATTGTCCGCCAGCAGGCCGATGAAAACGCGCGCGGTGAAAAACCCGTCGTAGAAATGCGCCGCCGTCCCGAACAGCGCGGCGAAGATCAGCGCGGTGACGAGCAACGGCAGGTTGCGCCCGGCGAAGCGTTGCCAGGCCCTCATGCGGTTTTCCCCCGTCCCAGGCCGCCGAGCCAGCGGCTGATTTTTTCCGACTGCAGCAGCGCGACGCCGATGATGAGCAGCGCCTTCGGCACGGGCGCGACGGCCGGCGGCACGCCGAGGTTGTACATCGTCGTGGTCAGCGTCTGGATCAGGAGCGCCCCGACGGCCGTGCCGAGGATCGTGAAGCGCCCGCCCGCGAGCGCGGTGCCGCCGACGACCACCGCGAAGATGGCATCGAGCTCCAGGTTCTCCCCGGCGCGGTAGGCGTCGGCCGCGCGGATGTTCGCCGCCGCCAGCACGCCGGCCAGCCCGGCGCAGCCGCCGCAGAAGACGTAGGCGCCGGCCTTGATCCGCGCCGCGGCCAGCCCGGCGAAGCGGCTCGCCGTCTCGTTGTCCCCCACCGCCTCGAGAAACAGGCCGAGCGCCGTCCGGCGGAGCACGAGATGCGCGGCGCCATAGAGCGCCGCCACCAGCAGCGGCGCGAAGGGCAGGCCGAGCAGGAAGCCGTTGGCCAGGTAGGCGAAGGCGGGGCGCTGGATGATGATCACCTGTCCGTCCACGACCAGCTGCGCCACGCCGCGGCCCGCCACCATCAGGATCAGCGTGGCCACGATTGGCTGCACGCCCAGCCGCGCCACCAGCGTGCCGTTGATGGAACCGGCGAGCAGGCCGGCGCCGATCGCCCCGGCCAGTGTCACCGCCAGCGAATGGCCGCCCTGCAGCAGCACCGCACTCACCGCACCCGCGATCGCGACCACCGAGCCGACGGACAGGTCGATCCCTCCGGTGGCGATCACGAGCGTCATCCCCAGCGCAGCCAGCATCGTGCGCGAGCCCTGGGTCAGGATGTCGACGGGCACGCCATAGAGGTGGCCGTCGAGCAGCATGACCTTCAGAAAGCCGGGATCGTGGACGGCATTCAGCAGCACCAGGGCCGCAAGCCCGGCCAGCGGCCAGCGGACGGGGGAACTAGTCCGCATTGCAGGAGGTGGGCCAGCGAGCTTGCTCGCGCGGTGGGTGATCACGGGTCGGCGCGAGCCAGCTCGCTGACCCACCCGGTCTCCTGCGCCTGCGGGAAATGGCGGCAGTCCTATTCATGCGTGCCGGCCATCAGGTGCATCAGGTTCTCGGAGTTCAGGCCGGCGCCGGCCACCTCGCCGGTCAGCCGCCGCTCGCGCAGCACCAGCACGCGCGAGCAGTTGCGCACCACCTCGTCGAGCTCCGACGAGATGAACAGCACCGCGAGGCCGTCGGCGCGCAGCTGCGCGATCAGCTGCTCGATCTCCTGCTTCGCCCCGATGTCGATGCCGCGCGTCGGCTCGTCGAGGATGATCACCGCCGGCCGGGTCGCCAGCCAGCGCGCGAGCAGGACCTTCTGCTGGTTGCCGCCCGAGAGATACTTGATCGGCGTCTCGGCGTCGGCGGCCTTGATCCGCAGGGCCCGGAGGTAATGCATGCAGAGCCGCGCCTGCTCGTCGCGGCCCAGCGCCCGCCGCGCCCCGCGCTGGCCCTGCAGCGCCAGCAGCAGGTTCTCGCGCACCGAGAGATTGGGCAGGATGCCTTCGGCCTTGCGGTCCTCCGAACAGAACGCCAGCCCGAGCCGCACGGCGGCGCGCGGCGAATCGACCCGCACCGGCGCGCCCCTGACCGTGATCGTCCCGCTGTCGGCCGCGTCAATGCCGAACAGGAGCCGGGCCGTCTCGGTGCGGCCCGACCCGAGCAGGCCGCCGAGGCCGACGACCTCGCCGGGATGCAGCGCCAGGTCCAGGGGCGCGATTGCCCCGCGCCGGCCCAGGCCGCGGGCCGCGAGCACCGGGGGCGCCGCCGCCCCCGGGGCGGCCGCGCCGGGGGAGAAATCCGCCGCGTTGACCGCGCGGCCGAGCATCCGGCCGACCAGTTCCAGCCGGGGGAGGTCCGCCGTGGTGTAGGCGCCGACCAGCCGGCCGTTGCGCAGGACCGTCAGGCGGTCCGTGACGGCGTAGACCTGGTCGAGAAAGTGGGTGACGAACACGATGCCGAGCCCGGCGGCCCGGAGCCGGCGCATGATGGCGAAAAGCTCGGCGACCTCGTGTTCGTCGAGGCTGGCCGTCGGCTCGTCAAGCACCAGCAGGCGGGCCGAGGTGTCGAGCGCGCGGGCGATGGCGACCATCTGCTGGTGCGCGACCGACAGCGAGCCGAGCTCGGCGTCCACGTCGCAGGCGAACTCGAGGCGGGCCAGCGCCGCCCGGGCCCGGCGGCGGATGGCCCGCCAGTCCAGGAAACCGCCGCGGCCCGGCTGGCGGCCGAGCGTGATGTTCTCCGCCACCGAGAGCGAGGGCACGAGGTTCACCTCCTGGTAGACCGTGCTGATGCCGAGCCGCTCGGCGTCCGCCGGGGCGCGAGGGCGGATGATTTCGCCCCCGAGCCGGATCTCGCCCGCGTCGGCGGAATGCACCCCCGTGAGGACCTTGATCAGCGTGGATTTGCCCGCGCCGTTCTCGCCGAGCAGCGCATGGATCTCGCCCGCGCGCACCGTGAAGTCGACCTCCGCCAGCGCCACGACCCCCGGGAATCTTTTCCCGATGCCGCGGAGTTCGAGCAGTTCAGGCATCGCCGGGATCAGTACTGCCGCGTGGGCAGCGCGGCCGCCGCGTTGGTCGCGTCGAAGAGCTCGTCGTGGTTGTAGGACTTGCGCTCGACCTTTTCACCCGCCAGCACCTTGGCGACGGTGTCGTAGACCTTCGGGCCGAAGAGCGGGTTGCACTCGACCGTGCAGTTGATCTTCCCGTCCGCCACGGCCTGCACGCCCTCGCGGACGGCGTCGATGGAGACGATGAGGATGTCCCGGCCGGGTTTCAGCCCGGCCTCCTCGATCGCCTGGATGGCCCCGAGCGCCATGTCGTCGTTGTGCGCGTACACGATGTCGATGTCCCGGCCGTGCTTCTTGAGCAACGCCTCCATCACCTCCTTGCCGCCGGTGCGGCGGAAGTCGCCGCTCTGGGAGTCGATGATCCGCAGGCCGGGATATTTCGCCAGGCCCTCGGCGAAGGCCTTGCGGCGGTCGTTGGCCGGGGCGGAGCCGGGCGTGCCCTGCAACTCGACGATGCGGCCCTGGCCGTTCACCTTCCTCGCGAGCCATGCGGCGGCCATGCGCCCTTCCGCAAAAAAGTCGGAGCCGATGAAGCAGGCGTAAAGCGACTCGTCCGCAGTCTGGATGCCGCGGTCGGTGATGATCACCGGGATGCCGGCGCGCCTGGCCTCGCGCAGCACGGGGTCCCAGCCGGTCTCGACCAGCGGGTCCAGCACGATGGCGTCCACGTGCTGCGTCACGAAGGACCGGAGGGCCCGGATCTGGTTCTCCTGCCGGCCCTGGCCGTCGGAAAACTTGAGGTCGATGCCGCGCCGGGCGGCCTCGGCCTTCATCGATTCGGAGTTGGCCGTGCGCCACGCGCTCTCGGCGCCGGTCTGGGCAAAGCCGATGCGGAGCGGCTTCGGGGCGTCGGCGGCGGCCAGGGTGGCGGCCGCGGCCAGACCGCCGGCGAGCAGGCGGACAAGGGGGGTGATTTTCATGCGGGGGAGACGGCGGTCAGGGCCGCCGGAATCGGGGTTGCAGCGGTGCAGCGGGGAACCTGGACCATTCCGCCATCCTCGCCAACCCTCAATTGCCCGCTGACATTACCGTCAAATCGCCCTCCGGGTGAAACCGGCCGCCCCCGGCCCCCGTCTTGACCGCACAAGACGCTGGCCATCCGGCCCGGGTCCGCCCTAGCCTTCCCGCCTCCCTACCAACCATGAAATACCGCACCCTGCCCCTCACCCTCGCGCTCCTGCTGGCGCTGCCCGTCGCGCCCCTGCTCCGTGCCCAGGAAAAACACGAACACAAGGAACCCGACACCGAACTCGGCCGCACCATGGAAAAGTTCAGCGGCGCCTGGCGCAAGCTGCGCAAGCAGGTGGCGGATCCGGCGAGCAACGCCTCGTCCCTCGAGCTGGTCGCCACCATCCAGGCCGGCCTCGAGAAGGCCCTCACCTTCACGCCCGCCAAGGCCGAGACCATGCCGGCCGGGGACAAGGAGAAGTTCATCGCCGACTACCAGGCCAAGCTGAAGGAGTTCATCGCCTTCCTGCCGCAGCTCGAAACCGCCCTCAAGGCCAACGACAACACGACCGCGCAGGCCATCGTCCAGAAAATGGGCGCGGCACAAAAGGAAGACCACCACGAGTTCAAGAAGCCCGAGATGTGAACCGGCGGATTGATCCCGCCCCCCGAGCCACGGCGACCCCGCCGTGGCTTTTTTGCGCCCCGCGGACGGGGCCGCCCGCGTTCCGGCCGGCGCATTTCGGGATCGCTCCGCCCCGACGTGACGGTAAAGTGGAGCAACTGTTTTCCCATCCCGGGGACGCAGCTACCCTTTGTCCGTGTTTACCCTTGGCCTTGATTACGGCACCAATTCCGTGCGCGCGCTCGTCGTCCGCTGCGCGGACGGCGCGGAAATCGGCGGTTGCGTCATCCCCTACCCCGGCGGCCGGGAGGGCGTGCTGCTCGACCCGCGTGATCATCAGCTCGCCCGGCAGTTTCCCGGCGACTACCTGTCCGGGCTCGAACGCAGCGTGCGCGGCGCGCTCGCGGCCGCCCGCCGGACCCGCGGCTTCCGGGCGGACAAGATCATCGGGCTCGGCGTCGACACCACCGGCTCCAGCCCGATCCCCGTCGACGCCCGCAACCGCCCGCTGGCCCTGCAGTCGCGGTGGCGCAAAAATCTCGCGGCCCAGTGCTGGCTGTGGAAGGACCACACCGCCTGGCGCGAGGCCGCGCAGATCACCGCCCTCGCCGCGCAACACCGGCCGCAGTACATCGCCAAGTGCGGCAACACCTATTCCTCGGAGTGGTTCTGGTCGAAGATCTGGCATTGCCAGAGGGTCGCGCCGCGGGTTTTCGCCGCGGCGCATTCCTGGGTCGAGCTATGCGACTGGATTCCGTCCGTCCTCGCCGGCATCAGCGATCCCGCGCGGGTGAAGCGCGGCATCTGCGCCGCCGGCCACAAGGCGCTCTACTCCGACGACTGGGGCGGGCTGCCGGACAAGGAATTCCTCGCCCGGCTGGACCCCGCCCTCGCGGACCTGCGCGACCGGCTCTACGTGCAGGCCTACGACGCCACCGAGCCCGCCGGCGCGCTCTGCCCCGCCTGGGCGCAGAAACTCGGCCTGATGGCCGGCATCCCGATCGCCATCGGCGAGTTCGACGTGCACTACGGCGCCATCGGCTGCGGCGTGGCCGAGGGCACCCTGGTCAAGGTCATCGGCACCTCCACCTGCGACTGCGGCGTGGTGTCCGCGGAGAAAACCGTGCCCGACATCCCGGGCATCTGTGGCATCGTGCCGGGCGCGATCCTGCCGGGCTGCTACGGCCTCGAGGCCGGCCAGTCCGCCGTCGGCGACATCTTCAAGTGGTGGGTCGAGACCGTCGGCGGCGGCGACACCGCCCGCCATGCCCGCCTCACCCGCGAGGTGGCGAAACAAAAGCCCGGCGCCAGCGGCCTCCTCGCCCTCGACTGGGAGAACGGCAACCGCACCATCCTCGTCGACCCGCTGCTCACCGGGCTGATCGTCGGCTGCACGCTGCACACCACGCAGGCGGAGATCTACCGCGCGCTGATCGAGGCCACGGCCTTCGGCGCGCGCGCCATCATCGAACGCCTCCGGGAATACGGCGTGCCCATCAACCGGGTCGTCTGCGCCGGCGGCATCGCGGAGAAAAACCCGCTGCTGATGCAGATCTACGCCGATGTCACCGGCTGCACCATGCACGTCTCCGGCTCCAGCCAGACCTGCGCCCTCGGCGCCGCGGTCTCCGCCGCCGTGCTCGCCGGCGCGCACCCGGATTTCCCCACGGCCCAGCGCCGGATGACCTCCTTGAAGAAAATCGCCTACCGGCCGCGGCCCGCCGCGCAAAAGACCTACGACCGCCTCTACGCGCTTTACCGCCAGCTCCACGATTCCTTCGGCGGCCTGGACAAGGCCGCCGACCTCTCCCGCGTCATGAAGGATTTACTCGCACTGAAATCATGATCCGTGACCGCCATCCGCCAACACCCCCCGCCCCTTGGGCACCCCTCTCCAGAGGGGATCTTCGCTTGCGAATGATCGGGTCCCCTCTCGAGAGGGGTGGCGCGCAGTGCCGGGGTGTGTAAGCGACTTTCGAACAGCCGGGAAATCTCCCTCCACCCACCCGTATGAACACCCTCACCCTTTCCCCTGCGTGGCGCCGCCTCGGCCTCGCCACCTTCTGCCTCTGCGCCGCCCTGTCCGCCCGGGCCGCCGAACCCGCCGCAACGCTCACCCTTGACGCCACCCGGCCCGGCCCGGTCATCAACCGGAACATCTACGGCCAGTTTGCCGAGCACCTCGGCCATTGCATCTACGAGGGCATCTGGGTCGGCCCCGATTCGCCCATCCCCAACACCAAGGGCTACCGCAACGACGTCCTCGCCGCCCTCCGCCAGCTCGGCGTGCCGCAGCTCCGCTGGCCGGGCGGCTGCTTCGCCGACGAGTACCATTGGAAGGACGGCATCGGCCCGCGCGAGACGCGGCCGGCGATGTACAATTCACACTGGGGCGGCGTCGTGGAGAACAACCACTTCGGCACCCACGAATTCCTCGACCTCTGCGAGCTGCTCGGCATCGAGCCCTACGTCTGCGTCAACGTCGGCAGCGGCACCGTGCAGGAGGCGATGGAGTGGATCGAATACATGACCTCCCCCGCCAGCTCCCCCATGGCCAACATGCGCCGCGCGCATGGCCGTGACCAGCCTTGGAAGGTCCACTACATCGCCGTGGGCAACGAGAGCTGGGGCTGCGGCGGCTCGATGAGCCCGGCCTTCTACGCGGACAATTTCAAGCGCTACAACACCTTCATCAAAAACTACACGCCCGGGGCCGAGAACCGCATCCAGCGTATCGCCTGCGGGCCGAACGGCGACAATTACGAGTGGACCGAGACCCTGATGAGGGAGGCCGGCCACAACATGAACGGCCTCGCGCTCCACTACTACACGCTGCCCAGCGGCACGTGGCGCGGCAGCAAGGGCTCCGCCACGGACTTCGACGAGGCCCAGTACTTCGCCACCCTGCGCAACACCCTCAGGATGGAGGAGCTCATCGCGAAGCACTCCGCCATCATGGACAAGTACGACCCGGAGAAAAAGGTCGGCCTCGTCGTCGACGAATGGGGCGTCTGGACCGATGTCGAGCCGGGCACCAACCCCGGCTTCCTCTACCAGCAGAACAGCCTCCGCGACGCCATCCTCGCCGCGATCAACCTGCACCTCTTCCAGGCCCACGCCGACCGCATCACCATGGCGAACATCGCCCAGATGGTGAACGTCCTCCAGGCCATGATCCTCACCGACAAGGACCGGATGCTCGTCACCCCCACCTACCACGTCTTCGAGATGCTCAAGGTCCACCAGGGCGCCACCTCGCTGCCGCTGACCCTGTCGAGCCCCGACTACGCGGTCGGCGCGGAAAAGATTCCCGCCGTCAGCGCCTCCGCCTCGCGCGATGCCGCCGGCCGGATCCACGTCTCGCTGACCAACGCCAATCCCCACGACGCCATCACGGTCAGCTGCGCGCTCGCGGGGGTCACGGCCCGGGCCGTCTCCGGCCGCGTGCTCACCGCACCCGCCATCAACTCGCACAACACCTTCGAGGCCCCGCACACCGTCGAGCCGGCGCCCTTCACCGGCGCCACGCTGGCGGACGGCAAACTCACCCTCACCCTGCCCGCCAGGTCCGTCGTCGTGCTCACGCTCGAATAACTCCGCCCCCCGCCTCCCTTCCCATGAAACTCGCCCCCGCTGAAATCTGGTTCGTCTGCGGCTCGCAGCACCTCTATGGCCCCGGCCCGCTCCAGCAGGTCGCCCGCAACGCCCGCGAGGTCGCCGCCGCCCTCGCGGCCTCGAAGCACATTCCCGTCAAGGTGGTCTGCCAGCCCCTGCAGACCACCCCCGGCGAGATCACTCAGCTCTGCCTCGACGCGAACCGCGACCCCCGGTGCGCCGGCCTGATCCTGTGGATGCACACCTTCTCGCCGGCGAAGATGTGGATCCGCGGCCTGACCGCGCTGAAGAAGCCCTTCTGCCACCTGCACACGCAGTTCAACCGCGACCTGCCCTGGGCGACCATCGACATGGATTTCATGAACCTCAACCAGGCCGCCCATGGCGACCGTGAGGCGGGCTTCCTCCACACCCGCCTGCGCCTCGGCCGCAAGGTCGTCGTCGGGCACTGGAGCGACGACGAGGTCCAGCAGCGCCTCGGCGCCTGGGTGCGCGCCGCCCGCGCGTGGCACGACTGGCAGGGCGCGAACTTCATCCGCTTCGGCGACAACATGCGCCAGGTCGCCGTCACCGAGGGCGACAAGGTCGCCGCGGAGATCCGCTTCGGCTTCGCGACGAACGGCTACGGCGTCGGCGACCTCGTCGCCCGGATCAACGCCGCCCCCGCGAAGGCCGTCGACGCGCTCTGCGCCGAATATGCCGCCATCTACCGCGTGGCCAGGGAGCTCCGCGCCGGCGGCGCCCGCCACGAGTCGCTGCGCGAGGGCGCCCGCGCCGAGCTCGGCCTCCGCGCCTTCCTCGCGGAGACCGGCGGCAGGGGTTTCACCACCACCTTCGAGGACCTGCACGGCCTGCCGCAGCTGCCGGGCTTCGCCTGCCAGCGGCTCATGGCCGAGGGCTACGGCTTCGGCGCCGAGGGCGACTGGAAGACCGCCGCGCTCCTCCGCGCGATGAAGGTCATGGGCGACGGCCTGCCCGGCGGCACGTCGTTCATGGAGGACTACACCTACCATCTCTCGCCCCAGGGCCACCAGGTCCTCGGCTCGCACATGCTCGAGATCTGCCCGAGCATCGCCGCCACCAAGCCTACCCTGGAGATCCACCCGCTCGGCATCGGCGGCAAGGCCGACCCGGTGCGCCTCGTGTTCGACGCCGCCGCCGGCCCCGCACTCAATGCCTCGCTCATCGACCTGGGCGGCCGTTTCCGGCTCATCGTCAACGAGGTCACCGCCGTCAAGCCACCGAAGCTGCCAAAGCTCCCCGTCGCCCGCGCCGTCTGGGCGTGCCAGCCCGACTTCAAGACCGCCTGCGCCGCGTGGATCTGCGCCGGCGGCGCGCACCACACCGGCTACAGCTACAGCGTCACCACCGAGATGCTCGAGGACTTTGCCGCGATCGCCGGCATCGAGCTGGCCGTCATCGACGCCGGGACGAAGCTCCGCGCGTTCCAGCAGGAGCTCCGGCACAACGACCTCTACTACGCCCTCGCCCAGGGCCTGCGGGTCTGATTCCTTCCCGCCCGCACCCCCTATGCATCCTTCCCGCCTCCTCGCCCTGTTGCTCTCCCTGCTCCTGCTCGCCGCCTGCGCGAAGCAGCCGGCCCCGGCGACCGGCCCGGCCGCCGCTCCGGCCCCGGCGAAAATCAAGCTCGGTTTCCTCGTCAAGCAGCCCGAGGAACCCTGGTTCCAATACGAGTGGAAGGGTGGCGAAACCATCGCCGCCAAATACGGCTTCGACCTGATCAAGATCGGCGTGTCCGACGGCGAGAAGACCCTCGCCGCCATCGACAGCCTCGCGGCCAACGGCGCCTCGGGCTTCGTCATCTGCACGCCCGACGTGCGCCTCGGCCCCGCCCTCGCGGCCAAGGCCCGGGCCGCCGGCCTCAAGGTCGTGACGGTCGACGACCGCTTCGTCGGCGCCGACGGCAAGTTCCTCCTGGATGTCCCCTACCTCGGCATGTCCGCCCGCCGGATCGGCGAGCTCTCCGGCCGCACTCTCGCCGCCGAGATGCAGCGCCGCGGCTGGGCCGCCGCCGACACCGCCGCGTGCATCGTGACCTTCGAGGAGCTCGACACCGCCCGCGAGCGCACCGACGGCGTCGTCGCCGCGCTCACCGCCGCCGGCTTCGCGCCCGATCGCATCTTCAAGGCCCCGCAGAAGACCACCGACATCCCCGGCAGCTTCGACGCCGCCAACGCCCTGCTCGCGCGGCAGACCGGCGTGAAGCACTGGCTGGTCGCGGGCATGAACGACACCGCCGTGCTCGGCGCCGTCCGCGCCACCGAGGGCAACGGCTTCAAGGCCGCCGACGTCGCCGGCATCGGCATCAACGGCACCGACTGCCTCGACGAACTCCGCAAGCCGGCCCCGACGGGCTTTTACGGCTCCATCCTCATCTCCGCCCCGCAGGAAGGCGCCCGCACGACCGAGATGCTCTATTTCTGGGTGAAGGACGGCAAGGTGCCGCCCCCCGACACCCGCACCGAGGGCCAGCTGATCACCCGCGAGAATTTCGAGCAGGTGCTCAAGGCCGAGGGAATCCTGTAACGCCGCGTCGCCGCGATGTCGCGCCGCCATCGGGGAACGGCCTCGCACAGGATGACCCATGACTGATCCCGCCCTCGGCTTCGACGCGCTCACCATGGAGTTCCCCGGCGTGCGCGCGCTCGACGGCGTGTCCTTCGGCGTCCGCGCCGGCAGCGTCCACGCCCTCCTGGGCGAGAACGGCGCGGGCAAGTCCACCCTGCTGAAAATCCTCAGCGGCGCCTACCAGCCCACCGCCGGCGCCGTGCGCCTCGCCGGCCGGCCGAAGGTCTTCGCCTCCACCGCCGCGGCCATCGCCGCCGGCGTGGCGGTGATCTACCAGGAGCTCCATCTCGTCCCCGAGATGACGGTCGCCGAGAACCTCCTGCTCGGCCGTTACCCGCGGCGCGGCTGGCTGCTCGACCGGGCCGCGCTGCGCGCCGAGGCCGTCCGCCTGCTCCAGCTCGTCGGCGAGGACCTCGCCCCCGCCACGCGGGTCAGCCGGCTTTCCCTCGCCCAGCGGCAGATGGTCGAGATCGCCAAGGCCCTCGGCCGCGGCGCCCGGATCGTGGCCTTCGACGAGCCGACGAGCAGCCTGTCCGAGCAGGAAACCCGCCGCCTCTTCGCGATCATCCGCGACCTGCGCGCCCGCGGGCACGCCATCCTCTACGTGACGCACCGCATGGACGAGATCTTCGAGTTGTGCGACGCCGCCACCGTGCTGCGCGACGGCCGGCACGTCGCCACGCACGCGACCCTCGCCGGCGTGACCCGCGACGCCCTCGTCAGGAGCATGGTCGGACGCGAGCTGACCAACATTTTCAACTACCGGCCGCGCCCGCACGCCGCCGGCGGACTCGCCGTGCGCCACCTCGCGGGGCCGGGTTTGCGCGCCCCGGTGTCATTCGACGTGGCCCGCGGCGAGATCCTCGGTTTCTTCGGGCTCGTCGGCGCGGGCCGCACGGAACTCATGCGCCTGCTCTGCGGCGCGGTCCCGCCGGCGGGCGGCGAGGTGCGCGTGCATGGCGCCGTGGTGCCGGGCGGCTCGCCGCGGAACGCCATCCGCGCCGGCCTCGTGTTCTGCCCCGAAGACCGCAAGCAGGAGGGCATCATCCCCGTCCGCCCGGTGGCGGAGAACATCAACCTCAGCGCCCGGCGCTCGCGGCTGCACGCCGGCTTTTTCCTGCAAGGCGCCTGGGAACACCGCAACGCCACGGAGCAGATCGCCCGGCTGGGCGTCCGCCCCGCCTCGCCCGCCACGCCCATCCGGCTGCTCTCCGGCGGCAACCAGCAGAAGGTCATCCTCGCCCGCTGGCTCTCGGAAAACGTGCGGGTCATCGTGCTCGACGAGCCCACCCGCGGGATCGACATCGGCGCGAAGAGCGAGATCTACGCCCTCATCCAGGCCCTGGCGGCGGCGGGCACGGGCATCGTCATCGTGTCGAGCGAACTGCCCGAGGTGCTCGGCATCTCCGACCGCGTCATCGTCATGCGCGAAGGCGCGATCGCGGCCGAGTTCGACCGCGCCGCCGCCACGCCCGAGGCCGTGCTGCGCGCCGCACTGCCTGCGACCGGCGACGCCCACCCAGCTTGATCCATGATGAATTCCACCACACCCCGGCGCTGCGCGCCCCCCTCTCCAGAGGGGAATCAAGCCCCGGTGACTGCCGCCTTGGCTCCCCTCTCGAGAGGGGTGCCCGGCAGGGCGGGGTGTGGCGGGTCGTGGCCGCCCGGCAATGAAATGACCTTTCTGCCATGAGCCTGAAATCTCTTCCGAAACTTTCCGCCTTCGCCCGCGTCTGGGAATCCGCCGGCATGCTCCTCGTGCTCGCGGTGCTGTTCCTGCTCTGCTCGGTCTTCGTCGGCAATTTCCTCACCGTGACCAACCTCCGCGGCCTCGCGCTGGCCGTGTCCACCATCGGCATGGTGTCGTGCACGATGATGTTCTGCCTCGCGGCGGGCGACTTCGACCTCTCCGTCGGCTCGGTCGTGGCCTTCGCCGGCGTCCTGGGCGCCACGGTCATGAATGCGACCGGCAGCGTGGCGGCCGGGGTCGCGGCCGCCCTGGCCAGCGGCGCGCTCGTCGGCTTCGTCAACGGCGTGTTCGTGGCCGGACTCGGCATCAACGCCCTGATCACCACCCTCGCCACCATGCAGATCGTGCGCGGCCTGGGCTTCATCGCGTCCGACGGCCGCGCCGTCGGCATCCGCACCGACGCCTTCTTCGCCCTCGGCAACACCGCGTGGCTCGGCGTGCCGGCGCCCGTGTGGCTGACCGTGGCGTGCTTCGCGCTCTTCGGGGTGCTGCTGAACCGGACCATCTTCGGCCGCAACACCCTCGCCATCGGCGGCAACCGGGAGGCCGCGTACCTCGCCGGCGTGCCCGTGACCCGGATCAAGATCGTGATCTTCACCCTGCAGGGCATGGTCGCCGCCTTCGCCGGGCTCGTGCTCTCGGCCCGCATGACCAGCGGCCAGCCCAACACCTCGCAGGGCTTCGAGCTCGAGGTGATCTCCGCCTGTGTGCTCGGCGGCGTCTCGCTCAGCGGCGGCGTGGCCCGCATCGGCGCGGTCGTGGCCGGCGTCCTCATCATGGGCCTGGTCCAGAACGCCATGAACCTCCTCAACATCCCGCCCTTCTACCAGTACGTCGCCCGCGGCTGCATCCTCCTCGCCGCCGTCATGCTCGACCGCCTCAAGCAGCGCGCCTGACGGCGCGAGTAAAGAGTGAGAGTGAAAAGCGCGCAGCCCCGGGCTGATCGCCGCTCGCCTTTCCCCCTTTTCACCTTCACCCTCACTTTCACTTCTTCATGCTGACCGAACTCAAGCGCGAGGCCTACGAGGCCAACCTCCTGCTCCCGCGGCACGGGCTCATCAACCTGACCTTCGGCAACGCCAGCGCCCTCGACCGCGTCCGGGGCATTTTCGCCATCAAGCCCAGCGGCGTCGACTACGCCGCGCTCCGGCCGAGGGACATGGTCCTCGTCGACCTCGCGGGCAAAATCGTGGCGGGAAAACTGAAGCCCTCCTCCGACACCCCGACCCACCGCCGGCTCTATCTCGGCTTCAAGCCGGTCGGCGGCATCGTCCACACGCACAGCTCGCACGCCACGGCCTTCGCCCAGGCCGGCCGGCCCGTGCCGGTCTTCGGCACGACGCACGCCGACTATTTCCACGGCGACATCCCCGTCACCCGGAAGCTGACCCGCGGGGAGATCGCCGGCGGCGCCTACGAATGGGAGACGGGCAACGTCATCCTCGAGCGCTTCCGGCGCCTCGAGCCGCTCGACGTGCCCGGCGTGCTGGTCAACCGCCACGCCCCGTTCACCTGGGGCCCGACCGTCGCCCAGGCCGTCGAGGTCGCCGTCGCCGCCGAGTGCTGCGCCCGGCTGGCGCTCATGTCGCTTCAGCTCGCCCCCGCCCTCGCGCGCCTCGAGCCCGCGCTGCTCGCCAAGCATTTCCAGCGCAAGCACGGCCCCGCCGCCTACTACGGCCAGTAGGACGCGGCGGCCGATTGCGATCCTGGAGGCGGGACCACCGGTCCCGCGAGGCATCACCTGCGTTGCCTCCATCCGCTCAATTCGTCGTAGGACTGGACCTTGGTCCGGCCGCGATCACCCCCAGGGACCCGAAATGCGGCTGCACCGAGGTGCAGCCATCCGCCCCCCACCGGGTAATGGTTGACCAAACCGCCCCCGCCCGGTGCAGTCTTGGGCCCGTTGCCCTCGTCCGGCCCGCCCCATGTCCTCGCCCCTCCGCTCCCTCCTGCGCTTCCAAGAAAGCGGCCTGCTGATCGTGATCATCGGGCTCGGCCTGCTGCTCACGCTTTTCAGCGGCACGGTGCGGGTCCCGCTGTTTGCCCGCGCCGCCGACGGCAGCCGCCAGCGGGTCTTCACGACCAGCGCCGCCGGCGACCGCACGCCGGCGTTCGTCGAGAAGAACAAGTTTCTCAACGCCCAGAACCTCGCCCAGCTCGCCAAGGACACCAGCTTCATCGCCATCATGGCCGTGGGCATGGCGGTCGTCATCATCGCGGGCGGCATCGACCTGTCCGTCGGCTCGATCTACGCCCTCGCCTCCGTGCTCGGCGCCCTCGTGCTGCACCATTTCGGGCCCGAGGGACCCGGGGCGGCCACGGCCCCGTGGCTCGGCGTGCTGCTGGGCGTCGGCGCGTGCCTCGGCACCGCCGCGCTGTGCGGCCTCGTCAACGGCGGGCTGATCGTCGCGCTCCGCGTGCACCCGTTCATCATCACGCTGGGCGCCATGGCGATCCTGCGCGGCCTCGCCTTCGTCATCACCCGGGGCCAGTCGGTCGGCGGTTTCCCGCCCGAATTCCGCGACTTGGTCCGGCGGGAGACCGGGGACGGGCTCAGCTACGTGCCGCTGCTGGTGATGCTGGCCGTGCTCGGGGCGGGTTGGGTTTTCCTCGCGCGCCTCGCCGCCGGCCGGCGGGTCTATGCCGTCGGCGGCAACGAGCTCGCCGCCCGCTTCAGCGGCATCCGCGTCGGGCGCGTCAAGCTGGGGGTCTACCTCCTTTCCGGCCTCGCCGCCGGCGTCGCCGCCCTGCTCTCCATCGGCTATTACGGCGCGGCCACCTCGGGCGACGGCCAGGGCTACGAGCTCAACGTCATCGCCGCCGCCGTCGTCGGCGGGGCCAGCCTCAGCGGCGGCCGCGGCTCGGCCCTCGGCGTCGTCCTCGGCGCCCTCATCATCCAGATGATCAGCAGCGGCATCGTCATCCTCGGCATCGACCAGAATTACAGCCAGATCATCATCGGCTCCGTCGTCATCGCCGCCGTGGTCCTCGACAACTTCAACACCTGGCTGGCCAGGCGCCGGCTCACGGCGGAGGCCGGCTGAACCTGGATCAAAATTTCACAGGAGGTAACAGAACCCACGGAGTTCAAACCATCCCGTCTCCTGCTTACCTCCGTTTCCTCCTGTAAAACCGCCTTGAATTCCATCCGTGCCAGTCGTTGCAAAAGCCATCCCCTCTTAATCCCATGAAAAAACTACCCATGCTCCTCGCCGTCACCCTCGCCGGCGCCGTGCTCGCCCACGCCGCGCCGCGCATCATCACCCTCGGCCTCATCGCCAAGTCCCAGGGCAACCCCGTCTTCCAAGCCGCCCGCGTCGGCGCCCTCGACGCCGCCCGGGAACTCAGCGCCAAGTACGGCCTCGACATCCGCATCGACTGGCGCACGCCCAACGAGGAGGACGCCCAGAAGCAGGCCGAGGCCATCGAGCAGCTCGTCCTCGCCGGCGCCGAGGGCATCTCCGTGAGCTGCTCCGACGCCAACAAGCTCACCGACGCCATCAACCGCGCCGTCGACAACGGCGTGCCGGTCGCGACCTTCGACTCCGACGCCCCCGCCTCCAAGCGCTTCGTCACCTATGGCATCGACGACGTCGAGTGCGGCCGGCAGACGATGGCCGAGCTGGCCAAGGTCATGCACGGCCGCGGTGTCATCGCCGTCCTCGCCGGCAACCCGAACGCCCCGAACCTGCAGCGGCGGGTGCAGGGCGTGAAGGAGGAGGCCGCAAAGTTCCCCGGCATCACGATCCGCGACGTCTATTACCACAAGGAGACCCCGCAGGACGCCGCCGCCAAGGTCGAGCAGGTCATGCAGGCCAACCCCGACATCACCGGCTGGGCCATGATCGGCGGCTGGCCGCTCTACACCGAGAACGCCATCAAGTGGCAGCCCGGCACGGTGCAATGCGTCGCCGTCGACGCCCTGCCCGCGCAGCTCGCCTACATCCGCAGCGGCCACGTGCCCGTGCTGCTCGGCCAGCAGTGCTACGAGTGGGGCCACCGCACCGTCGAGCTGCTCATCGACAAGATCGTGAACAAGAAAGACCCGCCCGCAGTCAAGGAGGTCAGCGCCCTGATCCCCGTCACCAAGGACAATGTCGACGCCTACGCGAAAAACTGGGCGAAGTGGCTGCCGAATTGATCCGCGCATTGCGCGGATCAGGTTGAAAGTTGAAAGACTCAAGTTGAAAGCACGAACCCACCATCCCAACCGCTGCCCCGGCCCGGCCGGCGGCAGCCCAACGGTTCGTCTCTTTCAACCTTCAACCTTCACCTTTCAACCATTCCGCTGATGTCTTTCCTGACTTTCAGCGGAATCACCAAGCGCTTCCCGGGCGTGCTCGCGCTCGACGGGGTCGGCTTCGGCGTGGAGCGCGGCACCTGCCACGCCCTGATCGGCGAGAACGGCGCGGGCAAGAGCACGCTCGGCAAGATCCTCGCCGGCGTGCAGACGGCCGACAGCGGCGAGATCCGGCTGGACGGCCGCGTCATCCGCCCGGCCAGCCCGCTGGCCGCGCGCGGTCTCGGCATCGCGATGGTCCACCAGGAACTCGCGTTCTGCCCCAACCTCAGCGTGGCGGAAAACCTCTGCCTCGGCGACCTGCCGCGGCGCGCGGGCTTCGTGGACCGCGCCGAGCTGCTCGCCCGCGCCCACGCCATGCTCGCCACCATCGGCGCCGACCTCGACCCCGCCACCCTCATCGGCACGCTCTCCACCGGCCGCGAGCAGCTGGTGCAGATCGCCGCCGCCGTCGGCACCGGCGCCCGGGTCATCGTGATGGACGAGCCCTCGAGTTCGCTCTCCGCCGCCGAGACCGCCGAGCTCTTCCGGCTGGTGCGCGGGCTCAAGGCCCGCGGCATCACCCTCCTCTACGTGTCCCACCGGCTCGAGGAACTTTTCGCGCTGTGCGACCACATCACCGTGCTGCGCGACGGCCGGCACGTCGCCACCGAGAGCGTCGCCGCCACCGACCCGCAACGGGTCGTCACCCAGATGATCGGCCGCGAGCTGCTGCCCCGGACCCCGGCCCACCTGCGGCAGGAGCCCGGGCCCTCCCGGCTCCGCGTGCAAGGGCTTTCCTCCGGCCGGCTTTTCCACGACATCAGCCTCGAGGTCCGGGCCGGCGAGATCGTCGGCGTCGCCGGCATCGTCGGCGCCGGCCGCAGCGAGGTCGCGCAGGCGATCTTCGGCCTCGACCCGGCAGCCACCGGCCGCGTCACCGTGGGCGGTCGGCCGCTCCCGCCCGGCTCGATCGCCGCCGCGCTGGCCGCCGGCCTCGGCCTCGTGCCGGAGGACCGCAAGCGCCAGGGCCTCGTGCTCGGCCTCAACTGCCGCGAGAACACCGTCCTCGCCGCGCTGCCGGCGCTGACGCGCCTCGGCTGGGTGCGGCGCGCCGCCGAGCGGACGCTGGCCCGGCGGTTTGTCGACCGCCTGCGCGTGAAGACGCCCTCGCTGGACGCCCTCACGGCCGGGCTGAGCGGCGGCAACCAGCAGAAGATCGCCCTCGCCAAGTGGCTCGCCCGCTCCTGCGACGTGCTGATCATCGACGAGCCGACGCGCGGGGTCGACGTCGGCGCCAAGGCCGAGATCTACCAATTGCTCGACGAGCTCGCCTGCGAGGGCAAGGCGCTGCTGGTGATTTCATCCGAATTGCCCGAATTGATCGGTTTGTGCCGGCGCATCCTCGTCATGCGCGCGGGCCGGCTGGCCGGCGAGGTCGCCCGCGCCGATTTCAGCGAGGCCGCCCTGATGCGGCTGATGGCCGGCGTGGCGGCGTAGGTCGCCAGGTTCTAGTGGGCGGAGTCCCCTCAGGGCCGAACCCCACGCCTTACTTGACCGTGAGGTAAAACCGGTTGCTATGCTGGTTTTCCGCCATGCCGCCGCCGATCACCATGAGCCTCATCGCCGCCGCGGCCGGCTGCTCGAAGAACACCGTGTCCCTGGCCTTGCGCGGCGATCCGCAGATCCCCGCGACGACCCGCGAGGCCATCCGCAAGATCGCGGACCGGCTCGGCTACCGGCCCAACGCGGTCGTCTCGCACCTGATGGCGCAGTTGCGCTCGAGCCAGACGGCGCGCTTCCAGGCCAAGCTCGCCCTCGTCAACGCCCACCGCGACCCCAAGGCCTTCCGCACCCACGCCACGATCCCCGCCTATGTGCGCGGCTGCGCGCAGCGCGCGGCGCAACTCGGCTACGACTTCGATCATTTCTGGCTGCACGACCCGAAGCTGAAGGCGGAAAGCTGGATCCGGATCCTCCAGACGCGCGGCATCAAGGGCATCATCATCGTCGGCATGATGGATCAGAATCAACTCCCGCCCCACTTGCGCGCGGTCTGGGCCCAATTCCCCTGCGTGGTCACCGGCGTCCGCACCCGCGACCCCGCCCTCTCCTTCAGCTGCGTGGATCACCACGACCTCGTCCTCCAGGCCTTCGAGCGGGCCCTGGCCCTGGGCTATCGGCGCCCGGCGCTGGCCGTGGAGGAACGCCTCGACCGGCTGGTCGAGGGCCGTTTTTCCGGTGCCATGCTCGCCGCCCAGCAGGCCCTTCCCGCGAGCCGCCGCCTCCCGGCCTTCACCCAACTCGACCGGGCGCGCACCGAGCGCCACCTGTTTCACGACTGGTTCGACCGCCATGAGCCCGACGTGCTGCTTTCGCTCTACAACGTGGTGTTCCCCTGGCTCCGCGACCACGGCCTGCAAGTCCCGCGCGATGTCGGCGTCATCCAGCTCGAGTGGCGCGAGAGCCACACCGAGATCTCCGGCATGAACCAACACAACGACGCCGTCGGCGCGGCCGCCGTCGACATGGTCGTCGGCCAGATTCACCGCAATGAGACGGGCATCCCCGCCTTCCCGCGCGCCACGCTCATCGGCGCCAGCTGGGTCGACGGCCAGTCGGTGCGGCGGTCCGCCCGCCGCAAAACCGGCTCCGGCACCATCAGGGCTTCCTCGGCGCCGGCAGGTCCGCGCCATGCTGATGCAGCACCAGGCCGGTGACCCGGCCCGCGGCGTCGCGGACGAAGCTCAGCCGCGCCTCCACCACCTTGTAGAAGAACTCGTCCTTCGCGGACGCATACACCGGGAACCGGCCCTGCCCCGTCGCCTGGACGGCCAGCGCGCCGTCCGCCACCGTCACGCTCAGGGCGAACTGCGGCGTCAGCGGATATTCCCCGGCATATTCCCGCAGTGTCCCGGCGGGCAACGTCACCTCCACCGGGCGCGGAGGCGGCGGGAGCAACGCCCCGCGCGGGGCGCGCTGGTCGTGCCCGTTCTGGTGCAGCACGAGCGCGGTGACTTTCCCGTCCGCGCCGCGCTCGAAGGAGATTTCCGCTTCCACCCCGATGACGGCGAAGCGGTCCGGTGCGGCCGGCCGCAGGGCCAGCCGCGACTGGCTGGTGGCCTGGGCGAACAGCGCGCCGCCCGCCGCCGTGATCCGGATCGCGAAGGCCGGGGTGAGCGGATAATTGCCGCCATAGTCCGCGGCGTTGGCCACGGCCGTGCGCGGATGCGGCGGCTGGCCACCCAGCAGGGCGAAGCCGAGGGCTTCCGGACCCTTCTGTCCGTTGGCGAGGATGGCGATGCCGGCGCCGGTCTTGGGGCAAAATGCCACGAACGCCTGGCTGCCGGCGGTGGCGCCGTTGTGCCAGGCGATGGGCTGTGCCGCGTCGTCCGTGAGCATCCAGCCCAGGCCGATGTGGCCGCCGGTGTCGGCGTCTGCGCGCTGCGGCAGCAAGGTGGCCTCCAGCGACGCCCGCAACGGTGTGGTGCGGCCGTCGAGGCAGGCGGCGAGAAACACCGCCTGGTCGCGCGCCGAGCTGCGCAGGCCCCCGGCGGCAGCGCAGGCGAGAAAGGTCCAGTTCGGCACCCGCTTCCCGTTGGCATGACCCGGGGCGAGATCAACGGGCGGCGGCGAACCCGCGAGGCCGACCGTGGTCGCCGGGAGGCCGAGCGGCGCCAGCACGTGTTCGCGCAACGCGTCGGCGTAGCTCGTATCCCACGCGGCCGCGAGGGCCTCGCCGAGCACTGACACGCCAAAGTTCGAATAGGTCACCGCACGCCCCGGGACGGCACCCGGTCCGTGCAGCCGGAGTCCCGCGACCAGCGCGGCGCGGTCGTAGGCGGCGTAAGGATCGGGGTTCGCATCGGGGTTGGGCCCGATGTTCGCCGGCAGCCGCGGCAGACCCGAAGTGTGCGTGGTGAGCGCCAGCAGCGTGATCTTCGCCAGCGCGGCCTGCGCCGGATCGTCCGGCGGCAGCAGGTATTTCGCCGCGGGATCATTGCGGCTGACCCGGCCGAGCCGCTCGCTCTCCGTGAGCAGCAGCGCGGTGAAGACCTTCGTCACCGATCCGAGCTCGAACTGCGTGTCCGGCGTGATCGGGCGCGGGTCCGCGGCGTCGAACTGCCCCACCTGGAAGAAGGCCGCGCCGTCCGCATCGACCCATGCCACCGCCGCGCCGCCCGGCTCGCCCTGGATCCAGGCATCGAGGCGGGCCTGGAGGTCGGCGGGCGGCTTGGCGAAGGCAGAGGGAATCATCATGAGGCACAACAGGGATGGAATGAAGGTTTTCATCTCAACGGGAGGACGCAGCGTGATCGGTTGCGGGGGCAAGGACGTCGCGGTGCAGCTGCTCGAGCTCGGCGAGCCGCGGCTCGATCCGTTGCCGGACGGCGCGGCGGTTGAGCGCCCAGATGCCCCAGAAGAAGAGGGGCAACACGATGACAATATAGATGACGATCCCGGCCGCGGGCGCCGGATGCTCTCCCAGCCGGGAGAAAAAGTCCGGCGGGGCGCGGCGGACCAGGATCCGCCCCAGCGTGGCAAGGAGGATGACGATGGCGCCGGCGCACGGGGCCAGGTACCACGACCAGACGTGGAGCAATAGCCGGCGCTGGTGGTGCAGTTCGGCGATCTCGGCCTCGAGCCTCACGAGCAAAGGCGCATCGGGGCCGAGCCGGTGGCGCCGGGTCCGGAGGCGTTCCCGGACAAAGCAGCCGCTCACCCCCAGGATCAGGAGGATGGCCAGGGCGATCGGCCAGCCCTCCCGGCCGAGGTGCCACCACACGCAGGCGAACACCGCCGCCACGAGCAGACCGGCCGCCGTCTCGGCCAGGTCGCGGACCAGGAGCGTGACGGCGAGCTTCCGGCGCCTGGTCTCGAAGGTTTGGCGGAGCGCGGCGAGGTCGGCCGGCGCGCCGGCCGGCAGTCCCTGGCTCTGCCAGGCGGATGCATAATCATTCCAGTTCATCGGTCACTCCTTTCATGAGTCGGGCGAGGCGCTGGCGCGCCCGCGTCAGCGCCACACCCACTTGGTTTTCGTTCAGGCCGGTGATGTCGGCGATCTCGCGGTAGGCCAGTCCGTCGAGCGACAGCAGCACCAGCGCCCGGTCGAAGTCCGGCAGCGACTGGATGGCCGCGTAAAGTTTCTCCAGCAATTCCCGGTCGCCGGCCTGGTCGGCCGGGGACGCCGTCGGGGCGGCGCAGCGCGCGACATCCGCCGCCGGGTCGAAATGCTGCGCGCGGCGCGCGGTGCCGCGGCGCCAGGTCAGGGCGGTGTTGAGGCAGACCCGGTAGATCCAGGTGGAGGGCTTGGCCTGCCCGGCAAAGGACGAAAGGGAGGTCCACAGCTGCAGCAGCAGTTCCTGCTCCAGGTCGGCCGCATCCGCCGGGGCGGCGGCGAAGGAACGGGTCACCTTCACGACGATGCCGCGATGGTCCTCCAGCCAGGACCGGAACAGTGACGCAGGATCGGCGGTGGGGCTCATCTACCTGATTAGTCGCCGCCAGGCGGAAAGCCTTACAAGGTTTCGGTGGTGGGGCCGTGGCATTCTGCCCGGCCGGCGCCGGCGCCCGGCGGCGGCCCACCCGCCGGGTCTCAAGGGAACAGCGCCCGCAGGGCCTTGGCGGTCGGCGCGGTTTTCGCCGGGGCCAGCACCCAGGTCTCGCGCAGGCCGAGGGACTGGCCGGGCTTGAGGGTGACGGCCGGCCCCATGGTCTCCATCTCGACCATGAAATTCTTCGGGCCGACATAGAGCGCGAGGTTGGTGCCGAGCGGATAGCTCGCGTCGGGCTGGTAGGCGGACTGGATGGCGAACACCAGCCGGCGCGCCGGATCGTGGAGGGCCATGATGCCCGCGTCGGCCTTGAGCATGCGCTTGTTCTCGCGGCCGGAAGGTGCCAGCATCATCGCGTCGTCGGTGAAGCCGAACTGCGGGTCGTCGAAGCCCTTGCCCCCGTGTCCGCCGCCCCAGATGCGGAAGGTCACCACCGTCGCGTAATCCCAGGCGGAGCCGTCGCCGAGCGGCACGGTGTAGGTCGCGCCCTTGGCCGGCACGGTGCAAGTCAGGGCCCAGAGCCCGCCGCTCCAGAGCATGTCGCTCTCGTTGCGCACGAAGTGATCGAGGGCCACGCGGTCCGGGGCGAGCACGGTCACACGGAAGCCGCGCCGGGTGCGATGAACAGGATCCACCGCCGCGGTCAGGGTGAAGCCGTCGGCATGCAGGTCCAGGTGGCAGGGCTGGTTGTCGGCGGCGTACGTTTCCTCCGCCTCGTCGGCGCCGGGGCGCGCGACCCAGAGGCGGTGGCCGCCCATCAGGTCCCATTCGCCGCGCCGGTATTTGCCCGGCGACCACAGGAGGAGGTTGTCCTCGCCCGGCCGGCCGACGAAGGCCACGCGTGGCCCCATGGCGGTGAGCGCGACCAGCCGGAGGGACGGGGTGAGCAGCTCGACGGCCTCGAAGCCTTGGAATTTGATGCGGGAGACGGGGGGGCCTGATTTCATGGGGCAAAGGGCGGAATGATTACGGCCCCGGCCCGGCCATGCAAATAGGTATTGCGCAGCTTATAAAGACCGCCCCGGCCGCGACCCGGGAAGCGGCGCGAGAAACCCGTTGACAGCCGTGGCCCGGATGAGCACTTATGCCCTCTCCCTTGATGCAGGGTGGAGCAGCCTGGTAGCTCGTCAGGCTCATAACCTGAAG
>CAYRDN010000051.1:0-25712 GCA_964423065.1 uncultured Oleiharenicola sp. | reverse complement strand
GCGCCTTCAGCGTCCGGCCGTCGATCACCTCATCCGGGTTGTAGTGGCGGAAGGCCAGCGGGTTGGCCGTGCGTACGCCCGCGTAGGCGATGCGGGGGATCCGGGGAAAATGGGTGCGGGATGATTTCATCAATGTTGAGCGGAACAGGGAAGGGGTAGCCGCTCAAGACCAGAGGACGGCTATTTCGCGGCCGCAGGGCGGGCGAGACAACCGGCCGGCCATTCTAACTATAGACTTGAAGCGGACGGGCCGGCCGGCCGGAATCGGGCTGCCCCGATGAGCGAACGCCGCGTCACCCTCTCCGACATCGCCGTGAAGGCGGGCGTGCATGTCACCACGGTCTCGCTGGCGCTCCGCAACCACCCGCGGCTGCCCGAGACGACGCGCCGGCGCATCCAGGCGCTGGCCAAAAAAATGGGTTACGCGCCCGATCCCTTCCTCCGCGCGCTGGTGGCCTACCGCGGCGGGGTGATCAAGCGCCGCAACACCCCCACGCTGGCCTATGTGACCAACTGGGCCACCCGCTGGGGCTGGAAAAAGACCACCGCGCACCCGGACTTTTATTCCGGGGCCCTGGCCAAGGCGAACGAGCTGGGCTACAAGCTGGACCATTTCTGGATGCGCGAGGAGGGCATGAGCCAGGAACGGCTCAGCCAGATCCTCTATTCCCGCGGCATCAACGGCCTGATCATCGCCTCGCACGGCCGCGAGATGGGCGACGCGCTCTCGTTCGACTGGGAGAACTTCAGCGCGGTGAAGATCGACTACTTCCCCCACCAGCCGGCCCTGCACAACGTCACCAACAACCAGTGCGACATCGCCCGGCTGGCCATGCAGAAGGTCATCGCCGCCGGCTACCGGCGCATCGGCTTCGTGATGCACCGGGGCTGGGACCACGCCGTGGACCACCTCTGGACCGCCGGCTACCTGTGCGAACAGCAGGTGCTCGCCGCCCGCGAGCGCATCCCGGCGCACCTCTTTCCGGAGCCCGAGCCGGTGGAGCGGTGGCTGAACGAGAGCAAGTCCGAGGTGTTTCCGGACCCGGCGGCGTTCAAGCGGTGGTTCGACCGGCACCGCCCCGAGGTCGTGATCAGCAAGGCCTCCTTCGTCCTGCCCCTCTTCCGCGAACTGGGCCTGCGGGTGCCGCGCGACGTGGCGTTCGTGGACGTGTTCCTCGACCATCCCGACGGCGCGACCGCGGGGGTGCGCCAGAACCACACGACCGTCGGGGCGCTGGCGGTCGAGATCCTGGCCGGCCAGCTGCAACACAACAAATTTGGCGTGCCCGGGATCCCGACGACCACCTTCGTGGAGGGCACCTGGCACGAGGGCGCCACCTGTCCGCCGGCTCCGGACCCTCTCCACCGGCGCGGGCTTCCGGCCTCCGTCCGCCTGCCTCGTGGCTAACAAAAACATATCCCGCCGGCAGGCCCTGCTGCTGGGCTCAAAGCTCGCCGCCGCCGCGGCGCTCGGCGGTGCCGTCCGGCTGCGGGCCCAGGACGGCCCGACCCGCGAGTTCAACGTCCGCGACCACGGCGCCGCGGGCGACGGCACCACCCTCGACACCATGGCGATCCAGCGGGCGATCGACGCCGCGGCGGCCGCGGGCGCCGGTTCGCGCGTGCTGGTGCCGGGCGGCCGGCGCTATCTGGTCGGGGCGCTCGAACTCCGGGGCGCGATCGATTTCCACCTGGCGGACGATGCCGAGCTGCTGGTCAGCGGCCGGCCGGAGGACATCGGCCCGGGCGGGGCCGTGCTCGCGGCCCACGGCGTCCGGGGCCTGCGGCTCAGCGGCACCGGCCGGATCAACGGCCGGGCCCGGGAGTTCATGGACCATTACGACGCGGCGGACGAATGGTGGCGGCCCAAGCCGTTCCGGCCGCGGCTGGCCGTGCTCACCGGCTGCCGCGATCTCGAGGTGCGCGACCTGACGTTCCTCGACGCGCCCGGCTGGACCCTCCACCTGGCCGGCTGCGCCGGGGTGCTGGTCGACGCCATCCGGATCCGCAACGAGCTGGACGTGCCCAATTGCGACGGCATCGACCCCGATCACTGCCGTGACGTGGAGATCAAGAACTGCCACATCACCTGCGGCGACGACGCCATCGTCGTCAAGACCTCGCGGGCCCTGGCGGCCTACGGCGGCTCGGAGAACATCCGCGTGCATGACTGCGTGCTCGAGACCCAGGATGCCGGGCTCAAGATCGGGACGGAGACGGTCGGCGACATCCGGGGCGTCCGTTTTGAGCGCTGCGAGATCCGGGGCAGCAGCCGCGGCTGCGGCATCCAGCTGCGCGACGGGGGCAACGTCTCGGACGTGCTGTTCCGCGACCTCACCTTCACCGCCAGCCTCCACTCCGCCCCGTGGTGGGGCCGCGGCGAGGCGGTCTCGTTCACGGCGGTGCCCCGGACGCCGGGGGCGAAGATTGGAAAGATTTCCGGCGTGCGCGTCGAGAACGTCACCGGCCGCGCCGAGAACAGCGTGCGGATCAGCGGCTGCGCCGAGAGCCGGATCAGCGACGTGGCGTTGGCCAACGTGGCGGTGACGCTGGACCGCTGGACAAAATATCCCGGCGGCGTCTGGGACAACCGTCCGACCTCCGCCGTGCCCGGCCTCGAGCCGCACGGCACGCCCGGCATCCATGTCCGGTTCGCCGACCGGGTCGCCCTGGACCGGTGCCGCGTCGGGTGGGGGGCCAACTGTCCCGACTATTTCACGCACGCGCTCGAGGCGCACGATGTCTCCGCGCTGACCTGGCCCAACTTCACCGGCGAGGCGGCCCACCCGGGCCGCGATGCGGCGGTGGCGGTCAGATGACCGCGGGCGGCGTCAGGCCAGGTTCGGGCCCTTGAAATTCCACAGGGCGATGTCGGGCCGTTCCGCCCCGGGCCGCTCGAAGCTGAGGATGCTCACCGAGGCCGTGGCCAGCTGGAACCGCGGCACGTCCGTGATCGGCCAGCCGACCCAGCGCACGAGCAGCGCGCGGCCGAACTGGCCGTGGGAAAAGACGGCGACGTTTCCCGCCAGCGCCTCCAGCCGGGCGATGCCGCGGTCGGCCCGGGCGTTGATCTGGGCGGGAGACTCGCCCCCCGGGCAGCCGTCGCGGTAGATGTCCCAGTCCGGCCGCTCCGCCAGGATCTCGGCTGACCGCCGGCCCTCGTAGTCGCCGTAATCCCACTCGGCGAGCTCCGGGTCGCTCACGGCCGCCGCGGCCAGTCCGGCCAGCTCGCAGGTCTGCCGCGCGCGTTGCCGCGGGCTCGTGCGGACATGGTCGAACCCGACGCCGCGCAACCGTGCCGCCAGGGCGCGGGCCTCGGCGACCCCATGCTCCGTCAGGGGCAGGTCGGTCGTGCCGGTGTGCTGGCCGGTGCGCGACCATTCGGTCTCACCGTGCCGGATGAAATAGAGGCGCGTGGGCATGCGGTGCGCAAGCTACCGGCCCGGTGCTTCCTGCCAAACCGGAAATCGACCGCGACCTCCCCGCACTGCACTGGACTTTTCGTCGGAATGCATTCCCTTGGCCCCCTCCCCACCATGACCCGGCTCAAGCTGATCAGGCAGATGCTTTTCGACGGACGCGGCCGTCCGCCCCGGCCGGCGGCGCGGCCCGAGCCGGCGCAGTGGCGCGACGACGCCATCACGGGCAGCTGCCTCGGGCACTCGACGGTGTTCCTCAATTTCCTCGGCGTGCGGGTGCTGACCGACCCCGTCTTTTCCAACCGCGTGGGCCTCGGGCTGCCGCCGTTCATCCTCGGGCCCAAGCGCTATTTCGCCCCGGCCCTGTCGCCGTGCGAGCTGCCGGCGCCCGACGTGATCGTCCTGAGTCACGCCCATTTCGACCACTTCGATGTCTGGAGCCTGCGGAAATTCGACCGGCGCACGCCGGTGGTCACGGCGCGCGCGACCGCCGACCTGCTGCGCTGCCACGGTTTCCGCCACATCCACGAGCTCGACTGGGGCCGGTCGGTCACGGTCGAAACCCGCGCCGGTCCGCTCAAGATCACGGCCTTGGAGGTCGCGCACTGGGGCGCGCGGATGATGCGCGACGAGCACCGCGGCTACAACGGCTACCTGCTGGAGCGCGGCGGCCATGCGGTCTGCTTCGCCGGCGACACGGCCTACACGCCGGCGTTCGCCCGGCTCAATGATCCGGCGCGGCCGGTCGACCTGATGCTGATGCCCATCGGGGCCTACGACCCGTGGATCCGGGCGCACTGCAACCCCGAGCAGGCGGCGGCCATGGCCCGCCAGGCCGGGGCGCGCACCTTCGTGCCCATCCACCACGAGACCTTCCGGCTCAGCGCCGAGGCGATGGCCGAGCCCGCGGCGCGCCTTCGCGCCGCCTTCGCGGACGAGCCCCACCGGCTCCTGGCCGTCAGCATCGGCGAGACGTTCCGCGTCCCGCTCCGGCCGGCCCTCGCGCGCGCGCCGTGAGCCGGCGCACAGCCCGCTCTTGCGTGGGCTCGCCCGCGGCCTACGCTGCCGCGGACATGTCCTCGGCCTCCATCTACGAGCAGATCGTCGCGCTGGAAAACGGCGGCGGCGGCTTCGTGCTCGTGGTCCTGGCCGAGGCCCTGGGCAGCACGCCGCAGGAGACGGGCGCCAAGATGCTCGTCACGCCGGCCGGCCTGCTCACGGGCACGGTCGGCGGCGGCAAGGTCGAGGCCAGGGCCCTCGCGCTTGCGCAGGAAATGCTCGCCGCCGGCGCGGCGGCGCCGCAGTTCGTCAACTGGGCGCTCAAGACCGACGTCGGCATGACCTGTGGCGGCTCGGTGAAGCTTTACTTCGAGCCGCACCCGGCCGGCGGCGCCGGCGCGGCCTGGCCGGTCTGGGTCTTTGGCGCCGGCCACGTGGTCCAGGCGCTTGTGCCCGTGCTCGCCCCGCTCGACTGCCAGATCACCGTGGTCGATCCGCGGCGCGAGTGGCTCGACCGGCTGCCCCGCGCCCGCAATGTCCGCTACGTGCAGGCCGACCGGCCGGAGGAACTCGTGCCGACGATGCCGGACCACGCCTTCCTGCTCTGCCTGACGAGGGGCCACGCTTCCGACCGCCCCGTGCTGCAGCGCGCGCTCGCGGAGCGGAATTTTCCCTTTGTCGGCGTCATCGGCAGCGCGGCCAAGGCGGAGGTGCTGCGCCGCGAGCTGGTCGCCGGCGGCCTGCCCGCGGCGCGGGCGCGGCAATTCCACTGTCCCGTCGGCCTCCCCTTCGGCAACAACGACCCGCGCGAGATCGCCCTGAGCATTGCCGCCCAGCTGCTGACCGAGCGGGACGCGCACAGGCGAAGTGACCAGTGATGAGTGACCAGTGACGGGCAACGATCCAGGCTCATCACCTCTCACCGGTCACTGGCGACCCTCTTTTGGATCGCCGCGAAGATCGCCTCGCCCGTGGCGGGTGACGCCAGCGGCACCTCGCCGCCGGGCGGGCCGAACGCCGCCACGGCGTCGCGCAGCGCCTCGCGCACGGAGAACGCCAGCATCAGCGGCGGCTCGCCCACGGCCTTGCTGCCGTGGATCGTGTTCGCCTGCGCGGCCCGCGGGAGCAGCGTGACGTGGAACTCGGCCGGCGCGTCGCTGAACGCGGGGATCTGGTAGGTGCTCGCGCTGTGCGTGAGCAGCCGGCCTTGCGGATCCCATTTCAATTCCTCGCGCGTGAGCCAGCCCATCCCCTGCACGAAGCCGCCCTCGATCTGGCCGCGGTCGACGCCGGGGTTGAGCGAGTCGCCGACGTCGTGGACGATGTCCACCCGCCGCACGCGGTGCATGCCGTTGAAGCCGTCCACCTCCACCTCGGCCACCGCCGCGCCGCAGGCGAAGTAGTGGAAGGGCCGGCCCTCGGACTTCGCCCAGTCCCACTGGACGTTGGGCGTTTTGTAGTAGCCCGCCGCCGCCAGGCTGATCCGTTCGGCGTAGGCGTGGCTGCAGACCTTGGCGAACGGCAGCTTGTTCGCCTGGTGGCCGCGCTCGCCGACACAGCCGTGGGCAAATTCCACCTGTGCCGGCGCAACGCCGAGCAGCGGGGCGGCCACCGCGGTCAGCCGCTCCCGCAGAATCTCACAGGCGGCGGCGACGGCGGCCCCGTTCAGGTCGGCACCGCTCGAGGCGGCCGTGGCCGAGGTGTTCGGCACCTTGTCGGTGCTGGTCGTCATCAGCCGGATGTTCCCCGCCGGCAGGCCGAGTTCGCGCATGGCGATGCCGAGAATCTTGGTATGCAGGCCCTGGCCCATCTCGGTGCCGCCGTGGTTCACCTGCACGGTACCGTCGGTGTAGATCATGACATAGGCCCCGGCCTGGTTGTAATGCGACAGGGTGAAGCTGATGCCGAATTTCACCGGCGTGATCGCGAGCCCGCGCTTGATGTGGGGATTCGCCCGGTTCCAGGCCGCGACCTCCCCGCGCCGCTCGGCAAACTTCGCCTGCGCCAGCACCTGGGCCCAGATATCCTGAAGGCGGTTGTCGCCGAGGTCCTCCCGGTAATGCGTCCGGTTGGTCTCGCCCGTGCCGTGGTAGAGGTTGCGCTCGCGCACCGTTTCCGGCGGCAGGCCAAGCCGGCGGGCGATGCGGTCGATGATCTCCTCGATGACGAGCATGCCCTGCGGCCCGCCGAAGCCGCGGAACGCCGTGTGCGAGGTCACGTTGGTCTTCGCCACCCGGCCGCGGAAATCCACTGCCGGGATGTAGTAGGCGTTGTCGAGGTGGAACAGCGCACGGTCGAGGATCGGCTGCGAGAGGTCGAGCGACCAGCCGCCGTCCGAAACCAGCTCCACCTGGGCGGCGAGCAGCCGGCCGTCGCGGTCGTGGCCGATGGAGAACTTCGCGTGGAACGGGTGCCGTTTGCCCGTCAGCTGCATGTCGCGGTCGCGGTCGAGCTGCACCCGCACCGCCCGGCCGGTCTTCACCGCCGCCAGCGCGACCAGCGCCGCGAACGCGTTGCCCTGCGTCTCCTTGCCGCCGAAGCCGCCGCCCATGCGCGGGGCCTGCACGACGACCTGGTGCCGTGCCACGTGCAGCACCTCGGCGACGATGGCCTGGATTTCGGACGGATGCTGCGTCGAGGAGTTCACCAGCACGGTGCCGTCCTCGCCCGCCTCGGCCCAGGCCGCCTGGGTCTCGAGGTAGAAATGCTCCTGGCCGCCAAATTCGAAAATCCCCGTGAATTTCTCCGGGGCCGCCGCGAGTGCGGCCGCGGCGTCGCCGCGCGCCAGCGCATGCGGCTCGGTGTGGTAGCTGCCCGCCGCGATGGCCGCCGGCAGACCGATGACCGCGGGCAGGGGCTCGTAGTCGACCTCCACCAGCGCCGCCGCCGCGCGGCAGGCCGCGAGGGAATCGCCGACCACCAGCGCGACCATCTGGCCGTGAAACTGGATTTCATCGGTCGCCAGCAGCGGCTCGTCGGGTCGTACCGGGCCGGTGTTGTTTCCGCCGGGAATGTCCTCGGCCAGCAGCACCGTGTGCACGCCGTGCGCCTGCCGGGCCTTCGTCGCTTCGCGGCGCAGGATCTTCGCGCGGGCGTGCGGCGCGCAGACGGGCCACACCTCGAGCATCCGGCGGCGCGACGCGGTGTCGTCGACGTAGAGCGCCCGGCCGGTCACGTGGCCCACGGCGCTCTCGTGGCCCAGCGCCCGCGAGGGATCCGCCACCGGCCACTTGTCGTCGCCGGCAAAGCCCAGGTCGGCGTCCTGCGCCTCGCTCGTCTCCCCGGACACGAATTTTTCCCACAGGCTGGCCACCAGGCCGCGCCGGTAGGCGGCGCCGCCGCGCGCGTCGTCGATCGGCTGGTAGGTGTCGCGGAGGAGGGACACCACGGCCGGGTCGTTGAGCTTCTTCCCCACCAGCGCGGCCTCGGCCTTCAGCGCCCGCGTGGTCATGGCCGCCACGCCGCCGTAGGCCAGGCGCGCCCGGCGGACGATGCCGGCGGCGTCGAGGTCCACGCGGAACGCCGCGGCCACGATGCTGATGTCGAGCTCGCGGCGCTTGGAGACCTTCAGGAAATCCACCCGGCGCGTCAGCCCGGGGCCCGGCCCGCCGCGCGGCAGCACGATCTCGCGCATGATCTCGCCGGGTTTCAGCACCGTCCGGCGATAACCCGTGAAAAACTCCGCGAGGGGCACCGTGCGCTCGCCCTTGGCCGTCGTGAGCACGACGCTGGCGTCGAGCGTGAGCAGCACCGGCGCGCTGTCGCCGATGGGCGAGGCGGTCACCAGGTTGCCGCCGAGCGTGGCGCGGTTGCGGATCTGGCGGGCGGCGAAGACCCGCAGCATCTTCGCGATGGACGGAAACTCGCCGCCCAGCGCCTCCTCGACGTTCGTCAGCGGGGCCGCCGCGCCGATGCGCCAGGCCTCGGGCGTCGCGGTGATGCGGGTCAGTTCCGGCACGGCCTCGGTCGAGACCAGCAGCGGGAACGCCTTGAACTTCTTGTTCAGCTCGACGCCGATCTCGGTCGCCCCCGCCACCAGCTGCGCCGCCGGATAGGTCGCGAGCAGCGTGAACAGGCCGGGCAGCGAGGTGGGCCGGAAGAACTGCGCGCCGCCGGCCGCGTGGTTGAGGGCGCCGGGCGGATGGACGGGCTGCTGCAGGCGGGCGGCGAAGGCGTCGGGGGGGGGCGCGGACTCCGTCCGCGCCGCGGCGGCGAAGGGACTCGCCGCCCCACCTTTCAGCGCCAGCGCCGCCACCGCGGCGTCGCGGATCGGGCGGTAGCCGGTGCAGCGGCAGAGGTTGCCGCAGAGCTGGTCGCTGACCTGCCACGGTTCCCGGCAGCCGTCGCGGTAGTAGGCCTCGAACAGCGAGACGACGAAGCCGGGCGTGCAGTAGCCGCATTGCGAGCCATAGTGCTCGACCATCGCGGCCTGCACGGGGTGGAGCTGACTCTTGTCCGCGCCGCCGCGGGCGAGGCCCTCGACGGTGACCAGCTCGCGGCCGGCGAACATCGGCAGCAGCGCGATGCAGCTGTTGAAGGCGCGGTAGGTGGGCCGGCCGGCGGCGTCGCGGTCCACGAGCGCCACGCTGCACGCGCCGCAATCGCCCTCGGCGCAGCCTTCCTTGCTGCCGGTCAGGCCCGTGGCCCGCAGCCAGGCGAGCAGGGTGGTGGTCGGCGCCACCCCGGACGCCGTCACCACCCGGCCGTTGACGATGAGGTCGAAGCTGGCGGGTGCGCTCGGGGCGTCAAATAGCCGGACGGTTGACATCCTTGTAGTAGAGGTAGCTAGCAGGAGTCTTGCCCATCGCCACAAACCATTGCGCACAATACGGCGCCATCCAGATCACATCACCCGCCTGCACCGGATACCAGCTGTCCTCCAGCCGGTAGACGCCGGCGCCGGCGAGCATGACGAGCCCGTGCTCCATGACATGCACCTCGACGAACGGCAGGTGGCCGCCCGGCTGGTAGGCGAAGAGGTTGACCGCCATATCAAAGGCCGGGTCGTCGGGCAGCAGGGTCTGCAGGTTCGCGGCCGGGTCGCCGAGGAAGGGCACGCCCTTGACCCTGGCCGCGTCGCCGATGACCGGCTTGGGCGCGGCGGTGCCGGCGAGCGGCACGTATTTCTTCTGGAAAAGCGTGAGCTGCATGCCGGCCTTGGGCGCGGTCAGGCTCCAGGACTGGCCGGCGGGCGCGTAGAAATATCCGCCGGGCCCGACCTGGGCCTTGGTGGTCCCGACCGTCAGCGCGCCGCTGCCGGCCATGACATAACCGAAGGTCTGGATGTCACCGGCCGCCGGCGCGGCCCGGCCGCCGGCGGCGAAGGTCACCAGCAGCTGCGCGAACTTCGCGCCCATCGCCGCGTTGATCAACACGATGGTCGTCGCGCCGGTGATGCCGGGCACGGCGCTGTTGACGTGGTTGCCCGGCGTGATGAGCGCGTGGCGGGCGGCGAGGTGGGCGCGGGTGTGGCCGAAGAGGTCGGGCATGGTCAGGGGGAGTGTGGCCGCAGAAACTGACCCTTCGGCGCGGCGGATGCAATCCCGCCGTCGGCCCACACCGGGCAGCCGCGGACATAAGTGTGGGTCACACGCGTCCGGCTGGCCCGGCCGACATAGGGGCTGATCGGGTGGCGGGTGAGCAGCTCGTCCGCCGCAAGGACGTGTTTCGGGCCGAACCGGACGAGGGAGAAGTCCGCGTCCTGCCCCGTGGCGAGCCGGCCCTTGCGGTGGTCGAGCCGGAAGCGGCGGGCGACATTGCCCGCCAGCACGGCGGCGAGCAGCGGCAGGTCGCGGGCCGCAGTCGCGGCGCATTCGCTGAGCAGGAGCGGGAACCCGTGCTGCACGCCGGCGATGCCGCCCCAGAGGGCGAAGAAATCCCTGGCGGTCTTCATCTCCGGCGGCGCGGGGGAGTGGTCCGAGCCGACCGTCTGGATCCGGCCGGCGCGCAGGTCCCGCCACAGCGCCAGCCGGCGCTTTTCGTCCCGGATCGGCGGCGCGCACTTGGCCGGGGCGCCGAGCTTCGCGGCGTCCCGGTCGTTGAGCAGGAGATAGTGCGGGCAGGTCTCGGCGGTCACGTCCGCGCGCAGCGCCCGCGCCTCCGCGATGAGCGCGAGGCCCTCGGGGCTGCTGACGTGCACGATGTGCAGCGCGCAGCCGGTCTCGCCGGCGAGCTCCAGGGCCTGGCGGATGGCGGCCAGCTCCACCGCGACCGGCCGCGACGCCAGCCAGGCGCGGGCATCGGACCGGCCTTTCACCTGCTGTGCCCTGGTGAACTTTGCGGCGAGGGTCTCGTCCTCGGCATGGACCGCGACGAGCATTTTCAGTCGGGCGGCGCGCTTCATGCCGGCGCGGAGCGCGGCGGTATCGACCCGCGGGAAGCTGGGGAGGCCGCTGGCGCACATGAAGGCCTTCAGCCCGATCGCGCCGGCGTCGTGCAGGCCGGCGAGCTGGTCCAGGTTGCCCGGCACCAGCCCGCCCCAGAGGGCGAAGTCGGTGCAGGACTTGTGCTCGGCGTACAGCCGCTTCTCGCGCAGCCCGGCGGCATCGAGCACGGGTGGCTCGGAATTGAGCGGCATGTCGAAGAAACTGGTGCCACCGCCGGCGGCGAGCGCCCGCGAGCCCGTCGCCAGGCCCTCCCACTCAGCCCGGCCCGGCTCGTTGAAGTGCACATGGGCGTCGATGATGCCGGGAAACACGTACGCGCCCCTGGCATCGAGGGTGGCGGTCGCGCGGTCGGTGATTTCGGGCGCAAGGCGCACGATCTGGCCGCGCAGGACGCCAAGATCGGCCGCGGTGATGCCGTCGGGCGTCACGATCCGGCCGCCCCGGACCACGAGGTCGAGATGCGCCGGGGCGGCCGGGGTGATGGACTGTTTTTGGTGGATCAACGGTTACGCGGAGGGGATTTTTTAACCACTGATCTTCGCTGATCTTCGCCGATCCAAGCAAATCTCATCGGCAGGATGGTCCGGCCTTTGCGCTTATGAGCGGGGATTGGCGGTTCGCCGTTTGGTCAGCCGCGAGCCTCTGCAAAAAATCCACGATCACCCGCAGGGCCGTGGCGAGGTCCTTGGGCGACGCGTATTCGTCCGGGTGGTGGCTGAGGCCGGCGCGGCAGCGGACGAAGAGCATGGCGATCGGCGTGAGGGCCGCCAGCACGACGCCGTCGTGGCCCGCCCCGCTGACGAGTGAGAGGGATTTGCCCTGCACGGCCTGCACGCTGCGTTCGAGCGCCGCGGTGAGCGCCGGCGAGCAGCGGGTGGCGGCGTGCCGCATGGTCGGCTGCCAGACGAGCGCGAGCCCGCGGCGGCGCGCGATCCGCCGCGCCTGCGCGACCAGCTGCGTGAGGGCGCGCGCGCAGGCGTTGTCGTCGGGGTGGCGGACGTCGAGCGAAAGCACGGCCGTGCCGGGAATGACGTTGGCGGCGCCCGAGGGCACGTTGACCGTGCCGACGGTGGCGACGAGCGGCGGCCGCGCCGTGGCGTAGGCCTCGGCAAACAGGACCAGCTCGGCCGCGCCGGCGAGGGCGTCGTGCCGCAGGTTCATCGGGGTCGTGCCCGCATGGCCGGCCCGGCCGCGGAAGGTCAGCCGGCCCCGCGTCTGGCTGGCGATGGCCGACACCACGCCCACGGCGAGCCGCCGGTCCTCCAGCACCGGGCCCTGCTCGATGTGGACCTCCACGTAACCCAGCAGGTTGCCCTGGCGGTGGGCCGGCTTGGGCGGGGTGAAGGGCCGGCCCGCGTGCGCCTCGATCACCGCGCGGAGCGTGTGGCCCCGGGCATCGCTCAGCTTCAGGTCGGCGGCGCGCAGCCGGCCGGTGTAGGCCTTGCTGCCGAGATAGGCGCCGGTGAAACGCACGGCCTCCTCCTCGGAAAAACCCAGGACCTCCACCGCGAAGGGCAGGGTTACGCCGCGGCGCTTCAGCCCGGCCAGCGCCACGACCGGCAGCAGCACGCCCAGCGCGCCGTCGAACCGCCCGGCGTTGCGCACGGTGTCGAGGTGGGAGCCGAGCAGCAGGGTTTTGGGTTTTCCGTGGGCCAGCGAGCTCGCTCGCGCCACCGGGGCGTCCGCAAGCGGGCTGCCTACGGTTGCTTCCAGCCGCCCGATAAGGTTCCCGGTCTCATCCTCGCGCACGGTGAGGCCGGCTTCCCGCATCCAGCCGCCGACGAGCAGATTCGCCCGCTCCATCGCGGGGGAGAGAAACGTCCGGGTCAGCCGGCCCGGCTCGTCCGTCACCCGGCCGAGCTCGTCGAGCATCCGGACGAGTTGCTGCGCTGCGTCGGCCATGGCGCTCAGCTCCCGCGGTAGGTGCTGTAGGCCCAGGGGGTGACGAGCAGCGGGACGTGGTAGCCGGCGCGGGCGTCGGCGAGGGCGAAGCGGACCGGCACGCGGTCGAGGAAGGGGCTGTCGGTCTGGTGCGTGACGAAGTAATCCTTCACGAAGAACACGAGCTCGTAGGTGCCCACGACCATGGTGGCGGAGGCGAGCAGCGGCTCGTCGGTGCGGCCGTCGGCGTTGGTGGTGACGGCCTTGAGCAGGGTGTGCTTGCCGTCGAGGCTCCAGAGTTCGACGCGCATGCCGGCGGCGGGCCGGCCGGTGGTGAGATCGAGGACGTGGGTGGTGAGTTTGCCGGGCATCTACGGACTTAAACACAGAGTTCACGGAGGGCACAGAGAAAAATCATCCCTCTGCGGTCTCGGCGTCCTCTGGGTTAAACCAGCTGGAGTGTTTCCTTGAGCCGGAGCCAGGCGATCTTCTCGATCTCGGCCAGGGCGGCCGCCAGCTCGGCGGCCGGGGGGTTCGGCAGCCGGTCCGCCATCGCCGCGAGGATCGCGGCCTTGGCGTTGAGCCGGGCGCAGATGATGAAAGGGAAGCCGAACTTCGTCCGGTACGCGTCGTTGTTGCGGGTGAATTCCGCCAGCTCGGCGTCGGTCAGCTGGTCGAGGCCGGCGCCGGCCTGCTCGCGGGTGGATTCGGCGGTGAGTTTTTGCTGCCGGGCCAGCCGGCCGGCGAGGTCGGGGTGCGCGCGGATGAGTCCGAGCTGCTTTTCGGGCGCGGCGGCGCGCAGCGTGGCGCACAGCGCGGCGTGCAGGGCCTGGGCGCTGGCAAAAGGGCGCTGCGGCCAGGTTTCCGCCGCCACCCACGGGGAGTGCTCGAACAGGTGGCCCAGCGCGGCGACAAAAGCCGCGCGGTCAGATGTGTTCAGGCTGGCGAGGGTGGAGGGCATGGGGCCGCTCAAATCTCAAAGGCCAGAATTCCAAACGCCAAAGAAATCCCAGATATGAAATAAGCCGTGGCGTAACAGGTCATCTGATTTGTTTGGCCTTTGGCGTTTGTGATTTGGCGTTTTTGCCTCTCAAGGCAGCAACTCGTAAGCAGGGAGCGACAGGAACTCGTCGAACTCGGCGCTCTTGGACATGCGCATGAAGAGCCCGACCGCCCCCGGGAAATGGCCGGAGGCGTAGCGCTCGTCGCCGTACTCCGCGCGGATCGCCGCCAGCTCGCCGGGGAGGAGCTGGTCGTAAAGCGCGGCGGTGACCGGGCGGCCGTCGTCGAGCCGGGCGCCGAACTTCAGCCACTGCCAGAGCTGCGAGCGGGAGATCTCGGAGGTGGCGAGGTCCTCCATCAGGTTATGGATGGGCTCGGCCCCGGAGCCGCCCAGCCAGGCCTCGAGGTAGCGGACGCCGACGTGCAGGTTCCAGCGGACGCCGGCCTCCGTGATCGGGCCGTGCAGCGGCGCGAGCAGGTCGGCGGCGGTGATCTGCCGGTCGTGGATCACGTGCAGCTGGTTCGGGCCCGGCATGAACCGGGCGAAGGCCTCGAGCGCGGTGGCGACCAGCCCGGGGTGTGCGACCCAGGTGCCGTCGTGGCCGTCGGACGCCTCGCGCTCCTTGTCGGCGCGGACCTTGGCGAGGGCGGCCGCGTTGGCGGCGGGGTCGTTCCGGATCGGGATCTGCGCGGCCATGCCGCCCATGGCGTAGGCGCCGTGGCGGTGGCAGACGTTGATGACGTGGAGGCAGTAGGCGCGGAGGAAGGGCACCGTCATCGTGATCAGCGTGCGGTCGGGAAAGACGTAGTCCGCATGGTTGCGGAATTTTTTGACCATGCTGAACATGTAGTCCCAGCGGCCGCAGTTCAGGCCGGAGACGTGGTCGCGCAGCTCGTAGAGGATCTCCTCGGCCTCGAACGCGCCGGTGATGGTCTCGATCAGCACGGTGGCGCGGATGGTGCCGCGCGGCAGGCCCAGCGCGGCCTGGGCGTGGACGAAGACGTCGTTCCAGAGCCGGGCCTCGAGGTGGCTTTCCAGCTTGGGCAGGTAGAAGTAGGGGCCGGAGCCGCGGGCGAGGAGAGCCTGGGCGTTGTGGAAGAAGTAGAGGCCCCAGTCGAAGAGCGAGGCGGGGAGGCGGCGGCCGTCGAGGAGCACGTGCTTCTCCTCCATGTGCCAGCCGCGCGGGCGGGCGAGGATGGTGGCGATCTTGTCCTTCAGGGCGTACTGTTTCCCCTCGGGGCTGGTGTAGGCGAGCGTGAGCCGGGCGGCGTCGCGCATGTTGATCTGCCCCTCGATGAGGTTCTCCCAGGTCGGCGAGTTGGCGTCCTCGAAGTCCGCCATCCAGCACTGCGCGCCGGAGTTGAGGGCGTTGATGGCCATCTTGCGGTCGACGGGGCCGGTGATCTCGGTGCGGCGGTCCAGCAGGTCGGGCGGGATGGGGGCGATGCGCCAGTCGCCGCCGCGGAGGGCGGCGGTTTCCGGCAGGAAGTCCGGCATCCGGCCGGCGTCGATCTCGCGCTGGCGCTCGACGCGGCGGGCGAGGAGCTCAAGGCGGCGCGGGCCGAAGCGCCGGGCCAGGTCCGCCACAAAGGCGCAGGCCGCGGGCGTGAGGACGGCGGCGTAGCGGTCGTTCAGCGGGCCGCGGATCTCGAGGCCGCCCACAATCGGATGGGAACTCATGGTGTTTGCCGGGGGAACAAAGCCGGATGCGTGCCGGGTGTCAGCACAAGAGTGGCCACGGCTTTGTCTGCCGGGCCGGCCGTGCATCTGTCTCGCCAGTGGCCCGCTCTTTGCTTTCATGCCCGCCAATGAGCCAGGAACAATTCATGCGCGCCGCCATCGGGCTGGCGGACGAGGGGATGGCGGCGGGCCGGGGCGGCCCGTTCGGCTGCGTCGTCGTCCGCCGCGGCGTGATCGTCGGCCGGGGCAACAACCGGGTGACCTCGACCAACGACCCGACCGCCCACGCCGAGGTGACGGCCATCCGCGACGCCTGCGCGAGCCTGCAGACCTTCCAACTGACCGACTGCGAGCTCTACACCAGCTGCGAGCCGTGCCCGATGTGCCTGGCGGCCATCTACTGGGCGCGCATTCCCGAGATCTATTTCGCCAACACCCGGCAGGATGCGGCGGAGATCGGCTTCGACGACGACTTCATCTACCGGGAAATCCCGCTGCCGCTGGCCGAGCGCGCGATCAAGCTCCATCCGCTCCTGCGCGCGGAGGGCCTGGCCACCTTCCGGCGCTGGGCGGCCAAGGATGACAAGGTGCGTTACTGACGCGACGATGGACCCGTATTACCTCGATTTCCTCGGCATGCTGGTGCGCTGGCTGCACGTCATCGCCGGCATCGCGTGGATCGGCTCGTCGTTCTATTTCATCTGGCTCGACAACAGCCTCGAGCCGCCGCCGCCGGAGTCCGACGCGGCGAAGAAGGGCGTGGGCGGCGAGCTCTGGGCCGTGCACGGCGGCGGCTTCTACAACCCGCAGAAATACCTCGTCGCGCCCGCGGCGCTGCCGGAGAAACTGCACTGGTTCAAATGGGAGGCCTACACCACCTGGCTGTCCGGCACGGCGCTGCTCGTGCTCCTCTACTGGCTGAAGGCCGGGACAATGATGGTGGACGCCAATGTCCGCGTCTTGACGCCGCTGCAGGCCGTCGGGCTCGGCGCAGCCAGCATGGTCGGCTCGTGGATCGGGTACGACCTGCTCTGCAAGTCGCCGCTCGGCCGGCGCGACGGCTCGCTCGGGTTGGTGGTGTTCGGGCTGGTCACGGCGCTGGCCTGGGGCCTGGCCCGCACCCTCGGCGGCCGCGCGGCGTTCATCCATGTCGGCACGGCGATCGGCACGATCATGGCGGCCAACGTCGCGATGGTGATCATCCCCGGCCAGCGGCGGATGGTGGCGGCCATGCGCGCCGGGCAGAAGCCGGACCCGCGGGACGGCGCGCGCGCCAAGCAGCGCAGCGTGCACAACAACTATTTCACACTGCCGGTGATCTTCATCATGCTGAGCAACCACTACGCGGCGATCTACGCGCACGCGTGGAACTGGGCGGTGCTGATGCTCATCGCCGCCGCGGGCGTCAGCATCCGGCATTTTTTCAACCGCCGGCACAAGGGCGTCCTGGCGTGGCAATACCCCGCGTTTGGCGCGGTGCTGCTGGGGCTCGCGGCCTGGTGGACCGTGCCGCGGCTGGCGCCGCTGCCGCCGGTGGAGGGCGCGGTCAACTTCAACCGCGTGCGCAGCGTCATTGCCCAGCGCTGCGTGGCCTGCCATTCGCCCGCGCCGACCTACCCGGGCATCACGGTGACGCCGGCCGGCGTGATGCTGCATACGCCCGCCGACATCCTGCTGAACGCCCAGCGGGTCTACCAGCAGGCGGTCGTCACCCGCATCATGCCGCTCGGCAACGTCACCCAGATCACCGACCAGGAACGCGCGGTCCTCGCCGCGTGGGTCCAGGCCGGCGCCAAGCCGGAGTGACATCGGGAGGGCGGCACCCTGGTGCCGCCGCGGCGCGACCAAGGTCGCGCCCTACACCAGTTTCGCGATCATGGTGTGCAGCAGGTGCAGGGTGAAGATGACGGCCAGCACGTAGCCGATGGCCGGCACCTGCCGGCCGCGGCCCGTGGCCAGGTGCAGCACGGCGTAGGCGATCAGGCCGAGGCCGATGCCCTCGGCGATGCTGAAGCTGAGCGGGATGCCGGCGATGATCAGGAAGGCCGGGGCGGTCTCGGTGAAGTCGTCCAGGTTCAGCCGCGCCACCGACTGGAACATGAAGATGCCCACCACCACGAGCGCAGGCGCCGTCGCCGCGGCCGGGATGGCCAGGATCACCGGCGTGAGGAACAGCGCCAGCAGGAAGAGCCCCGCCGTGGTCGCGCCGGTCAGGCCGGTGCGGCCGCCGGCCTCGACGCCCGAGGCGGACTCGATGTAGCTGACCACCGTCGAGGTGCCGAGCAGCGAGCTGAGGATGGCGGCGATCGAGTCGGCCACGAGGGCGCGGCCGGCCTTGGGCAGCCGGCCGTCCTTGTCCAGCAGGCCGGCGCGCTGCGTCACGCCGATGAGCGTGCCGATGTTGTCGAACATGTCGACCAGCAGCAGGGTGAGGATGATGGGGAAGGCCTTGCCGAAATCGTGCAGCAGCAGGTTGAAGTTCAGCTGGAACATCGTCGGCGCGGGCGAGGACGGGAGCGAGAACAGCGCGCCCGGCAGGGCCGTGACGTGGCCGCCCTTGCCGTCCGGCACGACGAGGCCGACGGCGGTGACGGCGAGGATGGAGAGGATGATGGCGCCCGGCACGCGGCGGGAGACGAGGACGGCGGTCAGCAGGATGCCGCCGAAGCAGAGCAGCACGCCCGGCGTGCCGAAATCGCCGTGGGTGACGAAGGTCGCGGTGTTGGCCACGACGATGCCGCCGTTCTTCAGCCCGATGAAGGCGATGAAGAGGCCGATGCCGCAGGTGATGGCCAGCTTCAGCTGGTGCGGGATGGCCTCGATGATCTTCTCGCGCACACCGGTGACCGAAAGGGCGAGGAAGACGCAGCCGTTGACGAAGACCAGGCCGAGGGCCGACTGCCACGGCACGCCGAGGGTGAGGCAGACGGTGAAGGCGAAGTACGCGTTGATGCCCATGCCCGGGGCGAGGGCGAGGGGGTAGTTGGTCATGAAACCCATCAGCAGCGTGCTGATGGCGGCGGTCAGCGCCGTGACGGTGATGAGCGCGGACTGCGGCATGCCCGCGGCGGCGAGGATGGCGGGATTGACCGCCAGGATGTAGGCCATCGCGGCGAAGGTGGTCGCGCCGGCCTGCAGCTCGCGCGGGACGGTGGTGCCGTTCTCGGACAGCCGGTAGAGTTTTTGCAGCATGGGGAGGTTCAGGGCGGGGCGGGCAGGTTGAGGATGAAGTTCACCGTGAAGAGCGTGACGGCCCGGGCGGCCTGCGCGTAATAGGGGACGCCCTCGTAGGGCGCGTCGCTGACGACCCGGAAGGAGATGCAGCGGATGCCGTAGGCGTGTGCGAGCGCCCCGACGTGGGCGGATTCCATTTCCTCGACATCCATGCCGAAAGTCTGGGCGGTCCAGCGCACGCGGTCGAGTTCCAGATTCACCTCGTGGGCCGAGCCGATGACGCCGGCGAACACGCGGCCCATCGGGTTGCGGGTGCGCAGGGCCACGGCCAGGGCGGCCTCGTCGCCCCCAAAGCCGGCGGGAAACTCCTCCAGCCGCCCGGTCGCCGGATCGCGCAGCCGCTGGGGCACGGGGGTCCACGCCAGCGGCGCGCTGCCCGCCCCGGCGGCCCGGACCGGCGTGAGGAAGTTGCCGTAGTCCACCGCCCGCCGGCCGACGATGATGTCGTGCAGCCCCAGGTAGGGCACCTGCGCCCCGCTGGTGCCCTGGTTGATGATGAGTTTCGGGGTGAATTCCTCGATGCCGAGGAGGGTCGCGACGGTACAGTTGATCAGGGCCTGGCCGGTCACCGAGACGGCGACGCGCTGCGTCCCGATCTGTCCGACCCAGAAGCTGAACGGCCCGATCGCCTGCTTATGGGGCGAGCGGAGGGCGTCGACGATCTCCTGCACCTCGCTCGTTTCCGCGCCCTGCACCAGGACGTCCACCGGCGTGGCGGCATGCAATGAGGCTGCGCACAGCAGCAGCCACCAGACCCGTGGTCTCATGGGAGCGCCTCCAGCAGTTGCCGCACCAGCCCCGCGGCGTCGCCGGGGGCGCCGTCGATCACCCTTACGCCGATCACCGGCACGCCCAGGAGCTGCGCGCAACCGGCGATGTGGGCCGACTCGCCATCCTCGCAGCTCGTGCCCCATTCGCGGTGGAGCCAGGCGATGCGGTCGGCCTCGCGGTTGACCTGGTTGGCCGAGCCCAGCACGCCGACGACCACCCGGCCCGGCGGGTGGGTCAGGTTTTTCGCCCCCTGCAGCGCCGCGGCATCGGCCGGAAAAGTGAAGGCGGCGATTTCCTTCTCCCCGGGGGCGGACAGCTGGTGCGGCAGGCGTTCCCAGGTGAGCGGGGCGCTGCCGCCGCCCACCGGCGCGGGGTGCGAGAAGAGGCCGTCAAACGCCGCGAATTTCCCGCTCACCACGACATCGCCGGCCCGCAGCGCCGGATCGTGGGCGCGGGCGGGGCCGAAGGTCACGACGAGCCGCGGCTGGTAACGGCGGATCGCGAGGGTGGTGGCGGCGACGGCGTTGAGCGGGTCGCCCTCGGTGCGGGCCAGCACCACCGGCCGGCCGTCGAGCGTGCCGGTCCAGAACTGCCAGGCGGCGATCTGCTCGGTCTTCGGCCCGGCCAGCCGGTCGAGCAGCGGCTGCATTTCCGCCGCGGTGGCCGCCGCGAGCAGCACCGCGGCGGGCGCGGCGCGCAGGCCGGAGGCGAGGAGGAGGAAGGCCAGGCCGAGCCGCTTCATGGTGCCGGGGGGGCCGCGGGAATCTCGTTTTCGTAGCGGGCCCAGCCCTGGACGAGGGCGTGGACGACGCGGCTGCCGACGGCGTGGGCGGCCTCCAGCGAGGGAAGATAGGCGGAATAGTGGCCGATCTTCTCCCCGCTCAGGCTTTCGGCGGCGGTGAGGCCGGGCGGCTGCATGTCGTAGTTGCTCGCGGTGCGGAGCAGGAGCACGCGGTTCACGTCGGCGCGGCCGGCGCGGGTCAGGTTGGTCAGCGCCCGCAGGGTGCCGGTGTCCTCCATCGCCGTGGTGGTGTAGCGGCCCCGCCCCTCGGTGTAGTAGGCGACCCAGTCCTCCGCCCACTGGTTGAGCAGCTTGCCGTGCCAGTAGGTGCTGGAGGCGAGGGTGGAGCCGATCAATACCGAGGGCGGCGCCAGGGCCTTCGGGGTGTCGGTGTAGCGCGCGCGGAATTCGCGGACGGCCGGGGTGTCCATCAGCGGGGTGTCCCTGGTCAGCGCATAGGCCCACTGGAGGAGGCCGGGATTCAGCCGGTAGCAATGGTCGGCGCGCTCGGCGGCGTCCGTCAGCGGCAGTTCGTACGGCTTTTTCTTGCGCAGCGGGACATAGCCGGTCTTCCAGTCCGCGGGGATTTCCCGGGCGTCGATCTCGTGGGCCAGGTCGCCCTCGACGGCGTAATCCGTCCACACCGCGGAGCCCACCGACGCGACGTTGGGGTCGAGCCCGCCGATGCCCGCGATGAGCCAGTAGCTTTTCGTCAGGTCGAAGCGCGGGTCGAGCCCGAGGGCCATGATGCTCGCGGCGGCGTTGGTGTTGCCCATGCCGGTGACGATCCCGATGACGGAGCCGTCGGCATTGGCGCGGACGGCATGGTAGGCGGCGGGGAGGGGCAGGATCCGGTCGAGGTGCTCGCGCTCGACCCAGAACTGATATTCCCCGGGCGTGTCGCCGGTGTCGGCGCCGAACTCAAACATGGCCACGACGACGACCTTGGGCCGGATGACCTCCGCGGCGGGCAGCGCCGGGGAAAGCACCAGCAGCCCGGCGGCCGCGCGCAGGAACGAGGTGGACAAAGGCATGTTTGGTCCGGTTCAGCAGGGGCCGTACCGGGCGGGCGGCTTTTTTGCGGGCAATGCCCGGGCCGCGTGGCACATGGATTGCTTTGGAAACACGGTGACCCACGTCACCCAACACCAACCATGAAAACCAACTTGCTACGCACGTTGCTGGCCGTGCTTTTTGCCGCCAGCGTCCACGGACGCTTGTCCGCCCAGTCGACCGAGCCGGCCGCGCCCGCGCCGGGCGCCGCCAAGGAGGAAGTGCTCGAACTCGAGAAACTCAGCGTGAACGGCGTCGCCCCCGAGCAGCAGATCCTGCCGACGGCCCGTCCCTTCAATTCGGTGTTCGGCATGGACGACAACATCGTCGACGTGCCGCGCAATGTCACCATCATCTCCAGCCAGCAGCTGAGCGACATCAACATCTCGAGCGTGCTGGACTTTTCCAAGCTGACGTCGAGCTCCTATACCACGACGAATTTCGGCGCCCCGTCGAATCCCTCGATCCGCGGCCAGACGGCCGACCTGTTCATCAACGGCGTGCGCGGCCGGATCACCTCGAACGGCAACGGCCTGCCGCTCGACTTCAACTCGGTCGAGTCGGTCAACATCGTGAAGGGTCCGGCCACCGCGGTGCAGGGCGCCTCGATGTATGTCGGCGGCTACGTCGACCTCGTGACCAAGCGGCCGTTCTTTGACGGGTTCAAGGGCTCGATCAGTTCCACCGTGGGTTCCTATGGGGAGAAGGAATGGAGCATCGATGCCGGCGGCCCGCTCTCGAAGGAACTGGCCTACCGCTTCAGCTACTCGGGCGTGGACAGCAACGGCTACTGGCACGACTACTACAACAAGAACAACTCGGTCTACGGCGCGCTGACCTTTCGTCCGACGGACAAATACGAGATCTTCGTCAACGCCTCGGCCAGTTGGTACCGCTACACGGAGAACTGGGGCCTGAACCGTCCGACCCAGGACCTGATCGACAACGGCAATTACATCACCGGAATCAACAACAACAACGCCCCTGGGGCTCCCTCCGACCCGCAAAACTCCGCCCACGTCACCGGAGTATGGAACAGTCTCGCCCTCGGGCCGACGGTGCAGATTGACCGCCACGACCGGTTGTTGAAGCCGGGTGATCACTCCGTGGGCCGCGAGTTCAATGCCCAGGCCATCCAGACCTTCCTGTTCAGCGACAGCCTGAAATTGGTCAACAACACCTTCTTCAGCTACACGGCGCGCAACACCCTCAGCAGCTACTATTATTCGGAAATCATCGATCCGTCCTGGTTCGGCGAGAACCGCACGGAGTTTCATTGGAAGAAAGACACCCTCTCGATCAACGCCGGGTTGGACATCAAATATCAGCGGACCAAGGCCTATGACGACTATTTCTTCGAGCCGGCCAACGTGTGGGACCTGACCAAGGACCACAATTATATCAACGTCTACAATTCGACGAGCTTTCCTCCTTCGCCCTCGGACCCGTTTACCCCGGACGTGGCGATCCCGGGCTGGCCGAATCGTTACGGCACGCCGGGCGTCAACAACGGTGATACCAATGACAGTCACGCGACCACGGTCGGGCCGTTCATCCAGACCAACTGGAAAATCTCCAATCAGCTGAGCCTTGTCGCCGGCGCCCGCGAAGACTTCATGAGCGCCACCGTGCGGGATCCGTTGCTTTCCCCGGCGGCAACAAGCTATGTGAATTTCTTCGGCCTGCCCTCGCTGCCGGCGTATCCGACCGCTTCGATCAACGTGGCGATTCCGAGTTTGAACGGCAGCCTGCTGTTCAAGCCGGCGACAAACATCACGTATTATTTCACCTACAACTACAGCCAGAACACCTCCGGGGCCGTCGGGGTTGGCGGTGGCATCAACGGGTGGGCGGGGTCGGGCGGGGTGCCTTATGTGGACAGCAGCGGGAAACCCTATCTGGCCAAGGACGCCTTCACCCAACCGAGCGAGCTTTATGAGGCGGGGGCGAAGTATGCCTTGAGCCACGACAAGGTGTTCCTGAACTTCACGGTTTTTGATCAGAGCCGGACCGCCAAGCAAACCAGCGGGACCACGATCCTGAAATACAAGACCAAGGGGATCGAGGCCGAGTTGAACTATCAGCCGGACAAACACCTCTATGCCACCGTGTCGTTCTCCTATATTCATGCCACGACCTTCAGCTCCGCCGGCGGATCGGGTGACTACCCCTTTGCCGGAGGATTCATCGAAATGGTCGGCGACGAGGCGCAGTTGCCTGCCAGTGTTCACGAGTGGCGGACCTCGGGTCTGCCCGAACTCTCCGCCAATGCGTTGGTTTCCTATTCCTTCGACAGCGGGTGTGGCTTCTCCGCCAACGTTTTGGTCACCGGTCCGATCAACAACAACGTCGCCGGCACGCTCGTCATCCCGACGCAATACGAGCTCGATGGCAGTTTCTGGTATCGCTACGGGAAAAAATGGGAATACCGCGTCAGCGTCGGCAATGTGACCAACCAGAAAAACTGGGCGCCGCCGAATTTCGTCTACGGCAACGGCTCGATCCTGCCGCTGGCCGGCACGACGGTTTCGCTCAACATCAAGTACAACTTCTGAAAATGCGCCCGCTCTGACCGGGCCCATTTGAACAACCGCCGGGAGCTTGCCTCCCGGCGGTTTTCTTTTTCCCTTCCGGCATGAACAAAATCCTCCTCCTGCTGCTCGGCGTGGCCGCCCCCTTCGCCGCCGCCGCGGACCGCGCCCTCGTCATCCAGACCGACTTCGGCACGAAGGACGGCGCCGTGGCCGAGATGAAGGGCGTGGCCTTCGGCGTGGATCCGCACCTCGCCATCTTCGACCTCAGCCACGAGAACACGCCCTACGACATCTGGGAGGCGGCCTACCGGCTCAAGCAGACCGCGCCCTACTGGCCGGCCGGCACCGTGTTCGTGTCCGTCATCGACCCGGGCGTCGGCACGGAACGCGCCTCCGTCGTCCTGCTCACCAAGGGCGGCCAGTACTTCGTCACGCCGGACAACGGCACGCTGACCCTCGTGGCCGAGGAACTCGGCATCGCGGCGGTCCGGCGCATCGACGAGCAGGTCAACCGCCGGCCCGGCTCGGAGAAGAGCTACACCTTCCACGGCCGCGATGTCTACGCCTACACCGGCGCCCGGCTGGCGTCGGGCCGGATCACCTTCGAGCAGGTCGGCCCGCTGCTGGAGCCCAAGGTGGTCACCATCCCCTACCAGCGGCCGTCGCGCGACGGCCCGGCGCTGGCCGGGGCCATCCCGGTCATCGATTTCCACTACGGCAACATCTGGACCAACATCCCCGACACGCTCTTCAATTCCCTGCAGCCGGCCTTCGGGGACAAGTTTGCGGTCACGATCCTGCACGACGGCAAGGTGGTCTACGAGGGCGTGATCCCCTACGAGCCCACCTTCGGCGACGTGCCGGAGGGCGCCCCCCTGCTTTACCTGAACAGTCTGCTCAATGTGGCCTTCGCCCTCAACCAGGGCAGCTTCGCGGCCCGGCATGGCGTGGGCTCGGGCGGCACCTGGACGGTGCGAATCGCGCGCGCGCCTTGATGCTCTCCTGCCGGGGCGCCGCTTGACGACGCCCGGCGCTAAGGAAATCGCGATAGCTGAAAGCGGGCATCCTAAATCTGGAATTTCACGTTTTTCGATCACCGATTCTCGATTTCAAGATTTCCTGTTTTCCCGCCCCGCCGCCGCTGGCCCGCCGCCTGCTCCTAGCGCCGTCCATGGAAGTCCTGCCCCCGCCGGCGACCCCGGATCAATCCCCGCACATTGTCTACGGCCTGGAGGACCGCATCCCGCTGGGCCCCTCGATGCTGGTCGGGGTCCAGCACGTCTCGGCCATGGTCGTGGGCACGATCACGCCCCCGCTCATCCTCGCCAGCGTGCTCAAGTTCTCGCCGGCGGACACCGCCTACCTCGTCAGCATCGCCCTGCTGGCCTCGGCGCTCGGCACCTGGCTCCAATGCCGGCGCCGCGGCCCGGTGGGCTCGGGCCTGCTGAGCGTCAGCGGCACGAGCTTCGCCTTTCTCCAGCCGCTGACCCTGGCCGGGCAGGCGGGCGGGCTGGCCCTGATGCTCGGGCTGTCCGGCGTCACCGCCCCGCTGCTGATCGTCCTCGCCCCGTTCCTCTCCCGCCTGCGGCGGGTGTTCACGCCGCTGGTCTCGGGCGTGGTGGTGCTCCTCATCGGCACCTCGCTGATCCCGACGGCCTTCTTCGGCCTGGCGGCGCCGCTCCGGCCGGGCGACCCGCCCTGGTTGAGCCTGCTCATCGGGGGGGTCGTCATCGCCGTGATCGTCGGGTCGCAGGCCACGGGCCGGCCCTGGCTGCGGATCGCGGGCGCGGCGCTGGGTGTCGTCACCGGCTGCGCGGTCTGCGCTTTGCTTGGCGGCCTGCACGCGCCGGAGCCGGGTACAGGCGCCTGGTTCATCCGGCCGCAGCTGCTGCCGCACGGCTTCGCCTTCCGGTGGGAATTCGTGCCGCCCTTCGCGTTCATCTACCTCGTCTCCCTGCTCGAGGCCATGGG
>CAYRDN010000050.1:0-26233 GCA_964423065.1 uncultured Oleiharenicola sp. | reverse complement strand
GGGCGCCTCGTCGTTCAGGAAAATGCCGCGGTAACGGACCGCGGGCTCGCCGGACCCCCGGCGCAGCGGCCGGACGGAGAGGACGTCGCGATGCGCCGCGGCCACGTCGGCCCACCAATACCACGGCGACACGCCGATCTGCTGGGAAAGCTCGTAGGTGCCGTAAATGGTGCCGCGCTTGTCGCTGCCGGCGATGACCAGCGCGCGGTCCACACCGGCGACCGGTTGCTCGATGGTGGCGATGACAAAGGATTCCCATTTGCCGCGCAGCTCGTCGACGTTGAGCTTGCCGGAGGCCACCAGCCCGTCAATCAGCGCGCTGTGCCCCACCGTGCCGATCAGGACGGCGGCCGGCGCCGGCCCGGCGGAGCCGAACGCCGGCTTGACGCCGGTGACGCGCTCGAAGTCCGCCTGCAGGTCGCGCGCGGCGCGCAAAACCCCCGGCCAGTCGTCGGGGGCCGTGCAGATGGGGGCCACGGCGCCGGCCCGGGCCAGGACGACCGCCCCGGGGGCCGGCTGCGAGTCAACGAAGACCGCTTCGCCGAGCGCGGCGGAGGCGGTCGAGGCGGGCCAAAGCAGGCCGATGGCGAACAGGAGGGAGAGCAGCGGTTTCATCCGTTTACCGCGCGGGTGACCTGGCCAGTGCCGCGTGGAGTTCACTGAAGGTGAGGAAGACGCAGTGCTGGCGGCGGAGTTCCGCCAGGATGGCGGGCAGCTGCTCGCGGGTCTCCGCCCGCCACTCGTGGAAAAGGATCATCGTGCCGTCGTGGATGTCCGTCGTCGCCCGGCGCAGGATTTCCGCCGCGGGCACCGCGGGGTCATAGTCCATCGAGGCCACCAGCTGCCGCGGTGTGTAGACGGCGAGGTGCGCCCGCGCCACCGCCGCGCGGACCCGGTCATCCACCTCGATGAACGGCGGCCAGTACCACCGGGGCGCGACACCTGCCGCCACCGTGATCTTCCGCTGCGCGTCCGCCACCTCGCGGTCGAGCGCGACGTCGGCCAGATCCCGCGGATGCGCGTGCGTCTGTGAGTGATTCGCAATCTCGTGGCCGGCTGCCGCAATGGCCTTCGCCATCGCGGGGTTTTCATCCACGCGGTCGCCGACGAGCGAGAATGTCACGTGCACGTTTTCCTTCGCCAGCAGCGCCAGCAAAGGTCCGGCATTCGCCGGCACGGGGCCGTCGTCGAACACCAGGGCCACCCGTTTGGCGGGCTCGGCCTGGGCGGCAACCAGTCCGAGGCTGAGGCAGGCTATCATGATGGTTGGACGGGGGCTCACGGCGGGAGGACGGCTCAGCGATAACGGTAGAGTTTCACACGCTGGAGGGAGAAGCGACCCGGCTCCAGCCGCACGTGGCGGCCCTGGTGCGTCTGGTCGCCGTTGAGCCAGCGGAGGTGCTGCCACCGTCCGTCGACGTAACGGCCCTCCTCCACGCTGAGCAGACCGGCCTGCTGGCCGCCTTCGGTCGGGGCAACGGTGATCGTGATCCCGATCCCGGCGAACAGGAACTCGTCGTCGCCGAGCGTGATCATGAGCCCGCCAGCGGGAGCGGCGCCGGCGCGTCCGCCCGGGGCCAGCGCGGAATTGTCCGCCCCGACGACCACCGCCAGCCCGTCCGCCAGCTGCGGCAGGGCGGCGCGTTCGAAGGACGCCGAGAATATCCAGCGGCCGAGCCGGACCTGCTGCGGCTGCTTGCTCTCGGCGCTCTCCTGCAGAAACCCGGCCGTGAGTCCCCGGCCCTGTTTTTCCAGGAGCAACGGCGTGAGCTGCCGCACGAGGTCGAAGCTCGCCGTCAGATAGCCGGCGGCGGGCTCGGTGTTCGACTCGATGGCGAAGGGGGAGAAGCCCAGCGCGTCGAGCTGCCCGAACGCGTAGAGCGCGTTCACCGCCGCCTCCGGGCTGCGCATCGCCTCGGGGATGAACAGCGGGTTGCCGCCGCGCGTGTAGAGCTGCGCCCACTGGGAAAAATTCTGGAAATAGATGTCCGGGGCGATGAAATCCAAGGCCGGCGCCGCCGCACGCCAGACATCGATCAGGTGCGGCAGGGGCCCCGCGCTCGGATACTGGCCGGGCTGGTAGCCGGGGCGGATGAGTGCGGCGTTGGCATACATCGGCAGCGGCAGCTCGGCCTGGCCGGCCGCGGCCACGGCCTGGGTGTAGGCCGCGAAGTGCCACGCCATGAAGATTTCCTCGCCGGCCGGCCCGGCGCCGAAGACCTCGGCCCAGGAGCCGGCCGCCTTGGCCCCCGCGGCGGTCCACGTGGCCAGCAGTTCTGGCGCGAGCGCCGCCCGGTGTCCCGCCAGATAATCCATCAGTGCCGCCGGCACGGGCGCGGCGAACGCCTGCTCCGCGCCGGGGCTGTGGTCGCGGGCCTCGGGGATCATGCCGATTTCGTTTTCAACCTGCACCATGATCACGGTGTGCTCCGGGTCGGCGGCCTTGAGATGGCGCAGGAGCGCGGCGAAGGCACGGGCGTCGGTGTCGCGGCTCGCTGCGGCGAAGGGCGAGAGGATCTCCTGGCCGCGGCCGGCCGAGTCCTGCGCGCGCGGAAAGCGCACCGGGTCGAGCTTCACCCAGGCGGGCGCGTAGCACGACATGCTGTTTTTCCAGGAACCGAACCAGAGCAGCACCAGCTTCATCCGGCTGGCCGTCGCGTCGCGCAGCAGGCCGTCAAGCGTGGTGAAGTCGAACCTGCCCTCCTGCGGTTCGATCACGTCCCAGTAAACTGGCGCCACGACCGTATTGAGGTTCATCGCCTGCAGCTTCGGCCAGGCCGGACGCAGGAAGTCGGGCTCGCCGCTCGAGTTGCCGAGCTCGCCGCCGCGCACGAGGAACGGCTGGCCGTCGACGATCAGCTGGGTGGCGGTGCCCTGGCGGCGAAGGTGCGGAAGTTCCGGATCGGCGAAAGCCGGTGCGAGCAGCAGCAGGCCCGGCAGCAGCCAGCGGGAGATATGGCGGGCGGCGGCGATCATGGGTTAACCGGGAAAGAAAGCGGTGGGGACACGGGGTGGAGACGAAAAACGGCCCGCAGCTGATGCTGTCGGGCCGTGGCAAAGAGGAAAGAGGTTAGTTGAACCCGGGTGGCCCGGCCCCCCGAAAGCGAGGAACCGGACCCCCAATGGCTCACCCCTAGAACGACAGTGTATTCGTCAGCTGCCACTCCTGGACGGGCGCGACCCGCGCCGAGGCCCAGGTATGGCCGTCGGGTTCGACGGAAATCGGGATGAGCCGATCCTTCTGCCCGACATTGTAGACGTTGAGCTGGATCCTCCAGTTGATCTTCTTCGTGAGCTTCCGCTCATAGCTGACCCACAGGTCGAGCGCGTCTTCCGACGGCCCAAAGTAGGGCTTGGTCAGGTCGAAGCTGGCCAAAAGCGGGTTGGCCGCATTGGGAATGACGGGGTAGCCGATGGTCACCTTGTCCTGCCAGCGATAGCCGGCGCCGACGCCGGCGCCCTTCAGCCCGCCGTGGGTGAACGAGTAGTTCGTCACGACATTGTAGCGCCACTTGCGGAGCTCCGAGGCCGCCGTGTTTTCCGTCAGCTTCAGCAGGGTGTATTTGCCCCGCCAGTTGGCCCACGCCGTGCGGAGCAAGTTCGCGGCGGAATACTCGGAGTTGAACATGATCAAATCGCCGCCGGGCCCGGCCATCACGCTGTCCATCTCACTCACGAGCCCGTCGAGCGTGGGGCCGCCGACGTTGGTGCGGACCGCGACGGTCTGGGCGGCATTGAAGGCGATGCGCCAGTTCGGCAGCGGATTGGCCGTGAGTTCGAACTCATAGCCCTTCGACCGGGTATCGGCCGTCACCCCGAAGCCCTGCATCGCCGGGGCCGTACGATAATCATACACGCTATTCGTATCGGCCGGCGTGTGGGCGGCGGGATCGGCCTGATAAGCCCCCGGGGTGGTAAGGGAAGCCAGCGTCGTGGGCCCGACGCCATAGTTCCACGCCGTGAAGTAGCCTTTGCTGGCAAGAAAAGACTCCAGGCCGTTAAGCGCGGTGATGGCTGCATCACGATGGGCATCGGCCTGCGCCTGCGTTTCCAAGGTGGCTCCGGCCGGGATGTTCGTGTTGCTGGGGTTGCCGGACGCGACCGGCCTCCCGTTTGCATCCACCCAGGAAGGATCCCACATATACCGGATCCCCGAGAAATGCGCGGTGTTCGTTTGATTGGCCGTGGACCAGGCGTAGCCCGTCATGTAGTAGGTCTTGATGTTCTTCCAATTCATGGCCGACTGAATCGTGCTGGTGATCCCGGAGTTATCGAATCCTGAGACCGTGGCGCCGTTCAAGGTCGTGTCATATTTCACCACGCGGAAGGAATACTTGCCATCCTTCGTGGAAAGCTGGACCCCGAATTCCTTGGTGGCCCCGGTCGGATTGCCGAGCGGAGTGCCGTAGATGTCGCGGCGGATGTCCGTGACCTGGAAGTTGCTCGACTTGTTATACGACACCCCGAGGTTGAACGGCAGGAAGTCGTGGGAGCCGAGCAGTTCGTTGACGTGAATCACCACGCCGCCCGACGTGGAGTGATCCCGGAAGATCTGGTTCGCCGGAAAGGTGTCGGGCAGCGCGTAGACATTGGGGCTCAGGTTGTACGCGCCGCGCGAGAGCGCCCCCCCGATGAGCGGGGCGCTGATGCTCTTGCTGGCGACCTCGTCATAGCGCCAGCCGAAGGTGGGCACGATGGCGTCATCCCAGAGGAAACCCTGCCAGGAACCGGCATAGGACTTCGTTTCGCGCAGGCTCTTGGCCGCCGAGGTGATCAGGCTCTGATCGGCGCCATTATTATAGCTCAGCACGTTATCCACGAAGTTGCTGTTCCACCCGACGTAGTTGGCGGGATTCGAAACCTGCGTCAGTTGGGGATAAACGGCGCCGGTGGCGGAGTTGACCACCGGGGCGCCATTGAAGAACGGCTGCAGATTGGCCGGCACGTTCCAATTGTCGGCGAAGTTGACGCCCGTCGGATTCCGCCAGGTCTCATCGAACTGATAGATGTTGCCACTCTGCAGGGTCACATTGGAGGTGATGCCGGGAATATGGGCGTTGGCCGCCGACGCCGCGGTGGCCAGCGATCCGCCGAGGTAAACGACCCCCACCGGCGGGAGGTTCGTGATGCCATCGGGATTCCCCTGGAGCTTGTAGGCGGCATAGGCCTCGGAATTGGCATACATGTTCCAACTCCGGTTTTCGACGTAGTATTGCTCGTCGCTGTAGACCCCGTTGAACCGGTGCTTGCCGAGCAACTTCGCGAGAAGACTGTTCGGGTCGATGAAATCCGAGGCCCGGACCTCGCCGAAGACCGAGCCGCGGGCATACTTGCGATCGGTTTCGTGGGAACTGCCGCCGCCCGGGCCGACGGGGACGAAGGGACGGCCGAAGTTGGGGTTGCCGACGCTGCCATTGCTGGTGTTGTTCGGTCCGACCACGTAGTCCTGAAAGTTTTGCAGGATGTCGATATTGATCGTCGGGATGCTGGATTGGTAGTTGCCGATGATCGTCTGGCCCCCGTTCTTGTATTTCTGCCGGTCGTAGCTGAGCTCGACGCCGAGGCGGTCGTCCCACATCGTCTGCGTGAAGTCGAGGTTGGTGGCATTCCACTTCTCGAATTGCGACGCGGTCGGTCCGTCGATCAGGTTGTGGTAGAAATCGAACACCGACGGGTCGGTCAGCACGCGGTTGCGGTACTGGCCGTATTGGTAATTGGGCAGTTTCGCATTGGTGGCATATGAACTGTAGCTGGCCACATCGGAGAACACGTCCGCATACTTGATGCCGGCGATATTGGTGGAGGTGCCCTGGGGAACGCCGGCGGCATTGAGCGCCCCTGTGTTGACGTAACCGCCGTAGATCCGGTAAAGCTGGTTGGACGCACCGTCGATGAACCAGAGCGGTTGCTGCTGGTTGGCGTAGCCGCCCAGCCAGGGAAAGTAGGTCGAGGCGGACGAGCCGAGCACATAGCCATTGGGGACCGCCAGCTTGCCCAGGCCGCCGGTGCCGCTGGTTGTATCAGCCGCGGCGAACCACGGGGTGATGCTGTCATAGGGGGGGATGCTGCGCGGGCGGTCGGCCTGGATGTCGCCGTTCTCGAACTTCACCTTGATGCTGGTGTGGAAATCAGCGCGGTGGAAAAGATCCGGGTCGTACTTGATCGTGCCATAGAAGCGCTGGTCGTTTTGCCAGGCCTGCTTCTGCTCGTAGCGGTGGTCGTCCCACATGCCGTCCAGGCGGATGGCCAGCACTTTCTCAATCAGGTCCTGGTTCACGTCGACGCTGCTGCGGAAGGTGCCGTACGAGCCGGTGCTCGCGTCGACCGAGCCAAAATTGCGAAACTCGGCGTTGTGCGTCGAGGCGTTGATGATGCCGGCCGGGCTGCCGAGACCGAACAGGATGGCGTTCGGGCCGCGCTGGATGTCGATGCGGTCGACGTTGTAGCTGTCCCACGGGATGTCGGTGACGAAGAAATCGCGGGTGTTGTCGGCGGCGGACAAACCGCGCACGCGCTGGGCGCTGGAGGGATTGCGGAGATTCGCGGTCTCCTCGACGCTGGTGGAATTGCCCTGGCCCAGATAGGTGCCGCGCGTCCCGGCCACCTCGGCGTTGGTGGTGTATTGGAGCAGCGTGCCGCTGTTGGTCGCGCCAACATCCTGCAAAAATTCCTTCGTGATGACCTGGATCGCCGAGCCGACGTCCTTCAGGTCGGTGCGGATGCGGGTGCCGGCCAGCGTCTCCGTGGCCTGGTAGCCGGTGTCCTTCGTGCTGCTCACCTCGAACGGCGAGAGCACGAGGGGGGCTTCCTCTTGCGCTTTGGCGACCACCGGGGCGGACTGGCCGGTTTTTTCGGACGGCTGGGCGGGGGCGACGGTTTGGGCGGACAGGGGCCACGCGCTTGCCAGCAAAGCCAGCGCGGTCAGATGTTTTCTTGCGTTGTTCATGGTTGGGTTAGGGTAATTCAGGCGCGACGATGACGCCGTGGAAGTCATGCGAAATCGGACAGGGTGGAGGGTGAACCTAGCGGAGTGGGGTCGGAAGGGGGGTGGCCTGCGGGCCGGAAACAATCCCAGCCCGCGGCCGAAATCAAAAGGCGGCTAAGTCTAACATTAGCGCAATCCCCCGGGCCGGGCTCCGCCCGAACGCCCGGTTCCCCCGCAAAAAAAGAGCCGGTCGGGTGACCGGCTCCGGGAGGAAGGATGGCGGGGGCCTCAGGCCTCGTAGGCCGGCAGCGACTTGTCGACGCCTTCCTTGGCGAGGCGCACGTAGGCGGGCAGGCCGTTGTCGTAGGGCACGACGACCTCGCCCTGGATCAGCGGCGTGGCGTAGCGGAAGAACTGGAAGTTCAGGCTGACGCCGTCCTCGTTGACCCATTCCTTGGGCAGCTTCTTCAGGTTGCCGACGACATCGGCGAGGGCGGACAAGCCGGTCTCGCAGGTGTAGTTGTCGCCGTCGCCGCGCACGAGCGTGACGAGCTTGTCGGTCTCGCCGGCGACGGCGGCCCGGACCGCGGCCTGCCCGACGAGGAACGCCTCGTCGGCGTCCGTCTTCGAGGCGAGGTGGGCGGCGGCGCGCTGGGTCACGCCGAGGCGGGCCACGCGCGCCTTCGCGCCGATCTGGGACTCGACGAGATCCTTCATGAACTCGCCGACGCCGCCGAGCTGGGCCTCGGTCGTGCCGTTCTCCACCGCGACGTAGTTGCCGTCCTTGTCCACGAGGCCCTCGGCCGTGACGACGACGCAGTGCTTCTCGCGCTTGAGGACGCGGCGGACATCCTCGAGGAACTTCTCGTTGGTGAAGGGCACCTCGGGGAGGTAGACGAGGTGCGGGGGATCGTTCGGGTGGTCGCGGCGCTTGGCCAGCGAGGCGCCGGCGGCGAGCCAGCCGGTGTTGCGGCCCATGACCTCGACCAGGGTGACGAGGTCGCCCTGGCCCATGGAGTCGGCGTCCAGCGCGAGCTCCTTGACCGTGGCGCCGATGAACTTGATCGCGCTGCCGTACCCGGGGCAGTGGTCGGTGGCGGACAGGTCGTTCTCGACCGTCTTCGGGATGCCGATGACGCGGAGGTCGTAGCCCTGGGTCCTGGCCAGCTCGCCGATCTTGAGGGCCGTCTCCTGGGAATCGGTGTCGCCGACGTGGAAATAGTAGCGGATGTTGTGCGCCTTGAACACCTCGAGCACGCGCTCGAAGTCCTGGGCCTTCTTCAGCTTGGTGCGGCAGGTGCCGAGCGCCGCGCCGGGGGTGAAGCGGAGGCCGCGGATGGCCTGCTGCGACTCGGCCGCGAGGTCGACAAAGTCCTCGTTGAGGAGCCCGAGCACGCCGTTGAGGGCGCCGTAGACCTCCTCGATGCAGGCATGGTTCAGGGCCTCGGCGACCACGCCGGCGACGCTGGCGTTGATGACAGCGGTGGGGCCGCCGGATTGGCCGATCAAACAGTTACCGACTAGTTCTTCTGCCATGATGTGGTGTGGTTTAAAGCGGGGAAAGAAACGGAAGGTTCAAAAAAGGCCAGCCCCGGAGTGCTGGCAAACCAAATCTCCCGAAATTACCGGCCCGGCGGGAGGCCGGGAGCGCGGGCGGACGGGTTATCCGTGACCCGCCGGGTTTTCGTGCAATTGCGGTGCGTCCGGGATGACGCGCCCGGCGGAATAAATTAAACTCACAACAGCTTGCCCGGGCGGTAGTCCGCCGCGCCCTTGTGCTTTTTCCCGAGCGCCTGCACCGCCGCGACGAACGCGTCCACCTGGTGCGGGGCCGAGCCGACGAACCGCTCGTGCTGCGCCAGGATCTCCTGCAGTTTCCTCTTGGCGAGGCCGACGCGCTTGTCGCCGGCGAGCCGGCCGAGGAGGTCGGCGTCGCCGCCGGCGCGGATCGCCCGGGCCGCCGCGAGGGCGTGCTCCTTGATGGCCGCGTGCGCGGTCTCGCGGCCCGCCCCGGCCTTCACCGCCTCCATCATGATCGTGGTGGTGGCGAGGAACGGCAGGTGGCGCTCGTTTTCGGCCGCGATGGCCGCCGGGAAGACCTCCATCTGCCGCAGCACGGTGAGGTAGGTCTCCAGCAGGCCGTCGAGGGCGAAGAAGGCATCGGGCAGCGCCACGCGGCGCACGACCGAGCACGACACGTCGCCCTCGTTCCACTGGTGGCCGGCGAGCGCCGCCGTCATCGTCACGTAACCGGAGAGGACGGTGGCAAAGCCGGCGATGCGCTCGCAGTTCCGCGCGTTGACCTTGTGCGGCATGGCGGAGGAACCCACCTGCCCTTCCTGGAAGCCCTCGGTCAGCAGGCCGGCGCCGGCCATGAGCCGGAGGGTGGTCGCGGCGCTGGCCGCGGCCGCGCCCACCTGGTGCAGCGCGGACACCACGTCGAAGTCGAGGCTGCGCGGGTAGACCTGGCCGACCGCGGCGAGCGACGCCTTGAACCCGAGGTGCTTGACGATGCGCGCCTCCAGCTGGTCGACCTTGGCGGTGTCGCCGCCAAGCAGCGTCAGCTGGTCGAGCTGCGTGCCGACCGCGCCCTTCAGGCCGCGCACCGGGTAGCGCGCGCTGAGCTCGTCCAGCCGGGCGGCGGCGAGGAGCAGCTCCTGGCCGAACATCGCGAAACGCTTGCCCAGCGTGGTCGGCTGGGCCGGCACGTTGTGCGTGCGGCCGGTGATCATCAGGTCGCGGTGCACCGCCGCCTGCCGGCCGAGCGCAAGGAGCGTCGCGGCCACCTTGAACCGCACCAGCGCCAGCGCCCGGGCCACCTGCAGCTGCTCGACGTTCTCCGTCAGGTCGCGGCTGGTCAGGCCGAGGTGGATGAACTGGCGCTTGGCCAGGTCGGAAAATTCCTCGATCCGCGCCTTCACGTCGTGGAGGGTGACGCGCTCGCGCTCCTTGATGCGGGCCACGTCCACGTCGTCCCGCACGCGTTCGTAGTCCCGGATCGCCTCGGCGGGGATGGCGACGCCGAGGTCCTTCTGCGCCTTCATCACCGCGATCCAGAAATCGCGCTCGAGCAGGATGCGGCCGTGCGCCGACCACAGCTCCCGCATCGCCGGCGAGGCGTAGCGCTCGGCGAGCACGTTGGGGATGGTTTCAGGGGCGGGCGGGGTCGGCTTCACGGCGCGTGACCGTAAGTGCCCGCCCCCCGCGTTGCCAACGGAAAACCGTGGCGGCCGGGCCGCTCACGCCAGGCACCGCACGGCCAGGTCGCGGAGCACCGCCTCCTGCTCGTGCGGCCGGCGGACGATCGCCTCGAAGGCGCGGACGAACTCCTGCTGGTTGTCGATCAGCCGGCGCAGGGCCGGCAGCCGGGCGCCGCCGACGAGCTTGCCGACGTACCACTGGTTCTGGCTGAAGAAATTGTACGAGCTCTTCTCCGCCCCGCCGCCGAAATGCCGCGCGTAGGCCTCCGCGGCGCGGGCCCACGCGGCCTTGTCGAAGCCGTAGGGCCCGGGCGCGCGCAGGTCGCCGGCGTCGAGCAGCACGCGGCACTGGAGCAGGATGCGGTTGCGGTTCTGCAGCGCGCTGAGGACCGGCCGGGCGTCGCCGCCGTTGAAGAAATGCCGCGCCAGCTCCGCCAGCGTGCCGCGCAGGTCCCCGGCGAAGAATCGGTCGGCCGACGCGAAGAAATCCCCCTCGGCGAAATTCGGCGTCAGCTCCTCCACCTGCTCCTCCCCGATCACGCCGCCCTCGGCCGCGTAGGTCGCGAGCTTGCGGGTCTCCTCGGTCAGCAGCCGGGTGTTGGCCCCGGTCTTCTGCAGCAGCAGCTCGAGCGCGCCGGGGCCGAAGCTGGCGCCGCTGGCGCGGGCCTCGGCCTGCGCGACCCCGGCAAGGGCCTCGCCGGCGGACTCGCCGTCGCCGCCCGCCAGGGTGAAGTCGGCCTGCGCCTCGCACCACTTGGGAAACGCCCGCCGGCGGTCGACCGGGGCGGCCGTGATCACGACCGTCACCTCGTCGGCGCGCACCCGCTCCAGCAGCGCCTGCAGCGCCTCGACCTGCCGGAGCGTGCCCTCGGCCCGGCCGGTCACGGTGTCGGCGAGGAAATTCACGTCCTTGAACCAGACGATGCGCTGCCCGCCGAACAGGGGGACCGTCTGCACCGCGTCGCGGAAGCGGTTCACCGCCGTCTCCACCTCCTCCACGTTGGCGGCGAAGCCGCTGATGATCTCGCGGGCAAACTCGTCCGCGCCGGCCGCGTCCGCCAAACCGGCGAAGCGCTCCGCGCCGAGCCGGTTGACGAGGAAGTCGTCCGGGCCGCAGATGAACGCGAAGTTTTTGGCGGCGGCGGGCATGGGCGGCGATTTGCCCACGAAACCCGCGAAAGCGCACGAAAAATATTCGGCGGGTATGCGGTTGACGCCGGCCGGCCGCTGAAAACCATTCCGCCGATGGACCGCCCCCGTCCCCGCCCCCAGCCTGTCCGGTCGGTGGGGCGGCGCCTGTGCCGGCTCGCCCTCGTGGCGGGCTGGCTCGCGCTCGGGGCCGGCGCGGTCCACGCCGCCGACCTCCCGGAGCCGCTCTGGGCCTACGGCTACGCCACCCCGCCCGCCCCCGGCGACCAACCGCGGCCGCCGACGGTGCCCCGGACTTCGCGCGACCTGCGCACCAACGAGCCCGCGGCCGAGCAGACGCGGCTGCGGCACGTGGCGGGCAGCCGGGCCGCGTTTTCCCGGGTGGACATCCGCGACTCCGGCAACGTGGCCGACTGGTTCCCGGAGGATCATCCGCCGATGCCGAACGTGGTCGTGCACGGTCCGGCGAGCCTGGGCCCCGCCTCCTGGGGCTGCGCCCTCTGCCACCTGCCCACGGGCCGGGGCCGCCCGGAAAACGCGCCGGTCGCGGGGCAGCCCGTGGCGTATTTTCTCCGCCAGCTCGAGGATTTCCGGAACGGCGCGCGCGCCTCGGCCGACCCGCGGAAACCCAACACCCCCCTGATGACCGGGCTGGCGCGGGCCATGAGCCCTGCGGAGATGCAGGCCGCGGCGGAGTATTTCGGGGCGATGAAGTGGACGCCCTGGACCAGGGTGGTCGAGACCGACCGCGTGCCGGTGACGCGCATCGAGGGCAACCTCTTCCAGCCGACCGGGGAGGACCGGACCGAGCCGATCGCGGGCCGGATCATCGAGGTGCCGGCCGACGTGGAGCAGACCGAGGTGCTGCGCAACCCACGCGCGGGCTTCATCGCCTACGTGCCGCCGGGCAGCATCGCGCGGGGCCGGGATCTCGTGACCACCGGCGGCCAGCGCGGGGCCGGGGGCCGGACCGTCCCGGGCAGGACCCTCGCGTGCGCCGCGTGCCACGGCCCTGATCTCATGGGCCTGGCGGATGTGCCGGGCATCGCCGGCCGGTCCCCGAGCTACCTGGTGCGGCAGCTGTACGATCTGCAGTCGGGCACGCGGCGGGGCAAGTCCGCCCCCCTGATGCTGCCGGTCGTCGCCCAGCTCACGGGCGATGACCTGGTGGCGATCGCGGCGTACGTCACCTCGCTCCCGCCCCCGTCCGCCCCGCCGCCGTAGGGCCTGGCCCACGGAACCCGCGCCTCAGTTCGCCAGCGGCACCGTGACCTTGCGGGCCTCGCGGAGGAGCTCGCGGCGGAGCCAGTCGACGGCGGCCGTCACCGAGCGCTGCTTCACCGTGCCGCGCGGGCCGGGGTAGGTCAGCTTGCGCGACCAGTCGCCGCCGGGCGCATGCATCCCAAGGTAGATGGTCCCCACGGGATTCTCGCCGCAGCCGCCCGCCGGGCCGGCGAAACCCGTGATGGCCACGCCGTAATCCGCCGCCAGCTGCTCGGCCACGCCGGTGGCCATCGCCACGGCGCACTCGGCGCTGACCGCGCCGTGCTGCGACAGCAGGCACTCGGGGCAGTCGAGCAGGAGCATCTTCGCATCGTTGCTGTAGGAGACGATGCCGCCCTGGAAAAACTTCGAGGCGCCGCAGATGTCGGTGAAGCTGTTGGCGAGCAGCCCGCCGGTGCACGATTCCGCCACGGCGAGCGTGCGGGCGTTCTCGCGCAGCTGGTCCGCCACCACCTTCGCGAGCGAGTGGTGGCCGAAGCACACAAAGTCGTCGCCCAGCAGCGTGGCGCATTCCTCCGCGATGCTGCGGAGCTTTTCCATGCCGTAGGTGCCGTCCGGCGAGCTCACGCGGCAGTCCACCTGGCCCTGGTGCGCGCAGTAGGCGATGCCCAGCGCGGGGTAGCGGTCGAAGATCGGCTGGAACCGCGTCTCGAGCATCGACTCGCCCACGCCGGCGGTGCGGATCTGGACGTAGGCCTCGGTCTCGCTCAGCAGTCCGAGGCGGGCCAGCCGCGGCAGCACCTGCTCGGTGAACATCGGCTGCAGCTCGTTGGGCGGCCCGGGCAGCATGATCAGCACCCGGCCGTCCTGCTCGACCCAGAGCCCCGGGGCCGTGCCGTTGGCGTTGGGCAGCACCTCGCCGCGCTCGAAGCGGTCGGCCTGCTTCAGGTTGTTCGGGGTCATCTTCCGGTTGCTCTTCGCGAAGCGGTCGGCGATGGCCTGCTCGATGGCGTGGTCCCGGACCAGCGGCTGGCCGAGCGCCGCCGCCAGCACCTCGCGCGTGCGGTCGTCGCAGGTCGGGCCCAGCCCGCCGGTGGTGATGACCACGTCGGCCCGGGCCCAGCTCTCGCGGAACTGCGCCGCGATGGCGTCCGCCTCGTCCGTGATGGTCACCTGGCGCTGGAGCAGCACGCCGCGCCGGCCGAGCTGCGCGCCGATGAAGGTCAGGTGGCCGTTGGCCGTCAGCCCGAGCAGCAGCTCGTCGCCCAGCGTGAGCAATTCAAAGCGGGGCGCGGCGCCGGCGGCGCGCGGTTGCAACGATTCCGAGGTGGCCATGAGAGGTGGGTCGACGCAACCTACCTCGTTTTCAGCAAAATGCCAGCCCCCGCACACCGCGATTCGCTCAAGGCCAAGGTCCGCGCCCTGCCGGACGGGCCGGGCGTGTACCTGATGAAGGACCGCCTGGGCCGCATCATCTACGTCGGCAAGGCCAAGAGCCTGAAAAAGCGCGTGGCCTCCTACTTCCAGGCCGGCCGTGCCCGGCAGCTGCAGCACCAGCCCAAGATCCGCGCGCTGATCGGGATGATCGCAGACCTCGAGGTCCTCACGGTCCGGTCCGAGCCCGAGGCCCTGCTGCTCGAGGGCAAGCTGATCAAGCAGTGGCGGCCGAGATACAACACCGACTTCACCGACGACAAGCGCTTCCTGCTCGTCCGGCTCGACCTCGCCGCCCCGCTGCCGCGCTTCGCGCTGACCCGCTTCAAGGCGGACGCCCGCTCGCGCTATTTCGGGCCCTTCGCCCACTCCGGCCTGCTGCGCAAGACGCTCGCGACCATGCGCCGGAAATTCGGCATCCTGCTCGCCGACACCACGCCGAAACCGCTCCCCGACGGCACCTGGCGGCTCTACGACGATGTCCGCGCCGAGATCTCCGGCTGGCCCAACGTGGTGACGGCGGACGAATACCGCGCCCGGGTCGTGGCCGCCTGCGACTTTCTCGACGGCCAGAGCCGCGCGTGGCTGGCCGCGCTGCGCGGGGAGATGTCCGCCCGCGCCGCGCAGCAGGAATTCGAAAAGGCCGCCGAGCTGCGCGACATCGTGCTCGCGCTGGAGCGCACGCTCGCCCGCACCCGCAAGTTCACCCGCGACTTCACGCAGGTGCGGCCGGACGAGGAGGCGCTCCGGGAGCTGCACGGCGCACTGGGCCTGGCCGGCCTGCCGGCGCACATGGAGTGCTTCGACATCTCCCACATCTCGGGGACCTTTGTCGTCGCGTCGATGGTGCATTTCACCGACGGCCGGCCCGACAAGGCCCAGTACCGCCGCTTCGCCATCAAGAGCTTCATCGGCAACGACGACTTCAAGGCGATGGAGGAGGTCGTGGCCCGCCGCTACCGCCGGCTCAGCGCGGAGCGGAAGCCGTTCCCCGACCTGGTGGTCATCGACGGCGGCCGCGGCCAGGTCGCCGCGGCGCTGAAGGCCTTCGTCGGCCTCGACTGCCTGCCGCCGCCCCTGATCGGCCTCGCGAAAAAGCGGGAGACGATCCTCTTCCCCGACGGGCGCCCCCCGCTCAACCTCCCCCTGGGCAACCCCGGGCTGAACCTCCTCCAGCGCCTGCGCGACGAGGCGCACCGCTTCGCCAACACCTACAACGCCGACCTGCGCTCGCGGAGGATCAAGGAGAGCCTCCTCGACGGTTTCCCCGGCCTCGGCGCCCGAAGGAAGGCCGCGCTCCTCGTCCACTTCGGCTCCCTCGCCAGGCTCCGCACCGCCACGGCGGACGAGATCGCCGCCGCCCCCGGCCTCGGCAAAAAATTCGCCGCGGGGCTGGCGGCTTTCCTGGCCGTGACGCCGCCGGCCGTTCCCCCGGCGGACTGAGGGCTGGCGCCGGGTGATCGAGCCCGGCGATGCCGCGCATCGAATTATTCGATTAACGCCGCGCGGCGCCCATCCGGTATGCTGGTTTCGCGCCGCAACCTCCGCCCCCTGCCTCCCATGGAACTCCCCAAGAAAAAAAACCGCATCGTCCTCCACGCGATCCAGACCCTGGAACAGGAGCAGGTGCTCGATGCCGCCACGGCCGCCCGGGTGCGCGCCCACATCCACCCGCTGGCCTTCGACTGGCGCCGGCTGGCGCGCTATGCCTTCGTGCTCGCGCTCGGGTGTGCGGTCATCGCCCTCGGTTCGGCACTGGCGGACCAGTGGCTGCGGGCCCTGCTGGCGCGGATCTTCACGCTGCCGTGGGCCGGCAGGAGCCTGGTCTGCGCCGGGCTTTCCGCCGTCATCTTCGCGCTCGGCTGGAAACGCCGCCAACGGCACCCGGACCGGATCTACAGCAACGAGGCCGTGTTCTTCGCCGGGGTCCTCGCCCTCGCCGGGGCCGTCGCCTGCCTGGGGCGGGCGATCGACCACGGCAGCGGCCATTACTCGCTGCTCCTCCTGCTCGCCGCCCTGTTGTACGGCGGGCTGGGCCTGGGGCTCGAATCGCAGCTCATCTGGGTGTTCAGCCTGCTTGCGCTCGGTGGCTGGTTCGGCGCGGAAACCGGCTACCTGTCGGGCGGGGGCGCCTACTACCTCGGCATGGCCTGCCCGCTGCGCTTCGTGCTGTTCGGCGCCGCCCTCACCCTCGCGGCGCTGGTGCTGCCGAACCGCGCGCGCACCGCCGCGTTCTTCGGCCCGACGCGCGTCATCGGCCTGCTCTACCTGTTCATTGCGCTCTGGATCCTGTCCATCTGGGGCAACTTCGACGGCTACGCCTCGTGGCACCGCGCGACCCACCTGGAACTGTTCCACTGGTCGGTGTATTGCGGCCTCGCCGCCGCGGCCGGCATCTGGCTCGGGCTGAAAAAAGACGACGGCGTGCTCCGCGGCTTCGGCCTGACCTTCCTCGGCCTCAACCTCTACACCCGCTTCTTCGAGTATTTCTGGGACGGACTGCACAAGGCCGTGTTCTTCGCCCTGCTGGCCGCCAGCTTCTGGCTCATCGGCACACGCGCCGAGCGGATCTGGCAACTGGGCCGGCGGCCGGGCCGGCTCCCCGCCTGATCGCGGTGCGCCTAGGCTTTCAGCCGGAGGATGCGCTCGAGCAGCCGGTCGGGCAGGAGCCACTTCAGCAGCAGGAAAACCTTGGCGTGGAACGGGCCGCTGTAGCGCGGGGCGGGGTCGTCGCTGGCCAGCGCCCGCGCCACCAGCCGGGCGATGTCGTCCGGCTCGCCCGCGACCCGGCGCATCAGCGCGGTGTTCTCGCCGTAGCCCTTGTAGAAGGGCGCATAGGCGCCGGCGTGGGCCCGCACCTCCGCCGAGGCCGCGTCCGCCGCCTCGACAAACTCCGTGAGGATGAACCCGGGCCGGATCAGCGTCACGCGGACCCCGAACGGCCGCAGTTCGCCGCGCAGGCCGTCGGTCAGCGCCTCGAGCGCGTGCTTGGTCGAATCGTAGATGCTCGACAGCGGCCGCGCGATCCGGCCGGCGACCGAGCCGATGTTGACGATGCAGCCCGCGCCGCGCGCGCGCATCCCGGGCAGCACGAGCTGCGTCAACGCGACGAGGGCAAACACGTTCGTCTCGAAATTTTTCCGGATCGCGTCCACCGGCGCCATCTCCACCGGTCCGCGCGTGCCGTAGCCGGCGTTGTTCACAAGCGCGTCGATCCGGCCGAATTTTTCCATCGCCGCCGCCACCAGCCGCCGCCGGTCCGGGTCGCTCGTCACATCCGCGGCCACGGCGAGGACGTTCGCGCCGGTCGGATCGAGCCCGCGCGCGAGGGCTTCGAGCCGGTCGGGCCGCCGCGCGGTGAGGACGACCCGCGCCCCGGCGCGGGCCAGCCGGCGGGCCGTGGCCTCGCCGATGCCGGCCGAGGCGCCGGTGACGATCACGACCTGGCCGGCGAGCGCGGGCATGGGCGCGTCACTCCGAGTCGTAGATCTGCACGCGGGTCCAGCAGTGCTTGCATTGCTCCACGAACGCCAGGTGGATGGGGTCGACCTGGTAGGCGTTCTGCGCGGCGACATCGCGGCAGAGGACGATGAGCGCGACATCGTAGCTGGCGTCGATGACCGGGCGGCGCTCGGTGGGGGCGGGCGCGCCGACCGCGACCGATTCCACCGCCTTGATGCCCTTGAGGGTCTCGACACTGCGGCGGAAATCCGCCCGCTCGGCGGCCGTGAGCCCGGGTTTCAGCCAGAAATAAACGCAGTGGTAAAGCATGGTTGCCTGAGCAAACACCCCGGCCGGCGGGACGCAAACGCAGAGTGGGCGCACAAATGCGGGTTGCGCACCGCGGCGCGGTGCCGTCCAATCCTCCCCCCGATGAATCCCCTCCGCCTTGCCGCCGTCGGCACGCTGATCGCCGGCTCCTGCCTCGCCGCCCTGGTCCCCGCCCCGCCCTTCACCGACCATGCCGTGCTGCAGCGCGACACCGCCGTGCCCGTCTGGGGCCGCGCCGGCCCCGGCGAGAAAATCACCGTGCGGTACCGGGGCCAGCAGCTCGCGACCACCGCCGGCCCGGACGGCCGCTGGGCGGTCCGGCTGGCGCCCATGCCCGCCAGCGCCGGGGGCGCGGACCTGGTCATCGCCGCCGGCCCGGCCTCGGTCACGCTGCGCGACGTCGTGGTGGGCGAGGTCTGGCTGGCCTCGGGCCAGTCGAACATGGAGTTTTCGCTCGACCGGGCCGCCGACGGGAAGGCCGTGGCGGCCGCGGTGCATTCCGCGCTCATCCGCGAGCTGCACGTCGAGCATTCCCCGTCCGACCAGCCGGCGGACACCGTGAAGACCCGCGGCTGGCAGGTGGCCGCGCCCGGGACCGCGGGCGGTTTTTCCGCGGTCGGGTTTTACTTCGCCCGCGCGCTGGCGGAGAAGCTGCAGGTGCCCGTCGGCATCATCCACAGCTCGTGGGGCGGCACACCGATCGAGTCGTGGCTGGCCGAACCGGTGCTGCGCACGACGGCGGCTTGGCCGCGGTTCAACGCGGAATGGCAGGAAGCCCTGAAGGTTTTTCCGCAGCAGCGGGCGGGATATCCGGCGCTGGACGCGGCCTGGCGGCAGGCCGACGAGGCGTCGCGCGCCACCGGCCGGCCCAATCCCCTGGCCTGGCCGCATCCGCCGGTCGGACCCGGCACGGCCTACGCGCCCGGCGCACTCTGGAACGGCATGATCCGGCCGCTCGCGCCCTACGCCCTCCGCGGCGTGCTCTGGTACCAGGGCGAGTCCAACGTCGGCCGCGAGGCGGAATACCGCGAGCTGTTCCCGGCCCTGATCCGTTCGTGGCGCGACGCGTGGCCGGCCGGGGATTTCCCCTTTTATTTCGTGCAGCTGCCCAACTACGCCGACGGCGACGCCAGCGGGCGCAAATGGGCCGCGCTGCGCGAGGCCCAGGCCGCCGCCCTCGCGCTGTCCAACACGGGCATGGCCGTGACGATCGATGTCGGCGATCCCGACGTGCTGCACCCGACCAACAAGCAGCCGGTCGGCGAACGGCTCGCGCGGCTCGCCGAGGCCCGCGTCCATGGACTGCCGGTCGAATGGACCGGACCGGTGTTCGCGTCAGCCGGCCGCGAAGGCGCGGCGCTGCGGGTCAGGTTCACCCACGCCGCGGGTCTGGTGGCGCGACCCGCGCCGCTCCCGGGCTTCGAACTCGCGGGCCCCGACCGGGTTTTCCACGCCGCGACCGCGCAGATCGACGGCGACAGCGTGCTGGTCGCCGCGGCCGCCGTGCCGGATCCCGTCGCCGTGCGCTACGCCTGGACCAACAGCCCCGCCGCCGGCCTCTATAATGGAGCGGGACTGCCCGCGGCGCCGTTCCGTACCGACGATTGGTGAGGCGGGCCTCTAATAAAGTGACCGCCGGCACGTCTAGCCATTCATCCCTCCTACGTTCCTCCCATGAAAATCACCCGTCCCCTCCTGTGCCTCGGTCTGCTGTCCCTTGTTCTCCGTCTCGGCGCCTCGCCCGCCGTCACTGAGCCTGGTCAAGTCGTCAGCTCCACTATTTCCGCGGTCACAGTCTACACCGACCGCGCCGTCGTCACCCGCTCCGGCACCGTCGACCTGCCCGGCGGGGTCACGGCGCTGGTCTTCGCCAACCTGCCCGAGGCGCTCAACGACCAGTCCCTGCAGGTCAGCGGCTCGGGCACCGCCGCCGCCACCATCCTGGATGTCAGCGCGAAGCGCACCTATGTCGACTTCACGCCGAACGTCCGCGTGAAGGAGCTCGAGGACCAGCTGCGCGACTTCGCCCGGCAGCTGCGCGCCCTCAACGACCGCACCAGCGTCCTTCGCGCCCAGAGCAACATGCTGGACAAGATGGAGGCCGCCCTCTTCGCCCCGCCGGCCAAGGACGTGCCCCGGCCCGAGCTGGCCCAGTTCACCAGCTCGCTCACCTTTCTCTCGGAGCAGCAGGCCAAGTTCGTCGCAGAGAACGCCACGCTCGACGAGCAGCGCGAGGACCTTCAAAACAAGGTGAACACCGTGCAAAGCCAGCTCAACGAGCTGCGCGGCGCCGGCGGCCGCGGCTACAAGACCGTCACCGTCCACGTCTCAGCCGCCGCGGCCGGCAGCCTCAGCGTCGCGCTGTCCTACACCGTGCCCGGCGCCTCCTGGGTGCCCAGCTACGACGCCCGCGTGCTCACCGCCGAGCGCGCCGTGGCCCTCGGCTACTTCGGCCTCGTCCGCCAGAACACCGGCGAGGACTGGAAGGACGTCGCCCTCACCCTCTCGACCGCGCGTCCATCGCTCGGCGGCGCCGCCCCGGGGCTGACGGTCTGGAACCTCGACGTGTTCAATCCCCTGCTCGCCCGCCAGGAAGCGGATGAAAGGCGGCGCGACTACATGGCCAAGGCCATGCGCTCAAATGCTCCCGCCGCCGCCGGCGGGGTGAACATGCAGACGATGACCACCGACGCCCCGGCGCTCGAGCTCAAGGACGCCGCCATGGCCGTCGCCGCGATCGAGTCCGCCGCGACCAGCGCCTCGTTCAAGATCGCCAGCGCGGCCAGCGTGCCGAGCGACAACTCCCCGCAAAAGGTGCCGATCATGTCGGCCCGGCTCGCCGCCAACCCCGAGTACCTCACCGTGCCGAAGCGGCTCGCCGCGGCCTACCTGACCGCGAAGGTCGTCAACACCTCCGACTTCCCGCTGCTCGCCGGCGCCATGAACGTGTTCCTCGACGGCACCTTCGTCGCCACCAGCGGCCTCCGCACCGTGATGGCCGGCGAGAAGTTCGACCTGGCCCTCGGCGCCGACGAGGGCATCAGCGTGAAGCACAAGCGCGTGAACAAGTTCACCGAGGATACCGGCCTGACCAACTCCGGCAAGCGCATCACCTACGAATACCTGCTCACGATCCAGAACAACAAGCGGACCGCCGAGCGCGTGATCGTGGCCGACCAGGTCCCGCTGTCGCGTAACGAGAAGATCACCGTGAAGCTGCTCTCGCCCGACGCCGCGGACGTGAAGCCCACCGACGAGGGCACGCTCAGGTGGTCGCTCGACCTCAAGCCCGGCGAGAAGCGCGAGCTGACGGTGAAGTTCGCCGTCGAATACGCCAACGACGTGAACGTCGCCGGCCTGGAGTGATGGCCCGCACGACCCTGCTCGTCGACAACGGCTCGCTGCAGCCCGCCGCCACGCTCGCCCTGCGCGGTCTGGCGGCGCAGCTCGCCGCCCGGCTTGGCCACGCGGTCGAGCCGGTCTCGTTGCTCCACGCCTCGGCCGTCGACCCCGGGCTCCTCGCGGGCCGGCCGGCGGAGATCCTCGTCCCCGCCCTCGAACGGCGGCTGGCCGCCGGGCAGAACGACTTTCTGCTGCTGCCGCTTTTTTTCGGCCCCAGCCAGGCGCTGACGGTCTACATCCCGGAGCAGGTCGCCCGGCTGCAGACCAGGCACCCGGCGCTCAGCGTGCGACTCGCGCCCGCGCTGCACGCCGCCGGCGACGACCGGCTCGCGCGCATCCTCGCCGACCAGGTGAACCCCGAACTCGGCTCCAGCCCGCCGGGCTCCGTCCGGGTGGCGCTCGTGGACCACGGCAGTCCGGTCCCGGCGGTCACCGCCGTGCGCAACGAACTCGCCGCGCAATTGGCCGCGCGGCTCGGCGCGCGCGCGGCGGCGGTGGCGCCGTGCAGCATGGAGCGCCGGCCGGAGCCGGCCTATGATTTCACCGCTCCCTTGCTCGCGGACCTGCTGGTGGAGCCGGCGTGGTCCGCCGGCCGCGTGATCGTGGCGATGCAATTCCTGCTGCCCGGCCGCCACGCCGGGCCGGAGGGCGACGTGGCCAGGATCTGCCGGCACGCGGAGGCGGCGCATCCGTCGTTGCACACAAGCATGACCGGGCTGGTCGGCGCACATCCGCTGCTGGTGGAAATCCTGGCCGACCGCTGGCGGGCGGCGCGGTGATCCGCTTCCCCTTCCTGTGGACGGGGCGCCCTCCTACAAGCGATCTGGTTTCAGCGCCTGCGCGTGCAACTGCGGGAGCCCGGCGGCGAAGGTCGAAAGCCGCACCACTTCGCCAATCACGACGAGCGCCGGCTGGCCGGCCAGCCCGGCGGAAAGTTTTTCCGCGTCGCCCAGCGTGCCGAGATGGATCTGCTGGGCCGGCAGGGTGGCCTCGCTGACCAGGGCGAGGGGCATGCCGGCCGGCATGCCGTGGTGCCGCAGATTCCGTGCGATCTCCGGCAGCCGGCGGACCCCCATGTAGAAACAAAGCGTGGCCCGCAGCCGGGCGAGCGCGCCCCAGTCGAGCACGTCGGTGTTGGCCGCACATTGGTGGCCGGTGACGAAGACGACCGCGGAGGAATGGTCGCGATGCGTCAGCGGCAGCCCCGCGCAGGCGCCGGCCGCAGTCGCGGCCGTGACCCCGGGCACGATCGCAAAACCGATCCCCGCCTCGCGCAGCGCCTGCATCTCCTCGCCGGCCCGGCCGAAGATCAGCGGATCACCGCCTTTCAGGCGGACGACCTTCTTGCCGGCGGCGGCCAGCGCCACCAGGAGGGTGCTGATCTCGGGCTGGGTCGCGCTGTGGCTCCCGGCGCGCTTGCCGACCAGATGCACTTCACATCCCGGCGGGCAGAGCCGGAGCAGCTCCTTGTTGACCAGCTCATCGCACACGACCGCCTCGGCTGCTTGTAAAAGCTGGTGTCCGCGCAGCGTGATCAAGTCAGCCGCGCCGGGACCGGCCCCGACGAGCCAGACAAAACCCTTTGCCCCGGACATATTTAAATCAATCATGACATCTTTAGTCGATATGACTACTTTTAAACTTTACCCGTTGGCTGACAGGTGCAAGCATTCTGGTTGTCATGTCTCTAAATCCATCCGCGCCGGTTAGCAAGAACGAGGTGCTCAAGCAGAACGATCCCACGCTGGCCGGCAATATCGCCGCCACCCTGGCCGATCCGGCCGCCGACCGGTTTTCCGAGGATGACCAGCAGTTCATCAAGTTCCATGGCATTTACCAGCAGGACGACCGCGACCTCCGCAAGACGGCCAAGAAATACATGCTGATGATCCGCGGCCGCATCCCGGGCGGCGTCATGACCCCGGCCCAGTGGATCACGTTCGACGACCTCGCGACGCAGTATGGCAACAACACCCTGCGGCTGACCACGCGCCAGAGCATCCAGTTTCACGGCGTCGTCATGGCCGGCCTCGGCCCGCTGATCCGGCGGATCAACGAATCGCTGCTGTCCACCCTCGCGGCCTGCGGCGACGTCAACCGCAACGTCACCGCCTCGCCCACCCCCGCGACGACCCCGGCCCGCGAGCAGGTCTTCGCCGACAGCGTCCGCGTGGCCGACGCCCTCGCGCCGCAGACCCCCGCCTACCACTCCATCTGGGTCGACCATGTGCAACTGAAGCTCGACGAGCCGGCCCAGCGGAATTTCACGGACCCGCTCTACGGCCAGACGTATCTGCCGCGGAAGTTCAAGGTCGGCTTCGTCATCCCGCCGGTGAACGACATCGACATCTTCACCAACGACCTCGGCTTCATCGCCGTCCTCGAGGGCGACCGGCTCGTCGGCTACAACGTCACCGTCGGCGGCGGCATGGGCCGCAGCCACGGCAACGTGCAGACCTACCCGCGCATCGCCGACGTCCTCGGCTACCTCCCGCGCGAACGGCTCGTCGACGTGGCCCGGGCCGTGCTGACCATCCACCGCGATTTCGGCGATCGCACCAACCGCAAGCACGCCCGCCTGAAATACGTCGTCGAGGAACGCGGCGCGGCCTGGGTCACCGCCGAGATCAACCGCCGCACGGGCGACGCCCTCGCCGGCGTCCGCCGCTACGAGTTCACCTCCACCGGCGACCTCTATGGCTGGCACCGCGCGGTCGACGGCCGCCTGTTCCTCACCCTCTTCGTCGAGACCGGCCGGATCAAGGACGTGCCCGGCCGCGCCCAGAAGACCGCGCTGCGCCAGGTCGCCGAAAAATTCCCGCACCTCGAGTTCCGGCTCTCGGCCAACCAGAATGTCATCCTCGCCCATGTCCCCGCCGCCGACCGCGACCCGATCACGGCGCTGCTCGCCGCGCACGGCGTCCCGGTCGACCGGCAGGCCAGCGTCTTGCACGCCGCGGCGATGGCCTGCCCGTCGCTGCCGACCTGCGGCCTCGGCCTCGCCGAGTCCGAGCGCATGCTGCCGGGCCTCATCGACCGCCTGGAAAAGCTCGGCGGCGAGCTCGGCCTCGGTGGCGAGGAGATCATCATCCGCTCCACCGGCTGCCCCAACGGCTGCGCCCGGCCCTACATGGCCGAGATCGCCTTTGTCGGCAAGGCCCCCGGCCGCTACCAGCTCTGGGTCGGCGGCAACGCCGCCGGCACGCGCCTCAACCAGGTCTACAAGGACACGGTCAAGGACCCCGAGATCGAGGCGGAACTCCGCCCGCTGCTGCTCCGCTGGAAAAGCGAGCGGCTGGCCGGCGAGCGCTTCGGCGACTTTTGTTCCCGGGTGGTGTTGCCCGGGCATAAACTGGCGGGAGCGGCCGAGGAGGTCGCTTCCGCCTCCCCCGCCCCCGCCCTCCACTGACATGTCCGACGCCGAACTCACCCGCTGGAACGCCGAGCTGCGCGCCCAGACCCCGCTCGCGATCGTCCGCTGGGCCCTCGCCCAGTCCGGCGGCCGCGCGCTCGTCTCGACCAACTTCCGGCCGTACGAGGCGGCCATCCTCCACCTCGCCGTGACGGCCCAGCCGGACATCCCGGTGCTCTGGGTCGACCACGGCTACAACCGCCCCGCGACCTACCGGCACGCCGAGGACCTGCGCACCCGGCTGAAACTCAACCTCAAGCCCTACCTGCCGCAGCTCACGCCCGCGCACCGCGACACCCTTTACGGGCCCGTCCCGACCACCGATGACGAGGCCGGTTTGAAAAAATTCAGCGCCCTGATGAAGCTCGAGCCCTTCCAGCGCGGCATGCGGGAACTGGCCCCGCAGGTCTGGCTCACCGCCCTGCGCCGGGTGCAGAATCCCAACCGCGCCGGCCTCGACATCGTCTCGCGGGATGAGAATTTCGGCGCGCTCAAGGTCAGCCCCCTCTTTTATGCCACCGACGCCGACCTCGAGGCCTACCTGGCGCTGCACCGGCTGCCGAACGAGTGGGACTATTTCGACCCCGCCAAGGCCGACGAAAAACGCGAGTGCGGCCTCCACGCCGCGTGGGGCCGGCCGGCCGTCACGGTTTGACCCGCCGCCGCCGCCTGTCATCCTTCGTCCCGCCGGGCGCGCCACGCCCCCGAACATGCAAAGCTACCACCTCGACCATCTCCAGCATCTCGAAACCGAATCGATCCACCTCATGCGCGAGGTTGCGGGCGAATTTGAGCGGCCCGCCCTGCTCTTTTCCGGCGGCAAGGATTCCATCTGCCTGCTGCGCCTCGCCGAGAAGGCCTTCCGCCCGTCCGAACTGCCGCTGCCGCTGCTCAACGTCGACACCGGCCACCATTTCCCGGAGCTGAACGCGTTCCGCGACCGCCGGGCCCGGGAGCTCGGGGCGAAGCTCATCATCCGCACGGTCGAGGACGCCATCGCCCGGGGTATCGCCCAGCCGGCCCCCGGCGAGATCAGCCGCAACCGCCTGCAGATCCCCACCCTGCTCGCCGCCATCGAGGAGTTCCGCCTCGACTGCTGCATCGGCGGCGCCCGCCGCGACGAGGAGAAGGCCCGCGCCAAGGAGCGCTTCTTCAGCTTCCGCGACAGCTTCGGCCAGTGGGACCCGAAAAACCAGCGCCCCGAGATCTGGAACCTCTACAACGGCCGCCTGAACCCGGGCGAAAACATGCGCGTCTTCCCGCTCAGCAACTGGACGGAGATGGACGTGTGGGAATACATCCAGCGCGAGCGGCTGGAGGTGCCGAGCATTTATTTCAGCCACCGCCGCCCCTGCGTGCGGCGCGGCGGCCAGTGGCTGCCGGTCAATCCCCTCGTGCCGCCCCGGCCGAACGAGGAGGTCCGCGACCTCGTCGTCCGCGTGCGCACCATCGGCGACATCATCAGCACCGGCTGCGTCGAGTCCCCCGCCACCACCGTCGCCGACATCATCGCGGAGATCGCCGCCGCCCGCGTGACCGAGCGCGGCTCGCGCGCCGACGACCGGGCCTCCGAGGCCGCGATGGAGGACCGCAAGAAGGCGGGTTATTTCTAAATGTTCACGGAAGAAGTCATGCCGCCCCCCGCCCCCGTGACCGCCCCGGTCGACATCCTCCGCTTCAACACCTGCGGCAGCGTCGACGACGGCAAGTCCACGC
>CAYRDN010000049.1:0-26319 GCA_964423065.1 uncultured Oleiharenicola sp. | reverse complement strand
CTCAGGCTTGGCGAGCTAAATCTCCCGGGCCGTACTTGGCACTTGTCACTCGTCGCTTCGCGGCAAGGCTTTGCCGCCTGATGATTATCAAACCGAAGGTCCGCGGCTTCGTCTGCGTCACCGCCCACCCCGCCGGTTGCGCGGCCCACATCCAGCAGCAGATCGACTATGTCAAGGCCCGCGGCCCCATCAAGGACGGCCCGAAAAAGGTCCTCATCATCGGCGCATCCACCGGCTACGGCCTTGCTTCCCGCATCACCGCCGCCTTCGGCTCCGGCGCGGCCACCCTGGGCATCTTCTACGAGCGTCCCTCCGAGGACGGACGGCCGGCCACGCCCGGCTGGTACAACTCCATCGCGGTCACCCGGGCCGCCCGGGCCGCCGGTCTCTATGCCGGCAACATCAATGGCGACGCCTTTTCCGACGACATCAAGCAGCAGGCCCTCGCCCTGATCGCCCGCGACATGGGCCCCGTCGACCTCGTGGTCTATTCGCTCGCCTCGCCCCGCCGCACCCACCCGAAGACCGGCGTCGTGCACAAGTCCGTCCTCAAGCCGCTCGGGGCGCCCTACACCAACAAGACGGTCGACACCGACAAGGGCATCGTCAGCGAGATCACCATCGAGCCGGCCACCGAGACCGAGGCCACCGACACCGTCGCCGTCATGGGCGGCGAGGACTGGGAAATGTGGATGCAGGCGCTGGCGGACGCCAGGCTGCTCGCGCCCGGCGCCACCTCCGTGGCTTATTCCTACATCGGCCCCATCCATACCTGGCCGATCTACAAGGACGGCACGATCGGCCGCGCCAAGATCGACCTCGAGCGCGCCGGCCGGGCGATCGACGCCCAGCTCAAGGCCCACGGCGGCGGCCGCGCCTTCATCTCGGTCAACAAGGCGCTCGTCACGCAGGCCAGCTCGGCCATCCCCGTGGTGCCGCTCTACATTTCCATCCTCTACAAGATCATGAAGGCCCGGGGCACGCACGAAGGCTGCATCGAGCAGATCCAGCGCCTCTTCGCCACCCTCCTCTACAATGGCAGCACCATCAGGTTCGACCGCGAGGGCCGCACCCGTGTCGACGACTGGGAGATGCGCCCGGAGATCCAGGACGCCATCTCCGACATCTGGCCGCGGGTCACGACCGAGAATCTCGCCGAGCTCACCGACATCGCCGGCTACCGCACGGAGTTCCTGCGCCTCTTCGGCTTCGGCCTGCCCGGCGTGGATTACGACGCGGAGGTCGAGCCGCACCAGCCGATGCTGTGAGCATCGGCAAGCAACAAGGGACAAGCAGCCAAGTGACAAGCAAAGCCTGGCATCGGTCGCGCTCTTGTCCACCTGTCGCTTGATCCTTCGCACTTCCACGAGCCATGCGAGTGGTCATTCAACGCGTCACCTCCGCCCGGGTGACCGTCGCGGGCTCCGTGACCGGACAGATCGAACGCGGCCTGCTGGTCTTCGTCGGCATTGAGACCCCCGACACGGCCGCCGACGGCGAATGGCTCGCGCAGAAGATCGCCAAACTGCGCATCTTCGCCGACGCTGAAGGCCAGATGAACCGGTCGGTCACCGACGTCGGGGGCGGCATCCTGCTCGTCAGCCAGTTCACGCTGCACGCCAGCACCCAGAAGGGTACGCGGCCCTCCTACAACGCCGCCGCCCGGCCGGAGCACGCGCTTCCACTCTACGAACGGTTCACCTCCCAATTGACCGCCGCCCTCGGCCGGCCCGTGGCCACGGGTGAATTCGGCGCGATGATGCAGGTGGAGCTCAGCAACGACGGCCCCGTGACCCTGCTCATCGATTCCAAGCAGCGGGCATAACCCCGCGTCACTCCTGCCTGGCCAGATAGGGTTCCACCGGGCGGAAGCCCGGCAGCCGGCAGGCCGCGTCGCGCGCGGCAGTCTCCGGGAACAGATACATCGCATAGCCACCGAATCCACCGCCGCAATATTTCCAGGCCAGCGGCCGGCAGTCGGCCAGTGCCGCGGTCGCCTCCGCGGCGGGATCACCGGGCAGCGGCTTCATGCCTTCCCCGCATTGTACCGTGTAGGAGGCGCGCACCCCGGCGGCGAGTTGATCCAGACTTCGGCCCCAGACCCCTTCGCGGGCCAGCGCCCCGGCCCGGGCGATCGCGTCATAGTCGCGCCGCTGGTCCGCCACGCCGGGAGTCGAATGTTCGTTTCCCGTCCAGTAAAGCGCCAGGCATCCGCGGAGGAAATCCCCGCTGTGCTTGACCTCCAGCTCCGGCCGCGGACCGCTTTTCCAGACGCACAGGCCCGTCTCGGCGACCACCGCGGGATCCTGCCAGCCGACCCCCAGGTCCAGCTCCGAGGTGATGCCGTCCCGCCCGTTGAGCATCGCCCACGCGGCGCTGCCCCCGAGCCCGGCGTTGCGCTCGTAGGGCCACGCGCGCAGCGACACGGTCGGCGAGATCGTGCAGTTCACCACAAAAGTCCCCGGCCGGGCAAAGCGCGGCACATCCAGCCAGCCGCCGCCGAAGTCCACCCGCAGCGGCGCCTCCTGCGGCGCGCGGATGAATTTCACGATCTCGGTCGTGGAGACCGGCTGGAACAGCGGCGGCGTCTTCGGCAGCACGACGTACTGCGCCCCCACCTCCGCGCACAGCGCCCGCTTGAGCGGACTGTATCTGTCGTCCTCCGTCACCGCGAGGATGTCCGGCCTCAGCCGCATGAAGTCCTCCCGGAAGTCGATCCCCTCCTCCAGGCCGCGCCCGATGACCACGGCATCCACCATCCGGAGCGCGGCCAGCAGGGCCTGCTTGTGCTCGTCCGGCAGGGAACTGCGGCGCCGCTTGTGCAGCCAGAGCACCTCGGCCGAGGCGAAGCAGACGGTCAGGTGGTCGCCCAGGGCCCGGGCCTCCTCGAAGAACTGGACGTGGCCGGCATGGATGATGTCGTAGCAGCCGGAGACGAAGACGCGTTTCATGGGGCCGCCTTTTATGCTCGGGCCGGCCGCGCCAGCACAAGCCCCGTTTTCGCCCAAGGCGGTACGCTCAGCCCCTGCGGCTGCTCAGGCCTCGAACGAGGGCACGCTCACCGAGTGGCCGTTGTCCTTCACGCCCAGCTGCAGGATGAACGGCGCGGCGCTCTGCGCCCACGCCTCGGCCTTCGGGTAGGCCGCCGCGCCGTCGCTCCAGGCCTGGCGGAGCATGTCGGTGTCGATGACGCCCGGATTGAGCGGCACCGCCGCCATGCCTTCGGGCAGTTCCTGGGCCAGCGCCTTGGTCAAGCCCTCGATGGCATACTTGCTGGCGCAATAGGGCGCGACCTCGGGCGACGTGCCGCGACCCCAGCCGGAGCTCAGGTTCACGATGACGCCCTGCCGGCGCGCCACCATCGCCGGGACGAAATGCCGGATGACGTTCGCCACGCCCTTGATGTTCACGTCGACCAGCTGGTTGAACTCGGCCGCCGGCACCTGCCACAGCGGCGCGGGCCGGTTCATCAGCGCGGCATTGTTGATCAGCAGGTCGGGCGCGCCGTGCGTCGCGAGCACCTTCTCCGCCCAGAGTGCGACCCGGTTCTCCGCCGTGACGTCCAGGGCCGTGAAGTCATGCGGCGCGGCAAAGGCGAAGCGCAGGTTGAGGATCTCCGCGCTGCGCCCGCAGCCGATCACGGTGTGACCGTTCGCAATGTACCACTCGGCCAGCGCGCGCCCCAGGCCGCGGGTGACGCCGGTGAGGAGGATGTTCATGGGACGAGTTGAGGGTTGTATGATGAAAGTTGAAAGCCCGGAATCTGACGGCCGGTCATTCAACCTTCAACTTTCACCCTTCAGCTGTTCAGCCTCAGCGCGACTGCAGCCGGATCTTGTTCAAGCCCTGCTTGCGGCAGACATCCATGGCCTCGGTGACGAAGCGCAATGGCGTGTTCTCATCCGAGCGGATGACCACGGTCACGTCCTTTCGGATCTGTCCGACCTCGCGGACCGCCTGCTCCAGCTTCTCCATGGTCACCTTCTGGCCGTTCACATCCACCAAGCCTTCCTTGGAAAGGCTGATGGTGAGGGAGTCCTTCAGCTCGCTTTTGCCCGCGGTCTCCACCTTCGGCAGCGTCAGGTTCATGGTGGTCGCCTGCTTGAACTGCATCGTGACGAAGGCAAAGAATACCAGCATCACGAGCACATCGATCAGCGGCACGAGATTGAGCTCCGGCCGCTTGCGCCGCTTTTGATAGAGCGTGCTCATGCCTGCGGGTTCGCGCGCGCGAGGATGCGCTCCAGCAGCAGGTCGATCTTCACCGCGTAGTTCTCGATCCGGCGCTGCAGATACCCCGCGGGCACCAGCGCCATCATCGCGACCACCAGGCCCATGACCGTGGCGGACAACGCCAGGGCCACGCCCGAGGTGAAGGCCACGGGATCCGGCAGGCCGGTCTCCGGGGAAATCTGCTGGAAGACCTTCAGCAGGCCGGTGACCGTGCCGGTCAGGCCGATCAGCGGCGCCAGCGTGTAGATGACGTCCAGATAAGGCACGCCGCGCTCCATGCGGTTGATCTGGAGCCGGGCGAAGGCTTTGACCGCCTCCGGGTCATTCTGGTGCCCGTGGGCGAAATCGATGATGCGGGCGAGCACGGAATGCCGTCCGCCCGTGGTCACTCGGCCTTCGACGACGGCATCGACCAGGTCGTCCGGCAGGATCGCGGCGTTGCGCAGGGCATACAGCCGTTCGGCGACGATATAGACAACAATTAAAGAGCAGAGCAGAAGGGGCCAGAAGAGAATTCCGGCGCCTTTGATGATGTCGATCATGGGTGGGTGGGTGGGAGAGTGAAGTCGGGTTTTAGACGCTCACAAGCCCGAAAGGTTCATCGGCCGGGCATTATTTTTTAATGATTACCCGCTTTCAACCGGTCAGTAAGGGCATTGATCTCCACCTCCAACTGGCTCCCCTTTTCGATCCGAAGGTACTGCCGCGCCCGGTCGACGCCGGCCAGGGCGGCCGGGGTCTGCTGTTCCGCCTGCAGATGGGTGGCATAGGGCTGGACCACCTTGTCGTAAAAATCGATCCCGGCGCCGCGGCCATAGATGTCGAGCACGCGCTGGTAGACCTGGATCTGGTCCGGCACTTGATCATCGCGCAGGCTGCGTTCCATGATATCGGCCGCCTCCTGGATGCTCAGGTCCACCCGGCCGGCCTGGTAGCGCCGCACCACCGACTGCTCCTCAAAATCCGCGACGCTGGCCTCGCCGCGGGCCCGCAGGCTCGCAACCAGTTCGCGGGTAAAGGCGACCTCCAGGTCCGGATAGCGCTGGAAGGCCGCGATCGCCTCCCGGATCACCCCCTCCCGCGCCCGCCGGTCGGCCGGGGCCGAGGCCAGCTGCGCCTGCAACAGGATGTGCCAGCCGTCCAGGTTGCGCCGCTCCCGGTTCACCGCCTCCCGCGCCGCGCGCATGGCCTCGTGGTATTTGCCGTCCGCGAGGTATTCGGCGGCAAACTGCGCATCCAGGACCGACAGCTTGTAGGTGGGCAGCGCCCGGAAGCGCTCGGACAGGAAAAGCAGCTCGTGGTCGTTGATGTTGCCCCAGGTCTGCGGGTCAAAGGCCAGGCCCACGACGTATTTCTGCTCGGCGTAGCGCCCGCAGTCATTCTGCCAGCGCTCGTTGCCGTCGAGGTAACCGAACCACGCGTGCCGGCCGTCCAGTCCCGCCCCGCGGAACAGAATCGTCGGGATGCCCTTGGCTTTCCCCACCGTGGCGGCGAAATACGCCTGGTCCACGCAGATGCCGCCCGCGCTCAGGATCGTCGGCAGGCGGTAGTCCGGCAGCATCCACATGAAGGCATTCTGGGCCTGGCGGTCCTTCCGATAACGGACCAGGTCGTAGGCCTTGGCCAGGTCGGCGAGGCCGGGACCGATATTGCGGCGCGCCCAATCCAGCTCCGCGAACGGGGCGACCTCGTCGACGAGGAACTTCAGCTCGCTGGCCGGCAGCCGGCGCAGCCGCTGCAGCGTGAGCCGGCTCCGGTCCAGCCTGGTCCAGTAGGCGAAGGCCGCACCGGGGGCGGGCAGCCGCCGGGGCAGCGCCCCCGCATTCACCTGGCCGTGCGGCCAGTCGGGCGGCGGCGGCACATCGTAGACCACGGCGATCGCGATCGCCAGATTCTGGTAGTCGGCGAACCGGGCCGGATCCGCCACGTAAAGCTCCTGCAGGATCGAAAGCACCGCCATCGGGTTGTCCACCGGGGCCAGCGTGAGGAAGAACTCCTCCGAAAACGCCGGCGAACCCAGGGCGAAATACTGGAAGGCCGGCGAGCAGTAGGCCGCCAGCGCCCCGGGCTGCTGCTGGTATTGCGCCGGCATATTGGCGTGCCCGACCTTTTCGTGCCGGATGGCGTCGATCCATTGGGGCAGCGCCTGGCTCTGGGGTGTGCCGAGCAACGCCGCCCAGCGGTAGAGATAATACCACCCGCCGGCATAATCGCTGCGGGTCTCGTAGGCGGCCACGGCCGCCTCGCGCAGGATCGGCGCGACGCCCGCCCAGCCCGCCGTCTGGGCGCGGGTCACCAGGAAGCTGATCCGCGCCGGGGTCGGCGCCTGGGTCAGCTCGGCCGGCGTGATGCCGTTGTCCGGTGCCTGGGCCCGGCAGCAGGACACCAGCAAAAGCGCGAGGAGGACGAGGCGGACCGGCATCGTCCCAGCAAGACAAAAACCGGGCGCGCGGCAAGTGCGCCCGCGTTGCGCGCTCGACTCCGCCGCGCCTTCCGCCTGAGCATTTGCCCATGCGAATCCCTCCCTGTCACCGCCTCCGGATCGGTTTCCTCATCCCGGTCATCAGCCTCCTCGCCTCCGCCGCCTTGGCCGCCGAGGACGCCAACCTGAAGTATTTCCGCGACCTCGCCGAAACCCGCGGCTACACCCTCGGCCGCCCCGTCTCCCCCCGGCTCACGCCCGATGGCAAGACCGTCCTCTTCCTCCGCGGCGGGCCGCGCGATCCCGTCCTGCGACTCTACGAGTTCGAGGTCGCCACCGGCCGCGAACGCGAGCTGCTCACCCCCGCCCAGCTGCTCGGCTCGGGCGAGGAACAGCTCACCGCCGAGGAGAAGGCCCGCCGCGAACGCGCGCGCGTCACGCTCAAGGGGTTCACCCGGTTCGATCTTTCGCAGGACGGCGCACGGCTCCTCGTGACGCTTTCCGGGAAACTCTACGTCGTGAACCGCCTCGACCTCAAGGTCACCGAGCTGCCCGGCCGCAACTGGATCGACCCGCGCTTCTCCCCGGACGGCTCCTTTGTCGCCGCCGTGCACGAGGGCGAGCTCCACGTGATCGACCTCGCGGCGAAGACCGAGCGGGCCGTCACGACCGGCGCCACCGCCACCCTCTCGCATGGCGTGGCCGAGTTTGTCGCACAGGAGGAGATGGACCGGCGGGAGGGCTACTGGTGGTCGCCCGATTCGCAGTGGCTGGCCTGCCAGGAGACGGACGAGTCCATGGTGGAGGTCCGTTACATCGCCGACGCGCTGCACCCCGAGGAGCCGCCGACGAAATTCTATTACCCGCGCGCCGGCTCGGCCAACGCGAAGGTCCGCCTCGGTGTCATCTCCCGCGACGGCGGCGCCACGCACTGGATCGCCTGGGACGCCGAAAAGTTTCCCTACCTCTGCCGCGTGGTCTGGAAGGAGCCCGGCGCCCCCCTCACCCTCCTCGTGCAGAACCGCGCGCAGCAGGAACAGCACCTCCTCGCCGCCGACCCCGCCACCGGCGCCACGCGTGAACTGCTCAAGGAGACCGACGCCGCCTGGCTCAATCTCGACGACCAGGCCATCATGCCCGTCTGGCTCAAGGGCGGCCGGCAGTTCCTCTGGACGACGGAGTCGCGCGGTGCCTGGCAGGTCGAGCTGCGCGATGCCGCCGGCGGCCTGGTCCGCGAGATCACGCCCCTCACCTTCGGCTACCGCGGCCTGATCAAGGCCGATGCCGCCCGCGGCAGCGTCTTCGTGCGCGGCGGCGCCGACGCGCGCGAGGTCCAGATCTGGAAGTTCCCCCTCGCCGGCGGCGAGGGCCTGCCCCTGACCGTCGCCCCCGGCATCCATGGCGCCCAGTTCGCCGAGGACAGTCCGGTCATGGTGCATTCCTTCGACCTCCTCGACGGACGCACTGGCACGGAGATCCTCTCCGGCGGCGGGGAAAGGCTGGCCTCGCTGCCCTCGCTGGCCGAAGCGCCCCCGGCCCTGCCCAACCTCGAGCTCACCCGCACCACCGGCAGCGAGCACACCTTCGACGCCGCCATTGTCCGGCCCCATGATTTCCAGTCCGGCAGAAAATATCCCGTCATCCTCTACGTCTATGCCGGCCCCACCACCACCGTCGTCTCCGCCAGCCGCCGCGGTTATTATGGCGACCAATGGCTGGCCGACCAAGGGTACATCGTCGCCCGGCTCGACGGCCGCGGCGTGCCGCTGCACGGCCGGGCCTGGGAGCGCGTCGTCCGCGGCAACCTCATCGACATCGCGCTCAACGACCAGGTCGAGGGCCTGCGCGCGCTTGGCGCCAAGTACCCCGAGATGGACCTCACCCGCGTCGGTGTCACCGGCTGGTCCTTCGGTGGCTACTTCAGCGCGATGGCCACGATCCGCCGCCCCGATGTCTTCCGCTGCGGCGTGGCCGGCGCGCCCGTCGTCACCTGGGAGAACTACGACACCTACTACACCGAGCGTTACCTCGGCACTCCCCAGGAAAATCCCGAGGGTTACCGGGCCAGCAGCGTGCTGACCTATGCGCCGCAGCTGCAGCGCCCGCTGCTGCTGATCCACGGGCTGACCGACGACAACGTGTATTTCCAGCATTCGCTCCAGCTGGCCGACGCGTTGTTCATGGCTGGCAAGCCGTACGAATTCCTGCCGATGCTCGGCACGCACCTGGCCGGCTCGAACGACCCCGTGGTGCGGCTCCGCGAGCAGATGCGGGTGCTTGAGTTCTTCAATCGCGAGCTTATGTGTCCGGCTGGCACCTGACGGGGAGTTAGGAATTTACATTTCGGCGTGCGGCTTTAGATAATTTGGTCAAGATCCGTATTGGAAAGACCGATGTTGACGCCTCTGAAAATCATCAGCGCGATGGCCGGACGGCACCGGCTGCACGCGGGCCGCAGGCTGGGTTTCGCCCTGGCGGTGCTGGCGCTGGCAGCGATCATGGCCCCCGCGGCCCGGGCGCAGATGGTTTATGCCAACACGGTCGAGGCGCAACCGGGTCTGCTGGCCTACTATCAGTTTGCCGGCACGACCAACAGCAGTGTCAACGGCTATACGGGGACGCTGACCGCTGGCGCGACGCTCGACACCATTGGGTCCGGCCCCGGCTTGGCGGGTGATCCGGCCAATCAGGCGCTGAATTTCAACGGCACCACCGGCAACGATCTGCAATCGAGCCTGACCAACGGCGTCGCCACGTCCGGGAGCATTCTCGCCTGGGTGAACCTGGCCGCCCTGCCGTCCGCCGCCGGCCGCACCTTCTACATCGCCGGCCAGTCCGCGTACGCGGACGACTTCGATCTCCAGATCCAACCCGACAACAAGGTCTATTTCTACACCGACAGCGGCGGCAGTGTGTCCACTCCGGCCGCGTTGACCTCGGCCGATCTCGGCACCTGGATCTTTGTGGCCGCCACGTTCACCGCCAACGGGGACCGCAACCTCTATATCAACGGGACGCTGGTCGGCAGCAACACGCCGGGTGGCCATTACGACAGCGGCAGCGCGTTCACCATCGGGTACAGCAATGTCTTTGGGGGCCGGGCCTTCACCGGGGACATCGCCCAGGTGGCGTTCTTCGGCACCGACCTGAGCGCCAGCCAGATCGCAGCGATCAACACCGCGGCGTTCTCTTCGGTGCCGGAGCCGTCGACCGGTGCACTCCTGGCCGCCGGCCTGGGGCTGTTGCTGGCCGCCGCACCTGGCCGGCTCAAGCGCCCCCGTGGTGCGGCTCCGCGGGCAGAGGCGCGTGCTCGAGTTCTTCCACCGTGAGCTGAAGCCGCTGCCATTTCACTCTCATTGGTAGGGCTGGACTTTGGTCCAGCCGCGAACGTGCCGGGCAGGGCGAAGCTGCGGCTGCACCCAGGTGCGGCCGCACAACCTGGGGCGCGCGGATCCGGGAATGCCACCGGTCCCCGCGGTGACGGTGGCTGAAACTCTCGCCCGGATTAAGGCGAGACGCCGCTTTCCGCCGTGGGCGACTTGACCTGGAACTCCAGCTTGTCGCCGTTGCGGATGACCAGGATGGGTTCGCCTTCCTTGACCTCGCCTTTCAGCAGGGCCTCGGCCAGCGGGTCCTCGAGGTAGTGCTCGACCGCCCGGCGCAACGGGCGCGCGCCGTACTTCTCGTCGTAGCCCTTCTCGATGAGCAGGGTCTTCGACTCGGGCGAGAACTCGATCTGGATCTTGCGCGCGGCGAGCCGCTTCACGACCTTGCCGGCCTCGATCTCGACGATCTTGAGGAGATCGTCCTTGTTGAGCGGGCGGAACACCACGAGGTCGTTGATGCGGTTGAGGAACTCGGGCTTGAAGATGCGCTTGGCCTCCTCGAGTACCTTCTCCTTCAGCTTGTCGAGGTCGTGGAAGTCCGAGCTGTGGGCGGCGGCGAAGCCCATCGTCGTCTGCCGCTGGATCAGCTGGGCGCCGACGTTGGTCGTCATGATGATGATCGTGTTGCGGAAATCCACCGTGCGGCCGAGCGAGTCGGTCAGGCGGCCGTCCTCCATGATCTGGAGCAGCAGCTGCAGCGCGTCCGGGTGCGCCTTCTCGATCTCGTCGAAGAGGATGACGGAGTACGGCCTCCGGCGGACGGCCTCGGTGAGCTGGCCGCCCTCCTCGTAGCCGACGTAGCCCGGGGGCGAGCCGACGAGGCGCGAGACGGCGAACTTCTCCATGTACTCGCTCATGTCGATCTGGATGAGCGCGTCCTGGTTGCCGAACATCTGCGCGGCGAGCTGCTTGGCGAGCTCGGTCTTGCCGACGCCCGTCGGGCCCATGAACATGAAGGAGCCGATCGGGCGGCGCGGGTCCTTGAGGTCGGCGCGCGAGCGCCGCAGGGCGCGGGCGATGGCGATGGTGGCCGGATCCTGGCCGACGATGTTCTTCTGCAGCTCGGTCTCGAGGGCGAGCAGGCGCTCGCTCTCCTTCTTCTCGAGGCGGCTGAGCGGGATGCCGGTCCATTCGGCGACGACGATGGTCATCTGCTCCTCGTCGACGACGATGCGGTGCTCGTCGCGGGTCTTCTTCCAGGTCTCGATCTGCTGCTCCTGCTTGGTGCGGAGCTGCTTTTCCTGGTCGCGGTACTTGGCGGCCTGCTCGAAGTGCTGGGCGGCGATGGCCTGCTCCTTCTGGGCGCAGACCTCCTCAATCTCCTTGCCCAGCGCCTCGATGTCGGGCGGGCGGTTGAGGGTGGTGATACGGGCGCGCGAGCCGGCCTCGTCCATCACGTCGATGGCCTTGTCGGGCAGGAAGCGGCCGGTGATGTAGCGGTCGGACAGCTTGGCGGCGGCCTCGATCGCCTGGTCGGTGAAGGTGGCCTTGTGGTGCTCCTCGTACTTGCCGCGGATGCCCTTGAGGATGAGGATGGTGTCCTCCACCGACGGGGCCTCGACCTTCACCATCTGGAAGCGGCGGTCGAGGGCGCTGTCCTTCTCGATGTACTTGCGGTACTCGTTGAGCGTGGTCGCGCCGATGCACTGCAGCTCGCCGCGGGAGAGGGCGGGCTTGAAGATGTTCGAGGCGTCCATCGCGCCCTCGGCGGCGCCGGCGCCGACGATGGTGTGGAGCTCGTCGATGAAGATGATGACGTTCTTGGAGCGCTTGATCTCGTCCATCACGGCCTTGATGCGTTCCTCGAACTGGCCGCGGTACTTGGTGCCGGCGACCATGAGCGCGAGGTCGAGGGTGATGACCTTCTTGTCGGCCAGGATCTCGGGCACGTTGCCCTTGGCGATCTCCTGGGCGAGGCCCTCGACGATGGCGGTCTTGCCCACGCCGGCCTCGCCGACGAGCACCGGGTTGTTCTTGGTGCGGCGGCAGAGGATCTGGATGACGCGGCTGATCTCCTTCTTCCGGCCGATGACGGGGTCCATCTCGCTCTTGCGGGCGAGCTCGGTCAGGTCGCGGCCGAACGCCTTCAGCGCAGGCGTCTTGACCTCCTTCTTGTCCTCGGGGCTGCTGCTGCGCGGGGCGATCTCCTCGCCGCCGCCGGCGCCGCCGCTGGCCTGCGCCCCCTCGGGGCCTTGGCCGGCGGAGAACTGGGGATCGAGCTCGCGCAGGATCTCGTTGCGGGTGCGCTCGATGTCGATCTCGAGCGTCTTCAGGACGCGGGCGGCGACGCCTTCGCCCTCGCGGAGCAGCCCGAGCAGGATGTGCTCGGTGCCGACGTAGGAATGGTTGAGGGCCTTGGCCTCCTTGCCCGCGAGCGCCAGGACCTTCTTCACCCGTGGGGTGTAGGGGATGCTGCCGACGGGGGTCTTGGTCTCCTGGCCGATGCCGACCTGCTTCTCCACCTCGCCGCGGACGGTCTCGAGGTCGAGGCCCATCTTCTGGAGGACGCTCACGGCCACGCCCTGCCCCAGCTTGATCAGCCCGAGCAGGAGGTGCTCCGTGCCGACGTAGTTGTGGTGGAAGCGGTCGGCCTCCTTGCGGGCCAGGGCGAGCACCTGCTGGGCGCGCGGCGTGAAGTTGTTCATTGGTTCCATGAGAGTGGTGTAAGGTTATCGGCTAGCGGCTGCTGTTACTGAAGTCAGGGGCGGTCACTTTGGCAAATTCCGCGCGCAGCCGGGCGGCGCGGAGCACGTCGCGCTGGCCGGGCTCGAAGGCGCCCTTGGCCGCGTGCTGGATGTGGCCGGGCTGGCACTCGATGAACAGCCGGTCCACCACCGCGCGCTGCGCCTCCGCGATGATCCCGAGGTCGATGCCGAGGCGGATGAGCGAAAGCAGGTTCATGGCCTCGCTGGAGTTCAGCAGGTGGCCGTTCTGCAGGATGCCGAAGGCGCGGCCGATCTTGTCGTGGAGCTTGTTCGGCTCGGTCTCGCCGAGCTTTTCGCGGGCGTTGAGCTCCTGGTCGACGATCGTGGTCAGCACGCCGTGCAGGTGCTTGATGATCTCCTCCTCGCTTTCGCCGAGCGTGGTCTGGTTGGAGATCTGGAAGATGCTGCCGCTGGCGTCGGAGCCCTCGCCGAAGAGGCCGCGGACGGCCATGCCGAGCTGGTTGACGGCGCGGACGACCTTTTCCATCTGGCTGGAGATGACGAGGGCCGGCAGGTGCATCATCGCCGAGGCGCGGATGCCGGTGCCGAGGTTGGTCGGGCAGGCCGAGAGGTAGCCGAGCTTGGGCGAGAAGGCGTAGTCGATGTGCTCCTCAAGGTCGGAGTCGAGGGTGTTGATCGTGCTCCAGACCTTCTTGAACTGGAAGCCGGCGCGCAGCACCTGGATGCGGAGGTGGTCCTCCTCGTTCACCATCACGACGCAGGACTGGTCCTTGCTGATGACGATGCCGGAACCGGATTTCGAGTGGCAGAGCTCGCGGCTGATGAGGTGGCGCTCGACCAGGATCTGCTTCTGCAGGTCGTCGAGCGTCTCGACCGGGATGGCGAGGCCGCGCTTCATCTGCGGGAGCGAGGCCACGGCCTGCATGCACTGGTCGCGGATCTCCCGTTTCTGGGCGTCCTTGGCCCAGCCCGGGAAGGGCTGCCGCGCGAGGTTGCGCGCGAGGCGGATGCGCGTCATGAGCACGACGGCGCTCTTGCTGGCGGCGGTGTCCGTCAGCTCGGAGTGCGAATCGATGAGCTCGTTGATCTTCATGTCAGGCGTTGAGCTGCGGCCCCGACGCCGTCCGGACCTGGTTGATCTCGTCCCGAAACCGGGCGGCATCCTCGTAGCGCTCGGCCTTGATGGCCTGGTCGAGGTCGGTCTCAAGCCGGGTCAGGCGCTCGTAGAGGGAGCGGCGCTCCAGGGCGCGCCTGGGCACCTTGCCGGTATGGGCGATGCCGCGGTGCATGGTGTCGAGGAGGGGTTCGATGATGCCGCCGAAATGATCGTAGCAGGCGGGGCAGCCGAAGCGGCCGGTCTTCTTGAAGTCCTGCGCGGTGAACCCGCATGATTCGCAGACCCCGTCGCCGCCGGACTCGGGATTGAGGGAGGCCTTGTGGAGCAGGTCGGCCAGCGAAAAGCCGCTGGGGTCGGTCACGCCCTTCGCCTGCGCGCAGGCCTCGCAGAGGTCGACCTTGTGGATCTTGTTATTGACGATCTGAGTAAGGTGGACGGTCGCGGGCTTGGAGCAGAGGTCGCACTTGAGTGGGTTGGCCATGTCTGGAGTTAATGGGATGATAACGTCCCGCGCCGGAAACGCAAATCGCGCCCGGGATGGACCCCCTCATCCCCGCCCGTAACATGCCCGTCCCGCGGCCCTGAGGCAAGCGTAGAGGCAGCTTAAATGCGCGTACCATTGGTCAGCACCCGCTGCCGGAAGCTGGCCAGCACCCGGGCCGTGACCGGTCCGGGTTTGCCGGTGCCGATGACCCGGCCGTCGAGCTTGACGACCGGGATGACCTCGGCCCCTGTGCCGCTCAGGAAACACTCGTCGGCACACCAGATGTCGTAGCGCGTGAGGTCGGCCTCGCGCATGGGAAGGCCCAGCTCCTTCGCGATGTCGAACACCGAGGAGCGGGTGATGCCCCGCAGCGCACCGGCCGAGGCGGCTGGGGTCAGAATCTCACCCTTGTGGACGACAAAGACGTTGTCCGCCGTGCACTCGGCGACCATGCCCTGGCTGTTCAGCATGATGGCCTCGAGCGCCCCGGCCTGCCGGGCCTCGATCTTGGCCAGGATGTTGTTGAGGTAATTGAGCGACTTGACGGTCGAGGGCAGCATGTCCTGCGCGATGCGTCGCGTCGGCACCGTGACAATGCTGAGCCCGTTGGTGTAATGCTCCGGCGGATAAAGGGAGATCTTGCTGGCGATGATGAACAGCGTGGGCTTTTCGCAAAGCCACGGCGCCAGACCGAGGTCGCCTGCGCCGCGGGTGATGACCAGCCGGACGTAGCCGTCGGTGAGCTTGTTTTGGCGGCAGGTCTCGCAGACCGCCTCGGACATCGCCGCCCGGGCGAGGGGCACGCTGAGCATGATGGCCTTGGCCGAGTTCTCCAGCCGCTCCAGGTGCTCGTCCAGCCGGTAGACGTTGCCGCCGTAAAGGCGGATGCCCTCGAACACCCCGTCGCCGTAAAGCAGCCCGTGATCGAAGACCGAGACCTTGGCCTCGGTTGATTCAACATATTTGCCATCCAGATAAACGATCATGAACCCGACCATCCCACAAAGCCCCGGGCCTTGTCCAGTCCGGTAATGGAAGTTTGCGCTTGTATTTGTCGAATCTGCGCCAAACTGTTTTCACCGACGGGCCGCAGTTTCCATGCTTATGAAAACACGCCCGCATCGGTCCGGCTTCACGCTCATCGAGCTGCTCACGGTCATCGCCATCATCGGCATCCTGGCGGCCCTGATCTTCCCCACCGTCGGCAAGGTCCGCGAGACCGCCCAGCGCACCGTCGATGCCAACAACCTCCGCGAGATCGTCAAGGCCGCGACCATCTACGCGGCCGACAACAACGACCGCCTGCCCGACCCCGCCGCCATCGCGGCCCAGGGCCTGGTCACCGGCGGGTCGGGTCCGTTCCTCTGGGCCGGCATCCTGGCCCAGCGCGGCATCCTCACCGACCCGACGTTCTACTTCGCCCGGAACGACCCGCAGTACAACGGCCAGGTCCCGACCGCCATCGTCAGCCCGGCCGATCACAGCGTGCTCGATGCGAGCTTCGTCACCAACCGTGTGCTCAGCTTTGAGTTCGTGGGCGGCCTCCGGATGGGCGACCCGCCCACCACTCCCGTCGCCTTCACGCGTGGCCTGCTGGCCACCGGTCTCTGGAGCCCAGACAACGGCACTTACAAGGATCTCGGCGGCCACATCGCCTTCCTCGGCGGCAACATCCAGTTCTACCCCAACCTCACCGAGGCCGCCAGCCAGCTCACCCTCAATAACGGCCACAAGGGCGTCTCCGCGCTCCAGGCCCTCCCCTACAACGCCACCCCCGCCCTGAACCCCCGCATCTACGCCACCCCGCCTGCCGGGATCGGCAGCCTGACCGGAACGGCGGCCGAGCAGGCGCCCTGATAAGCTGGGGTCAGATTACTAACCAGCAACCATTCAATGACCATTGCTAGGGCTGGACCTTGGTCCGGCCGCGCATGAGTTGGCCGGGCCTTTTTTCTTCCCCTTCCCGCTCGGGGCCACGTAGTCTCCCGCCCCTCTCATCCATGGCCACCGCCCCATCCAGCCCTGCGCCCGCCGCCACCGGCCCGGTCTACGTCATCGGCCACAAAAATCCGGACACGGACTCCATCTGCTCGGCCCTCGCCTACTCCGCCTTCAAGGCCGCCCGCGGCGAGACCGGCCATGTCGCCGCCCGCTGCGGCAACTCCAACGCCCGCATCGACGCGATCCTCGCACGCTTCCACACGCCGCTGCCCCTTTATCTCAGCGACGTCTCACCGCGCGTCCACGACCTGATGACGGTCAACCCCATCGCCGTGAGCCTGGGCGCCACCTGCGCCGAGACGCTCCGGCTGATCGACCGGCACCACCTGAACGTCCTGCCGGTAATTTCCTCCGACAACCGCGCCACCGGCACCATCACCCTCGCGCAGCTCGGACACTTTTTCATCCCCCGCCTTGACGAACCGCGCGCCATGCGCACCGTGCGCACCAGCCTCGCCCGCATCGTCCAGTCGCTCCAGGCCTCCGTCCTCCACCTCGTCGAGGGCGACCGCCTTGACGAGCTGTTCGTCCGCATCGGGGCGATGGATATCGGCACCTTCTGGAAGATTTCCGAGAAGGAAAACATCCCGGCCGGCAAGTCCATCATCATCATCGGCGACCGCCGCGACGTCCAGCAGCGCGCCATCGATCTCGGCATCCGGGCGCTCATCATCAGCGGGAACCTGCCGGTCGATCCCGCGATCGTCGCCCTCGCCCGCGCCCGTGGCGTCAGCATCCTCGTCAGCGCCCACGACACCGCCACCACCGCCTGGCTGGTCCGCACCGCGTCCACCATCGAGCAGCTGGCCGACCGCAAGTTCGTCACCCTCAACCCCGACGTCCGGATCGCCGACATCCGCCGGAAATTTGCGCAGCACGCCCCGCACGCCATGATGGTCACCAGCGAGGACGGCACCCTGCTGGGCATCCTGACCAAGACCGACCTGCTCAAGCCCGTCCCGACCCGGCTCGTCCTGGTCGACCACAACGAGCTCACCCAGGCCGTCCCGGGCGCCGACGAGGTCACCATCACCGAGATCATCGACCACCACCGCCTCGGCCCGATGGCCACGCCGCAGCCGATCCTCTTCATCAACGAGCCCGTCGGCTCCACCTGCACGATCGTGGCCGACCTGTTCCGCCGCCACGGCCTCGAGCCGACGCCCGACCTCGCCGGTCTCATGATGTCCGGCCTCATCTCCGACACGCTGCTCCTGCAAAGCCCCACCTCCACCCCCAAGGACGCCGAGGTGCTCGCCTGGCTTGAGTCCTTCGCCAAGATCAAGCGCCGCGCCCTGGCCGACCTCATCTTCAGCTCCGGCTCCGTCATCCTCGCCAGCCCGCCCGACAAGGTCGTCCGGTCCGACTTCAAGCTCTACGAGGAGGACGGCGTGCGCTTCGCCGTCTCGCAGGTCGAGGAACTTGGCTTCGACAACTTCTGGGCGCACGCCAAGCCCATGACCAAGGCCCTCGCCGACCTGCGCACCGAGGAGAAACTCGTGTTCGCCTGCCTGCTGGTCACCGACATCAACACGCAGAACTCGCTCATGCTCGTGCAGGGCGACCCCGAGTTCATCCGCCGCATCTCCTACGCCCATGTGCAGCAGGACGAGATCTTCGACCTCCCGGGCGTCGTCTCGCGCAAGAAACAGCTCATCCCTTACCTGACCGGCCTGCTCAAGGAAATGAGCGCCGACGGCGAGGCTCCGGCTGCCCGCAAGAAGACCCATTCCCCCTTCCGGCGCCGGGAAAACTAGCATTGCGGGGCGGCCTTCCAGCCCGCAATTTCTTCCCTTCATGTCCGCCGAGCCCATCCCTCCCGCGCCCGCCCCCAGCGACTTCATCCGCGACATCGTCGCGGCCGATGTCGCGGATAAGCGCTACGCCCAGATCGTCACCCGCTTCCCGCCCGAGCCCAACGGCTACCTGCATATCGGCCACGCCAAGTCCATCTGCCTGAACTTCGGCATCGCCCGCGAGAACCAGGGCCGGTGCAACCTCCGGTTCGACGACACCAACCCGGCCAAGGAGGAGATCGAGTATGTCGACTCCATCACCGCCGACGTGCGGTGGCTCATCGCGGGCTGGGCCGACCAATGCCTCGGTTTCAAACCCAAGGGCGCCACCCCGGTCCTCCAGACCGTCAACGGCCAGCCGGATTACTACCTTGCCCCGGTTCAATTCGCGGCTCCGGGCTCCTCGCTCCCCGCTGCTTCCGAGCCCTTCTCCGCCTCCAGCTACTTCGACCAGCTCTATGCCTACGCCGTCGAACTGATCACGCGCGGCCACGCTTACGTCTGCGACCTGAGCCCCGAGGAGACGGAAAAATACCGTGGCGCGCCCGACCGGCCGGGCCGGCCCTCCCCATGGCGCGACCGCAGCGTCGCGGAGAATCTCGACCTGTTCACGCGCATGAAGCAGGGGGAGTTCCCCGATGGCACCCGCTCCCTCCGGAGCAAAATCGACATGGCTTCGCCCAATATGTGGCTGCGCGATCCGTTGCTCTACCGCATCCGCCACACCGCCCACCACCACACGGGCGACCAATGGTGCATCTACCCGCTCTACGACTATGCGCACTGCCTCAGCGACTACCTCGAGGGCATCACGCACAGCATCTGCACGCTCGAGTTCGTCGACCACCGCCCGCTCTACGACTGGATCCTCGACCACCTCGGCCTGCCGCGCCCGCTGCCCCACCAGTACGAGTTCGCCAAGCTCAACCTCGGCTACACCATCGTCTCCAAACGCAAGCTCCTCCAGCTGGTCAACGAGCAGTTCGTCACCGGCTGGGACGACCCCCGCATGCCCACCCTTTCCGGCCTGCGCCGCCGCGGCGTCCCGGCCAGCGCCGTCCGGGCCTTCGTCACCGGCGTCGGCGTGACCAAGTTCGACTCGCTCACCGAGGTCGCCGTCTTCGAGAATGCCGTCCGCTCGGACCTCAACGCCACCGCCCAGCGCCGGCTCGCCGTCCTCCGGCCCATCAAGCTCGTCCTCACCAACCTTCCGGCCGGCGAGGTGCTGGAATGCACCGCCACCAACAACCCGCAGGACGAGACGCCCACGACCCGCCCCCTCGCCCTGACCCGCGAGGTCTACATCGAGGCCGACGATTTCGCCGAGGTCCCGCCGCCGAAGTTCTTCCGTCTGAAGCCGGGCGGCGAGGTGCGGCTGAAATACGCCTGCATCATCAAGCTCGACGAGATCGTGAAGGACGCCGCCGGCGCCGTCACCGAGCTCCGCGGCACCGCCGACCTGACCACCCGCGCCGGCGGCCCCAATGTCGACCGCAAGGTCAAGGGCACGATCCACTGGGTCAGCGCCACGCATTGCATCGAGGCCGAGGTGCGCCTCTACGACCGCCTCTTCAACGTCGCCGAGCCCGACGCCGACGGCGAATTCCTCGAGCACGTGAACCCGAAGTCCCTCGAGGTGGTCACGGCCCGGCTCGAGGCCTCGCTCGCCGCCGCCCGGCCCGGCGACCACTTCCAGTTCGAGCGCCTCGGCTACTTCTCCCTGGACAAGGACTCTCCGGCCCCCGCTCCCGGCGCCCGGCTTATCTTCAACCGGACGATCTCGCTCAAGGACACCTGGGCAAAATAAAAATATCCCGGGGCAAACCCGGAGTCATTTGACCCAAGACATTTGGTGTAGCCGGGGTCGCTGACCCCGGACCTATTCGGAACCGGCCTCAGCGAGGCCGGCTACAACCAAGCCGAAGCCAGCCTTTGGGGGACTGGACCCACCGGGAATAAAAAACCCGCGTCGGGTGACGCGGGTGTGTGAGGGATCCGGCGAGGGTGCCGTTTACTGGGTCTTCTTTTTCTTGTGCTTCTTGTGTTTCTTGGAGGCCTTCGTGCCCTTCTTGGCGACCTTATAGCTCTTCAGGTGGGTGGGAGCCGGGCTGGTCACCGGCTCGGTGGCGGCCTCGGCAAAGAGTCCCGTGGTGGCCAGCGCGAGGAGGATGAAGCAATAGCGGAGAGTGTGTTTCATGGGTATGCGAAGATGACGGTGGTGATGATGGCTAGTTACACCGGACTCAGGCCGACGCCAGAAATTTCTGCAGCCGCGCCTGGACCCGCTCGCGGCCGAGCACCCGGAAGATGCTGGTGATGCTCGGCCCGGCGTTGGTGCCCGACACGGCGAGCCGGGCGACCGCCTGATAATCGCCGAAGCCCAGACCCTGGACCTCAGCGAGCGACTTGATCCCGGCCTCGATTGCGGCGTCGCTGGAAAAGTCCATTGCGGGGAGTGCCGCGATGAGCTCGTTGAGCCGCGCCTTCGGGTCGCCCTTGGCCATGACTTTTTCCCTCACCTTGGCGTCGATCGGGAAATCGTCGATTGGGAAATAATTTATGTAAGCCGGAACTTCGTCGAGAGCCTTGATCTTAGGCTGAGCCAACAAAACTGCCTCCCTCAAATGCGGATAGTTCAACAGTGCAGTTTGGTTCGTTTGCGTAAGGTATGCGACATTGCTGCTATAAAACGCCTCCGGCGTCTTCTCTTGTTCGTAGCGCATATTCATATGGGATAGTTTCCTCCCATCGAACTTTGCATTCGACTGATTCACCCCTGGTAGATCGAACAGGCGGATAATCTCTGCGAGCGGCATTTTCTCCCGGTCATCGCCCGCATTCCAGCCGAGTAAGGCGAGATAATTGACCAGCGCTTTGGGGGAAAATCCACGCCTCTGGTATTCCTCGATCAAGGCGCCCTTGTCGCGCTTGCTCATCTTGCCCGGCCCCATCTCGGGCGACTTCAGGATGAGCGGGATGTGGGCGAAGGCCGGCGGCGTGACCCCGAATCCCTCGTAGAGCCGCACGTGCTTGCTCGTGTTGGAAAGATGGTCCTCGCCGCGGATGATGTGCGTGACCTGCATGGCGATGTCGTCCACCACGTTCACGAAATGGAACACGGGGCTGCCGTCTGAGCGGAAGATGACGAAATCCTCGTCCTCGGCCCGTTCGACCCGGCCGCGGATCAGGTCCTCGATGACGACGGGCGGAGCCTTGACCTTCTCGACTTCCTTTTTGCGGTGCTCGTCGAAGATCTTGTAGCGCTCGCCCAGCAGCCTGTACCAGACGGCGCCATCCTTCTCATACGCCCGGCCGGCATCGAGCAACTGCCGCTTGTACTGTTGGTAGATCGCTCCGCGCTGGCTCTGGCGATACGGGCCGAAGCCGCCGCGCTCGCCGGCCCCGTCGGGATTCGGACCCTCGTCCCAATCCATCCCCAGCCAGGTCAGGCTGTCATAGATGAGCCGCAGGAACTCCTCGCTGTTGCGCGCCTGGTCGGTGTCCTCGATCCGCAGGATGAACGTGCCGCCCGTGTGGCGGGCGTAGAGCCAGTTGAACAGCGCCGTCCGGGCGCTGCCGATGTGGAAGAACCCGGTGGGACTGGGGGCGAAACGGACACGGACCTGGGACATGCGGAAAGGCGTTGAGCTAGGAGCGAACGGTCAGCAAGAAGAAAGCCGTGGACCCTGTCAAAGCCTCTCCCGCCCTGCCGCTGGATCCGGTGGAATTCACGCCGCGGTTTGCCGCCGCCGCCCACCGGGCGGGCTTTCGGGCCGAGCCGTTCGGCGAGATCCACGGTCACCCGCTCAACGCCTACACGAAGCGGACCGCCGGCCCGCGGCCGCGGGTCTATCTGTCCGCCGGCATCCACGGCGACGAGCCGGCTCCGCCATGGGCGCTGCTGCGGCTGATCGAGACGGGATTTTTCGACGACCGCTGCACCTGGTTTGTCTGCCCGCTGCTCAATCCGACCGGCTTCGTCGCCCGCACCCGTGAAAACCACGCCAAGATCGACCTGAACCGCGACTACAAGGGCCCGAATAGCGCCGAGGTCATGACCCACGTCCGCTGGCTGGAACGCCAGCCCAACTTCGATCTCATCCTCTGCGTGCACGAGGACTGGGAGGCGCAGGGATTTTATCTTTACGAGCTCAACCCTGAAAACCGGCCCACGCTCGCCCCCGTCATGATCGCCGCGGCCCGGGCCCACGGGCCGGTCGAGACGGCCGGGGTGATCGACGGCCGCCCCGTCGCCGAGCCCGGCATCATCCGGCCGGTCAGCGATCCGCTGCTGCGCGAGACTTGGCCCGAGGCGATCTACCTGCGCCAACACCACGGGGAACTCGACTACACCATCGAGACCCCGTCGGCTCTGCCGCTGGAACAGCGGGTCGCGATGCATTGTGCGGTGCTCAAGGCGGCGATCGACGGATTCCTCGGGTGAGGCAAATCCTTCCGCCGCCCGGCTCGTCGGGGAAGAACCGGCCTACCCGGCCTTCGCCAGCTTCTCCGCCACAAACGCGTCGATCGCGGCCTGCGCCTCCGCCGCCGGCAGGTTCATGCTCCGGTCGGCGAAACGCGCCAGGTCCTGCGGCCAGGGCGCCCGCAGCAGATAATCGAGCCCCGCCGGCCGCAGGTCGATCGCGGCGCAGTGCAGGGCCTGCCGCGTGATCGGCAGCAGGGCCGAGTGGCGCTCCGTCCAGCCCCGGGTGGCGAATTCGAGATAGAGCGAGGAATCGGGCCCGTAGAGCTTGTCCCCCACCACCCGCCGGCCGAGCCATTCGGCATGGGCCCGGATCTGGTGCTTCCGCCCGGTGAGCAGTTCGACCCCCGCCAGGGTGAACCCGCCCTGCGTCACCAGCGGATGAAAGACCGTCGTCGCCGCCTGCGAGCCGGCGCCGGCCACGACCCGCGACTTCACCGTCACATTCGCCGAGGGATCGGGTCCCAGCGGCTGGTCCACCGTGATGGATTCGCGCAATTCGCCCTCCAGCAGGGCCACGTAGAGCTTGCCGATCCGGTGCTGCAGCACCGCCTTGCCCAGCCGGCCGCCCATCGCCTCGGTCTTCGCCAGGACGATCACCCCGGAGGTCTCGCGGTCCAGCCGGAAGGCGAGGCGGATGGCGTCCGGCTTGAACTCCTCCCGCACCGCCCCGGCCAGGCTCGACCAGGGGCCGTGCTTGGACGGGTGGCAGACCAGCCAGCCGGGCTTGTCGAGCACCAGCAGGTGTTCGTCGTCGAGCAACACCCACGTCCGCAGCTCCGCCGGGTCGACGAGCGGCGGGGTGGCCGGAGGAAGTGGCTCACTGGCATCAATCATGCTTGTGGAGGTTCAATTTTATTTCTGCTTTTCCCCGCCGAGAAGATTTGCAAACCGGTCGGCCCGGAGTAGCAATAACACCAGTCGAATGAAGCGGTTTTTCCCAGCAAATGCGGCGCCGGTCCCCGGGACGGCGGAAATCACAGGGCGGGAAAACAACAAAGCATTCATCTCCGGGTCATTTTGCGTCGTTAACCCATCAGACATCCCATGAACAATAACAATCATCCGCGCGAAATCATTGTGTCCGGCATCCACCTCGAGCTCACCGCCGGCCTCAAGGCGCACGTGCGGGAGAAAATGGACCGGCTGTTCCGCCACGAGGAGCGCATCGTGCGCATCAAGGTCGAGCTGGAGTGCGACCGCAAGCACGACCATGCGCACAAGTTCATCGCCAAGGGCCACATCGTCATCCACGGTCCCGACATCAACGCCACCGTCGACGCCGACGAGTGCTACAAGGCCATCGACCTGCTGATCGACAAGCTCGACCAGGGCCTGCGCAAGCGCCACGGCCTGCACAAGGACAAGCGCAACCATCCGCGCGCCATTGAATTTACCGACGTCGAGCTGCCCAAGGCCATCTGATCCGGCCGCCACCGTCCCTTTCCCCGCCCGCCACCCGGCGGGCTTTTTTATTTGCTCCACCCGGGCGGGATTATCCGTTTCGTTCAACGCCTTCGTTTCCCATGCCCCTCCTCATCCGCAACGCCCGCATCCTGACCCTCCAAAACGGCAGCCGTCCTCGGCGGGGCAAGGAACTCGCCGATCTGGGCCTCATTCCCCAGGGCGAGGTCCTCGTCGCCGAGGGCAAGGTCGTCGCCGTCGGGCCCAGGGTGGAGGCGCCGGCCGACGCCGAGGCCGTCGACGCCCAGGGCCGCGTGCTCCTGCCGGGCTTCGTCGACTGCCACACCCACGCCTGCTGGGCGGGTGACCGGCTGGCCGAATGGGAGCAGACGCTGCGGGGCGTGCCCTACGCCGAAATCCTCCGGCAGGGCGGCGGCATCCACGCCACCGTCCGGGCCGTGCGCGAGGCGACCAAGAAGCAGCTCGCGGCCCATTTGAAAACCCGGCTGGACGCGATGCTCCGCGCCGGCACCACCACGGTCGAGATCAAGAGCGGCTACGGCCTGGAGACCGAGGCGGAACTGAAGATGCTGCGCGCCATCGTGCGCGCCGGCCACGAGTGGCCGGGCACCATCGTGCCCACCGCGCTGCTGGGCCATGCGTTCGAGGGCGACCTGGACGAATACGCCCGGATGGTCGTGAAGGAGATGCTGCCGGCCGTCGCGAAGGAGTTTCCCGCCATCGCCGTCGACGCCTATTGCGAAGAGGGCGCGTGGTCGCTCGACGCCTGCGTGCGGCTCTTTGAAAAGGCCGCGAAACACCACCCGCTGCGCGTGCATGCGGACCAGTTCACCTCGCTCGGCATGGTGCCCGAGGCGGTCCGGCTGCACGCCCGCAGCGTCGACCACCTCGAGGCCTCGACCAAGACGGACCTGCAGCTGCTGGCCAGGTCGCCGACGCTGGGCGTCGTTCTGCCCGCCACCGGCTTTCATACCGACGGCCGCTACGCCCGGGCGGGGTTCTTCGTCGACGCCGGCGGCGCCGTGGCGCTCGCAACCAACTGCAATCCCGGCACCTCGCCCACCCACTCCATGCCGCTCGCCATCGCCCTGGCCGTCCGCTGCTGCGGGCTGTCGCCGGCCGAGGCCATCGCCGCCGCCACCGTCAACGCCGCCGCGGTCCTCGGCCTCACCGACCGCGGCACGATCGCGCCGGGCCAGCGCGCCGACCTGATTCTGCTCTGCCACAAGGATGAACGGCAGCTGGCCTACGAGCTCGGCGGCAACCCCGTGGACCTGGTGGTCGCGGCCGGCCGGATCGTCCGGTGAGGCGACGGTCCACCGCTTTGGCGTTGCCGCCGCCGGGCTTTCGCTGTTTGCCGGAAGCATGCAATACCCCGCCGCACTGGTGCTCGCCGCCACCCTGCTCGCCCCACCCTTGCCGGCCCAGGATCCCGAGGCGGGCTTCGTGCCGTTGAACGACGGCAAGACCTTCGCCGGCTGGAAGCCCGCGGTGGAAAACTCCGCCACGTGGAAGATCGAGGACGGCGCGTTCGTGACCCGCGGGGCGCGTTGCCATCTCTTCTATGTCGGCCCCGAGGCGCCGTTCAAAAACTTCGAGCTGAAGGCCGAGGTCATGACCGAACCGGGCGCGAACGGCGGCATCTATTTTCACACCGCCTACCAGGAAAGCGGCTGGCCGAAGGCCGGATTCGAGGTGCAGGTGAACAATACGCACTCGGACTGGAAGAAGACCGGCAGCGTCTACGATGTGGCCAACGTCGCCTACGCCGCCGCCGTGGACGGCAAGTGGTGGACGCAGGACATCCTCGTGGAGGGCAACACCGTCACGGTGAAGGTGGACGGCAAGATCGTCGTCCAGTACAAGGAGCCGCCCGGCGCCCAGCCCGGGATGGACTTCAGCCGCAAGCTCGGTTCGGGTACCTTCGCCTTGCAGGCCCACGATCCGAAAAGCGTGGTCCGCTACCGCAATATCCGCGTCAGGCGCCTGCCGGACTAGGGCCTGTTAACCGGAATAATTCAATTGCCCGCTAATCACGCGTATAAACGCGAATGGAATTCCCGGAAATCCCCGTCCACTGGGTGGTGGGTTTGACCAAGCAGTCCCATTTTCTCCTGTTTCCCATCTGTAATCCGCGTGAATTCGCGTTATTCGCGGGAAATCATCTGCATGGATCCGGATAAAACGCCCCGGCATAAGCTGAGGATGATTGGCAACGCATAAACCAAAACCGCCGCTCCCAAGGGAGTCGGCGATGAAGATGGTGCGGGCATAGGGAGTCGAACCCCAAACCTTCAGATTCGTAG
>CAYRDN010000048.1:0-26330 GCA_964423065.1 uncultured Oleiharenicola sp. | reverse complement strand
TGGCGTAATTGCCCAGGGTCAGGTTGCTGCCGGTGAAGGCCGTGCCGCCGGTGAACGTGACGGAGTCGTTGGCTGGCAGCGTGAGGTTGCCGGTGTAGCTGACGTTGTTCAGCGTGCCGCCGTAGCCGGTGAAGGCGAGCGCGCCCGCAGCGATCGTTCCGTGGCTGATCGTGCCGCCGTCGAGTTCAAACTGGCCGCCCGATGGGGCCGCCAGGGTCGCCGAGGTGTTGTCGAGCGTGCCGTCGAGATATGCGTGGCCGCCGCTGGCAACGGTGATGACGCCAAGGCTGGCCGTGGAGTTGGGACCCTCGAAAACCAGCGCGCCAGAATTGGTGGCGCTAAGCACGCCCAGGTTCAGCACGCCCTGCAGTATCACACTGGTGTTCGTCCCGTTCGCGGTGATGGTACCGCCGCTGGCGTTGGTGAAATTATAATTGTTATAGACGTAGCCCAAATTGATGGTTGAACCCCCGTTCGCAGTGATGGTCCCCTGGTTGCTGAACGTCGGCGCGTAGATATAGGCCGTGCCTGAATTGTTGGTGATCGTACCCTGGTTGGTGATCATGGACCCGGTCGTGCCGTAAAGGTCGGTGGTGCCCGTCATCGAGGTGAGACTGTCCAGCGTCAGGGTATTGTTGGCGCCGACACTGATCGTCCCGTAGTAGCCGCTGGTGGCACCGGCGGTAATCGTCTTGCCCACGAGCGTCCCGTTCTGGTTCCAATTCAACGTGGCGTAATTGCCCAGCGCCAGGTTCGGACCGGTGAAACTCGAAACCGCCGTGAAAGTCGCGGATGTGCTGGCGGCTATCACGACCGAACCGGATATCATCGCGCCCGTGTAGGTTCCGCTGATCGTGGTCTGGGCGGCAAGATATGTGCCCCCCATTGCCGCCATCATCCCCAGCAACAGCCTGAAGCCTTTCATCAATGAGTTATTGGCTGTCGCGTACATGGCTCGTTGTTGCAACGCACTTAAAACATGAACTTTTGGCCGGGGGAAGGATGAAAGCGCATAATATCTGCTATCAGGGATTATTCACGCGGGGTTAGCTTCTGAGCGGTACTGCGGCCAATCCTGAAGTAAGATTCAGTTCTAACAGGCTCAGCCCCTGCATGAAGCACCTCGGCGAGGTCGCGTGGCTCCTGGAATTTTTCAGCGCCTTTCGGCCGGGAGAATCTACACCATCGACTCCGGGCCCCGCGTCGCCCAAGCCGTAGCCGGCCGCTGAGTGTTGAAGCGCCTGCCAGCCGTCACCATGAAAATCAAATCCGCCCAATTCGCCGTCAGCGCGCCCGACCTGGCCTCGTGCCCGCGCTCCGTCCTGCCGGAGTTCGCCTTCATCGGCCGGTCCAATGTCGGCAAATCCTCGCTGATCAACCTGCTGACCGAGAAGCCGGACCTGGCGAAGGTCTCCGACCTGCCGGGCAAGACCAGGCTCATCAATTTTTTCACGATCAACGGCAACTGGACCCTCGTCGACCTGCCGGGCTACGGCTACGCCAAGGTCGCGCGCGAGGACCGGCTGGAGTTCAACACCGCCGTGCGCGACTACCTCGGTCAGCGGGCGAACCTGCGCTGCGTGTTCGCGCTGATCGACTCGCGCCTCGAGCCGCAGGCGATGGACCTGAGGTTCGTCCACTGGCTCGGCTCGCATTCGCTGCCCTTCGTCCTCGTCTTCACCAAGGTCGACAAGCAGTCCGCGCAGTCCTCGCGCAACACCATGGAACGGTTCCGGCAGGCCATGGCGCAGTCGACCGACGCGCGGCCCCGCACCTTCGCCACCTCGATCACGACCAAGACCGGCCGTTCGGAGATTCTCGGGTTTATCGAGCAGTCCCTGGCCAAGGGCAAAAACAAGTTTGTCCTCGCCCCGATGATGAACGGCCCCGTGCGCCGCACCGGGGATGAAACCGCAACGCCGGAAGAGACCGGCGGGTGAACGGATCCGAATCCAATTCCGCCCTCGCCGCTCCCCTTGCCGAGCTGCCACCCTGCGCGGGCTGCGGCCGCTGCTGCCATCTGGTGGTCGCGCTCCGGCCGGGCGACCACGTCGCCGCGGAACTCGTGGTGGAGCGCAACGGCGTGCGCTGCATGGACCAGCGCGGCAACGGGGCCTGCATCGCGCTCGATGCCGTCACGCAGCTTTGCACCATCTATGATTCCCGCCCGCAGACGTGCCGCGATTTCGCCCGCGGTGAAACCCTCTGCCGCCGGATCCTGGCCGCCCCGGCGCCGCGGCGCCCGCTGTTATTGTAGCGGCGGTGGGTGAATGAACCACGGCCAGGTCGCCGTGGCTCCCGCCATACTCGCGCTATGCCTTCAGCAGGCAGCAGTGCTTGTATTTTTTCCCGCTGCCGCAGGGGCACGGCTCGTTGCGGCCGATCTTGGGCGCGGCGGACTTGAAAGGCGCAGGCCCGAGCCGCGCCTCGCGGTTGTAGAGCCAGGCGCCGTTGACCCGGAGAAATTCGGCCTTCTCGTGGAGCACCTTCTCCACGCCTTCCTCCGTGCCGTAGGCGGAGAAATCCACGAACGCCTTGTCCGGGTCGTTGCCGGGCCCGTGGCTGTGCACCTCGAGTCGCGTCCATTGCACCGGCGGCGCGCCCTCCTCGTCCACGTAGGGTTTGCCGGCGGTCGGCCGGTAGGTGTCGTGCACAAACTTGAAATTGTGCACCACATGCGCCGTGAACCGCGCGCGCATCAGCCGCTCGGCATCGGGCGCCGGGATCCGGCCAAGGTGGACCGGCTCGCAGCACTCCCCGAAGGTTTTCCCGCTGCCGCAGGGACAGGGCGAGGCGGATTCAATTTTGGTGGCGGTGAGGGGCGGATTGGCCATCCCCCAGACCTAGTGGAGCCGGCGCACCCGAAGCGAGGGGAATTCCGTCCGGCGGCCGCCCGGGTGCCCTGGCGCAAAAAAACCGCCCCGGAGGAAATCCCCCGGGGCGGCGTCGTTTTCTTAGTAGTAGCGTTTCCGGCGTTCGGTTGTCGCCATGAGATAAATCATGGCGACGGTCAGCCAGGCTACGATGATGGCGATAGTCATGTGACGTCTCGTCCTTTTATATGCGGCTTGCAGCCGCGGTATAGGCCCCTTCCCACCAAGGGTTGGAGCGATTTCAATCAACTGCCGGAAGGTGCCCAGCCCCTTCCGTCAGCGCATAAAATGAGTGCTATTGCATCGAAAGCAAGTGCGGCCAGACTATATTTATAGTCGTTGAATGACATCATTTAGCGTCATTATTTTACAGGCCGTTTCAATTGATTCCCCGGTGATCGACTCGGCTTTGATTCACCAAATATCCCTTGAGCCATCCGGTCTCATTCTTGCCGAGAACTCAAAAGGCCAATTTACAAAAGTCACGGACCAGCCTGACTGGCTTGTGCCGGATCCCATGAAGAAGCCCACGCCGGAAATGAAACAGCGGATGTGCACCCGCAAGCGCCGTTACCGCACGCAGGGCGATGCGCTCGACGCGGCCCTGCTGGCCGGCGTCGAGCGCCAGCGCCAGGCCTACCGCTGCAGCGTCTGCGGCCACTGGCATCTGACTTCGCTCTAGGGTGTGTTTGCAAAAGCCAACACACCCCCTCGCTGCGCGCCACCCCTCTCGAGAGGGGAGTCAAACCTTGCCCAGCAAAAATCCCCTCTGAAGAGGGGTGCCCGGTAAGGCGGGGTGTGTAGGGCCATTCACGTTCCCCAAGCGACGCCCAGCGATGACATTTTGCAAACAGGCCCTAAAGCATGGCAGCTGTGGGCGGGTCGCCCGCGCTTCCAAATTCTGGAGCCACGGCGACCTCGCGGTGTTCAAGGCGCCTTCGGCCCCACCGGCGTCAGATAACCGGCGTCCTGCAGCCAGTCCGCCATGCGTTCCGGCCAGTGACGGATCGAGATGAATTTCGAGCTCTGGCCCAGTTTGAACCCGTGGCCGCCGACGGCGTAGAGGTGCAGTTCAACCGGGAGGCCCAGGGTCTGGTATTGCTCCACCATCTTCATGATCGGCTTGGCGTGGAAAACGTCATCGTTTGCACAGAGCAGAAAGGCCGGGGGCGAGTCGGGCGGCAGTTTTTCCGGCAAACCCACCGGACCGGGATAAATGCTGATCAGGAAATCCGCCCGGGCGCTGACCCGTTCCACCGGGTCGGCCGATGCCGGGTCGCCGGCCGCCGGCTGAAAGGCGACGAAGGGGATCAGTTCCCCGCCCGCCGAGAAGCCGGCCACGCCGATGCGGCCGGGATTGAGGCCCCACTCCGCGGCGCGGCTGCGGACCAGCCGCATCGCGCGGCGCAGGTCCGACGCCGCGTGGGTTTCGATGCCGTAAGGCGAACCCGGCTCGCGCCCCAGCCGGTACTTCAGCACGAACGAAGTGATCCCGAGGCTGGCGAAATACTGCGCCGGCTCGACGCCTTCCGCCTGGTAAACCAGCTCGCGATGCCCGCCGCCGGGGCAGATGACCATGGCCGTGCCGTTGGCCTTGCCCGCAGGGGGCAGGAAGACGGTGACCGATGGGTTGTGGATGTTTTTGATCCAATAATCCTTGGCCACCTCGGGTTCGTTGCGGCGCGCCTCGAAACCCGGGGCGCCATTGGCCCAGAGCGGGATCACCACGGGGGTTTGCGCCAGGAGCGGAGCGGCGAGACCGAACAACAGGACGGGGAGAAGACGACGGGGTATCATGGCGCCAGTCTGGGCCACCGCGGCGCGATGGCCAGCCCGCACTGGCGGATCAGCCCGGCAATTTCCGCATTTTCATTTGGGCCCGGCCGGGCATCTTCACCGCCGATGAAGTTGTCCGGCCCGTCCCGCCTCTGCTGGCTCGCACTCACCCTGTGGGTCGCGGCGCCGGTGCGCGCGAATGAAGACCCCGCGCCCTCCGACCGGCCCGAGGACACCCCCGCCCAGCCGGCCGAACCCGTCCCGGCCGCCGATGCGCCCGCGGCGGCGCCGGCGGATGAAGCCCGTCCGGTCGAAAACTGGCTGGAGGCGCAGGTCGAGCTGGCGCGCCGCGGTTTCTCCGGCGGCTCGATCGACGGCGTGCGGGGACCGCAGTCCGCGGCCGCCCTGCGCGCGTTCCAACGCGGCGCCGGGCTGGCTGAAACCGGCGACCTCGACAAGGCCACGCGCGAAAGCCTGCTGCTCACCGCCCCGGCTTTCACCCAGCATCTCCTCACCGCCGAGGAAAAGGCCACGATCCAGCCGCTCGCCCCCACCTGGCTCGGCAAGTCGGAGCAGTCCGCCCTCGCCTATACGAGCGTGCTCGAGCTGGTCGCCGAGCTTTACCACGCCAGTCCCAATTTCGTGCGCCGGCTCAATCCTGCGGTCAACTGGGACGACCTGCTCCCCGGCGTCCTCCTCAAGGTGCCGGCCGTCGGGCACGTCACCGTCACCGGCCGTGCCGCCCAGCTCCAGGTCCGCCTTGCAGCCCACGAACTCGAGGCCACGGACGACACCGGCCGCGTCATCGCCCATTTCCCGGTCAGCATCGCGCGCATGGTGGAAAAGCGGCCGCTCGGCGAACTGCACGTGACCGTGGTCATCCCCGATCCCAACTACACCTTCGACCCCGAGGTGTTCCCCGAGTCGCCCGAGGCCAGGGAACTCGGCCGCAAGCTGATCGTCCCGCCCGGCCCCAACAATCCCGTGGGCGTCGCCTGGATCGGCCTCGACCGCACCGGCTACGGCATCCACGGCACGCCCGATCCGGAAAAAATCGGCCGCACGGAATCGCACGGCTGTTTCCGCCTCGCCAACTGGGACGCCCGCACCCTGCTGGGCCTGGCCTGGACCGGCTTGCCGGTGATGGTGGAACCCTAGAACAAATCATATGATATCATAGCCATTCGCTCCTCCTGGGTAGGGCTGGACACAAGTGTCCAGCCGCGAACGGGCAAAGCAGTGCGCTGATCCGGCTGCACCAAGGTGCAGCCCCGGCAATCGGCTACTCTATTATCTAATCCGGAACGATGCAGATAACCGCGGTATTCCTCTGCACTCGATAAAATGAATGGTGCGACGGTAGGCCAGCCCGCCGGCGGACGCCCATGGAGCGCGAGCAAGCTCGCTGGCCCACGGGCACTGCATAGGTCCGGATCATATGCTCAAGCCCGCCCGGACCAGGCAGTCTTACAGGCGGTAACGCGGCCCGTACCGTCGAGACGAAACTTCCGGGTGCTGCGGCCGCGCGCGGTACCGGGCCGGGCTCGTGACCGCGCCCGCGGCCGGAGCGGTGCCGTCATTGAAGTGATATTCGATCGGCCAGAGACCGGCGGTTTGCTGCCCGCGATAATAACTCGCGTAGTAGACGGTGTGACCATGGTAGACCCCCGCCTCGGCCTCGGCCAGACGGACCCGCAGTTCCAGTTCGGCCAGTCGCTCCTCCTGTTCATGCCGGCTGCGGGTGGCCAGCTCGCCGGCGAGCCGCAGCCGGGCCGCGGCGAGCTGGTCGTCGCAGGGAATGACGGCAAACCGCCGGGAGAAATCCTCCCAGAACGCCACCTGGTAGGCCGCGGGCGCCGCGGCAAAATCCGGATCATCCAGCTTGCGGCGCTTCAGCTCGGCCCCTTCGGTCCGCAGCCGCGTCCGGTAAAGTTCCCGGACTTCCTCGGCATGCCGTGCGATCGTCGCGTTGCGCGCCTGCCACGCGGCCTGCTCCTCGGTGGTGCGGAGCGCCACGCGGGTCACGGCGCCCTCCCGCAGTTCGATCTCGCCCCGGTCGTAATAAAGCAGCTGCACGTCGCGGCGGTGCACCTGGCCGTTCGGCGTCCCCAGCGTGGCCCTCACCGACTGCAGCGTGTCCCCCGGCCGCACCTCGGCGGCGCCGAGCGCGAGGGGCAGCAGCCAGAGCAGATTCAGGGCAAGCGCTTTCATCACGACCTTGTGGGGGAAAATAACGCGGGACCGCGCACAAGCAAACCCGTTCTGCGCCCAACCGCCCGCCGGGGTGGCACCGCCCCGGAATCACCCTCCCGGGGCGCATTGATTGCCGTGACATGTTCCTCCAACATCCGGGGTTGTGCCCCGGCCGCCCGTGGAGTAGTGTTCCGTTCGCTTATGACCACCCCGTCATCCCGCACCTTCCGTCCCGGCGTGCCTGTCACGCTGCTGCTCCTCGCGTTGCTCGCACCCGCGCTGCACGCCGAAACCGACGGCATCACCGGCCGCGACATCATCCCCGACACCCCGGCGTGGCTGCATCACGCCGTGGTCTACCAGGTTTATCCGCAGTCCTTCTACGACTCCGACGGCGACGGCATCGGCGACCTGCGCGGCGTCACAGCCAAGCTCGACTACATCAAGAGCCTCGGCGTCGACGCCATCTGGCTCAACCCGTTCTTCGACTCGCCGTTCAACGACGCCGGCTACGACATCCGCGACTACTACAAGGTCGCCCCGCGCTATGGGACAAACGAGGACGCCCGCATCCTCTTCGCCGAGGCGCACCGGCGGGGCCTGAAGGTGCTCTTCGACTTCGTCGCGAGCTACAGCGCCATCGACCACCCCTGGTTCCAGGCCTCGGCCCGCGACCCGCGGAGCCCCACGGCCGACTGGTACATCTGGACCGACAACGTGTGGAAGCCCGCCCCCAACGCGCTCTTCGTCCATGGCTACGGCCAGCGCAACGGGAACTTCCTCTCCAACTTCTACTGGAACGAGCCCGCCCTCAACTATGGCTACGGCGAGCCCGACCCGGCCCAGCCGTGGCAGCTCCCGACCAACCACCCGGCCGTCCTCGCCGTGCGCGCGGAAATGAAGCGCGTGTTCCAGTTCTGGATGGACCTCGGAGCCGACGGCTTCCGCGCCGACATGGCCGGCGCGCTGGTCAAGGGCAACGACGTCCACCGCGACTCCCTCGGCTTCTGGCGCGAATGCCGCGAGATCATGCGCAGGAAATACCCCGACGCCTTCATGGTGTCCGAATGGTCCGGCCCGCGCGATGCGCTCGACGGCGCGTTCCACGCCGACTTCTACCACTGGGTCCCGGGCTTCGACGACCTCTACCAGGCCGAGGGCTGGCGCATCCTCAACGGCATGTCCGACGGCCACAGCTTCTTCGACCGCGAGGGCCGCGGCAACATCGCGCACTTCCTCGAGCGCTACCTCGCGGACTACCAGGCGACGCGCGCCCAGGGCTACATCTGCCTCCCGCTGGGCAATCACGACAACGCCCGGCTCGCCAACCGGCGCAGCACCGCCGACCTCGAGATCATCATGGCCTTCGGCCTCACCATGCCCGGCGTGCCCTTCCTTTATTACGGCAACGAGACCGGCATGCGCCAGCTGCCCGCCGCGGACCAGCCGCAGATCGAGGGCGCCTACACGCCGCGCGCCGGCGCCCGCTCGCCGATGCAGTGGACCGGCGGACCCAACCTCGGCTTCTCCACCGCCCCCGCGGCAAAGCTTTACCTGCCGGTCGACCAGTCCGCCGACGCCCCCAATGTCACCGCCGAGGAAAGCGATCCCGACTCGCTCCTCAACCGCACCCGCCGGCTCATCCGGCTGAAGCACACGGAGCCCGCGCTCACCGCCTACGCGGAGTTCACTCCGCTCTACGCCAAGGCGGACACCTACCCGCTCGTCTATGCCCGCGCCAGCGGCGACAGCGTCTTGCTCATCGTGCTCAACCCGGCCGGCCGCACCGAGACCGCGGAGTTCGCCTTCACCCACGGCACCAGGCTGACCCTCCTCGCCGGCTCGCCGCTCACGCTCACCCCAGGCACGGGCCGGCTGCAGCTCACCGCGCCCGGCCAGACCTACGCGATCTACCGCGTGGAGAAATAATTTCCCCGACCCCTCCCCACCTTGAAAAAAATCCTGCTCCCTCTCCTCCTGCTGGCGACCCTGACGGCGTTCAACGGCTGCAGCACAACGTCCACCCCCCCCGACCCGACGCCGGGCCCCGTCAGCCTCCACGGCCGGCTGCGCACCGACGGCCACCGCATCGTCGGCGCCGACGGCCAGCCCGTGAGCCTGGCTGGCGTCAGCTACGGTTGGAGCCAGTGGCAGGCCGCGCGCTTCTACAATCAGGGGGTGGTGAACTGGCTGAAGCAGGACTGGCACGCCGGCATCATCCGCGCCGCCCTCGGCATCGACCCCAAGGGCTACCTCAACCACCCCGAGGCCAACCAGGAGCGCGTCGTCCGCGTGATCGACGCCGCCATCGCCGACGATCTCTACGTCATCATCGACTGGCACGACCACCACGCCAACGAGCATCCCGCACTCGCCGTGGCCTTCTTCTCCGAGATGGCGCGCCGCTACGGTACCAAGCCGAACATCATCTACGAGATCTTCAACGAACCCTACAAGGGCCTGACCTGGGCCCGCGACGTCAAGCCCTACGCCGAGCAGGTCGTCGCCGCCATCCGCGCCATCGACCCCGACAACCTGATCGTCGTCGGCACGTCCAACTTCTCACAGGATGTCGACATCGCCGCCGCGGATCCGATCAAGGACGCCAACGTCGCCTACACCCTCCATTTCTACGCCGGCACGCACAAGCAGCGGCTCCGCGACAAGGCGGTCAAGGCGATGAACCTCGGCGCCGCGCTTTTCGTCACCGAATGGGGCACCTGCGATTCCTCGGGCAACGGCAAGATCGACGTCGCCTCCACCGAGGCCTGGATGGCCTTCATGCGCGAATGGCAGCTGAGCCATTGCAACTGGGCGGTCGACGACAAGGCGGAGACCGCCTCGATCGTCCTGCCGTCCGCCGCCTCCGGCGGCCACTGGCGCGACGAGGACCTCTCCCCTTCCGGCCGTTTCGTCCGTTCCCTGGTCCGCGCCTGGCCGGCACCCCCGGCGCCCTGAGCGGGACAAGACGCGCCGTCTACCCGACCACACCCCGGCGCTGCGCGCCACCCCTCTCCAGAGGGGACCTGCATATACGAGACCGAAATTCCCCTCTTGAGAGGGGTGCCCGCAGGGCGGGGGGTGTTGCGTCGGATGTTCGTTCCGCTTCACCCGTTGATTTATCTTAACGCGCCCCCCACAACCTGCCCATAGTGCCGGCCCGCCGTGCTCCGCCTCCTCCTTCCGCCCAACCTCGCCAGCGCCGCGCCGCGCAACGCCATCGCCGTGCGGCTGGAACTCAACCTCGCGGCCACGCCGCCGCCGGGCCTCGTCGCCGGGCTGGCCGTGCTCCAGCGCCTCGGCGCCAAGCCCGCCCCGGTCTCGTTCCTGCAGCTCACCCGCGCGCAGCTCGCCGAGCTGACCGACGCCCTCGCCGGCCAGCCCGTGTTCTTCTGGCTCAACCGCCCCGCCGATCCCATCGCCTGGCATGGCGCCGACCTGGCGGGCGTGGACGAATTCCTGGCCCCGACGGAGCCGCTCGCGGCGAAGCCAGCCCTCGTCACTCCGGCCGCGGCGCCACCCAGAGCCGCGCGCCGCGAACCGGCGTACAAGCCGATGACCGTCGACGGCTCCGAGCATTTCCTCGCGATCACCCTGCCCTCGCGCGAAGCGGACAACTACCACGAGATCTGGGAACTGCTGAAGCGCTCCGGCTTCGTCCTGGAGCCCTCGAACGGCAAGTTCTGGCTGCGCGACCGCCACAAGACGCTGAACTTCCTCGCCACCCACGGCACCGCCCTGCGCGGGCCGCTCGGCGCGGAGTTCACGGAGAATTTCACCCGCAACACCGAGCACCTCCACCCGGCCGGGCTCGTGGCCGAGGCGAAGGAGGCCGGCGACGGCTACGAAGTCACCCTCGGCCTCAAGGCCGGCGACGCCTCCGAGGCGGAGATCCTTCGCGCGGTCGGCTCGAGCCGCGGCTATATCGAGAGCGGCCGCGACATCTACCTCGTCGATCCCGTCCGGCTCGCGCAGCTGCAGGCCGCGCACCAGGCGCTCGCCGGCGCCCCCGAGGCCCCGGGCGGACTGCGCCGCTCCCACCGCATCATCCGCGCCCGCGTGGCCGAGGTGTCGGACCTCCTCGCCGCCACCGCGCCGCATTTCCAGCCGCCGGAGACCTGGAGCCAGCGCAGCGCCGCCCTGCACCAGCTCGCGTCACTCGCGCCGGCTCCCGTGCCCGCGACCCTTGAGGCGATCCTTCGTCCCTACCAGAAGCTCGGCGTCGCCTGGCTTTGGTATCTCTATCACCAGAAACTCGGCGGCATCCTCGCCGACGAAATGGGCCTCGGCAAAACCCTGCAGGCCCTCGCCCTCCTCGCGGCGGTAGGGCGCGGACCCCGCTCCGCGCCGGGCCGCCTCCCCTCCCTCGTCGTCTGCCCCGCCTCGCTGATGGAAAACTGGCGCCGCGAGGTCGCCCGGTTCACGCCGGAACTTTCCGTGCTCGTCCATCACGGCGACCGGCGCGTCGATGATCCGGCGGCGTTCGCCGCGCATGATCTCATCATCACCTCCTACGGCACGCTGACGCGCGACGACGCGCTTTTCGCCGCGCTGGAATTCGACCTCATCCTCGCCGACGAGGCGCAGCACCTGAAGAACCGCCGCACGCAGGCCGCGCAGTCGCTGCGCACGCTGAGCGGCCGCGGCCGGTTCCTCCTCACCGGCACGCCGCTGGAAAACTCCCTCGACGACCTGCGCTCGCTCTTCGAGTACCTGATGCCCGGCTTCCTCACCCCCGTGCCCCCGGGCGTGCGCGGCGCCGACCGCGCGTGGTACGACGAACGCCTGCGCCTCCAGACCGCGCCCTACATCCTGCGCCGCACCAAGCTCGCCGTCACGCCCGAGCTGCCGGCCAAGATCGAGCAGGTCATCTACTGCGAGCCGACCCCCGCCCAGGCCGCGTTGTACCGCCGGATGCAGGAGCAGACGGAGCAGGAGCTGTACAAGCTCGCCGCCACCGGCGCGTCCGAGGGCCGGCTGCACCTTGCCGCACTCACCCAGCTCCTGCGCCTGCGCCAGATCTGCTGCGACCCCCGCCTGATCGAGGCCGGGCGCGTCAGCCCTGACGCGCCGTCGTCCCCCGATTCCGCGGACCCCGAACGGCGGCTTAAGGATAACCCGCCCTACCCCGACTCCGCCAAGCTCGACGCCTTCCGCGAACTGCTGGCCGAAAGCATCGACGAGGGCCACCGCATGCTGGTGTTTTCGCAGTTCACCTCGCTGCTTGCGCTGCTCCGGGAGGAGCTCGACGCGCAGGGCGTGGCGCATTGTTACTTCGATGGCTCGATGACGGCCCGCGCGCGGCAGGCCGCGGTGGACCGCTTCCAGGGCGACGACACCGTCCCGGTTTTTCTCATCTCGCTCAAGGCCGGGGGCACGGGGCTCAACCTCACCGGCGCCGACGTCGTCGTGCACTACGACCCGTGGTGGAACCCGGCCGCCGAGGCGCAGGCGACGGACCGCACCCACCGCATCGGCCAGACGAAGGTCGTCACCAGCTACAAGCTGATCTGCGCCGGCACCGTCGAGGAAAAGGTCCTGACGCTGCAGGACACGAAGCGCGCCCTGCTCGCAGACGTCTTCGAGGCCAGCGCCGCGACCGCCGCCAAGCTCAACCTCGCCGATCTGCGCGAGCTGTTGAAGTAAGCGGGCCCGAGCCCGCTGGGTTCACCTTTGTTTCTAATGCAAGGCGGAATCAGACCGGGGTGGCTGAACGCCGGGTTCAGACGCGTGCAGCCGGGCCAGTTCAGCACGGGCGAGCAGGGTCGTCAATTGGTTGAATAGCTTCAGGTCGACGCACGCTTGAAACTGGATCCCCGCCTCGCGCGGGTGGCCTTGGAGCAGCAGCCGCATGCCCCGATAATAGCTCGCCTCACTGACCTGGTCCGTCCGGCTCACCGAATCTCCCGTCTGGGCGGCGGCCAGGAATGCCTCCGCCGTTATTTCCCCGTTGAGAAAGAGGGCGATCGGCCGGGGCCAGCCTGCAGGTATATCCCGGGCCGGCAGTTGCGCCGGATCGGGGCGATCCTGCCGCTGGAGGAGAAGCGTACGATTGAAATGGGCATAGACCGACAGCCTGTCCTGGCCCGCGATGACCCGGTCATAATCGGCGAGGGCGCCTGGATAATCGCCGGCGATCTGCCGGATGCCGCCGCGTGAGAAGCAAATTTCGGCGGAGTCCGGCTTCATCCTGATCGCCAGCTCCACGTCATTCCGGGCCTCGTCGCGCCGGCCCAGGCCAAGATTGGCCAAAGCCCGGTTCAAATACGCCAGTTCCCCCTGGGGTGTCTTGAGCGCGAGCGCCCGGTCACAGTCGTCGATCGCCTCGGCATCGCGTCCCAGCCGGCGTTTAAGCGAGGCGCGATTGATGTAGGCCACGCCACAATCAGGAATCTGCCGCAAGCATTCGTCAAAGATGCGCAGGGCTGCGTCGGGGTCGCCCATTTTCAACGCCACCTCGGTCCGGCCCAGGTAGGCGTCCGGCCGTTTCGGATCCAGGGCAATCGCAGTGTCGAGATCGCGCCTGGCGGGCTTCAGCAGGCCGCGCGCCAGCATCAGCAAGCCGCGATGTTCAAACGCCTCGGCCCGGTGCGGGTCGGCCATGATCACAGCGTCGAAATCGCGCAACGCCGCGTCTTCGTTGCCCAGGTTCTTGTTCGCAATGGCCCGCCCGCAGCGGGCGTCGAGATTGGCCGGCTCGCTGGCGAGCAACTGATCAAAATCCCGGCACGCACCCCGGTTGTCACCGAGATTCACCTTCACCTCGCCCCGGATGAGCAGGAGCTCCTTGTACTTCGGGTCGCGCACCAGCGCCCAATCAAAGTCGGCGAGCGCCGCTTCGAGTTGCAACAGGTGCACATGGGCATACCCGCGAGTGGCATAGTCGGTTGCCGCGCCCTCCCCCAGTGCAATCACCCGGTTGTAGTCTGCGACCATCCCGGCATAGTCGTCCAACTCACCGCGGGCATGGCCGCGGCCCCGATAGGCATCGACCAGGCCGGCATCCAGGCTGATGGCCCGGTCATATTGGGCGATGGCCCCGGCATAGTCGTGCGCCGCCGCCCGCACGGAGGCCAGCTGGAGGCAATTCCCGGCCGCCCGCTTTGGATCCGGGGTATCACCCGGGGCGGCCAGCACCCGGATGGGAACCAAGGCCGCTAGCAGCAGCCACCGCACCGGGGTCAGGCGCATGGCGCTCGTCAAGGTTTCCTGGCTTCAGCGCCGGCGGGGGCAGGGATTTTTTCCGGCTCCGTGCCCTGCTTTTTCGCCGGTTCCGCCGGCGGCGGCGCCGGCAGGCTGTCGGCTTGCGACCCCGGTGGGCGGAAACCGATGATGGTGCCGGTCTGCGGATCCCGCACCGCGACATAGCCCGCGGGATTGCCGCGATTGGGCATGGCCCCGACCGGAATGACACCGCGCAGGTCAATTGAGCTGGTTTCCGCCTGTCCCTGGGCCGCTTCATATTCCTTGGGGTGGGCCTCCTTGAGTGTCTTCAGCCGTTTGCCAATCTCATCCACCGGCAGGTTGGGTCCAACCGTACGGAGACTCGATTGGTAGGAACGCACCGCGGCCTGCCAGTCTCCGGCCCTTTCCTGGTTCAGCCCGATGAAAAAAATCCGGTAGCCCGCGTAATCACTGAATCCCCCTCCTTGCAGGCCCATGGTCTGGCTGACTTCCAGGGCCCGGTATACCAACTGCCAGTCCGCCTTGTCGCGCCCGTACCGGAGCACGCGCTGGAGGAAGCTGGCCGGCGTTTCATTGTCAGCCGGCTTCAATTCTGCCGGCGCGGCCAGGGACACGGCCAAGGCCTGCACGATGAGCGCCTGCTGCACGCGCGCGAAGGCAAACTCATAATCACCGGAATGGGACAAGAAGTTGGAAGTGCGCGGAAGACTGAGGGCCGCCTGGGGGTTGCCCAGTTTCAGCTGGCTGGCGGCGGCCCGGAGGCGCGCGGACTCGTTCGCGACTTCATCCATGCCCGGGTCGACGCCCCCGCTGACGCCCCCGCCGCTGCGCCGGGCCGCGCTCTGCCGCGCCAGCTTGTCCAGCGTGTCCAGCGTAAGTTCGGCCGGCGTCACGATCGCCCCGACCAGATCGGGGTCGCTGCCCATGGTCAGCTTGCCGTTCAGCCGGGCGAGGATGCGCGAACGCGGGTAAAAGGCCTCGGAACTGCCGTCATTCGCCAGTTCCCGGAGCGCGTTCTGCGCCGCGTTGGTATTCCCGGATTCGAGCTGGCTGAAGTAATCCTGCCAGCGATGGGTGAAACGGCGGAGACTCTCGAACTGATTGAACAAATTGCCGGCACTGCCGTTGCCCCGGTAGGGATCGGCCGCCGGTGGTTTGGCCAGATCCGCGAGCACGGCGTCGAAATCCGCGGCACTCTTCGCGGAGTCAACGACAGTGATGACATTCTTCCTCAGGTCCTCGAGCTGGGCGGCGAGGGCCGCGTTGCGGGCGGCCTGGCGGGCGCCGATCTCGTCCTGGAGGGCGAGCAGCTTGCTGCGCGAAACCGCGGGCAGCCGGCCGGAGATCTGGATGATTTCATTCAGCGCGTTGGCCGCCTGCTCGGTATTGCCGTGGGACGATTGCTGCAGGTAATCCTGCACCCGGGAGACAAAGGACCGCACCATCTCGATCTTCTGCGCGTTTGGATCATTGTATTGCCCCGCCGCCGGGGCGAGGCCGGCCAGACGCTTGAACAGCGGGTCAAAATCCTCCACCTTCGCATTGGTGCTGAACTTGGCACAGGTATCATCGACGATTTCCTCGAGCGCCTGGTCCCGTTCGGCATTGGCGGCGTCCGCGAGGGAATGGATTTCCATGATCAGCTGATCGATATAGCTGCCCGCGGCCGGGTTCGCGCCCGCCGGGCCCGCCCGCAGGTTGCCGAGCAGCTGTTCGGCTTCCACATATCTCCCCTTGGCCAGGGCCGCGTTGAGTGCATTCAGATACTGGGTGATCTGGGGGCCCGTATTGGCCAACCCGCCCGGCGCAGCCGGACCGGACAATAGCGCCTTTTTCAATCCTGCCACCAGGTTGTCCGTTGGATTGGCCATGAGCAGGGGCACCACCATGAGCGCACCGACCAGGATGAATAGACGGCACAATTGGTGCCGGCGGAATAGGAATGATGATTTCATGGGGTGGTAAATAGGTGAAAATAATACGGGCCTGATCGCCGACATCCCTGCGGTTCCGGTCCTCGGCTCACGAATTGTATGAATGCTCCTTGAAAATTGGTCCTGTCTTGGCCCGCATCATTCACGCCGAAGATGACAATCGGTGGCGGCAACGGAATGGGGCAAATCGCCTTAAATCAGGTGGCCGGATTTACATCATCCTTACCATCACCTTGAACAAAACTCCGGCTTGCCTATTGGTGATTCCCGAACTGCTTGAGAAGTGTATGATCCGCGCCATCGCCTCATGAAATTCCTGCTGTCCCTCCTCTGCTCCCTCTCGCTCGCCACCTCCGCCCTCGCTGCCGGCACCCATGTCAAGGGACAGAAACCGCTCAGCATCTCGCAGGGGGCCGCGGTCAACCTCGCCGACTTCCTCGTGCCGGGCAAGGTCACCATCTTCGACTTCACCAGCGAATACTGCCCGCCGTGCCGCGCCTATGCCGAGCCGCTCTATATATTGCACGCCAACAGCCCGGGCATCGTGGTGGTGAAGATCGACATCAACCGGCCGGAGATTCACCGCATCGACTGGGACTCGCCCGTCGCCCGGGAATTTGACCTCCACTCGATCCCGCACTTCAAGGTCTACGGCCCCGACGGCCGGCTGGTCGCCGAGGACACCACCGACGACCGGCCCGCCCGCGCCCTGGTCAATAAGTGGCTCAGTGCGGTGCAATGAGTCCGGCTACTGGTCACGGCTCCCGGCCCGGGTGATTTCACTCGGCGGGGTGAATTCCCGGCGCGGTCGGGGTCGATCAAGGCTTGCGCGCTTTCCCTTTGGCGGATTTTTAGAGGACGGGCCAAATCCGCCATCACCCTCCTCACCCCGCCTACCCGCCATGAGTCTGTGGAAGCAAACCCTCCCCGCGGTCCGTCCGCTCCTGTTCATCATCGCGTCCGGCGGCCTCATTGCCGCCGACAAGCTGGACCTGTCCCGCATCAACCCCGTGCCGGCCACTGAGCCGGTGCCGATCATGGACTTCTTCCGGCCGCGCCTGCTGCAGCAGCCGAAACTGAATCCGTCCGGCACGCACATCGCCGCCATCGTCACCGCCGGCGAGGGTTCGCACGAGCTGCTGGTGTATGAGCTGAAGACCCAGAAGATCGACACGATCAGCGGCGTGGGCGACAAGGACATCTACCAGGTCACCTGGCTGAACGACACGCGGCTCGTGTTCGAGCTCTCCGCCCGGAAGCTCTACGGCCTCGGCCTGATCGCGGCGGACCTCGGCTCGTTCAGCAGCATGCACCCGCTGATGCAGTATTACGGCTCCAGCCTGGTCGCTGTGCCGCCGAAGAACCGGCTCCGGCCGCTGGTGTGGAACCGCCATGATTTCGAGACCAACCAGGATGGCGGCGTCGCGGTGGTCAACACCGACATCCGCACCGGCCGGGTCGTCGACCTGGTCGCCGTGGGCGGCACCAATTCGGACCTGATGGACGTGCGCGACAACAACGAGCGGCACATCGCCTCCCGTTTCCCCGTGCCGTCCGGCGGGGTCACCTATGGTTATCTCGCGGACCGTGAAGGCCAGCTGGCCTACGCTTTCACCTCGGACAACGGCCGGCTGGCGATGAAGCGGCTGGAGAACGGGCAGTGGCTCGACTGCCCGGTGGACCTCGAGCACATCAACGTGGTCGATTGCGGCGACCAGCCCGGGCAGGTCGTCGTGATCGGGCCGCGGCAGGACGGCCAGCCGCGCGCCTTGCAGATGCTGGACGCCGCCACCGGCAAGCTGGGCGAGGTGCTGCTGCAGGACAAGGCCTACGACTTCACCGGCTGGCTCTACCGCAGCCCCGCGACGCAGGAGATCCTGGGCGTGGAGTTCGAGCGCAACGGCCCGCGGACCGTGTGGTTCAGCGAGGACTATCGCAAGCTGCAGAAGATCCTCGACGGCTTCTTCCCCGGCGTGGTCGTCCGCATCATCGGCAACAACGAGGCGGGCAACCTGTTCCTGGTCGCGACCTATTCCGACCGCCAGCCCGCCATCTACAGCTGGGTCAATATCGAGACCGGCAAGGCCGGACTGTTCAAGAATTCCGCGCCCTGGATCGACCCGAAGCGCATGCAGCCGGAGAGCATCGTCAAGTTCAAGACCCGCGACGGCCGCCAGCTCGACGCCTACCTGACCCTGCCCGCGGGCGCCTCGAAGGCCCATCCGCCGCCGCTGGTGGTCGTGCCGCACGGCGGCCCCTGGGTGCGGGATGACTGGGGCTTCGACGGCGAAGCCCAGTTCCTCGCCAGCCGCGGCTACGCCGTGCTCAAGCCGAACTACCGCGGCTCGCCCGGCTACAACTGGATGTTCCCCGAGGAGGACGAATGGGATTTCCGCAAGATGCATGACGACGTGACCGACGCCACCAAGGGCCTGATCGCCTCGGGCCTGGTCGACGGCGGCCGGGTCGCCATCATGGGTGGCTCCTTCGGCGGCTATCTCGCGGTCTCCGGCGTCGTGAACGAGCCGACGCTCTACCGCTGCGCGGTCACCATCGCCGGTGTCTTCGACTGGGAGAAGCAGATCAACGACTCCAAATACAACCAGTATGACAACCCGACGTTCGGGCGGCTGATGCACAAGCTCGGCGACCCGAAGCAGGAGCGGGAGAAGTTCGACGCCATCTCGCCCGGACGGCACGTGGACCAGATCCGCGTGCCGGTCTTCGTCGCCGGAGGCAAGGAGGACGCCACCGTGGACATCGAACAGGCCCGCGGGCTGATCTCGGCGCTGGACAAGTACCATGTGATGCACGAGACCTACATCGTCGGCGAGGAGGGCCACGGCATGGGCCACCTCGACAACCAGGTGGAGCTCTACTCCCGCGTCGAGGCCTTCCTCGACAAGAACCTCAAGGCGGACCGATAGGCCGGATATTTCGCCAGCCCCTTGGTGCAGCCGCCGCTCGCGGCGGGCTACTCCGTCGCGGCCGGACCAAGGTCCGGCCCCACCGCGGACTGTGGGATGGCCGCAGGATTATATTAATCGCTCAAATCGAACCGACCCACCCCGTCGCTGCGCGCATCCCGCTTGAGAGGAGCGACCCGGGGCGCGAGCAAGCTCGCTGGCCTACGGGCCCGGCTTCGGGCCCAGGCCGGGCCACGGGGTGAGCGCGTTCAACGCGGGCACGACGGCCCGCCGCAGCGCGAGGAAATCGATCCCGCCCGTCTCGCGGTACAGCACCTTGCCGTCCGGCCCGAGCAGCAGGGTGTAGGGCAGCGCACCGCTCCACTCCGGGTCCAGCGCCTCGAGCAGGGCGTACTTGTCTGTCGCGCCGAAGATCAGGTTGCGGGTCGAGGCCTGGTGCTCCTGCAGGAACTTCCGCACCTTCGGCTCCTCGTCGGGGAACTGCGCGGCGAGCGTCACCAGCTCGAAGTCCCGGTGGCGGAAGCGCAGGTTCTGCTCCACCAGCTCGTCGAACTCGGCCACGCACGGGCCGCACCAGGTGGCCCAGACATTGATCAGGCGGACCTTGCCTGTGCCGGCGTTGGCGCGGAGTTCGCGCAGCGCCGCCGCGTCGGCGCGGGCGAGCGCGACCGGCTCCGCCGCCACCTTCGCCCGCCAGCGGACGTTGTCGCCGGTTTTCTCGCGCCACTTAATCGAACAGCCGAAGACCTTCGTGTGCGTGACCGCGGGCTCGCGGCCCGCGAGCAGCGCGTCCAGCGCCTCCCGGGTGTCGCGATGGCGGACCAGGTCCTCGCGCTCCGAGTCGTCGATGCGGCCCTCGAAGCGCAGGTGCCGCGCGCGGTCGAAGATGAACACGTGCGGCGTGGCCGCCGCGCCGAACTTTTCCACGACCGCCTGCGCCGGCCCGTCGTCGGCATAGGGAAAGTTGAAACCCTGCTGCGCCGCACGCACCTTCATCTCCGCAAACGTGTCGCCGAGGTCGGTGTAGCCCATCTCGTCCAGCCGGACCGCTTCGGCGTGGTTGGGATTGATGGCGAGGAAACCGACGCCGCGCGGCCGGTAATCCGTGACCAGCTGCTGCAGCCGCCCCTGGTAGGCCTGCGCGGTCGGACAGTGGTTGCAGGTGAAGACGATGACCAGCACCTCGGCCGAGGCGAAGTCGGCGGGCGTGTATTCATGGCCGTCCACGGCCGGCAGCTTGAAGTCCGGCAGCGGCGAGCCGAGCGGCAGCACGGGGTGGGCGGCGGCGGCGCGACCGGACAGCACCAGCATCAGCAGCAGGAAGGGAAGGCGGCGGGACATTGAAAGAAGGGGCTTGATCCAGTCTGGCGGAGGCGGGGCCGAAGGGAAGCCGCGACTGCGGCGACGCGCCCTGTGGTGCACGCCGCGCTTGCGCGCCGGCGGGCGGCGGGCTAGTTTCGCCGCCGATGACCAAGCTTCTTGCGTTCTGCCTGGCCGCCCTGACCCTGCTGAGCCTGACCGCGGCCGCCGCCCCGGCCCAGCCGCCCGCCGATCCGCTGCTGAACGAGCGCGGCCGCGCGATCCTCGGCTATTTTCACCAGCTGCAGGCGGCCCCGGAACTCCGGCTCGTCTCGGGCCAGTTCCTGAACTTCGGCCCGGGCGTGAAGCTCGACGGGGCCAGGAAGATTTTTGCCACGACCGGGCATTGGCCGGCCCTGGTCAGCGTGGATTACACCGATTTCAAGGCGAAAGGGATCGACACGCACACTCCGAACCGGGTGCTGCTCGACTACTGGCGCGCCGGCGGCCTGGTGAGCGCAAGCACGCACCTCAACAACCCCGCGCGGCCGGAGGGCGGCGGCCAGCGCGACAAGGATGTCAGACTGGCCGACCTGCTCGTGCCCGGCACCGCCGTCCAGGCGCGCTGGCTGCACCAGCTCGACGAGCTCGCGGCCGGCCTGCAGGAGTTGCAGGCGGCCGGCGTCGTGGTCCTCTGGCGGCCGTTCCACGAGATGAACGGCGGCTGGTTCTGGTGGGGCGCGAAGGAGCCGGCGGACTTCATCCGGGCCTGGCGGCAGATGTTCGACTATTTCACCACGCAGAAGGGCCTGCACAACCTCATCTGGGTCTACAGTCCGAACAAGGGCGCGCACACCGCGGATTATTATCCGGGCGACGGCTTCGTCGACCTCATCGGGCTGGACGCCTACACCGACGACATCGACCCGGCCCACATCCCGGGCTACCCCGAGCTGGCCGCGATCAACAAGCCCTTCGGTTTCACCGAATACGGCCCGCACGGCGCCGCCAATCCGCCCGGCGACTACGACTACCGGCGTTTCCTCGCCGGCGTGGCCGAAAATTTTCCGCGCGCCAGGTTTTTCCTGAGCTGGGATATGAAGTGGAATCCCGCCGAGAACAAGTTCGCCCGCGAGTTCTACAACGACCCGCGCGTCATCACCCGCGAAACCCTGCCCGCCGGGCTCGCCGGCGACGCCCCGGCGGCCCCGGCGGCCGACGCCGGCTACGTCCAGGCCCTCACCGCCTGGCGGGCGGAGCGCGTCGCCGCGCTCACCACGCCGGACGGCTGGCTGACGCTCATCGGCCGCCACCAACTCGCGCCCGGCGTGAACACGGTCGGCAGCGCCGACGACAACTCCATCAAGCTGGCCGCCGGCCCGCCCTACCTCGCACAGATCACGCTCCAGGACGGCCGGGTCACGCTCACCCCCGCCCCGGGCGCGATCTTCGAGATCGACGGCCAGCCGGCCGGGCCGGCCGAGCTGGTGTACCGGGGCGACAAGCCGACGATGGTCACGTTCGGCCCGGTGAACTTCTACGTCATGGAGCGCGGCGACCGCCTGTACCTCCGCGTCAAGGACCGCACCGCGGAACGGCTGAGGAATTTCGCGGGCCTCGACTATTTCCCCGTCGACCCCGCCTGGCGCATCGAGGCGCAGTGGGTGCCGTTCGACCCGCCGCACCAGGTGCCCATCACCAACCGGATCGGCCAGACCGCCCCCGCGCCCGTCCCCGGCAAGGCCGTGTTCACCCGCAACGGCCGCACCATCGAGCTGCTGCCGATCGACGAGGGCCCGGGCGAGCCGCTGTTCTTCGTCATCTCCGATCTCACCGCCGGCGACGGGACCTACGACGCCGGCCGCTTCCTCTACGCCGACCGGCCGGTGGACGGCAAGGTCATCCTGGATTTCAACCGCGCGCAAAATCCGCCCTGCGCCTTCACGCCCTTCGCCACCTGCCCGCTCCCGCCCAAGGAAAACCAGCTGCCCTTCCGCATCCCGGCCGGCGAGCGCAGCTACCGTGGGCCCCACGGCTGACCGCGTGCGGCGGAGTTTATCCCAGCGGACCGTGACATCGAACCCATGCGTCTGAGAAGCGTCCTCCTCTACGCCCTGCTCCCGGCCGGCTGCCTGGTGTTCGCCGAGCTGTCGGTGCCCGGCGGCGTGGTCCGCCGGCTGACCGGCACCGCGAGTGACGATCCGGGCGTGCAGGTCGTCGCGGAGCGGTCGGACGGCCTCGTCCGTCTGTACGTCACGACCACCAACTGCCTCGATCTCACGATCACGCTCTCGGCCCAGCCGAAAAACATGCGCGCCTCACCCGCGCTGCCGGTCACGCTGGACACCCACGGCCGGTCCCGCGTCGAGCTCGTCACGCTCGAGCCCGTCGATCCGGCGCAGCCCTGGTCCTACCCCTACACCTATCACTGGTACTACGGCGGCCGTGGCGGCCAGCCCGATGGCACGGTGTACCAGCTGCCCTTCGAGGCCGGCGTCCGCCACCGGCTCTTCCAGGGCTACCGCGGCAGCTTCAGCCACCAGACCGGCACGCCGGACGAATACGCACACGACTGGGACCTCGCCGGGGATTCCCTCGTGCTGGCCGCCCGCGGCGGGCTCGTCGTGGGTGTCCGGCAGGATTCCAACGCCGGCGGCGTGGGCGACCGCTTCCGCCGCAGCGCCAACTATGTCATCATCCGCCACGACGACGGCACCTACGCCGAATATCTCCATCTGAAACAAAACGGCGCCCTCGTGAAGGTCGGCGACCAGGTCGGGGCCGGCCAGGCCCTCGGCCGCTCGGGCAACACCGGTTTCACCTCGCGGCCGCATCTGCACTTCGCGGTCTTCCGCACCATTGACGGCAACACCCGCGAGTCGCTGCCGGTGCAATTCCGGACGAGGGACGGCCGGGTGCAGACGCTCGAAGCCGGCAAGATTTACTGACGCCCCGGCACCGGTGAACGCGGCCGCCGGGGCCCGCACCCAGGCTGAACACCATTCTTGGGCGACACGACCAACGGTTTGAACGCAGGGTCCCAGGACTGCGCCCCTCCTTGCCATGGACGGCCCAATCGGATTTGCTTTCCCGAGTCCTCTTGCGTCACTCCTTACCCCGATGAAACCGCCCCACGCCCGTCGCTTGTTTCTGCCCGCGCTCCTCCTTCTGCTCGCCGGCTGCCAGAGCCAGCCCACGCCCGCGGCCTTCACGCACTGGCCCGCGGGCCAGTCGCCCGCCGAGATCGGCCGGCGCGTCGCGGAGAATTTCTCGGCCCGGCCGTTCCAGTGGCAGACCGATCCGCGCCGGCCCTTCGTCATCTATCCCGAGGTCTGCGCCTGGTACGGCGCGCTCGAGGTGGCCCGGCTCACCGGCGACGCCGGCCTGCAGCAGCGCCTGGTCGCGAGGTACGACGTGCTTCTCACGCCGGAGGGGGCCAAGAAAATCTCCCGGCAGGACCACGTGGACTACCGCGTCTTCGGCGTCGTCCCGCTTGAGCTCTACCTGCTGACCAAGGACGCGAAGTTCCGCGCCGCCGGCCTGCATTTCGCCGACGCGCAGTGGGCGCAGCCGACCCCGGACGGCCTCACGCACGAGGCCCGCTACTGGATCGACGACATGTTCATGAGCCCGGCCCTGCAGGTGCAGGCCTTCCGCGCGACGGGCGACGCGAAGTACCTTGACCGCGCGGCGCTGATGATGGCCGCCTACCTGGACAAGCTCCAGCAGCCGAACGGCCTGTTCTACCACGCCCCGGACTCGCCGTTCTACTGGGGCCGCGGCAACGGCTGGGTCGCCGCGGGCATGGCCGAGCTGCTGCGCGACCTGCCCGCAACCCACCCGCAACGCGCGCGCATCCTCGCCGGCTACCGGAAGATGATGGCCGCGCTGCTCGCCAGCCAGAGCGCCGACGGCCTGTGGCGCCAGCTGGTCGACAGGCCCGAGTCGTGGCCGGAAAGCTCCTGCACCGGCATGTTCGCCTTCGCCTTCGTCACCGGCGTGAAACACGGCTGGCTCGATGCCGACCCCTACGCGCCCGCCGCCCGCCGGGCCTGGCTCGCGCTCGTGAGTTACCTCGACGCCGACGCCAACGTCCGCGACGTCTGCATGGGCACCAACAAGAGCCGGCAGGTGACCAACACAGACGACCTGAAGGTGCAGTACGACTATTACCTGGCCCGCCCGCGGAAAACCGGCGACCTCCACGGCCAGGCCCCGATCCTCTGGACCGCCGCCGCATTCCTGCGGTGAAAATCCTGCCCGGCCGGGAAACCGGCCCGGCCCCGCTCCCATGAAATATCCGTCGTTGTTCCTCTGTTCCCTGCTGGCCGCCCGCGCGGCCGGGCCCGCGGATATGCCGCCGGACTTTCCCGTCACGATCGAGGTCGACGCCGCCCAGGCGCGCGGCGAGCTGCGGCCGATCTGGCGGTACTTCGGCGCGGACGAACCCAATTACGCCACGATGAAGGACGGCCAGCGGCTGCTCGGCGACCTCGGGGCGCTGGCGCCCGGCCAAGTCTATTTCCGCGCGCACAACCTGCTCACCAGCGGCGACGGGACGCCCGCGTTCAAGTGGGGCTCGACCAATGCCTACACCGAGGACGCGGCGGGCCGGCCCGTGTACGACTGGCGCGGCCTCGACCGGATCTTCGACAGTTATCTCGCCCGCGGCGTGAAGCCCCTCGTCGAGATCGGCTTCATGCCGGAGGCCATGTCGACCGCGCCCGAGCCGTACCGGCACTCGTGGCGGCCCGGCCTGCCCTACAGCGACATCTACACCGGCTGGACCAAGCCGCCGAAGGACTACGCCAGGTGGGGCGAACTCGTCCACCGGTGGGCGGCGCACAACGTGGAGAAATACGGCGCGGCCGAGGTCGGCACCTGGTGGTGGGAGGTCTGGAACGAGGCCAACAACCAGCCGAAGGGCTACTGGGGCGGCACGCCCGATGAATTCTTCAAGCTGCACGACTACGCCGTCGCCGGTGTGCGCCAGGCCCTGCCGGGCGCCCGCGTCGGCGGACCGGACACCGCCGGCAGCGGCGGCAAGTTCATGACGGATTTTCTCGAGCACTGCCTGCACGGCATCAACTACGCGACCGGCGCCAGGGGCACGCCGCTGGATTTTGTCGCCTTCCACGCCAAGGGCTCGCCCACCACCGTCGACGGCCACGTGCGCATGGGCATCGCCGCCCAGCTCAAGACGATCGAGACCGCCTTCAACACCATCGGCTCCTACCCGGAGCTGAAGAACATCCCGGTCATCATCGGCGAGTCCGACCCCGAGGGCTGCGCCGCCTGCCAGGGCCCGACCATGGCCTACCGCAACGGCACGATGTACTCGAGCTACACGGCGGCCGTCTTCGCCCGCAAGCACGACCTCGCCGCACTCCACGGCATCAACCTCGAGGGCGCGGTGACATGGGCCTTCACCTTCGAGAACCAGCCCTGGTTCGCCGGCTTCCGCCAGCTCGCCACCAACGGCGTGGCGCTGCCGGTGCTGAATGTGTTCCGCATGTATGCCCTGATGGGCCCCGAGCGGCTCGCCGCCACCAGCAGCGCGGAGGTGCCGCTCGCGGACATCATCCACGACGGTGTGCGCGGCGCGCCCGACGTCGGCGTCCTCGCCGCCCGCGCGCCGCACCGGGTCGCCATCATGGTCTGGCACTATCACGACGACGACGTGCCGGGCCCCGACGCCGCGGTGCGGCTCGCGGTCACCGGCCTGCCGGCCAACCTGGCCCTCGTGCGGGTCACCCACGACCGCATCGACCAGGAGCACAGCAACGCCTACGCCGCGTGGCTGCGGATGGGCTCGCCGATCGCTCCTGACGCCAAGCAGTACGCCACCCTGCGCGCGGCCGGCGAGCTCGCGACGCTGGCCGGCTCGCCCGCCACCGCGCCGGTTGCCGCCGGCCGTGCGGAGCTGGCGTTCACGCTGCCCCGCCAGGGCGTGTCGCTGCTGCTGCTGGAGTGGGATTGAGCGGCCGATCACCCGCGGACCGGATCGTCCCGCCTCTAAGCCCGCATCTGCGGGCTCGCCAATGCGGCGCCGGGCTGCGATGGATGGGACCGAATGGAAAAGTCTTCACCACGCCAGCCCGGGGTCGGGTTCATCTTCATCACGGTCACCCTGTCGGTCATCG
>CAYRDN010000047.1:0-28262 GCA_964423065.1 uncultured Oleiharenicola sp. | reverse complement strand
CGCCCTGGGCATAAAGGGCCAGGGCGGCGAAGAGCGCCTGCTGCCAGTGGGGATCACCATCCTCCTCGAAGTAGGGCTGCAGCCGGTCGAGCCGGCTGGACTCGGCGTAATTGCCGATTTCCGCGGCCCAGGTCTTCCGCATCTCGAGGCCCCGCGGGGACTTCAGCTGCTCCGGGCTCAACCGGGCCAGAAAGGCGTCCGCGGCGGCGGTCGAGCCATCGGCGAGAAACTGCAAGTAGGTCAGCTTGCCGGCCTCAAACAGGTTGTCCGGCAGCAACGCCACCATCCGCCGCTGCACGGCCAGCACCTCGTCCCAGCGCCGGACCGACCGCAGGGTGTCAACCAGCACGCGCAGGTAGCCGAGATTGGCGGGATCGAGCTCGGTCGCCCGGCGCGAGTTGGCCAGCGACTGGGCCCAGCGGCCCTGCCGGCGCTGGATTAGCGCCAGGGAATTGAACACCACCGGGGCGTTGGGCTGCAGCCGGGCCAGCTGCTCGTAAAACTCGTTGGCCCGCGTGTAGTCGCGGTAGCCGTAATAATAATACGTGCCCTCGGACTCGATGACGGAGGGATCGCCGGGCGCAAGCTGCACGGCCCGGTCGATCGCCGCCTTGGCCCGGGCCAGCGTCGCATCCATGCCTTCCATGTAAGTGAAATAGGAGAAGGCGCAGGCCGCCGCCAGCTCGCCCCAGGCCTGCGCGAAGGCCGGGTCGAGTTCCACGGCGTTCTGCAAAAGGGAAATCATATGGACCGTGCCCGCCGGGGAGATGCCCTCCCGGTTGCGCACGTCGCGCGCACGCAGATACAGGTCGTAGGCCGCGGGATTCTCGGTCGGGCGGCGGGCCAGCAGGACCTTTTCCTCCGGTGACAGCGCGGTCTTCAGGGCCGCGGCGATCTGCTGGGAGAGTTCGCTCTGGATGGCAAAGACGTCCGTGAGGTCGCGGTCGTAGGCCTTGGCCCAGACGTGCTCGTCGGACGCCGCGTGGATCAGCTGGCCGGTGACGCGCACCTTGTTGCCCGAACGCTGCACGCTGCCCTCGAGGATGTAGGTCACGCCGAGCTCCTGCGCGATCTGGCGGATGGACTTGGTCGTCGTGCGGTAGGGCATGACCGACGTGCGCGAGACGACGCGGAGCTCGTGGATGAGCGCGAGGTTGGTGAGGATGTCCTCATGGATGCCGTCGGTGAAGAAGGCGTTCTCCTTGTCCTCGCTCATGTTGGTGAACGGCAGGACGGCGATGGACTTGTCGCTGACCCGCGGGGCCGCGGGCGCGGGCGGCGTCGCGGCCGCCATGGGAACCGGCGCGGCGGCCGGCGGTTCCGGCTTGCGCAGCAGGACGATGCCCGCCGCCACGATGACGAGCACCGCGGCGAGCACGGCCCACATCCAGCCGGGGATGGTTTTAGCTGTAGCCGGGGTCGCTGATCCCGGTCGACCGGCCTCAGCGAAGCCGGTTGCAGTTTTAGCGGCCGCGCCCCTTTCACAGCTCAACAGCCGCTTCACTTGCTCCACGAACGGCGGCGTCGGCAGCGCGCCGGGCAGCCGGGTCCACTGCACGCGCATGAACTCCGGCGGCACGAGGGCGCCGCTTTCGGGTGTGTCGTCGACGACGACCGGCGCGAGGAAGGCCATGCCCTCGGCCATGAGGTGCGTCTGCTCGACCGCCAGCTTCCACTCGAGGCGGAAGTAGCCCTTGCCGCGTTCCTGGGTGTGCTTGGAGATGATCGGCAGGAACAGCGTGCAGTCATTGATCTGCTTGCGGATCTTGGCGTCCCAGGCATCGCCGCCGCGCAGCTCGCTCTGGTCGAACCAGACCTCGACGCCGTGGCTGCGCAGCGCGTCGGCGATGCGCCGGGCCGCGTCCGTGTCCTCGCGGGCGTAGCTCAGGAAAACGGCCTTGGTGGCGTCGTTCATAGGGGTTTCGCCAGTTGCAATATCTGCTCGAACCGCGGGTCGTCCTTCACCCGCAGCCAGAACGGGTCCAGACGGATATTTTCGGGGCCGTAGATGCAGGGTCCCGTCATCATTTCCCGCAGCTGCGCGAAGGCGTCATCGCGGCGGTCGAGGATCAGATAAATATGCGCGAGCTCGATCCGCAGGTCCTTGGCGGCAAAGGCATCGCGGCTGAGCTGCAGGGTGAAGCCGTCGCTCGCCAGCCGCAGGGCCAATTCCTCCCGGCCGGCCAGCGCGTGGGCCTGCGCCGTGCCCAGCATCACGCTCGCCTCCTGGCGCGGCGCCCACTGGCCGGCCTGGAAGACGGCCACGGCCTGGTCGGCGAAGGCGCGGGCCTCGTCCCGCCGGCCCTGCAGGAAGGCGACGCGCGCGCGGTGCAGCGCGATGGGGTCGTTGATGATGCCGGATACGCCCTGGACAAAATCCACCCGCGGATCCGCCAGCGCGCGTGCCGCCGCCGCCAGATCGCCGTTCCACATTGCGTGCCGGTACGCCTTGACGAGGCCGAAGGGATCGACCCCCTGGGCCGGGACGGCCGCCATCCTGCGGAGGAACGCCGTCCGGTCGTGATCCAGTTCCAGCCGGACAATCGCGAGGTACAAGGGGAGGACGATATTGCCCGGCACCAGCGGGATGTAATGTTCCACGATGGCGCGTACCTCCGGGTAGCGGCGCAGCGCGCTCAGGGTCAGGATTTTCTGCACCGTGATGTTGGTGTCGCGCGGATTCAGCTCCGCGGCGCGGTCAAAGGAGAGGAGCGACTCCGGCAGCTGGCCGAGGCGGCGCTGGGCGAGGCCGATGAAGTAGATCAGCTGCGCGTCGTTGGGCAGCCCGGCCTCGGCATCGCGGAATTCCGCCAGCGCCCGCGCCCAGTCGTTCTCGCAGGTGTAGGAGTAGGTGCCGAGCGCGAGCCGCGTCTCCGGCGAATCGGGCGCCAGCCGCAGGGCCGCATCCAGCGCGGCCTTGGCCCGGGCCCGCCGCGCGGGGGTCGGATCGAGGTGGCCGAACCAATATTGCACCCCATGGGTGGCGACCAGCTGCACATAGGCCATCGTGAAGTTCGGATCCTTGGCGATCGCCTGCTCGTAGAGGGCCACCACCTCGTCGAGCTTTTCCCGGGTGATGTCCCCGCTGTTGACCACCTCGCCCAGGGCGCGGCCGCGCAGGTAGAGGTCGTAGGCCTCCTGGTTTTCCGTCGGGCGCCGCGCGAGCAGCGACTTCTCCTCGGGCGACAGCGTGGCCTTGAGCGCCGCGGTGATCGCGCCGGCCAGCTTGCCCTGGATGGTGAAGACATCGGTCACGTCCTCGGTGTAGGTCTCGGCCCAGAGGTGCTGGTCGGTGCGCGCGTCGATGAGCTGCACGATCACCTTCACCCGGTTGCCCGCGCGCTGGACGCTGCCCTCGAGCACGTTGGCCACGCCGAGCTCGGCCGCGATCTTCTTCAGGTTCCGGCCTTCGGGGTTCTTGTAGGCCATGACGGAGGTGCGGGAGATGACCGTGAGGTCGTGGATCTTGGCCAGGGCCGTGATCACCTCGTCGTGCATGCCGTCGGTGAAGAACTCGTTCTCCTTGTCCGGGCTGAAATTCGCGAACGGCAGCACCGCGATGGACTTGTCGCTGAGATGCGGCGCGGCCGGCGGGGCTTCCGCGGCGGTTTTCGGGAGACTGGGCGCGGTTTCCGGCTTGCGCGCAACGAACCAGGCGGCCGCCACGCCGATGATGACGGCGGCAAGCGCGCCCCAGGTCCAACCCGGGACGGCTTTCGCTGTAGCCGGGGTCGCTGACCCCGGTCGACCGGCCTCAGCGAGGCCGGCTGCCGTTTTAGCGGCGGCCTTGTGCTCCCCGCTCAACAGCCGCTTCACCTGCTCGACAAACTGCGGCGAGGGTATGCCATGCAGCAGGCGCGTCCATTGGTAGCGCATGAACTCGTCCGGCACCATGGCGGCGGACTCCGGCGTGTCGTCGATCACGACGGGCACGATGAAGGCGACGGCCGCGGCCATGTCGTGGGTGCGCTCGACCGCGATCTTCCATTCCCGGCGGAAATACCCCTCCCCCCGTGCCTGCGTGCGGGCGGAAATGATGGGCACAAACAAGGCGCATTCGCGGATCTGCCGCTTGATCTTGGCATCCCAGGCATCGCCACCCCGCAATTCGCTCTGGTCGAACCAGACCTCGACGCCAAACGCACGCAAAGCGTCGGCAATACGGCGCGCCGGGTCCGTGTCTTCACGGGCATAGCTGAGAAACACGCCGCCGGGCGTAGGTGTGTGGTCCGGCATAAGTTGCGCTGTTCATGGCTATTATGCTTAGTCCTTGCCAGCCCAAACCGACACTGGCACCCGTTGCCCTTGTCGCCCCACGGCCGCATGTCCTCCCCCGTCACCAACGCCAGCCAGTTGCCTTTGTTTCATGTCGTGGGATTTTCGGGCCACCGACAGCTGGAAGACGAGGCCGGCGCCGCCGCGGCCATGCGGACCGCCCTGGAGATGCTGCAGCGCGAGGCGCCGGGGGAATGGATCGCGCTCTCCTCGATCGCCATCGGAAGCGACCAGGTGTTCGTGGCGCAGGCGCAAGCGCTCGGCCTGTCGTGGCACGCCATCCTGCCGCTGCCGCGCGCGGAGTTTGAGAAGGATTTCTCCCCGGTGGAATGGGCCGCCGTCGAGGCCACGCTGACCCGCGCGGAGCACGTGCGGGTCATCACGGAAAACGGGGCGCGCGAGGACGCCTACCTCGACTGCGGCATGGAGACGGTCAACGGCGCCGACGTGCTGCTCGCGGTGTGGGACGGCCAGCCGGCGCGCGGCAAGGGCGGCACCGCCGACGTGATCGAGTATGCCAAGTCCATCGGCAAGCCGGTCATGATCATCGACGCGGCCACCCAGACGCTGCGGCAGGAGAACTGGGACCGGCTCGAGCGGGGCGACGCCAGCCTGGCCAACCTGAACCAGCTGCCCGCCGCGAAGAGCGCGTGGGCCGTGAACCCCTTCAAGGCGCCCGACGCGATCTTCGCCTTCCAGCAGAAGTGCGACCATGCCGCCAGCCACGACGCCCCGCAGTTCCGGCGGCTGATCGTGTCGACCGTGATGCTGCACGTCGTGGCCACGCTGATCGCCTCGGCGGCGCTCTCCTACGGCTTGCACGTGCTGGCGCTGCCCTGGCTCAAGTTCCTCTGCCTCGCGAGCGCGCTCGGCGTGGCGATCGTGCTGCGGCACCACACGCATTCGCACCACAGCTGGGTGCGGTGCCGGCTGGCGGCGGAGTTCTGCCGCTCCGCGCTCGCGACCTGGGGCCTGCCGCGGGCCGCGCCGCTGTTCCAGGACCTGGACCTGCCCGGGGTGCGGGGGCTGACGCGTTCGCTGCACATCCTGCACAGCCGCTCATCGGCGGTGCGGCCGGTGGCGATGGACGAGTTCAAGCGCATCTACCTCGACCAGCGCATTGACGACCAGCTCGCCTATTACCAGCGGCAGGAGGGGCGCGCGCTGCCGCTGTTCGGCCGGCTCAAGCTCGGCTTCTGGATCGCGACCATCCTCGCGCTCGCCAGCACGATGGCCTACGCCCTCGCCCGGACCTTTCACACCGAGGTGCCCGTGTGGGTGGAGATGACGGTCTTTGACTTCCTGCCCATCTCCCTGCCGGTGGTCGCGGCCGCGCTCATCTCGCTGATCTCGATCAACGATCTGCAGCGCCGCGTGGCCCGCTACCGGGAGATGCGCGCGATGCTGGAGGACAGCCGCAAGCAGATCGCCTTCTGCCAGACCTGGAACAGCCTCGAGCGCCTCGTGCTCAAGACCGAGCGCGCGCTGCTCCAGGAAGTGCTCGAGTGGCACTCGATCACGAGCTTCAGCGAGTCGCACTAGCGGGCCCTGCCTGGTGGGCGGGGTGCCCTCACCCCGCGAGGCATGCGCCGCGAAAACCGTATGCCGCGGGGTGAGGGCACCCCGCCCACATCCATTCCGCTTCGCTCTTGGCTCCGCGCTCCCGGCGCCTAGCTTAGGATCATGGCGAAGATCCTCTACACGGTCCGGACCACGTGTGTTTCCGTCCAGCAACGCGGCCGTTATCTGTCGTGGCTGGTGCCGGACCATGTCATGGCGGTGAAGGCCGCCGGCGCGGAGGGCGTCCGCGTGGTGCTGCCCGACCTGGCCAAGGACGACGTCCGGGCCGTCGTCGAGGTGCAGTACGTCTTCCCCTCGCGCCAGGCGTTCGACACCTATGGGCGCGACCACGCGCCGGCGCTGCGCGCCGACCTGCTCAAGAACTTCCCGCCCGGGGCCGACCTGGCCCTCGAGCGCCAGGTCGCCGAGATCGCCAGCGAGCTGGAGTGACCCGCGGCCCCGCACTGCCCGCCTCGTTCGCCAGTGGCACGAGCCACGCCGGCCACCCGCCTTCGAGCATATTAATTAATATCATGGCCATTCGCTCTTCCTGGGTGGGGCCGGGCCTTGGTCCAGCCGTGTCTGGGCTGGCTGGGTGGAGTGCGGCTGCACAAGGTGCAGCCCTACAGCAATCGGCTGCACTATTGTGTTATATGCTCTAGTATACTATTAGTTGACAACCACGCGCCGGGCATGATGTAAACTAACAATATACTTCTGGCTCGGGAGCCGTGCGGGTGGAGCGCGGGGAGGCGGGGCGCCGAAGCAAGCTTAGAAGCGGTACTTGACGTAGCCCTCGGCGCGGAGGGGCAGGTCGGGGAGGACGAGGATGCTCGCGGTGTAGGCGTCGCCGTTGTGGATCCAGTTGCGCCGGTCGGTGAGGTTGAGGAGATCGACGTTCACGGTCCAGGGGCCGCGCGACCAGGAGAGCGAGCCGTTGAGCGTGTACTGCGCCGGCAGGTGCCACTGGTCGTCGAGGTTGCCACGCTGGCGGCTCTGCCACTGGCCGTCGAGGGCCGCGCCGAAGCCATTGGCCCAGCGGTAGCGCACGCTGCCGTTGAGCAGGACGTGCGAGAACCCGACGAGCGGCCAGTTGCCGGCGGGCACCTGGTTGTCCCACGGGCTGTAGCTCGCGTCGCCGGTGCCGAGTCCGCCCGGGCCGCGACCGGCCAGGTAACTCGCATAGAGGTCGCGGCCGCCGAGCTGGAACGGCGCGGCGTTCAGGTATTCGCCCTGCTGGATGGTGGCGTTGAAGGTCGCGCTGAAGCCCGGCGAGGGCTGGTAGACGCTTTCGAGCTCGAGGCCCTGCACGCGGATGTCCTGGTGCACGTCGCCCAGGCCCGTGCGGGAGCGGCGCTGCGTGAACAGGGCCGCGCCCACGAACAGCCGGTTGTCGACCAGGCTGTATTTCGCCCCGGCCTCGAGGAGGTCGCTGCGGTTGCGCAGGTCGTTGGGATCGATCTTCCCGTCCGCCTGCAGGCTGATGCCGCCGCCGCCGAGGTTGCCGTGCAGGGAGGTCGTGCTCTGCGCGGTCACGTAATAGCTGGACCCGTGCGTGGCGCGGTAAAGCAGGCTGGCGTTGCCCGAGAGCTCGTCGGCGCCGGCGGAGTCGTGCGCGATGGTGGTGACCCCCGGCGGCGGGAGCGGATCGCGGGCGCTGGCGTAGAAGCCGTCGCCGCGCACGCCGGCCAGCAGGTGCCATTGCTCGCCGAGCCTGATGTCATCCTGCGCGAACACCGCGGGATTCCAGACGCGCGAGTCGCCGGTCTCGGGCGTCGGCACATCGGGATCGAGCGGGCCGAAGAAGAGCAGCCCGCCCGGCCCGGGATAGCCGGGGAAATAGGAGTTCGGGAACTGCGCCGCCTGGTCGAAGGTGCGCGACGGGGCGGTGATGTCGAAGTTGTAGAGGTACTCGTTGGTGTAGTTCTCGAACGCGCGCACGGCCTGCAGGCGCACGGCGGCGCCGGCGACAATCGTCTGCGGCACGGCCCCGGGCAGGTTGAGGTGCGCCTCGGTGCGGTTTTCAAAAGTGTGCTGCTCGACGAACTCGAGGTAGGCCGTGGCGTACACGCGCTTGCGGTTGACCCACTCGAAAAAGGTGCGGTTGATGAAGGTCAGGTTCGGCGAGATTTCGAGCGTCGCGATCAGCTGGGCGTTGGCCACGTGGGCCTGCGCGTAATCGTTTTTGGAGAGCAGGGTCGCGTCCCACGGCAGCTTGACGGCCGCGGTCGCGGGAATCGGGCCGGGGTTGTAGTAGCCGTCCGCCGAGAGCCCGGTGTAATAGATCCCGTGATCGATGAGGTCCTGGTTGACGCGGTTCACGCCGAGGGTCTCGTTGGTGTCCTGCCACATCCACTGGGCGTTGAAGTCGAGGGTCAGGCCCGGGCGCGGCCGCCAGGAGAGCGCGGCGAACAGATCCTGGCGGTCGTCCTTGTCGCCGTTGCGCGAATAAAAGGTGTCGCCGCCCTTGCCCTCGTAGCTGAAGCGCCAGGCCAGGTCCGGGTTCACGGGCGCGGTCGCGTCGATCTGCACGCTGCCGTTCAGGTAGGACAGGCCGCCGTCCGTCCAGGTGCCGAAGCGGGTCGTGACCGTCGTGGCGGGGCCGGAGAACTGGGGCTGCTTGGTCTGGTAGTTGACGTAGCCGCCGGTGAGGTAGCCGGCGCCGAAGACCGCCGAGCCGGCGCCGCGCACGACGTCGACCGCCTCCACGCCGTTGAAGGAGGGCAGGAAGCCGTACTCGTTGTTCGTGCGGCGCTGGCCGTTGACGTAGGCCTCGGCGACATCGCCGCGGATGTAGGGCATCGTCAGCTCGCCGTAGCTCGAGGGCGCGTAGGCCCCGGGGCTGTATTCGAGGATGTCCCGCAGGCCGTTGATCGCGCGCTCGTTCACGAGCGCGGCGGTGATGCTGCTCACCGCGCGCGGGGTGTCGAGCGGGCCGCGGAGGTCGCCCATGACGGCGCCGGTCTCGCGCGTGAGCGGATTGACCGATTGTTCGAGCGGCACGCCGGTGACGACAAAGCGGTCGAGCTTGAGCGGGTCGCCGTCCTGGGCGAACGCGGCGGTCGCGGCGGCCAGGACGAGAAGCGGGAGCAGGGAGCGTGGTTTTTGCATGAGTGGGTGCCCGACCTCAAACCGACTCCCGGCGGAAAACAGAGGGCGCACCCTGCGCCGTTTGCTTGTTTCCTTCGCCGGTATGATCCGTTTCAGGTTCAGAGGGTCGAGCAGCCGAGCGCGCCGCAATCTCAGTCCTCCGCGGAGGACACCCCTACGAGCAGCCCCACCAAAACCCCACCACGGGCGCAGTCAACCGCGCAATGTGTCACCGCCGGCCCCATAAACATGAAGGGCGCCCCTTGCGGGACGCCCTGCATGACCTAACACCAAGCAAACCGTAAGAACTACAAGCAATGCATCGTTCCTAAACGATGCATTGTTGTCGTTAGGATAGACGTGGTCGGGGCCAAAACGTTGAATCTTTCTTGCAGGAATTTTGAGAAAATATTTTCCGGGCAAGTCACGCCTCTTAGCGTTTACAGTCATATGCTTGCGCAATTATCGGCGTAGTTTTGCACGGCGCGGCAGTGCCCCACCGTGTCATAAATGGCCGGATAAACGAACTGGAAAGCAGATCAGGGCAGGATCCGGGCGAGGTATTTCATGCGTCCACCAGCGAAACCCAAGCAACAAGGCCGGGCCTCCAGACTTTCAGCCGGGACCAGCGCCCTACAGGTGGATCTCCGCCGGCAGGACCAGGCGGGTGTTTTCCTTCACCGGCACGGCCTTGAGCGGATAACGGAACTGCTTGCCCTCGAAATTGCGGAAGACGACCTCGTCGTCGGTGATCTTTTCCACGTAGTCGGGATTCACGGGCACCTTGCCGCCGCCGCCAGGGGCGTCGATGACGTATTGCGGGACGGCGTAGCCCGTGGTGTGGCCGCGGAGGGCGCGGATGATCTCGATGCCCTTGCGGACATCGACCTTGAAGTGCGCGCCGCCGGTGATGAGGTCCATCTGGTAGATGTAGTAGGGCCGCACGCGCATCCGCAGCAGGCGGTGCACGAGCGCCTTCATCACGTCGGCGTCGTCGTTGACGCCCTTGAGCAGCACGCTCTGGTTGCCGAGCGGCACGCCGGCGAACGACAGGCGCTCGCAGGCGTCCTTCAGTTCCTGCGTGGCCTCCTTCGGGTGGTTGACGTGGATGCTCATCCAGATCGGCCCGTGTTGCTTGAAGAGCGCGCACAATTCGGGCGTGATGCGCTGCGGCAGGAACACGGGGATGCGCGAGCCGATGCGGATGAACTCGACGTGCTTGATCGCGCGAAGGCGGCCGAGCAGGTGGTCGAGCTTCTTGTCGGAGAGCAGCAGCGGATCGCCGCCCGAGAGCAGGACGTCGCGGATCTCGGGGTGGGCCTCGATGTAGCGGAGGGCCTGCTCGTATTCGGGATGGAAGTTGTAGTCCTGCGCGTTGCTGACGAGCCGGCTGCGCGTGCAATAGCGGCAGTAGGCGGCGCAGCGGTCGGTGACGAGGAAGAGCACGCGGTCGGGGTAACGGTGCACCAGGCCGGGCACGGGCGAGTGTTCGTCCTCGCCGAGCGAGTCGAGCATCTCGCCGGAGGAGACGACCATCTCGTCGCTGCGCGGGATGACCTGCTTGCGGATGGGGCAGAGCGGGTCGTTGCGGTCGATGAGATTGAAGAAATAGGGCGTGATCGCCAGCGCCAGCTTCTGGTTGGCGAACAGGCAGCCGGCCTTCTCCTCCGGCGTCAGCGTCATGTAGCGCTCCAGCTGCTCGACCGTGGTGATCCGGTTTTTCAGCTGCCAGACCCAGTCCTGCCAGTCGGAGACCGGGATGTGCTGCCAGAGTCCCTGGCCCTCGAACCAGGCGGAGCGATCTTCTGCATAGGGCATGTTGGGTCCATAGAGCTAACCGGTTTCCGCGGGGTGTCAAACGGCCAGCAGGCGGGCCGGCCCGGGGCCGGACCCACCGGGCGTTTTTGCCGCTAATACACTTGGCAGGCCCTCCCGAAACCCTTTTCGTCGCCCTCCAATGGCCGCCAACAAACCCGCGATCCTCGCCCTCGAAGACGGCAGTGTGTTCCGCGGCGTCGCCTTTGGCGCCGACGCCACCATCGCCGGCGAATGCGTTTTCAACACCTCGATGACCGGCTACCAGGAGATCCTGACCGACCCCTCCTACTTCGGCCAGATCGTGACCATGACCGCCGTGCAGATCGGCAACTACGGCGTGAACGCCGAGGACGAGGAGGCCGCCGCGCCGAAGTGCTCGGGCTTTGTCGTCCGCGAGGTCTCCCCCGTCGTCAGCAACTGGCGGAGCACGATGGCGCTGGGCGACTACCTGGCGAAATACGGCATCCCCGGCATCAGCGAGGTCGACACCCGCGCCCTGACCAAGAAGCTCCGCGTCGACGGCGCGATGAAGTCCTGCCTCAGCACCCTGCCCCTCAGTGACGAGGAGGCGGTGGCCCGCGCCCGCGGCTGGTCCGACATGGCCGGCAGCGACTATGTGAAGGATGTCACCTGCCCGGAGCCCTTCGTCTGGCGGGCCGACGACGCCGCCCGGTTCAACACCCAGTACCTGCCGGTTGGCACGACCGGCGGCGCCACCCACACGCCCGCGAAAAAATTCCGGGTCGCGGCCTTCGACTACGGCGCGAAATACACCATCTACCGCAAGCTCGTGCGCCACGGCTTCGAGGTGCACGTCTTCCCGGCCCGGACGACCGCCGCCGAGATCCGCGCCCATGGCGTCGACGGCGTCTTCCTCTCCAACGGCCCGGGCGACCCGGCCGCCCTGCCCTACATCCACCAGACCGTCACGGAACTGCTGCCGGAGTTCCCGACCTTCGGCATCTGCCTCGGCCACCAGATGATCACGCACGCCCTCGGCGGCACCACCTTCAAGCTCAAGTTCGGCCACCGCGGCGGCAACCAGCCCGTCAAGAACCTCGAGACCGGCAAGGTCTCCATCACGGCGCAGAACCACGGTTTCGCCACCGACCCGAAGTCCCTGGAGAAATCCGGCGCCCTCGTCACGGAGATCAACCTGAATGACCGGACGGTCGAGGGCCTGCGGCACAAGGAGCTGCCGGTGTTCTGCGTCCAGTATCACCCGGAGGCCGCACCCGGCCCGAACGACGCCGACCCGCTGTTCGAGGATTTCTACCGGCTGGTGGAAAAGCGGAAGGCCGGCCTGATCTAGGACCCGGGCGGCGGCGCGGATTGTCCCGTGAAAAAACTGCTCGCCCTCGCCGTCCTTGCCGCCGCCGGCTGGTGGTATGTCCACGAACCGGCCGCGGCGTGGCGCGGGATGCCCGCGGCCGGCGAACCGGTGCAGACCGACACCCGGCTGCCCGCGCCCTTCGTCCACGAGGGCTACACCATCACCCCGCTCGCCCGCTATGTGGTGACGGCCGTCGTCCTCAGCCGCGAACGCTACCGCAATGACCGCGGCGCCGACCTTTCGCCGGTCGACCTCGCCCTGGGTTGGGGGCCGATGTCTGTGTCCGCGGTGATCAACGGTCTCGCGATCAGCCAGTCGGGCCGCTGGTATGAATACCGCTGGTCGGATGATCCCCCGCTCGACCCGGGGCTCATCGCCACCCATTCGGCCAACACCCATTGCCTGCCGGCCGACCCCGGGGTGCGCGAGCGGTTGCTGGCGGTGAAGCGGCACGAGCTCGTCAGCCTGGAGGGCTACCTGGTCGAGGTCACGGGCGCCGACGGCTATCGCTGGCGTTCGTCCCTCAGCCGCACCGACACCGGCGGCGGCTCCTGCGAGGTGTTCTGGATCACGGGCGTGAGCAGCCGGCGGCTGTGACCCGATCGGGCGGCGTTTACTGTAGGGCGGGATCGCTGATCCTGCCGAGCGAAGGTGATATCGTATTCGCGGCGGGATCAGCGATCCCGCCCTACAACAACCCGAGCGTCGCCTCGAACTTCTTCGCGTCCTCCGGCGTGTCGACGCCGATGGCGGGGTCCTCCGTGACCGCGATGGCGATGGGGTAATCGTTTTCCAGGGCGCGCAGCTGCTCGAGCTTCTCGATCTGCTCCAGCCGCCCGGGCGGCAGGGCCACGAATTTTTCCAGAAAATCGGCCCGGTAGGCGTAGAGCCCGAGGTGCTTGAAACAGGGGCTGGCCGCCACCCACGCGTCGTCCACGGTCAGGCCGAGATCGCGGGAAAAGGGCATCCGGGAGCGGGAAAAATAAAGCGCCCGTCCGGCCTGGCTCATGACCACCTTGACCTGGTTGGGATTGTAGAAATCCACCACACGCTTGAACGGGGTGGCCAGCGTCGCCATCGGACAGTCGCCCTGGATCAGCCGGGCCAGGACCTGCAGCTGCCCGGCGCTGACCAGGGGTTCGTCCGCCTGCACGTTGAGCACGTAGCTGGCACGAACTGTGCGGTTAGCCTCGGCAATCCGGTCCGTTCCGCTGGGATGGCCGGCATCGGTCATAATCGCCCTGAACCCCCCTCCTTCGAGACATTCCGCGAGTAATTCATGATCGACCGCAAACCACAGTGGAAAGTCCGGTGCCTGGGCCGTAATCCGCTCCGCCACCCAGAGGACAAGCGGCTTGCCCTGAATGGGATGCAACAGCTTGCGCGGAAACCGCGTCGACTCCAAACGGCACGGCACAATGATGGCAAAGGCGGGCATGGGGGGGTCTTTGTGGTTGCAAGCCGGGGCACGACCGGCTTTTAGCGTTTCCCTTTAATCCGACCACCCAGCCCCACCGCAATGGAAAAGAGTGAAACCACGGCCCCCGCCACACACGTGAAGGAGCTTCTCGTGCAAAACAAGATGGGCATCCACGCCCGTCCGGCGGCCATGATTGTGCGGGTGACCAACCGGTTCAAATCCGAGGTTTTTGTCGAAAAGGACGAGGAACAGGTCAACGGCAAGAGCATCATGGGTCTCATGATGCTGGCGGCCGCCCGGGGCACCAAGGTCAAGTTCATCGCCACCGGCGACGACGCTCCCCAGATGTTGGCCGAGCTCGAGGCCCTTTTCGCCAAGAAGTTCGACGAGGCTTAAGGGCGGACCCGACGATCACCCCAAAGACACGAAATGAAACAGGCCGGTCCCGGACCGGCCTTTCTGCTTTTTGTGGGTTTGGTATCCTTCGTGGTTTCTACAGGCCGAAGAACGCCCGCGCATTCCCCGTGGTCACCGCCGCCAGCTCCTCGTATCCGACCCCAAACACCCCGGCGCTGAACTCCGCCGTGTGCCGCAGGTAGGCGGGCTCGTTCGGTTTGCCCCGGTGCGGCATCGGCGTGAGAAAGGGTGCATCGGTCTCGATCATCAGCCGCCCCAGACCCTGGGCCCGGGCCGCGGCGCGCACGGCCTCGGCATTCTTGTAGGTGATGACCCCGGTGAATGATCCCCACCCCCCGCGTTGGACCAATTCGGCCATCTCCCCCGGCCCCTCGGTGAAGCAGTGAAACACCACCCGGCGCCAGTCGACGCCCGCCGCGTCGATCTGGGCCACGCATTCCGCAAAGGCGCCGCGGGAATGAACCACCACCGGGCAGCCCAGCCGCTTCGCCAGACCCAGTTGCCCGGCGAACGCCGCCTGCTGCCAGCCAAAGATCTGCCCCGCCGCGGCCGGATCCTGCGGCAGGTGAAACCGGTCCAGCCCGACCTCGCCGAGCGCGACCGGGCGGGGCGATTCCTCCGGATGCGCTCCACTCCAAAACGCCTCCAGCTGCGCCACGCGCCCGGCCCAGTCCCCGCCCACGCTGCAGGGATGCAGCCCGACCGTGTAGTGCACCCGCCCGGGATGGTCCCGGGCGAGCCCGCGATACAGCGTCCAGTCATCGGCGTCGGTGCCGATCGCCACCATCGCCTCCACGCCCGCGGTGCGCGCGCGTGCCAGGACGTCCGGCAGCTCGCCGCGCCGGGCGAACGCATCGAGGTGCGTGTGCGTGTCGATCAATCCCACGCGGCGATTGAAACCCCCGCAAAGTCAGAAGCCAGCGCTTTCGCGCTGGCTTCCTTTGCACACACACCAGGTTTTGACTGGCGAAAATCAGTCGGTCCGGATCCGGATGTCACCGCCGCTGGAGCCGAGGTACAGCTCGGGCCCGCCGCCGTTGACCTTGCCGGCGAGGCTGCTCTTGCGGACGCCCCCGTTGGCGATGGCGAGGGTGAGCCCCTCGGCGTCGACGTCGCCGCCGCTCGTGTGCGCCTTGAGGTCGAAGGCCGCGGCCTTGTCCACCCGCACCTCCACGGTGCCGCCCGAGGTCGTGAGCTTGCAGTCGCCCTTGAGCGCACCCTCGATGCTGGCCTTGATGTCGCCCCCGGACGTCGTGGCCTGCAGCCGGCCCAGCACGGAATGGATGACGATGTTGCCGCCCGAGGTGGACAGGTCGGCCTCGCCCCCGGCCCGGTCGACCTGGATGTCGCCGCCCGAGGTGTTCAGCCGCACGCTGGCCGTGCCCTCGTGCAGCACGATGTCGCCGCCGGACGTGCCGCCGTCGACCTCGCCGTCGACCCGGTTGAGCCGGAGGTTGCCACCGCTCGTGCGCAGCCGGGCGTGGCCGCTGATGCTTTCGATCCCGATGTCGCCGCCGGAGGTGTTGAGGTCGACGTTGTACTTGGCGGGCACCACCACGGTGAAGCTGACGTTGACCGGCGGCCAGTTGCCGAAGTGCCAGCCCACCTGCCGCCCGTACTTGGCGGTGGCGGTGACATCGTCCCCCTGCTGCCCGAGGATGAGTTCCAGGTCCTTCAGCAGCTCGTCGGCCTTGGCGTCCGTGTCGGCGCGGATCACCTCGATGGCCGTGACCTTCACCTCGTTGCCGGGGCCGCTGAGCACCTTGATGTCGCCGCCGGCGGTCTGGACCTTGAGGGTGCCACCGGCGTGGACCGTGAAGGTTTTTTCGACCGTGCGGGTGATGTTGGCCTGGAGCATTGCCGGCACCGCCAGCAGGGCCCCGAGCGTGAGCAGGGGAAGGAGGGATTTCATAGGGTCTGTGGGAGGAGAACCCTGCCCGCGGCCGGAAGTTACAGGAAAAATCCGTCCGCTTCAGCCGGCGGGCAGGTTCAGCCGCACCGTCATCCGCGCCAGGCGCTCCAGCAGACGCCGGTCGCTGTTGATGGGCCACCAGTCATAGAGGAAGATCTCCAGCGGCCGCCACATGGCGACCCAGCCCACGATATTCAGCCCGAGCCGCGCAAATTCCGACCAGCCCGATGCATGTGCCAGCCGCGTCGCCTGGCCGAGGCCGAAGCACCCGGCGAGGAAGAGCAGGCCGATGAGCAGGCTCGTCCGGCCCCGGCGGAGCAGCTGCCGGAATTCCCGGTGCTTCATCTCGGCGCGGCTGGCAAAGTAATGCCGCACGGCCTCCTCCGTCCCGGCGGCCTGGTCCGGCGCCGGCGGGGTGGCGAGGTGGACAACCAGCTCAAACTCCCCCTTGTGCGCCAGCTCCCGGGCCCAGCTCAGGATGAATGCCTCCGCCGCGGCATCCAGGTCGCGGTCGATGAAGGGCGAGGGGTCCATCGAGTTGAACAGCTGCGCCAGCTCCCGCAGCCGCACCTCGATCCGGTTGGGGGTCGCCGCGCTCATGCCCGGCGCAGGGCCGCCGCCCAGATTTTCGGGTCAAACCCCACCAGGGCGACGCCGTGGCCGAGCAGGAAAGGTCTTTTCACCAGGCGGCCGTTCGCGGCCAGCAGCCCGAGGGCCTCATCGTCGGACAGGGTGGGCAGCCTCGCCCCCAGCTTCAGCGCGCGGTAGTCCCGGCCGGCGGTGTTGAACAGGCGCTGCCGTTCCCCGCCATACGCGGTGAGCATCGTGCGCAGTTCCGGCCGGGTCGGCGGGGATTCACGGATGGGCCGTTCCTCAAAGGGGTGTCCGCCAGCTTCCAGCCAGTGCATCGCCCGCCGGCAGGTGTCGCAGTTCGCCAGCGTGTAGATTCTCAGCTCCTTCACTGGCCGAACAGTTCCAGGAAAAATGCCCGCATGTGCGCCCAGGACCGCCGGTCGGCGGCGGCATTGTAGCCGATCGAGCCCGTCAGGCCGTTGGCCGCGGCGTATTTGTCGGCGTCGGGATTGGTGAACGCATGCACCGCACCCGCGTAGCTGATCAGCTGGTAGTCGAATTTGCCGTCGTTCATGGCCTTGATGAAGGACTCGGCGTCGGCCTTCGAGACGAACGGATCGAGCGCACCCGCGCAGATCAGGATTTTCGCCTGGTTTTTCGCCGCGGCGTCGGCCGGCACCGGGATGAGTCCGCCATGGAAGCTCACGATCCCGGCCAGCGGCGCACCGCTGTAGGCCAGCGCCTGCACCGTCGAGCCGCCAAAACAATAGCCGATGGCCGCCACCTTGTCCGGATCCACGAGGCCCGTCGCCAGCAACCGGTCGAGGCCGGCCCGGGCGCGCTCGGCCATCAGGGGCTTGCCGTAGAACTGGCCGGCGAGCTCGCCGGCTTTCTTCGCCTCCATCGTCGTGACCCCCGCGCCGTACATGTCGGCGGCAAACGCCACGTAGCCGAGCTGGGCGAGCTGCCGGGCCCGGCCCTTCGCGTAATCATTCAGACCCCACCACTCCGGCACCACCAGTACTCCGGGCGTCCGGCCGCCGGCCACGACCTTGGCGTCGTCATAGGCGAGATAACCTTCGAGCTTCACGCCGCCCTGCTCGTAGGCCACGGGCTGGGTGATGAGCTTGGCGGACAAGGAAACGGCTGCGCCCAGCGCGAGGGCCAGCAGGGATAGTCGGGATACGTTCATGGTCGCGACCATAGCCATGCTCCGGGGAAAGACAACCTCGTCGCGCTGGCCCCCTAGGAACAGGCCGCCCGGTGTGGGTCAGCGAGCTTGTCCGTTCGACATAGCTCAGGACCCCGAGCAAGTCGAGGGGCTCGCGCTCCTTGCCCCCGCCACTATACCACCGGCCGGATCCAGCGGGCGAGACAGGCCTGCAGCTCGGCCTGCCGGACCGGCTTGCCCAGAAAATCGTCCATGCCGGCCGCGGTGCACGCCCGGCGGTCGTCCGGCCGCACATTCGCCGTCAGGGCGATGATGGGCAGCGGCCGGCCGGCCAGCCGCCGGCGGATGCGCCGCGTGGTTTCCAGCCCGTCGATGCCGGGCATCTGGATGTCCATCAGCACCGCGGCCCAGGGCTCCCGCCCCGCGACCTCGACCGCCTCGGCGCCGTTGTCCATGATCACCGGGTCCAGGCCCAGCTTGCGCAGGCACATTTCCACCACCCGCTGGTTGCCCCAGTCGTCCTCGACCACCAGGACCCGGCCCCGGAGCGGGGTGTCCGCCGGATCCGGCTTCGGTCCCGCCGGCTGCGCCGCCGTGGCGAGCGGCAGCTGCAGGTCGAAGAAGAACTCCGAACCCCGGCCGGGGGCGCTCAGCACCTTGATCTCGCCGCCCATGCGCCGCACCAGGCTCTGGGCGATGGCCAGGCCCAGGCCCGAGCCGCCGTAACGCCGCGTCATCGAGCTGTCGCCCTGGCTGAATTTCTGGAAAAGCTTCGCCAGCGTCGCCTCGTCCATGCCGATGCCCGTGTCCTTGACCCGGAAACGCACCACGGCGTAATGCGCGTCCGACCGGACCAACTCCACCCGGACCTCCACCCCGCCCTGCTCGGTGAACTTCACCGCGTTGCCGGCCAGGTTGGTCAGCACCTGCCGCAGGCGCATGGGATCGCCGGTCACGGCGGCCGGCAGGTCGGGACTCGCATAAAACAGCACCGGCAGGTCCTTGCCGCTCGTCCGGGCGTCGAAGAAGGCCGCGACCTCCTCGCCCACCTCGCGGGGCGAGAACTCGATCTCCTCGAACTCCAGCCGGCCGCTCTCCACCTTCGACAGGTCGAGGATGTCGTCCAGCAGCCGCAGCAGCGTGTCGGCGGACTTCCCGGCGATGCTGATCTGCTGGTGCTGGTCGTCCGTCAGGGGCGAATCGCTCACCAGCTGCAGCATGCCGATCACGCCGTTCATCGGCGTGCGGATCTCATGGCTCATGGTCGCGAGGAAGTCGCTCTTGGCCTGGTTGGCCGACTCGGCGCGGTGCTTGGCCTCGCTCAGCGTCGTCACCAGCTCCTCGTTTTCAAAGATCAGCCAGAACAGGCGCTGCAGGTCGAGGTAATGCAGCCGCGCCGTGTTCACGAGGAACAGCGAGTAGGTGACACAGCACGCCACCAGGGTCCAGCTGCCCGGCTCGTGGAAGCTCAGGAAGCCCGCGGCGCCGGGCACGAGCGTCGTCAGCACATACGCCACATAGCAGGCGCGCACCGACGCGAGCGAGCGCGCCCCGCCGGCGTTCATGCCCGAGATGATCAGGATCACCAGGCAGCGCGGCAGCAGCTCCTGGGTGTGGAGGAACAACCAGGCCGCCGCGCCCCACGTGCAGCCGGCCGCCACGACGCCCCAGAAAAACGCCCGCCGCCACCCCACCATCTCCTCATCCGGCCGCTTCCGGTGGTTGAACGCCCAGCTCATCGCCACGCGCAGGCCGGTGACCATGAAGATGGCGGCCAGCCAGCCCAGCGTGAGCCGGGCCGGGAAATAGGTCCACACCCCCGCCACGAGCACCATCGCCAGCACGAAATTGGAAAACAACCCGAAACCCGCCGACCGGTACAGCAGCCGCGTCATCTCCGCCTCGACCCGGCGCGCGATGTCCTCGCGCACGGCATCGGCCGGCTTGCGGTCTGGCTGGGTGGTGCTCATCGCGAGAAGAAGCCACACCGCCGGTCCCACTCGCAAGTGAATTATCCTCCAACGCGTTGGCGTGGGCGGACGGTGGCCAAATCATGGCTAACACCCACTATCATGGCGTTGCAGAAACCCCCCAGCACGGGATTTGCCGGGCGAAAAAATCCGGTCCTTGGTGTGGTGTCCCGGAAATGCCTTTCATCAAGCGGTTCGGTGCAGGTCGGGGGTTATCCCCGACCGAGGCGGAAATGTCGGGCGTAAAGCCCGACCTACCCATGCAGGTGGTTTCGGGGACCGCACCCTAGCGGTGCAATTCCACCACGTCGCCCGCGTGCAGCGGCTGCTCGGCCGCCGGGCCCTTGAGCGCCGCGGCCAGCGTCTGCCCGTCGCGGAAAATTTTCGCGCTGCTGAACACCGCGGCGGGATTGGCCGCCTGCGTCGCGGCGAAAAGCTTCAGGCCCTGCGACCACGGCAGCTCCTTCGTGGCGCCGCTGCCGGCGTCCACCACCACCACCTTGCCGGTCCGGGCCAGCTGCGCCGCCGATTCCATCGTGAGCGCGGTCACCTCGCCCGATGAACTCACGGCCGATGACGCCACCCGGCCGGTCGTCTCGACCGTCGCCACCGTGACCTTGGCCGCCGTCTTTACGGTGGTCGCCGCCACCACCCCGACGGCCGCCACCGTCGCCCCGACCACGAGGCAGCCGCTGCCGGCCAAGCCGAAAAGCAGGCCGAGCAGCGCGGCGGCCCACCTCACGTCGAGAGTCCGCCGGCGATGTATTGCCGCAGCGATTCCGCCTCCGCCCGGTGCACGTTGGCCACCCAGCGCGACACGTCACCGATCGAGATCAGGCCGAGCAGCCGGCCGCCCTCCGTCACCGGCAGGTGCCGGCAGCGCCGTTCGGCGAAAAGATCCATCACCTGCTGCACCGTCGTGTCGGGCCCGATCGTCAGCACGTTGGGCGTCATGACCCGCGTGATCGGCGTCGTCTTCGGATCGAGTTCGGCGGCGACGACGCGCGTGAGGACATCGCGCTCGGTGAAGATGCCGGCCAGCGTCGCGCCGTCCATGACGAGCATCGAGCCGATCTTGTGGTGGTTCATTTCCCGGACGGCTTCGGCCACGGTCACGGTGGTCGGCACGGTGCGCAGCGCACGGCCCTTGCCTTCCAGCAGGGCGGAGATGGAGGTATTCATGGGGTGGGGTTTTGGCGGCAGTTTGCCCGCCGCCGCCGCCGGCTCAACCGTAATCTCCGCCGCGCGCTATTTCCGGAAAAGCTGGTCGAGCGCGCCCAGGCTCTTGAGCGGCGCCCCCTTGGCCGTCCGCGTGCGCGGCGCAACTGCGGGGAGTTTCACCCCCGCCGCCTCCGCTCCGGGGCCCTGCAGTTCGGCGCGCATCCTCTCCAGCCGCACCGCCGACACCGGTTCCGCCGTGCCCAGCTCCTGGGCGAAGAGGCTCACGCGGAACTCCTCCACCAGCCAGCGGAAAGGACTGTCGGCGCCGCCGGCCGACTTCACCGCCGCCGCGAACGGCGCCAGCTCCTGCGCCCGCGCCGCGTCCTTGGCCGCGTCGCGCTTCCAGCGCTCCGCGCGCGCCTGCATCCCGCGCAGATAACGCGGCAGGTGCTGCACCCGCCCGAACGGCATGCGGCGCAGAAAATCCGGCGGCAGCAGCGCCGCGAGATCCTCCGCGAGGCCGGGATACGGCTGCGGGTGCGTCTCCAGCGCCAGCCGCAGGGTGAAGGTCTCCTTCAGCCAGTCGCCCAGCCGCGGCACCAGCCCGCGCAGGTCGCGCTTCGCCTCCTCCAGCGCCCGCGCGAACGCGGCCTGGGTCAGCCGGCAGGGCGGATCCTCCGGAGGGGTCCGACCCAACCGCGCGGCATCGCACACCCACCGCCGGATGGATTCCAGCGCGTCCCGCTGCAGCGCGTCGGGCGTCGTGAGCGTCACCGCCAGCGGCCCGAGCAGCCGGAGCGCCTTGAGATCCTTCTCCAGCCAGCCGAGGTCGAAGCGGAGCTGGGTTTCAAACAGTTTCGCCAGGCCCGCGCGGGTCGCCGCCGCCGCCTCCTCGGGCGTGGCGAACAGCCGCACCGCGACGCCTCCGGCCATCGCCTTGAGGCCGGGATGGGCCAGCACGGGCACGCCGTGGTGCTCGCTCACGGTGATCTTTTCCGGCAGGTCGCCGAACTTCCACTCGCCGGCCGGCTCGCCCTCCCACCGCGCCCGCGCGGTCCGCCAGGCGTGGTTGTCCACCGTCGCCGCCTGCCGGCTGACGTCGCGCGAACGGCGGTGCAGCTGCGCCTGGATTTCCGCGAGGTCGCGGCTGGCGCCCAGCACCCGGTCCGAGGTGTCCACCACCTCCACCCGCACCCGCAGGTGGTCGGGCAGCGGCTTGCCGTCCCAGAGCGCGGGGTCGATCCGCACGCCGAGCCGCGGCGTGAGCAGCTCGGCCAGCGCCGCGGCCAGCGTCGGCGGCCGGGCCCGCGCCCGGAGCAGCGCGAGGTCGCGCACCAGCTGCTGCGTCGTCTCCGCCAGCGGGATCAGCCCGCGCCGCTGCTCCTTCGGCAGCGCCTTCAGCATCAGCTCCACCTTCTCCGGCAGGTGCCCCGGCACGGCCCAGTCGAGCGCGGCCGGCGTCAGCGCCTCCGCCTCGGCCACGCTCACGCGCACCGTGACCCCGTCGCCCTCCTGCCCGGGCTGGTACGCGTAGGCCAGGGGCAGCACGCGGTTGTCCACCGGCAACGCCGCCGGGAATGCCCCGGCGTCGGGCTCGGCGGGCGGCCGCAGGTCGGCCTCGGCCATGAAGAGGAACTTCGGCTGCGTCATCTGCTCGTGCCGCACGAGGTCGACCAGTTCACCCACGGCCGAGACATCCTTGATCAGCCGCGCGTAGAACTGGTACACCGCCTCGTCGAGGTTCATGTAGCCCGCGCTCCGCGTGCGGGTGAGGATCGTCTCCGTCTGCTCGCGCAGCCGGCGGTTGGGCGCGAGGAAGTCAAACGGCCAGGTGATCGTGTCGCCCACCAGGCCCTCGCGGATGAAGATCTCGGTCGCGTGCGCCGGGTTGATCCTCCCGTAGCTGACGGCGCGCGTCTCCAGTTCCAGGTTGTAGAGCCGGCGCCGCTCCTTCACGAGCACGCGGCCGGCCTCGGCGTTCCAGAACGGCTCGCTGTGCGCCACGCGCAGGAGGTGCGCGCCGAGGTCGAGCACCCAGGGCGGGTCGATGCGCGCGCAGGTGCGGGCGTAGACGCGCGCCGTCTCCATCACCTCCGCCGCCATCAGCCACTTCGCGGCCTTCGGCGGCGCCACCTTCGCCGGCGGCACCCGGCCGGCGGGCGGGGTTTTCCCCGGCGCCTTTCTTTCAAACAGCGCCGATCCCGGGAAAACGTCCACCCGCCGGTCGTGCGCCGCGTGATAATCCCCCGCCTCCGTCCGCGTCGCGATGTTGCCGAGCAGCCCGCTGAGGATGGACCGGTGGATGGCGGCGTACGCCGGCGTGCCGGGCGCGAGCTTCACGTCCTGCCACCGCTTGACGCCGTCATAGACGGAGGTCCAGGCGAAGCCGGCGCGCTCGCGCAGCGTCTCCTCCAGCTGGGCATAGACGTCGCGCCACTCGCGCATGCGCAGAAACGACAGGAAATGCGTCGTGCAGAACTTCCGCAGCTTGCCGAGCGTCATCTTTTCAAACTCGTCGTGGTAATCCTCCCAGATGGCAAGCAGCGTGAGGAAATCGGAATCCGGGTGGCTGAACCGCCGGTGCGCCGCGTCGGCCTGCTCCCGCCGGTCCAGCGGCCGCTCGCGCGGATCCTGGATGCTCAGCGCCGCCGCGATGATCAGCACCTCCCGCAGCGCCCGCTCGTGGCGCGCCTGCAGGATCATGCGGCCGACGGTCGGGTCGACCGGCAGGTGCGCCAGGTCGCGGCCGAGGGCGGTCAGGTCGCCCGCGTCGTCAATCGCGCCGAGTTCGTGCAGCAGCGCGTGGCCCGCGCGGATGCCCTTGGCCGGCGGCGCGTTCAGGAACGGGAAGTCCTCGATGTCCCCGAGCCCCGACGCCTTCATGCGCAAAATGACATCCGCCAGGTTGCTGCGCTGGATCTCCGGCTGCGTGAAGCGCGGCCGCGCGAGATAGTCCGCCTCGGCGTAAAGCCGGATGCACACGCCGTCGCTGACGCGGCCGCAGCGGCCCTTTCGCTGGTCGGCGCTGCTCTGCGCGACCGGCTCGACCGGCAGCCGCCGCGTGCGGCTCTGCGGCGTGTAGCGGCCCAGCCGGGCCAGCCCGGTGTCGATCACGAACCGGATGCCGGGGATCGTCAGCGAGGTCTCGGCGATGTTGGTCGCGACGATGACCTTCCGGAGCGGCGACGGCGCGAACACGCGCTGCTGCTCGGCGTTCGTCAGCCGGCCGAACAGCGGCACCACCTCGACCCGCGGCAGCCGGCGCCCGTCGATCAGGTCGCCGGTCTCGCGGATGTCCCGCTCGGTCGGCATGAACACGAGGATGTCGCCGCCCGTGCTCTCGCGGACCACGCGCTCCACCGCCTCGACCGCGGCGTCGATGTAGGTGTAGCTCTCGTCGCGTTTGCGGGCCGGGTGGGGCGAGTCGTCCCGACGAGCCTCCCCTTTCGGCTCATCCGGTGGATTCGCTCCATTCAGCTCCTCCCACGGCGCATAGATCACCTCCACCGGGTAGACCCGGCCCGACACCTCGATGATCGGCGCGCCGTCAAAGGCCTTGGAAAAGGCCTCGGTGTCGATCGTCGCCGAAGTGATGATGACCTTGAGCTCGGGCCGCGACCGCCGCAGCCGGCGCAGGTGGCCGAGGATGAAGTCGATGTTGAGCGAGCGCTCGTGCGCCTCGTCCACGATGATGGTGTCGTACTCGCGCAGCGAGGGATCGGTCTGCAGCTCGGCGAGCAGCATGCCGTCGGTCATGAACTTGATGACCGTGTCGGCCGAGGTCTGGTCGGCGAAGCGGATCTTGCAGCCCACCTCGCGGCCGAGGGTCACGTTCAGCTCCTCGGCCACGCGCCGGGCGACGGAGGTCGCGGCCACGCGGCGCGGCTGGGTGCAGGCGATCTTCCCGTGCTCGCCGCGGCCGGCCACCAGGCACATCTTGGGGATCTGTGTGGTCTTGCCCGAGCCCGTCTCGCCCGCGAGCACCAGCACCTGGTGGTCGCGGATGGCCGCGATGATCTCGTCCGCCCGGGCGCTGATGGGCAGCTCGGGCGGATATTCGATCCGGAAAGGCCAGGGTTTCGGCGGAGGCGGCGGCATGAACGGGGCCATCTTGAAGGCGGGCCGGCGGCCGGGGGCGAGTCTTTAACACGGGACCCGGCACTCGTTGTGCTAGGTTGTCGGGGTGAACCACCCGCCCGCTGCGCTGCCGAAGGAAGCTTTCCGCCTCACCAAGATCGTTTTTACGCTGGGCCCGTCCTCGGCGGAGGAGCCGATGCTGGAGCAGCTCATCCTCGCCGGGGTCGATGTCTGCCGCCTCAACATGGCCCATGCGGACCACGCCTGGACCCGCGCCATGATCCGCCGCGTGCGCGAGGTGTGCCGCCGCACCGGCCGGGAAATCGCCCTGCTCATGGACGTGAAGGGACCGGAAATCCGCACCGGCGACCTGCCCGCGCCGGTCGAGCTGGCGGCGGGCCAGCTCCTCGACCTGCTGCCGCAGGGCCAGGATGGCCAGCCGGCGGATGACGTCCTGGCCGTGCCGGTCAACTACCCGGGCTTCGGCCGCGACGTGCCCGTCGGCTCGACGGTCCTGGTCGACAGCGGGCTCATCCAGCTCGAGGTGGTGGCCGCCGCCCCCGAGCGGGTGCGCTGCCGGGTGGTCGTGCCAGCCCGGCTCGGCCACCGCCGCCACATCAACCTGCCGGGCATCAAGGTCCGGCTGCCCGCCCTCACCGCCAAGGACCGGGCCGACATCGCGGTCGGGGTCGAGGAAAAGGTGGATTATTTTGCGCTGTCGTTCGTGCGCGAGGCCGATGACATCGACATCCTGCGCCGCTGCCTGTCCGACCTGGCCAGCCCGGCCCACGTCATCGCGAAGATCGAGGACCAGTCCGCCATCGCCAATCTCGACGAGATCATCCACGCGTCCGACGCGGTGATGGTCGCGCGCGGCGACCTCGGCATCGAGGTGCCGATGGAGGACCTGCCCCTGATCCAGAAGCGGGCGGTCGACGCCTGCATCCGGCTGCGCAAGCCGGTCATCGTCGCCACCCACCTGCTGGAATCCATGATCCTGTCCCCCGTGCCAACCCGCGCCGAGGTGAGCGACATCGCCAGCGCGGTGTGGTCCACGGCCGACGCCATCATGCTGTCGGGCGAGACCACGACCGGCCGCTACCCGCTCGAGTGCGTGCAGTTCATGAAACGGGTCGCCGGCCGGATCGAGGGCAGCGCGACCAAGGGTTACAACTCCGCCCTGCCGCTGAAGACGCACAAGGACCGCCTGCTCCGCTCCGCCGTCACGCTGGCCCAGGAGATCGGCGAGGCCGGCATCGTCGTCTTCACCCGCAGCGGCGACCTGCCGCGGACGCTCTCCGCCCTGCGCGGCGCGAAGTGCCCCATCTACGCCTTCACCGACGAGCCGCTGACCTTCCGCCACCTGCTGCTCGTCTGGGGCGTGGAGCCGTTTCAGATGAACTTTTCCGAAAAACCGGAACAGACCATCCGCGACGCCTTCGCCTACCTGCTGCGCCGCGGCTGGGTCAAGCCGGGCGACTGGATGGTGGTGGTGACCAACGTGCTCGCCGGCGAGCGCATCATCGACACGATCCAGATGCGCCCGGTGGAGTGAGCCCGCGGGCGGGGTCGCCCGCGCCCCATGGGAACGGGCCGGAGCCACGGCGACCCGCCGTGAAAGATACTCGCGCGGGGCGGAACGCCCGTGTAGCTTCCCCCCATGCCCACCCCCGAGCCCACGCCGCAGGATAAGGCGCTCAAACGCGTCCTCGCGATCTCCCGGCTCAACGGCTGGAGCGTCATCGTGATCGCCGGCCTGGGCGTGCTGATCGCGCTCGCGCTGGGCGACTTGTCCAGCGTGTTCATCGGCCTGCTGGTGGCGGCCGCGGGCGTGATGGAGGTCCGGGGCCACAGGCAACTCAAACGCCGCGATGCCGAGGGCATGAAACTGCTCGTGCGCTCCCAGCTTTTTCTCCTGGCCATCATCCTGGTCTATTGCGCCAGCCGGCTCGGCAGCTTCGACAGCGAGACCGCGCTGTCCGGGCTCACCCCCGAGATGGAGTCCCTCCTGAAGGAGTCCGGCATCCAGAAGAGCGACATCCTGCCGATGGTCCGCACGGCTTTTTTCAGCCTCTACATCACGGTGGCCGCCACCTGCCTGATCTACCAGGGCGGCCTCGCCCTCTTCTACCGGCGCAAGATCCCGCTCGTCACCGCGGCCCTGGCCGCCCCGCTGGTGCGGGTGTCCCATCTCCCGCCGGCCAACTGAGCCGGGCCGGCCAAACCGACGGAATGGCCCACGAAACACCCGAATAACACGACAGAAATACGTCCGGAAAGTGGACCGATTCAGGTGCCTTTCCCGATCCCTCATTTTCGTGCTTTTCGTGTGTTTCGTGGGCCACTCTGCCGGCTCGTTCGGCCTGAGCCGCGGCTTGCGATATCCGCCGACCCTCCTACCCTCTGCGTCCATGTCCAAGGAGCGCTACATCGCAGCCAAGCAGCAGTGGGCCGAGAAGCAACTCGCGGCGGGTTTCAAGCCCCGCGCCACCGCGGCCGCCGACCGCCTGCCGCCGGGCCAGAAGCTCACCGCCGGCTTCCCCGTCCTCGACCTCGGCGTGCAGCCGGAAATCCCGCTCGCCGCCTGGACGCTCACGCTCGACGGCCTCGTCGAAAAAACCGCCGTGCTGTCGTGGGCGCAGTTCAACGCCCTGCCCCAGGTGACCGACACGAGCGACTTCCACTGCGTCACCTCCTGGAGCAAGTACGACTGCCAGTGGAGCGGCGTGGCGTTCACCACGCTCTTCGAGCTGGTGCAGCCGAAGCCGGAGGCGCAGTTCGTCTATTTCACCAGCTATGACGGCTATTCGGTCAACGTGCCGCTGGCCCGCTGCCTCGATGACGACGTGCTGGTCGCGACGCAGTTCGGCGGCGCGCCCGTCACGCGCGAGCACGGCGGACCGGCCCGCATCATCATCCCCAAGCTCTACGCGTGGAAGGGCGCGAAATTCGTCAAGACCATCACCTTCCTCGCCGAGGACCGCCTCGGCTTCTGGGAGGTGCGCGGCTACCACAACGAGGGCGACCCGTGGAAGGAAGAGCGGTACGCTTAGCGCATCCGAAGTTGAAGGTTGAAAGGTGAAAGTTGAAAGACCCAGCCCCACACTTTTCTCATCCCTCGCGCCCGTTTTAGTGGATCGGTCTTTCAACCTTCACCTTTCACCTTTCAACTGATCCCCCCATGCCCCCCACCTTCTTCCCCCAGGACATCATCATCAAGAAACGCGACGGCGGCGCGCTGACCCGGGACGAGATCGGGTTCTTCGCCCGCGGCGTGACCGACGGGCGGTTCGCCGACTACCAGGCGACCGCGCTGCTCATGGCCATCTTCTGGCGCGGCATGACGCCGCAGGAGACCGCCTGGCTCACCGACGCCATGATGCGCTCGGGCGACGTCATCGACCTGCACGACCTCCCCGGCGCCAAGGTCGACAAGCACTCCACCGGCGGCGTGGGCGACAAGGTCTCGCTCATCCTCGCCCCGC
>CAYRDN010000046.1:0-28448 GCA_964423065.1 uncultured Oleiharenicola sp. | reverse complement strand
CAGCGGCGTGTAGCCGTCCAGCCAGATGTATTCCAATTTGTATTTAGCCATGTTGTTTGGTGATTTGAGTTGCGGGCTTGCGGGTTAAGTCAGGGGCGGAGATCGCGGGTGACACTGGGGTTCAGACGGCGCTGCCGCCGTGCTCGTCGGTGCGGATGCGGATGACATCCTCGAGGGGGAGCACGAAGATCTTGCCATCGCCGATCTTGCCGGTCTTGGCGGAGCTGGTGATGGCGGCGATGGCGGGGCTGACGAGCTCGTCGGCGAGCGCGAGTTCGAGCTTCACCTTGGGCAGGAAGTCCACGGTGTATTCGCTGCCGCGGTAGATCTCGGTGTGGCCCTTCTGGCGGCCGAAGCCCTTGACCTCCGTGACGGTCATGCCCTGGATTCCGGCGGCGCCGAGGGCTTCCTTCACTTCGTCGAGCTTGAACGGCTTGATGATGGCGATGATTAGTTTCATGGGTGTGAATGGTGGGGTGGGTTCAGGACTTGGCCTCGTAAATGTAGCCTTCCTCACCGTGGTCGGTGAGGTCGAGGCCCAGCTCCTCGCCTTCCGGCGTGGGCCGCAGGCCGATGGCCGCCTTGATGGCGTAGGCGATGACGACGGTCGCGATGACGGACAGCACCACGGTGAAGGCCATGGCCTTGAGCTGCTCGCGCCAGAGCGTGTGGCCGACGATGTCCTTGAGGTTGGTGCTCAGGTTGCCGTTGACCGTGGCGGTGGCCAGGACGCCGGTGACGAACGCCCCGAGGGTGCCACCGACGGCGTGCACGCCGAAGGTGTCGAGCGCGTCGTCGTACTTGAGCCAGCCCTTCAGCTTGGTGACGGCGAAGAAGGGCACGACGCCGGCGAGCACGCCAATGAGCACCGAGCCGGTGCTGCTGACGAAGCCGCAGGCCGGGGTGATGACCACGAGGCCGGCGACGGCGCCCGAGCAGAAGCCGAGGACGCTGGCGTGCCGGCGGGTGAAGTATTCGAGGGCCGCCCAGGTGATGGAGGCCACCGCCGTGGCGAGCGTGGTGGTCGTGAAGGCGTTGGCGGCGATCCCGTCGGCGCCGACCGCGGAGCCGGCGTTGAAGCCGTACCAGCCGACCCAGAGCATGCCCGTGCCGACCATGCAGAGCACGAGGCTGTGCGGGGGCATCGGGGTCTTGCCGAAACCGAGCCGCGGCCCGACGATCAGGCAGAGGACGAGGGCGGACCAGCCCGAGGACATGTGGACGACGGTGCCGCCGGCGAAGTCGATGGCCTTGATGGCCGCGCCGGCGTTCCAGACGCCGTTCATGTAGCCGGTGACGCCCCACACCATGTGGGCGAGCGGGAAATAGACCAGGAACATCCAGACCGTGACGAAGAGCATCAGCGCGGAGAACTTCAGCCGCTCGGCGATCGCGCCCACGATAAGGGCGGGCGTGATGATCGCGAACATCAGCTGGTACATCGCAAAGACATTCTGCGACACCCAGTACGCATAATCGGTGTTGGGCGCGCTATCGACGCCCTTCAGGAAGAAGAACTCCGAGCCGCCCAGGAACGGGCTGTTGAAACTCCTGCCGAAAACCAGGCTGTAGCCGAAGGCCCACCAGAGGATCGTCACCAGGCCGGCGATCCCGAGGCACTGCGCCATGACCGAGAGGACGTTCTTGGTGCGGACGAGGCCGCCATAGAAGAGCGCCAGCCCGGGCAGGGTCATGAAGAGCACGAGCGCGGCGCTCGTCATCATCCAGGCATTGTGGCCGGGGCCGGGAGTGCCGACCGCCGGGGAGGTCAGGCCATCGGGGATGTTGCCCTTGGCGTCCTTCAGGGCCGCGGTCGGATCGCCGTTGGTCAGATACGCTTCCAGCCCGGCCACCCGCTGTTCCAGCGTGGGGGCGGGCGGCGGGGGCGGCGCCTTGGCCTCCTCGGCCAGGGCGGCGAGATTCAATTGCAGGCCGACCAAGGCAAGGACGGCCAGTTTTCCAAACACACGTGGCAGCAGGTTCATGGAGGTTGGGTTGCGGGTGATGACGAGGGGTGGAATTGCGGGCAACGATGCGGGAATTTGAGCAGGTCAAATGCCAAGCCGGCTTAAACATAAACAAAACATAAACAGATTTTCCGAGGGAAAATCTGCCGCGGACCTGCATTTGCCCGTCATAATTGGTATGGTTGCTGCAGGCTGACGGCATCCCCGATGCCCTTTTACCTGCCAGCCATCCCCGGTTTTATGCGGCGTTCATTTCCGCGGAAGGGGGTGCCACCGGTCGCGCCGGCGGGACGCGGTACACGTTTGCTGGATTGGAAGGAGCACGGCCTTTCGCCCCTCCGCGAATACGTCGAGGTTCTGGGCGTGCTGGTGGTCGTGACGGTGGCGGGCTGGTTCTCGCCCTTCAGCTACCATGCGTACGGGCTCGTGTACCTTCTGGCGGTCATCATGCTTTGTCTCCGCGTCGGCCGCTGGCCCGTGCTGGTGGCGGCCGTCGTCAGTGCGGTGGCCTGGGATTTTTTGATCATACCGCCGCGGCTCTCGTTCGCGGTGCTCGACCTGGAGGATGTCATGATCCTGGGCACTTATTTTGTGGTGGCGATCATCGCTGGGCAGGTCACGGCGCGCATCCGCGCCCAGGAGCACGACCAGCGCCAGCGGGAACAGCGGGCCACGGCGCTGTTCCACCTCACCCGGGCGCTGACCGGGTCGCGCACGCTCGACGAGGCGGTGGGGGCGGCCTTGCGGCAGGCGGACGAGATCTTCGGGGCCGAGACGGCCCTGCTGCTCCCCGGCGGGGCCGGCGGCCTGGCGCCGCACGCGGCGAGTTCGTTCCGCCTGGACGAACTGGAGCGCAACGTCGCCGAATGCGCGTGGCGCGAGGCCCGGGAGACGGGACGGTACACGGCCAACAATCCGCGCGCCGCGGCGCTGCACCTCCCGCTGCTCCGGGCCGGCGCGGTCCTCGGCGTCCTGGTCCTGTGCCTGCCGGTGGAGGTCGCCCGCACCTCGCCGGCGCAGCGCGAGCTGCTCGCGGCGTTCGCCGCCCAGGTCGCCCTGCTGATCGAACGCGAGCAGCTCCGGGCCGCCAGCCAGCGCGAACAGCTGCTGGCCGAGTCGGACCGGCTCCACCGCACGCTCCTCGACTGCGTGTCGCATGAATTGAAGACCCCGCTGGCCGTGCTCCGCTCGGCGGCGGAGAGCCTGGGCCGGGAAACGGGCGCCCGGCGCGCGGAACTGGCCGGCGAGATCCTCACGGCCGCCAGCCGGCTCGACCGTGTCGTGGCCAACCTCCTCAACCAGACCCGGCTCGAATCCGGGGCGGTCAAGCCCCAGCCCGACTGGTGCGACGCGCGCGACCTCATCAACGCGGCGCGCCGCGGGCTGGGGGACGCCCTCGCGGGCCGGCCGGTCCGGATCGAGATCCCCGCCGACATGCCCCTGTTCATGGCCGACGCCCCGCTGATGGAACAGGTGCTGACAAACCTGCTCCACAACGCCGTGCGCTACACCCCCGCCGGCAGCGCCCTGGTCGTGAGCGCGGGGGTGGACGAGGCGAATCAGCGCGTGTTCCTCGCGGTCGCCGACCACGGTCCGGGCATCCCGGCGGCCATCCGCGGCCACCTGTTCCAGAAATTCCGCCGCGGCAGTGAAACCCAGGGCAGCGGCCTCGGCCTCGGCCTTTCCATCGTGCGCGGCTTCATGCTCGCGCAGGGCGGGGAGGTCGTGGCGGAAAGCCTCCCCGGCCAGGGGGCGAAGTTCACCGTCTACCTGCCCTACACCCTCCATGAGACCGTGCCCCACGAATGAACCCTGATCCCGCCAAACCCGGGGTGCTCGTCATTGACGACGAAAGCCAGATCCGCCGTCTGCTCCGCTTCACGCTCGAGGACGCGGGTTACACCGTGCGCGAGGCGGAGACCGGCCACGCGGGTCTGGTCGCGGCGGCCCACGCGCCGCCCGACGCCGTCATCCTCGACCTGGGCCTGCCGGACCTGCCGGGCCTCGAGGTGCTCAAGCGGCTGCGCGAGTGGAGCCCGCTGCCCGTGCTGATCCTCTCCGTCTTCGGCCAGGAAGGCAGCAAGGTCGCCGCCCTTGACGCCGGCGCGGACGATTACCTGACCAAGCCCTTCGGCGGGGCCGAACTGCTGGCGCGGCTGCGGGCGCTCCTGCGCCGGGTGAAGCCGGCGGAACCGGCCGGCGCGGTCCGGTTCGGCCAGGTCGAGGTGGACCTGATGCACCGGCGCGTCACCAAGGACGGCCAGCCGGTGAAGCTCACCGTGAAGGAGTACGCGCTGCTGCGCCTGCTCGTCGCCCATCGCGACAAGGTGCTCACGCACCGGCAGATTCTCAACGAGCTCTGGGGCCAGAAAATGGAGGGCCAGACGCATTATCTCCGCGTCTTCATGATGCGGCTGCGCCGCAAGCTCGAAGACGAGCCCGACGCACCGAAGCATTTCCAGACCGAGTCCGGCATCGGTTACCGGCTGGTGTGCGACGCATCCTGAGGGCGCGGACCGACGCGCTGTTTATGGCCCGTTTACTCCACTCCCGCTGACTTTCAACCCGTCAAAGCAGACTAATCACGGTAGGTCGCGGACCACTTCCGCGCCATGGCCGGAGAAGCAGCCGGAGTCCCACTCTGCCCCTTTAGGTTCACTGATGCTCTGGATGGGCTCTTTCTTACTGGGGTAACTCAGAGTCGCTTCCGAAATACTTCGATTTGAATAGGCGATAGCGAAATCTCTCAGCCTCAAGAAATGGATACTTGCCTCGATACTCAGCCACTTGCTTCTGAAAATCTTCTTTGCTTTGCGGATAATAGCGCCAAAGCATCGGCCCCGTCTGGCAATCGAGGAAGAAATTACCGATAAAGACGATCTCGCCGGCAGCCACGATGAACGTCCCTCCTTCTGGCTTACCGTCCTTGATTAGATCAGATCGCTTCGCCTTCAAGTAGCCGACATCAGACACTGAGCGTGCGACCTTAATGCTGACACCGCTCGGGCATACTCGCCAGGCGGAAGAATAAAAGCGTAGTTGAGGAATCGAAGCGTGCGAGTCAGTCGGGATGGGCCGTCCACGACGAAATCAGCTTTGGAATCTGCGGCCTTCGGCGGCCCCGCAATTCGGTCGAACTCGAGCTTCATCAGCTCCGCATTCGCGTAGCCGCCACAATTCCAGTGACGGCCCCAATTCACATCGAACACAACAACCGCGTTGGCTGCAATGCCAGCTTGGTAAGTCTTCTTCGTGACCTCTCGAACGGTAGCCGGATCGGCCGCTGCGGCAGAGGCAACGAGAGCAAGAAATAGTAGAATACGCATCGGTGTTTTGCCCATCGTTTGAGCTCGGACACGAGGGCCGACGGCCCGAGTTGTCTGTAGCGAGTTAGGCTCTTTTCTCATCGGTGTCTTCATGTGGACTCCTTGGGTTTGACCCCCAGTCCACTGTCCGTCAAATCAGGGCAACCTCAGCCTGACCCCGTATGTCTCCCCTGCAAGCAGGCTCCTGCAACCGAATGACCCTGCGGTGCGACGGCGCGGAGCAAGCTCCGGCCCTACGGGGGAAGACTCGCCCGGCCTCAGGTCAGCTTGATCAGCTCGGCGGTGGGGGGGACGTCCTTGATGATCTGGCTCGGGTGTGGGCCGACGCCGAGGTAGCGGAGATTGGGGAGGACGGCGGGGAGCCGGTCGCCGTAGGCCACCTGCACCAGGCTGCGGACCATGGCGGCGGTGTAGAGCCGGGCGGTGCGCGGCAGCGCGGCGAAATGGCGGACGCCGGTGATGTCCTCGCTCCAGCCGGGGTGGCGCGTGTAGACGGGCTTCAGGGTCTTGCGCACGGCCTCGTTGCGCGGAACGTGGACGTGGCGCTTGCCGGCGGCGTCCTCGTAGGCAATGCAGATGAGCAGTTCGTCGGCGCCGCTGAGCGCGTCGATTTTGTTGATCATCAGATCCTGGTAGCCGCCGTAGCGGAGGACGTCGCCCTTCTCGACGGCGTCATACCAGCCGACCATGCGCTGGCGGCCGGTGGTGGCGCCGAATTCCATCTGCTTGAGCCTGATGGCAAGCGGGGCGGCATCGTCCATCTGGGTGAGAAACGTGTGCGTGCCGACCTTGGTGTCGTAGGCCTTGGCCACGCCGAAGGTGTGGATGGGCTGCACCGGGATGCCGGCGCTCTCGAAGAACTCGGGCGTGAAGGTGTGCGAGGCGGTGACGTTGGGCGAGTAGCCGTGGCGCTTGTCGAGCCAGTAGGCCTGGCCGAACTCGCCGATGACGGTGTGGCCGGCGGCGAGCTCACGGAGGATGAGTTCGCGGACCTCGCCGATATTCGGCGCAAGCCGCGTGCCGGCGGTCCAGTAGACCTCGGTCAGGGCGGGGAGGTTGAGGGTGAACGGGGTGGACCCGAGGAAGCGGTGGAAGTCGAACTCATCCTTCGCGAGCACGCCCTGGGCGATGCCCTCCTCGTTGGCGCGGAGCTCGGCCTGGGTGAGTTTGGCGAAGAAACCCTGCCAGGTTTCCTCGTTGACGCGACAGACGTGCTGGATGGTGCGGCAGGCGCGGTCGGCACGTTGGGCAAGTTTGCGGGCGAAGTAGTTCGGGCCGCCGAGGAAGTCGGCGTAGGTGATCTGCCACTGTCCGGTCTCGTCGCCATAGGCGGGCGTGATGCCCCGGCCGGTGGAGCCGCGGGGTTCCTCCCGCAGGACGTTGCTGCGGTAGTCCTCCCACGCGAGGTCGAGCAGGCGGTGCGTGAGGTCGGAAACCATCGTGCGCTCGTCGATGAGCAGGCGGGAGAAAATGGCGTGGCCTTTCTTCTCGAGGGGCAGGCCCTCCCACCAGAACTTGCGCGGGTCGGCCACCACGCCGCTGCCGACACAAAGGTGCGCGGCGTCGCGGACGACGACGCCGGCGGGCAGGAGGTTGAGCTTCACGCCGCCGGCGGTGTGGCCGGAGTTGGCCCCGCCGTTGACCTTGAGGACGACGGAGACGGCGGCCGGGGTGCCCCGAAGTTCGTCGGCCACCTCGGGGATGAGGCGGCCCTTGCCCTCGTCACCGAGGGAGATGCCGACATCGGCGATGAGCTGGCTGCGGAAGGGCGTGAGCGGCATGGGAGCGGAGGACGCAGGACAGAGGACGGGGGGCGAAGCGGCAACGGCAAATTGGGGGTTAGTCTGTCATCAGGGCGGACGGCGCGCCGCAAGCGGCGGCCCTACAATTTGGCTCCCTGCTCCTTGCTCCCTGCTCTCCGCTTGTTCGTCAGCGCGGCGGCCAGCCAGGCCAACAGGGCGTAGGCGGTGCCGGCCAGGTGGGCGCTGGTGGCGATCCGGATGCTCGGCTCGTCGAAGCGGATGGTGCCGCCGCCCTGACCGCCGTGGCGGGCCTCCATGACCACCTCGAGGACATAGATCGCGAGGACGGCCGGCCAGAACCAGTCGGACCATTTCCTCTGCCAGCCCTGGGCGGCGAGGTAGAGCAGGAGGCCGAGGTCCAGCGCGCTGAGGCCGCCGTAGCGGATCATGCCCGGGTCGAAAAAATAGATGGCGGCGGAGATCACCGCCGGCATGAGGAAGACCGCCAGCCGGGCGAAGAACCTGTGCCGTTCCTCCAGCAGCCAGCCGACGATGAGGAACAGGCCGGTGTCCGGCACGAAATGCGCCCAGCCGAAATGCACCCAGTGGCCGGTCCACACCCGCCAGAGTTCGCCCGCGGCGATGGCGTCCCGGTCGTAGATGAGCGTGTCGCGCCAGGCCGGGAAACACTGGACGACCAGGGCGAATGCGGTGGCCGTGATGAACAACCAGGGTGGCTTGGCCGGAAACAGCAGCCGCGGGGACAATTCCATGCCCCTCAATGACGCGGGCGGAGCCGGCGGGCAAGCGCGAGGACACTCAGGGAGCCGAGAAACCAGAGGCTGGGGGCGCCGCCGCCGCCGCCGCCGCTCGGGGTGGGCGTGGGGGTGGGGACGGGGACGGGGTTGACCGTGAGCGTGGCGGCGTTGCTGGTGACCGAGCCCAGGCTGTTGGTCACGGTGACCGTGTAGGAACCGGCATTCGAAGCTGAGACGTTCGACAGGGTGACGGAGCTGCTGGTCGCGCCGGCGATCGCGGTGCCGCCGAAATTCCACTGGTAGGTGAGCGTCCCGGAGCCGCTGGCGGCGACACTGAAGGTGACGTTGCTGCCGGCCGTTACCGTCTGGCTGGACGGCTGCGTGGTGATGAACGGGGCCGAGGTGGTGAGGGTGAGGTTCAGCGTGATGGCGGAAGAGTCGGCGCCGTAGTTGTCGATCGGGGTGCTGTTGTAGCCGTCGACCTGGATATAATACGTGGTGCCGGCGGTCGTGTTCAGGGTGAGCAAGCTGGCCTGGATGATGCCCGGCTTGATATCGTCGTTGGAGGCCACGGGGGTCAGGGTGGCGAGGGTGCTTCCGGTGTAGACGGCGAGGATGGTGTCGGAATAGCTGCCCTTGGTATCGAGGACGAAGGCGCCGGTGGCGGGGGCGGTCCATTTCCACCAGACGGAGCGGCCGCCGACGTTGACGGGATTTTTAGGTTCGCCGGGTTCCTTGGTCGCGTTCGTGTCGTAGCCCGTGACCGTCGCGGTGCCGTTGCTGGTGAGGGTGATTTCGATCGCATTGGCAAAATTGTCGTTGGCGGGCGCGCCCGGCGGACCGTAGAGGCTCTGGCCGCCGGCGATGTCGTCGCTGGTGAGCGAGTCCGTGTCGCTGATGATGCTGTTCATGACGGCCGCCACGTGCTGCGGCGGGACGGCCTGGTCGGGATGGTCCAGGCCCAGCACGTGACCCAGCTCGTGGAGCGCCACCCGCTGGATGTCCACGGAGGACCCTTTCTGCGTGTGGACGGCGCCCCGGTAGGAGTCCCACGTGTAGGCGGTGTTAAAAATGATGTCGGACTCGACGCGCTGGTTGCCGATCGCCCAGTCGGTGGTGACGGCCAGTGTGTTGGTGTCCCAGGTCATGTCGTAAGGGGTGCTGGCGAAAAAAATCTCGTTGATGCTGTTGCCATCCGCGCCGTTGGCCACCGCCTTGATTTGCGGGGCGAACTGGACATTGCCCAAGTAGCGGTTCCAACCCCGCAGGGTATCCGTCATTGCGGTTTGGATGGCTGTGGCCCGCGTGGTCCCGTCGCTCAGGGTGACCGTGTTGTCCGCCAGGATCAGGATGGGGATGGAGACCGGGACGGAGGTGGGTCCGGCCGGCCACTTGATCGGCAGGCCGGTGTCGGTGGGTTGCGGGGGGGTGTTGACATTGAGGATGAAAGTGAACCCCCAGCCGAGGGAAACGCCGAGCGTAACCAGGAGCAGCGCGGCCAGGATGCGGCGGATGGCTTTCATCAGATCAGTTTTGCGGGGGCAGCCGAGTGGCCGGGCCCGCCGAGCGGATCTTGCCGATGAAACCCTCGGTCGTCAGGGGCTGGGCCGACGGGTTTTTCGTCTTGTAGTCGCTCAGCTGGGTCATGGGCAGGGACACATCCCCCTCGCTGTAAAGGGGCATGCCATTGCTCCGCAGCACATAGTCCTTGCCGGTCTTGGCGTCGCGTTGCACGGGAAACTGGCCGTGTTCGAGGGCCACCAGCGGGATGAACTGCCGCCCGTTGCCGTGGACGAACAGGATGTTCTCTTCGCCTACATTGAAGGTGGGCGCCCCTTCCACGTGCAGGGTGACGCCGTCCACGGTCCCGCCGAGCAATTCCAGGACCAACGGCTGGGGCGGCGTGCCCTTGATGACCTGCTTCACGTCGAGGGCGACCTTCGTGATGATGTGCTGGTTCTGGCCGGCGGTGCGCCACTCGGAGTTGACGGACACCACCACGGCGCGGACGACATAATCGGCCTGGCTCACGAGGGAGTTGAACTCCGGCGCCACCACCATGGTGGCGAAGGTGCGGAGGGGCAGCAGCAGCCCCAAGATGACCAGGAGAAAGCTCAGCCGGCGGCGGGACATGGGGGTATGAGACGGGGTTTAGGGCAATTGGTTCCGACTTCAATCATCAAAGCTAGCACTACTCCGAAGGGGAATCCATCCTGCTTGGGAGATTGTGCCTGGATGTGGGCCGGGTGCCCTCACCCGGCGGGTTTCAGTTTTCGCAACCAATGCCTCGCGGGATGAGGGCATCCCGCCCACACCGATTCGACGGTGGAGTGCCAGCGCATATTAATCAATAGCGCAGCCGATGGCCGTAGGGCTGAACCTTGGTGCAGCCGGATCAGCGCACTGCTTTGCCCGTTCGCGGCTGGACCAAGGTTCAGCCCTACCCAGGAAGAGCGAATGGCTATGGTATTGGTTAATATTCTGTAAGGCATGTCTTCAAATTGGCTTTGTGGGCCAGCGAGCTTTGGTCGGCCATGGCCTTGGTGACGGCCGATGCTCGCGCTTCATCCGCGCCCGCCAGCGGGCTGCCTACCGTGGTTTGAGTCTCACGGCTTTCCCGCCGCAGCCTGCTCGGCGTAAAACGCCTGCAGCACGGCAAAAGCCTCTTTCTTGATGCCGTTGGCGCCGATGAGGCCCTTGCGGTTCCAGCCGTCCTGCATCCCCGGCAGCACCCGCCGGGGGGAGCGGAAATCGCACAGGATCCAGGGCGTGACCCCGCGCCACTGGGGGATCTTTTTGAGCATGGCCAGCGTCTGCCGGTAGAGATCCGCCTGATATTCCTCGCTGAAGCGGGTGAACCGGTCCGCATGGAATCCCTGCTTGGCGTCGCCGCCAAATTCACTGATCACAACCGGCTTGTCGTAGCCGAAAGACCAGGTGATGAGCGGGAGCTTGTCCGGCAGGCCGTCATACCAGCCGACATACTGGTTGAAGCTCAACAGGTCCGTGTAAGCGCCGAACGGATCGTCGACGATCCGGTGGTTGCCGTCGGCCGGATCGCGCCGGACCTCCATCGCGGCGGAGACGAGCCGCGTGTGGTCGAGGGCGCGCGCCGTCTCGACGAGGCTTCGCAGAAAAAGCGTGCGCGGCTCGCTGACGGGGGTCTCGTTGGCGACGGACCAGACGATGACGCTCGCCCGGTTGCGGTCGCGGACGATGAGGTCGGTCAGCTGGGCCCGCGCGTTCTGCAGGGTGGCGGGATTTTCCCACTGGATGGTCCAGTAGACGGGGATTTCCTCCCACAGCATGAGGCCGAGCTCGTCGGCGACGCGGGCCATGTGCTCGCTGTGGGGATAATGGGCGAGCCGGAGGAAATTGCAGCCGAGCTCCCGGGCCCAGCCGAGCAGCAGGCGCGCGTCCGCCTCCGAGTAGGCGCGGTTGCCGCGCAGGGGGTTTTCCTCGTGGAGGCAGATGCCGCGGAGGAAGACCGGCCGGCCGTTGAGCAGGATGTCGGTGCCGCGGACCTCGATGGTGCGGAAGCCGATCCGGTCGGCCACCCGGTCGGTGGCGACGGCCAGGTCGACGGCATACAGGCGGGGATGCTCCGGCGACCAGAGTTCGAGCGCCGGCGCCGCCAGCTCGAAGTGCGCCGCGCCCGTGTCGTCGGTGTCGGCCCCCGCGGTGAGTCCGGCCTCGGGGAGGGAGAGGGTCACGTGCTGGCGGCGCTGCGGGCCGTCGAGCTGCACGTCCGCCGCGATGCGGCCGGGCGCGCCCGGCTTGAGCTGCACGCGGTAGTCGCGGACGAACGTCGCCGGCGTTTCCACCAGCCGCACATCGCGCGTGAGGCCGCCGTAGTTCCACCAGTCGGTGTTGACCGTCGGCACCGCCTCGGGGTGGCGCCGGTTGTCCACGCGGACGACGAGGGAGTTGCCCGTTTCGTGCACCAGGCCGGTGACCTCGAACTCGAAGGGCGTGAAGCCGCCGATGTGCTGGCCGAGCTTTTTCCCGTTCAGGTAGACGTCGGCCTGGTAGTTGGCGGCACCGAAATAAAGGAACAGCCGGTGGTCCGCGGCCGCGGGGCGGTAGTCGAAGCGCCGGCGGTACCACACGGAGCCCTCATAATAGAAGAGGCGCTCGTCCTGCGTGTTCCAGTCGCCCGGGACATTGAGGGTCGGGCTCGAGTCGAAATTGTATTCGACCAGGTCGCTCTTGTCGGCCGGCTGCCGGTCGAGGAAATAGCCGCCGGTCGGCTTGGGTGCGGCGTCGTAGGGCTGGAGCCGGTAATCAAAGTATCCCGTGTCGTACGGGTCGACAATGGTGTGCCACGCCCCATCCAGGTCCAGGCCGGCCCGGGCGGAGGCGTTGAGCAGGGCGGGGGCGGCCGGCAAGCGGCCGGCCAGGGTGAAAAGCACAAGCAGGAAGGCGCGGGGGCCGGCGACATTCATGCCGCATGCTCCGTCCGGGCGGTTGAAAAGGCCAGCGATTTTCACCGCGTGCCGGTGCTATCCGCTCACCCGTGGCGGGTGGCGACCTCGATGACGTCGTGCGGGGCGGCTTCCTTCTGGCCGGCCGGCGTCACGCGGACATAGCGCGCCTTCTCGCGGAGCTCGCCGAGGTTTTTGGCGCCGAGGTAGCCCATGCCACTTTGCACGCCCCCGATGAGGTTGCCGAGGACGTCATCCACGGAGCCGGAAACCTCCTTGAGGGCCTCGATGCCCTCGGCGGCAACCTTGCGGGAGGTGTCGTTCTTGTCGTGGCCGTAGCGCGCGGCCGAACCCGCCTTCATCGCGGCGTGGCTGCCCATGCCGCGGTACTGCTTGTAGAGCTTGCCGGAGATTTCCATGATCTCGCCCGGCGCCTCGCGGCACCCGGCGAGCAGGCCGCCGAGGATGACGGCGTCGGCGAGGGTGAGGGCCTTGACGATGTCCCCCGACTTGGTGATGCCGCCGTCGGCGATGAGCCGGACGCCCCGCCGCGCCAGGCTCCGGCTGGCGACATGGAGCGCGGTGAGCTGCGGGATGCCCACGCCCGCCACGATGCGGGTGGTGCAGATGGAGCCGGGCCCCTGGCCGATCTTGATGGCGTTGGCCCCGGCCTGGGCGAGGAACTCGACGCCTTCGCCGCTCGTGACGTTGCCGGCGATGATGGTCAGGTCCTTGAACGCGGCGCGGATGAACTTCACGACGTCGCCGACGCCGGCGGTGTGGCCGTGGGCGGTCGAGACGGCGACGACATCGACGGCCTCGCCCACCAACTCGCCGACGTGGGCGAGGATCTTGTCGCGGTCGAGTTCGCCGCTGGCCTTGCGCACCGGGGAGATGGCGGCGCCGACGACGAGCCGGAAATTCGCGTCGCGCGCCGGCTTGCGGCGGGACTTGGCCTCGCTGGTGATGCGCTCGACGTCGGAGCTGGTGACGAGACCGCGCAGGCGGTCCTTGTCGTCCACGACGAGCATCTTGTGGATGCCGACGTTGACGGTGAAAAAGCGGTCGGCCTCCTTGATCGGGTCGGCGGCCATGTGTTTTTCCTGGACGGTGATGAGCTGCTGGCGCGGGGTCATCACCTCGGCGACCTTCTTGGACTTGTAGCGGTCCTTGACGAGGTTGCCCGAGAGCAGGCCGGCGAGCTTGCCGGATTCGTCCACGACGGGGAAGGTGCGGAAATCGAAGCGCTTCTGGTCGATCATGGCCAGGACCTCGCTGACGAGCGCGCCGGGCGCGACGGTGATCGGATCCTGGATGAGCCCGTGGATGTGGCGTTTCACCCGGGCGACCTCCTTGATCTGGTCCTTGCCCGGCAGGTTGTAGTGGATGAGGCCGAGCCCGCCGTTGAGCGCCATGGCGATGGCCATGCGCGACTCGGTCACGGTGTCCATGTCGGACGAGATGATCGGGATCTGGAGCCGCAGGCTGTCGGAGAGCGTCGTGGCCAGGTCGGTGTCCTTGGGCAGGATCTCCGAGTGGAGGGTGGCGAGCGAGACGTCGTCGTACGTCAGGGCGCTCGGCATGTTGGCGGCGAAGAAGCGCTCGGCCGGCAGGTAAAAGTCCGAGTCGCTCGGGTAGGTGGCAACAGGCTTGGTCATCGTTGCCGTGAACGAAATACTCCGGCCGCGCCGAAGCTCAAACAAAAAGCGCGGGCGGGAGAGGCGAAAACCTGAAACCTGAGACCTGACCGCTTCGACTGAGGTTGCCCCTTTTTCAGGTTTCAAGTTTCAGGTTTCGCTTCCCCTGCATCCGTGTATTCCGTGTTGGCACCGCATGGTCTACCGATTTTCTTTCAAAGCCTACCGCCTGCCGCTGCGGGTGCCGCTGCGCACGGCGCACGGGATCTGGACGGAGCGCGAGGGCATCATTGTGCGGCTGGAAGACGAAACCGGACGGATGGGCTATGGTGAAATCGCCCCCTTGTCCTGGTTTGGCACGGAAAACATGGCCGAGGCGGACGAGATTTGCCGCAAATTGGGCGATCAGGTAGACGATGTGATGCTGGACGCCATGCCGGAGAGGCTCGGGTGCATGCGGTTCGCGCTGGCGCAGGCGCGGGAGCCGGCCGATCTGGCCGCACCGACCAAGCGGCTGCCGGTCGCGGCCCTGCTGCCCGCGGGCCAGGTGGCGCTGTCGGTACTGGCGGCGAGGCTCGAGTCCGGGTTTCTCGCATTCAAATGGAAGGTGGGCGTCGGCGCGGTGGACGATGAGCTGGTCCTGCTCGACGACCTGCTCGCGCACCTGCCGGCGCACGCCAGGTTGCGGCTCGACGCCAACGGGGCGTGGGATCGCCGCCAGGCGGCGCGCTGGCTCGGGCGCTGCGCGGAGCGGCCCATCGAATTCGTCGAACAGCCGGTCGCGCCAGCGGAGGAGGACACGCTGATCGGGCTGGCCGGGGATTTTCCGGTGAAGCTGGCCCTCGATGAATCGGTGGTGCGGCTGGACGAGGCGCGCCGGTGGCAGGGGCTCGGCTGGCCGGGTGTGTTTGTGGTCAAACCCGCCCTCGCCGGGCCGCTTGCCGATGTGGTCCAATGGATTTCGGCCACGAAGGCGGATGTGGTGATCTCGAGCGCGATCGAAACCGTGCTCGCCCGGTCGGCGATCCTGCGGTCGGCACTCGGCGGCTCATTGACCCAGCGCGCGCTGGGCTTCGGTCCGGGCGAGGTGTTTGGCGACCGCCGGTGGGACGGCCCGTTCATCGGCCCGCTGGCCGATGCATCGTGCCTCGCGTCCAATCCCGGGGAGGAAATATGGAACGCACTGACTTGAGCCGGGCCCTGGAGGCCGGGGTAGGGCGCATTGTCCCTGACTCGCCGCGGCGGATCAGGGATGATCCGCCCCACCTGGTCTCGGAGTTGGATCCGTTTAAATTCATGACGGCGTTCGCCGATGCCGTGGCCGGCGAGGGGGAGGTCTTCCTCTGCAACCCCGACTGGGGTGCGACCGAGCGCGCCCAGCTGGCCGCCATGCTGGCTCTCCGCTCCCCGCTCTCCGCTCCCTGCTCCAACCTGGGCTGGCTGATGATCCCCACCGGCGGCACGAGCGGTCAGTTGAAATTTGCCCGCCATGACGAAAAGACGCTGGCGGCGGCCGTGGACGGGTTCACCCGGCATTTCGGCCTGGTCAGGGTCAATGCCGTCGGCGTGCTGCCGCTGCACCATGTCAGCGGCCTGATGGCCTGGCTGCGTTGCGTGCTGACCGGCGGCGAATACCGGCCGCTCGACTGGAAGACCGTGGAGGCCGGGCCGCCGCCGGACTTGCCCGCCCGGCCGGAGGGCTGGGTGGTTTCGCTCGTCCCGACCCAGCTCGAGCGGCTGTTGCGCCGCGAGGAATCGGTCGCCTGGCTGCGGCAGTTCCGGCTCATCTGTCTCGGCGGCGCTCCGGCTGCGCCCGCCCTGCTCGGGCAGGCGGCGGCGCTCCGGCTGCCGTTGGCGCCGGGTTATGGGATGACGGAGACGGCGGCGATGATCACTGCGCTGCGATCGTCGGAGTTCCTCGCGGGCGCACGCAGCTGTGGTCCGGCGCTGCCGCACGTGGCGGTGAAGATCAGCGCGGAAGGCGCGGTCATCCTGGGTGGGGAATCGCTTTTTCGCGGGTACTATCCCGGCTGGCGGGACGCGGGCGACTTTGTCACGGCGGATGCCGGCTGGCTCGATGCGCAGGATGAATTGCACGTGCGCGGGCGGCGCGACGCGGCCATCATCACCGGGGGCGAGAAGGTTGATCCGGCCGAGGTCGAGGCCGCCCTCCGCGGCACGGGCGAGTTCACCGCGGTGGTGGTGCTGGGGGTGGCGGACCCGGAGTGGGGGGAGACCGTCGTCGCGGCCTACCCGGCCAGCGACCGGCCGGACCTGGCCCGGGTGAGGGAAACCGTCGGCCGGCTGCTGACCCCGGCGAAACGGCCGAAGCGCTTTGTACCGCTGGCGGACTGGCCCGAGAACGCGCAGGGCAAGGTGGACCGGGCGAGGCTGAGGGGACTGATCCAAGACCTGAAAGCTGAGATCTGAGACCTGGGCATGGTCGTCGGTCCTTCAGGCTTCAGATCTCACGTTTCAGGTTTCCATTCGCATTTCTTCCGTGGTTGATTGTTGCCTGTGACCAAGACCGAGATCGCCGCCGTGCTCACCGACATCGCCACCCTGCTGGAGCTGAAGGGTGAGAATCCGTTCAAGATCCGCGCCTACCAGGCGGGCGCCCGGGTCGTGGAGTCGCTGCCCGAGGCCGAGCTCAGCCGGCGCATCACGGCGGGCACCCTCGAGGAAGTGAAGGGCATCGGTGCGGCCCTGGCCCAGAAAATCACCGAGCTCCACACCACGGGGCGGCTGGGCTTCCATGAGGAGCTCAAGGCTTCCATCCCCCCGGGGCTGGTCGAGATCCTGCAAATCCCCGGGGTGGGCCCGAAGAAGATCCGCGCCCTCGGCGAAAAGCTCGGCATCGATTCCATCGCGAAGCTCCAGCAGGCCTGCGCGGACGGCCGCATCGCCGCACTCGAGGGCTTTGGGGAGAAATCCCAGGAGAAGATCCTCGAGGGCATCCGCAACCGCGAGAAATACGGCCAGCGGCACCACTGGGTCGAAGCCTGGGCGGCGGCCGAGCCGCTGCTGGCGGGCCTGCGTGCGCTGCCGCAGGTCGAGCGGGCCGAGTCCGCCGGCAGCCTGCGGCGGCGGATGGAGACGGTCGGCGACCTGGACTTTCTCGTCGCGACCCGCGACCCCGGACCGGTCGCGGACTGGTTCGTCAACTGGCCAGGCGTCATCGAGGTCACGGCCCACGGCGGGACCAAGGCGAGCGTCCGGCTCGAGTCGGGCATCCAGGCCGACCTGCGGCTGGTGCCGCCGGAGCAGTTCGTGTACGCGCTGCATCATTTCACCGGCTCGAAGGACCACAATGTGCAGATGCGCCAGCGGGCGCTGGCCCAGGGCCTGTCGTTGAGCGAGTGGGGGCTGTTCCCGGCCGACGAGAAGCACGGGCCGACGGAGCAGGGAGCGGGGAGCAGGGAGCCGGGAGCAAAGCACAAGCCAACGGACGAACCGGTCAAGGCCATCGGCAGGAAGCGCCCGAATTCTGGCTCCCCCCTCCCGGCTCCGGGCTCCCTGCTTGAATCCGAGGCGCAGCTTTTCCAGCGCCTCGGCCTGGCTTTCATCCCGCCGGAGCTCCGCGAGGGCGGGGGCGAGATCGAGGCGGCCGAGCAGGGGACCCTGCCGCGGCTGGTCGAGGTGGCGGACATCCGCGGCGTGTTCCACAACCACACGACCGCCTCGGACGGCCACAACACGCTCGAGGAAATGGTCGCGGCGGCGCAGGCGCTCGGCCTCGAGTACCTCGGCATCGCCGACCATTCCAAGTCGAGCGTGCAGGCCCGGGGACTCTCCGAGGACCGGCTCGCGGCGCAGATCGCCGCCATCGCGCGGCTCAACGCCTCCGGGCAATTCACCTGCCACGTCTTCACCGGCACAGAATGCGACATCCTGGCCGACGGCCGGCTGGATTTTGCCGACGACGTGCTGGCGACGCTGGATTATGTCGTGGTTTCCGTGCACAATTCCTTCCGGCAGGGCCGGGAGGACATGACCCGGCGGATCATCCGGGCCATCGAAAACCCCCACGCCACGATGCTCGGCCACCTGACCGGCCGGCTGCTGCTGCAGCGCGAGCCCTATGCGGTGGACATCGAGCAGGTGATCGACGCGGCGATCGCGCAGCAGGTCGTCATCGAGCTGAACGCCAGCCCCTGGCGGCTGGACATGGACTGGCGCCACTGGCGCAAGGCGGCGGAGCGCGGCCTGCTGTGCTCCATCAACCCCGACGCCCACGACACGGACGGGCTGGCGGACTTCCGCCTGGGGGTCGCCGCCGCCCGCAAGGGCTGGCTGACGAAGGAGAGCGTGGTGAACACCAAGCCGCTGGCGGCGATGAAAGCATGGCTGGGGTAGGCCGGGAGATATTTCCCGGCCCGGCCGGCGCTCCCCGCCGGCGGACGCGGCCGGGCGCAACTTCACTATTAAACCACGGTCTCCCCGGAATGAGCAAAAAAAGTTTTAGTCCACTTGCCAATTGGCCGATCATGGGCGTTTGCCTTGTCCTATGATGAGCCCTGATCAATCCACGCCCGACCTGAAAGGTCCGAATCTCCTGCCCAGCCTAGGCTGGGTCCGCCTGGGCATGGGGATCGCGGCCGCCGGCTATGCTTTGGTGGTCCTGGCGCGTGTTTTCATCCTGCGGGTCACCTCGGCCACGGAATTCTTCGAGCTGGCGGCCGCCCTGCTCTGCGCCGGGGCCTTCATGACCAGTGCGCGGTGGCCGCGGCGGGGGGGGTTGTTCGTGATCGGGGTCATCTGGCTTGAGCTGACCTATACCCTCTATGCCAGTGCGGCGACCGAGGTGACCTCCCTGCTGGTCTACCCGTTCCTGGTCCTCGCCCTGGGACTTTTGCTGGGCGAGCGCTGGGCGATCGGCGGGGCGCTCGTCACCGGGAGTGTCATACCCTTGGCGGTCTTCGCCGGCCGGTATGCGCAGGGCATCCAGGACAATGGCGCCGCCACGGTCATCTCGGTGGTCATGGTCGAGATCATCCTGGTGTGCGCGGGACTTTTCTCCCGTGCGGTCCTGCGCTCCTTCCGGCAGTTGCTGGAGAATTCCGAGCGGTTGCGGGGCCGGTATACCCGGCTGTTCCAGGACATGCCGGACGGGCTGCTGGAGATCGATCCGGCCGGCCGGATCGTCGAGGCCAACGCCGCGGCGGAGCACCTGTTCGCCGCGGACCGGGGGAAACTGGCCGGCCAGATGCTGGCGGACGTGCTGGCCCGGAGCGAGATCGGGCCGGGCCTGGTGCTGCAGGACATCCGTCCCGGGCTGCCGGTGACCCTGCAGGCCGGGGGCCGGCAATACGAGGTCGCCGCCGGCACGCCGCCCGATGCGGCCGGCTCGGCGCTGCTCGTGGTACGCGATGTCACCTCCCGCCACCAGATCATGGAAAAGCAGGCCCTGCTGCAGCGGCTGGAAACCGTCGGCCAGCTGGCGGGCGGCATCGCCCACGAGTACAACAATCTCCTGACCGCCATCGGGGGCAACGCCGGCCTCCTCAAGGTCCATCCCGATCCCGATGTCCAGCGCTTTGCCACCCAAATCCTGATCGCCCAGCAGCGCGCCGCGAACCTGACCCGCCAGATGCAGGCTTTCTCGCGGCATGATTTCCATCTGCCCGAGGTCATCTCCCTCAGCCGCGAGCTGCTGGAATGGAGCGAGCTGCTCCGCCACCTTGCGGGTGAACGCTGCCGCCTCGAACTCAAGGGCGAGGGCGCGGCCTGGGTGAAGGCCGACCCGGTGCAGGTCGAGCAGATCCTGGTCAACCTGATCAACAACGCGCGCGATGCGACCCCGCCCGACGGCGCGGTGGAAATCCGGCTCAACCGGCTGGCGCGCGCGGACGCCCAGCGGCTGGGCTCCACCCTGGAGGCCGGCTGGCAGATCGTGCTTGAGGTGGCGGACCGGGGCACCGGCATGACCCCCGAGGTCAAGAGCCGCCTGTTCGAGCCGTTCTTCACCACCAAGCCGCCCGGGCGCGGCACCGGGCTCGGCCTCGCCGCCGTGCACGGCCTCGTCACGCAGAACGGCGGCGCCATCGAGATCGAGACCGAGCCCGGCTGCGGCACCACCGCGCGCATCTTCCTGCCGGAGGTCCCCGCCGGCGAGCGCACGGCCTCGGGCAATCCGCTGCCCGCCCCCAATCCGGCGCAGCGCCACGTGCTGCTGGTTGACGACGACGTGACGGCGTGCCGGACGGCGGTCTTCGCGCTGGAACAGGCCGGATTCCAGGTCACCATCGTCGACAACGGCTTCGAGGCGGTCAAATTCTTCCGCCAGTCGGCGGTCGGCATCGATCTCGTCATCGCCAGCGCCGTGCTGCCCGTGCTGGCGGGCCGGGAGCTGGGCGAGCGGCTCCGCAAGCTCCATCCGGGACTGCCGATCCTCTATGTCTGCGGCCGCTTCGATCTGCCGGCCGGCTGGCCCGCGGACGAGCAGGCGTTTCCGCTCCTGATCAAACCATTCCGGGCGGAGGACCTGCTGAAACGGGTCGAGGCGCTCCTGCCGCCGGCGCGGAAGCAATGAGGCCCGGGGCGTTGGCCGCCTTGGCCGGCGCAGCCTGATTTTTGCAGGTACGGCTTTACGCCGTGATGCGGGGGGCCTAGAACACCCGCCTCAATCCCGAGCGCCCCTTCCGCCTCTTCCCCGCCCAGCAGCCATCGCGTGCAACCGCCTCCCCATTCCCCCGTACCCGCCGGCCCCGTTCCACGCTGCTATCTGGTCACCGGCGCGGCCGGTTTCATTGGCGCCAAGGTTTGCGAACTGCTGCTCGCGGACGGCCACACCGTCGTCGGGGTCGACAACCTCAACGACTACTATGATGTCCGCCTGAAGGACTATCGCCTGGCCCGGTTGCTGGGGCGGAGTCCGGCGGCCGCCGGATCCGCGCCGGGGCCATCGGTCTTCCGCCGCGAGCCGGGGCCGTTCATCCGGGACCGCTTTGAATTCCTGGTGCTGGACATTGAGGACTTCCCGGCGCTCGACCGGCTCTTCGCCGGGCGGAGGTTCGACGCCGTCTTCAACCTGGCCGCGCGGGCCGGGGTGCGCTACAGCCTGGAGAATCCCTACGTCTACCTGAGCACGAACGCCCTCGGCACGCTCAATCTCCTGGAATGCCAGCGCAAGCACGGGGTGACGAAGCAGGTGCTCGCGTCCAGTTCCTCCCTCTACAGCGGCTGCCCGATGCCGTTCACCGAGGACCAGCCGGTCAACCAGCCGCAGTCGCCCTACGCCGCCACCAAGAAGGCGGCCGAGATGATGGCCTACAGCTACCACAAGCTCTACGGGCTCGATATTTCCGTGCTGCGCTACTTCACCGTCTTCGGCCCCGCCGGCCGGCCCGACATGGCGTCATTCCGCTTTTGCCAGGGGATCGATGCCGGCACCCCGCTCGCGCTGTATGGCGACGGCCGGCAGTCGCGCGACTTCACCTACGTCGACGACATCGCGCGCGGCACCATCCTCGCCGCCCGGCCCCTGGGCTACGAGATCATCAACCTTGGCGGCGGCCGGAATCCGATCAGCCTGCAGACGGTCATCGGCTGGATCGAGCAGGCGCTGACGGAAAGCCGGCGGAGAAAACCTGAGACCGGAGACCTGAAACCTGAAAAGGGCGGGCATCAGGTCTCAGCTCTCAGCGCTCAGGTCTCCGCCCCCGTCCGCGCGATCATTGCCCCCCAGACGCCGAGTGCGGCCGACATGAAGGAGACCTGGGCCGACATCACCAAGGCCCGCCGGCTGCTCGGCTGGTCGCCACAGGTGGGACCGGAAGAGGGTTTCCGCCGCACCGTCGCCTGGCACGTGGAAAACCGGGCGTGGCTAAGCGGGATCAAGCTTTTTTAGCAAACCAGCCATTGGTGTGGCCGATTGCTGTAGGGCGGCACCTTGTTGCCGCCGCCGCGTCGCGGGGTTTTGACATTTCGCGGCTGGACCAAGGTCCAGCCCTACCGCGGATTTTAAATTGGTTGGCGAGGCTTCGGTGGTGATCGTTCCATTCCCCTGTAGCCGGCCCCGGTGAGGCCGGTCCGGGGTCAACGACCCCGGCTACAGCAGACCGCGTCACCTCATGCTGATGGCCCTGCCCAACAGGCTTGCGGGCGGGCCCGCGGCTCCTAGCCTCGCCGGTCACTGCATGATCACCAACCGACACCGCGGCCTCGTTCGGATCCACGGCGCCGCCATCATCCTGGCGGTCGCGGTGTTCTTCTGGGTCTATGCGGAGTTCATCATGCGCTACGTGCCGGTGGTGCGGCTGTCGCGCGAGGTCAACCTGCTGCCGTACTTCCTCTGCGTCATCATCGGCCTGCTGGCGGCCAACGGCCAGCTCAGCGCCGTGTCTTCGCGGCTCACGCGGCTCTCGCTCGTGGAGACGGCGGGTCTGGCGACGACCGAGGTGGCCTTGATCGCCCTGACGGTCTTCACCATGATGTTCGCGACGCAGGACCGGAGCATCAGCCGGCTTTTCCTCGGCACGTTCATGCTCTGGAGCTGGCTTGGCCTCATCTGGCTCCACCAGAAGCTGCCCCGGGTGCTGGCCGGATTCCTGTACGGCCAGGGTGAACGCATCCCCACTCTTTTCATCGGCCGGGCGGAGTCGCTGCCGCGGCTGCAGGAGTGGCTGGCGCAGCGGTCGCACCTGGGCGTCCTGCCGGCCGGTTTCGTCTCGCTGGACGAAAAAGGAAGACCGGAAACCGGAGACCTGAAACCGCAAGTTTGGGCGGCCGGCCCGGAACCTTCAGGTTTCAGGTCTCCGGCTTCAGATTTCTGGTCCGCGTCCCTCGCCGACCTGCCCCGCGTGCTGGCGGAGAAGGGCATCGGGCAGGTCATCCTCATGGAGTTGCCCGGCACGCTCAGCGTGGCCCGCCGGATCATCGGCGATTGCCAGGCGCAGGGCTGCCGGCTGCTGGTCCAGCACCAGGTGGACGAGCTGCTGGGCCACCCGGTCGTGTCGGTGGACGAGGGCGGACAGCATTTCTTCACCCTGCATGAGGAGCCACTGGAAGAGCCGCTCAACCGGGCGCTCAAGCGGCTCTTCGACGTCGCGGTGGCGCTGCCGGTGGTGGTGCTGGTCCTGCCCGGGCTCAGCGGGGTCGTCTGGTTCATGCAGCGGCGGCAGTCGCCGGGCCCGCTGTTCCACGTCCGGCCGCGCTCGGGGGAGCGGCGGGTGCCGTTTGCCATGCTGAAATTCCGCTCCATGCGGATCGCGCCGCCCGATGAGCAGGCGGAGGGGCGGCAGGCCCGGGCCGACGACGGGCGGATCTTCCCCTTCGGGCGTTTTCTCCGCCGCCACAGCCTGGATGAGTTCCCGCAATTCTGGAACGTCCTCACCGGCGAAATGAGTCTCGTCGGCCCGCGGCCGGTCATGCCGCTGCTGGACGAGGAGTTCGAGCGGCAGGTGACGGCCTACCGCTCAAAGCACTGGGTGAAACCCGGCATCACCGGGCTGGCGCAGAGCGAGGGCTTCCGCGGCGAGATCACGACCCCGGAGCAGCTGCAGGAGCGCATCCGGCTCGACCTGTATTACATCGCGCACTGGTCGATCTGGCTCGACGTGCAGATCACGGTGAAGACGTTCCGGCAGGTTTTCGTGCCGCCACTGTCGGCGTATTAACGGTGAAACCTGAGGTGGGAATCGGAAACATTGAGTAGTGAGGCTGAAGTATTTTCCGGATTTGAATCTGTTTGGCTTGGCCGCATCAGTCGGCCCATGACGAGTGGCGAGGATTGCAAGAATAACCTGCGCCGGCGAACCAAGGCCTTTGCCAGTTTGGTTGTCCGCATATATATTCGCCTGGACAAGAGGCGTGAGGAGATACGAGTCTTGGGACGGCAGTTGCTGCGTTCCGGGACATCGGTTGCGGCAAACTATCGGGAAAGCTCCCGGACACGAACGGTGGATGAGTTCGTGGCCAACGCTGAATTGTGTACGCAGGAAGCCGATGAAACCCAGTTTTGGCTCGAATTGTTGCGGGATGATGGGGGAGTTCCGGCGGACTTGATCGAACCGATCTGGCGCGAAGCCGACGAATTGATCGCGATAATCGTCAAGATGGCCAAACGGGCGAAAAGCAGACAAGAGCGGGAAGATAACTGAGCCGGGATCAGGTCTCAGGTTTCAGCTCTCAGGCCTCTGGTTTCTCGCCTAGAAATTCCGCACATACTTCCCCCCGCGCTCATCCTCGAAGCCCAGGGAGTCGGCGGAAATGGCGGTGAGCTTCAGACCGAGCTGGTGCTCGACGATGTCTCCCACGCGGAAAACATGGTCGTTCATCAGCACCTTGCTGTCGGTCGCCGACGCGCGGATGCCGGCGATGCGCAGGTTGTCGATGAAATTGATGGCCTTCGGGTCCAGCTTGACCGGCGCGGCGGGACTGGGGGGCGCGGGCGCCGGCTTGGTGCCGCCCTCGTCCGGCATCGGCGCGACGAGGTTCGGGGCGGCCGCCTGCGGGCCCGGGGGGGCGGTGGGTGCCAGGTGCTCGCCGCCGGCGGAGGCGGTGATGGAGGACACAACCGCGGGGGCGGGCTCGGCCACAGGCGGCGGGGCGACGGGCAGGGTGAAGGTGACGGCGGCCTTTTCAGCCGGGGCCGCCGGGGGCGGGGTGCCGGGCGCGGGGTGCACGGTGGCAGCGGGCGGGACGGGAGTGAGGGGCGGGGCGCGGTGTGAGATCCGCAGGATGAAGAATCCGCCCGCCAGGACCACGAGCAGCACGCCGCCGGCGCCGACGGCCAGGCGTGTGAGCTGGGCGTTGAAACCAGCGGGCTTGTCCCGCCGGGCGATCTTCGCCGCCGGTTCGCCGCCGACGCCGGGCATGCCGGAGAGCGGCGGACTGTCGCCGGTCCGCTGCTTCTGCGCCTTCTTCAGCGCGTCGTTGATGAGGCTCATGGGATGCGGTGCAAGGTTAGGAGTTCAATGTGAGTGGTTGTTGGTCAGATCGAACATAGAACCAAGAACTCATAACCAGTTACTTTGCATTTTACCTCAATCCGTCAGCCGCTCCAGGTCGCGGGAGGCGCGGCGGGCGTCCCAGTAATTGACTTCGTCGGATTCGCGGATGAAGGCCGAGAGGAGCGACTTGTCACAAAGATTGTTGATGATGCGCGGAATGCCCCGGCTGGCCTTGAACAGATGGCGCAGCGCCCAGGGCGTGAAGTGCGGCCGGCCCATGCTGCCCGACACCGTGAGCCGGTGGTGGATGTAGCGGTTCATCTCCTCGCGCTCGAACGGCCGCAACTCGTAGTGCACCAGGATGCGCTGCCGCAGCTGCCGCAGTTCCTCGAGGGCCAGTTTGACCTTCAGCTCCGGCTGGCCCAGCAGGACGATCTGCAGCAGCTTCTGCTTGTCCGTCTCCAGGTTGGACAGCAGCCGCACCTGCTCGAAGACCTCGAACGAAAGGTTCTGGGCCTCGTCGATGATCAGCACGATCTCCCGGCCGGCCGCGATGCGGGCGAGCAGCACCTGGTTCACCTGCGCCACGAGGTCGTTCTTGCTGCGCGCCAGCTGGGTCTCCCCCAGCTCGGTCAGGATGGCCTTCAGCATCTGTGTCTCGGTGACGCGGGGATTCAGCACCAGCGCGGTGTCGTAGTGCTTCGGATCAAGTTCGTTCAGGAATTTTCGGCACAGGGTCGTCTTGCCGCAGCCGACCTCGCCGACCAGCACGATGAATCCCTTCTTCTCGGTCACGCCGTATTTCAGGTGCTGCAGGGCCTCCTGGTGGGTGGTGCTCAGGTAAAGGAACTTCGGGTCCGGAGTGATATGGAACGGCATCTCCGTAAAGCCGTAGTAACTCTGATACATCGCGGTGAAAGTATTTGGCCCGCAGCTGAAAAGGCACGACAAAACCGCGTCAATTGGCCTTGAAAAAAGTTGCTAGCACCGCGGCCGGCTTGTTTACCTTGGGCGCCTCATCCTGATGAATTTCCGCCAGCTGACCCTCGGACTCTACGCCGTGCTTTTCACGGCCGTGACCGTGTGGGCGGTGGGTTTTTTTGTGCAGATGCAGCGCGACCTGACGACCCTGCGGATGCAGGAAAGCGCCGGGCAGCGCCGGCTGGCCGAGGCCGAGGCGCGGCTGCAGCAGCAGGAGAAATACCTCGACCGGCTGCGCCACGATCCGGCCCTCGTCGAGCGGCTCATCCGCCAGAAACTGGGCTACGTCCGGGACCAGGAGTTCGTGTTCCGGTTCGAGGAGGAGGGCAAGTGAGCGGAGGGCCATGCGACCGAGGCTCAAACGCGTTCACGATGGCCGGCCTGATCCCCTCGCCGTGCTCTCCGCTTCAAGCTCCCGGCCCGCCGCTCCCTGCTTTTCCTGATGAATCATGATGCTTTGATCGCTGCCTACCATGCCGCTGGCCAGGGACAGGTATTCGCCTTTTGGGATTCCTTGTCCGCCGCGGAACAGACCGCGCTGGCCGGCCAGGCCGGGGAGATCGACCTGGACGAGATCGCGCGGCTGAACCGCACGCTGGTCCTTCCGGCGGCGGGCGCGGTCGCCGTGAACCTCGCCGGCCTGTCCCCCGCGCCCTGCACGCGCCTGCCCGGCTCCGGGGGCGACGCGGCCGCGTGGGCCCGCGCCCGCGCCCAAGGGGAGGCGGCCCTGCGCGCCGGGCGGGTCGCGGCCTTCACCGTGGCGGGCGGGCAGGGGACCCGGCTCGGTTATGACGGACCGAAGGGCACCTTCATTGTGACCCCGCTGAAGGGCAAGACCCTCTTCCAGGTTTTTGCCGAGAAGATCAAGGCGGTCGGGCTGCGCCACGGCCGGCCCATCCCCTGGTTCATCATGACGAGCCATGCGAACCACGCCCAGACCGAGGCCTTTTTTGCGGAGCATGATTACTTCGGCCTCGACCGCGGCCGCGTGCATCTTTTCCGTCAGGGCCGGATGCCGGCGGTGGATTTCGCCGGCAGGATCCTGCTCGAGTCACCGTCCTCGCTCGCCCTGAGCCCCGACGGCCACGGCGGCTCGTTGCGCGCGCTGCACCGCAGCGGCGCGCTCGACCTCATGCGCGCCGAGGGCATCGACACCATCAGCTACTTCCAGGTCGACAACCCGATCGTGCGCTGTGTCGACGCCACCTTCATCGGCTTCCACCTCCTCGCCGGGTCGGAGATGTCGAGCAAGATGATCACCAAGGCCTATCCCGGCGAAAAGGTCGGTCATTTCTGCCGGCAAAACGGCAAGGTCTGCGTGGTCGAGTACAGCGACATGCCCCCCGCCATGCAGCAGGAGACCAACCCCGACGGCACCCTGCGCTTCAGCGCCGGCAGCATCGCCATCCACGTCATCGACCGGGAGTTCGCCCGCAGAATGGCCGGCGGCGCGGAGAAACCTGAGACCGGAAACCTGAAATTTGAAGGAGGGCCGGCCTTCAGGTCCCAGCCCTCGGATTTCAGCCCCCAGGTTTCGTCCTCCGCCCCCTCTCTGCCCTTCCACCGGGCGGACAAGAAGATCACCACGATCGACGCCGCCGGCCGGCCGGTGAAGCCGGTGCTGGCCAACGGCGTGAAGTTCGAGCTGTTCGTCTTCGATGCGCTGCCCTTCGCCCGGAACGCCATCGTCATCGAGACGGACCGGGCCGACGACTTCAGCCCGGTCAAGAACGCTGAGGGCGTGGACTCCCCGCGGACCGCCCGCGAGGACCAGCTCCGGCAGGCCGCCCGCTGGCTCCAGGCCGCCGGCGCCACCGTCGCGACCGACGCCACCGGCCTGCCGGCGGCCCGCCTGGAAGTGTCGCCGCTCTTCGGCTACGACGCCACCACCTTCGCCGAGCGCTGGGCGCAGCTGCCGGTCAAGCCCGTCGTCGCCGACGGACTGTACTTGGAATGAGATGGCCGGAAAACCTGGGGGCTGAAACCTGAGACCTGAATGCTTCGGCCCCGCTATTGCGCGGTTGAACTGAGGTTTCGTTTTCAGGTCGCAGGTTTCAAGATTCAGGTTTCCAGTTTCAGCATTCTCCCCCTAATCCTTTCCCATGACCCAACTCGATAAAATCTCCTCCGCCGCGCTGGCCGGCCGGCTCCTGCCGGGCGCCGCGGAAAATCTCACGGCCTGGCGCCAGGCCGGGCTGCCGGCCTGGGCGCAGCAGAGCCTGGACGAGCTCATCGAGCGCGGCGAGTGGAGCGAGCTCAACGACCGCTTCTACCGCTACCTGGAGTTCGGCACCGGCGGCATGCGCGGCCGCACCATTGGCAAGGTCGTGGCGCAGGCCGAGACCGGCCGGGTCAGCGCCCTCGGCTCCCCCGAGCATGCGAATGTCGGCAGCAACCTCCTCAACGACTTCACCCTCATCCGCGCCGTCGTCGGGCTCTACCGCTACCTGCGCCCGTATCTCGCCGCCCGGCGGATCCCGGACCGGCCCAAGCTGGTCATCGCGCATGACGTCCGCCATTTCTCCCGCCATTTCTGCGAGCTGGCGGCCTCGACCTGGACCCGCCTCGGCGGCGAGGCCGTGATCTTCGACGGCCCGCGGTCCACGCCGCAGCTGAGCTTTTCGGTGCGCCACCTGAAGGCCCATGCGGGCGTGGTCATCACCGCGAGCCACAATCCGCCCCACGACAACGGCTTCAAGGCCTACTTCACCGACGGCGCCC
>CAYRDN010000045.1:0-28486 GCA_964423065.1 uncultured Oleiharenicola sp. | reverse complement strand
TCATGAGCTGCGACAAGGTGAAGTGGCGCAAGCCCGTCCGCCCCGGCGACCAGCTGCTCATCAAGGTCAAGGTGACGAAGATCCGCGGCACCATCGCCTGCGCCGAGGGCGAGTGCTCGGTCAACGGCCAGGCGGTCTCCTCGGGCGAGCTGATGTTCGCCCTCGTCGACAGCGCGGAGGTCGACTGAGCCATGGCCGGGCTGATCCATCCCACCGCCATCATCGAGCCCGGCGCCCGGCTGGGCGAGGACGTCGCCATCGGCGCCTATGCCTACGTCGGCGCCAAGGCCGTCATCGGCGCCGGCACGGTGCTCCACCACCACGCCAACGTCGAGGGTCGCACCACCATCGGGGAAAAGTGCGAGATCTTTCCGTTCGCCTGCGTCGGCACCAAGACCCACGACCTCAAGTTCAAGGGCGGCGACCCGGGCCTCATCGTCGGCGACCGCAACGTCTTCCGGGAGTACGTCAGCGTCCACGGCGCGACCAACGACGCCGAGTTCACCCGCATGGGGCATGACAACGTCATGCTCGCCTACAGCCATATCGCGCACGACTGCGTGGTCGGGAACCATCTGGTGATGAGCGCGCAGTCCGCGCTCGCCGGCCACGTCCTCGTCGAGGACTTCGTCAACATCGGGTGGGGCACCGGCGTCCACCAGTTCTGCCGCATCGGCGCCCAGGCCATGCTCGGCGGCATGTCGAAGATCGTGCAGGACGTGCCGCCCTTTGTCATCGCGGACGGCAACCCCGCCGTCGCCCGCTCGATCAACAAGGTCGGGCTCGAGCGCAACGGCTACACCCCCGAGCGCCTCGAGGCCGTCAAGCAGGCCTTCCGCCTCATCTACCGCGCCGGCCACAACCGCACCCAGGCCCTTGAACGGCTGCGCGAGCACAAGCTCAGCGGCTCGGACGAGTTCAGGCACTTCCTCGCCTTCGCCGAAAAAAGCGACCGCGGCTTCATCGCCGGCAAATAGCCGCGGACTCACACCCCTGTCCCGGCGGTCTACGACCGCCGGGCTACGAGGCCGCCGCCCCCAGCTGCCGCAGCAGCTCATAGCTGTACAGCCCCGTCCGGTGGCCGTCGCTGAAATCGAAACGGATGGCGTAGTTCCCGATCCGCTCCCAGCCCGTGACCTCCACGCCGACGTAGTTCTTCGGCACCTCGCCGCCATACTGGTGGCCGAAGATGTCGCGCTCGCCCCGCACCTCGGCGCTGGGCGACGCGGCGCGCAGGGTTGCATAGGAGAGATAGCTTTCCTGGCCGTCCTCCCAGCGGATGGCGACCTCGGAACCGATGAGCTGGATGTCCTGCGGTGTGACCATGCGGTGGCCGCCAGCTACGCGCATTCGGCGGGATTTGGGAAGCTCCGAAATGCCCGCGGAAACATGGCTTGTCGCCGGCCCGGGGCTCAGGCATCAGGGAGAGCGTGATGCGTTATCCCTGGATCAAGGAGCAAACCGTGCGGCCAGCATGGCGGCGGATCGTCACCGGCTGGCTTCCCGGACTCGCCGTGGTCCTGGGCGCGGTCCTTTGCGCCCGCGCCGCCGGGCCGGTGGCGGCCCACCCGTACGACATCCGCGCCTATGGCGCCACCGGCGACGGCCGGACGCTGGACTCGCCGGCGATCAACCGCGCCATCCTCGCCGCCGCGGCCGCGGGCGGGGGCACGGTGGTTTTCCCGCCCGGCGTCTATCTCTCCGGCTCCCTCCGCCTCCAGGACAACATCACGCTCTATCTCGAGGCGGGGGCGACCCTCCTGGCGGCCGATGAAAAATCCGCGGCGTTCGATCCGCCCGAGCCGAACCGGTGGGACAATGAGTTCCATTACCAGGACTTCGGCCACAGCCACTGGCAGAACAGCCTCATCTGGGGCATCGGCCTCAAGAACGTCTCCATCCTCGGCCCCGGCCTGATCCACGGCCGGGGCCTCGACAACGGCTTCAACCGCTTCGCCGACGAGTCCAAGGGCGAGAAGCGCTACCATGCCAACCCCCCCGGCAGCGGCAACAAGGCCATCGCCCTGCGCGACTGCCACAACGTCTTGCTGCGCGACTTCTCCCTCCTGCACGGCGGCTGGTTCGGCCTCCTCGCGACGGGCGTCGACAACCTCGTGGTCGACAACCTGCGGATCGACACCAACCGCGATGGCATGGACCTCGACGCCTGCCGCAACGTCCGCGTGACCCGGTGCAGCGTCAATTCCCCGTGGGACGACGGGATCTGCCTCAAGGCGTCCTTCGCGCTGGGCGAACTCCGGGCCTGCGAGAACCTCACCATCTCCGACTGCTTCCTCGCGGGCAGCTTCGACGAGGGCACCCTGCTCGACGGCACGTTCCGCCGCAGTGCGCCCGGTTACAAGTCCTACGGCACGGGCCGCATCAAGCTGGGGACGGAGTCCGACGGCGATTTCCGCAACATCGCCATCACCAACTGCGTGTTCGACGGTTCCCGCGGCATCGCGATCGAGAGCGTCGATGGCGCGCACATCGAGGACGTCGTCATCTCGAACATCACCATGCGGCACGTGCAGAATTCCCCGCTGTTCATCCGCCTCGGCGGCCGGCTGCGCGGGCCGGCCGGCACCCGCGTCGGCACAATCCGCCGCATCAGCGTGAACCACCTCGTCGCGTCCGACGCCGAGGGGTCCCTCGGCTGCGTGGTGAGCGGCATTCCCGGCCACCCGGTCGAGGACATCCGCTTTTCGGACCTCCGGATCGTCTCGCAGGGCGCGGGCGCGGCGGAACTCGCCGGGCGCGAGCCGCCCGAGGAGGAGAAGGCCTACCCCGAGCCCGGCATGTTCGGGCCCATGCCGTCCTACGGCTTCTTCTTCCGCCATGTCACCGGGCTGGAGATGCATGATGTGAAGCTCGACTTTGCCCAACCCGAGGCCCGCCCCGCCATCGTGCTCGCCGACGTGCAGGACGCCGCCTTCCACCACGTCACCCTGCAGCCCGGCACCGGGGCGGCGCCGCGCTTTGAACTGCGCCAGGTCACGGATTTTTCCGTGACCGACAGCCGCGGCCTCCCCGACGTCCGCCGCCCGGGCCTGGTCGCGGATGGGAAATTCTGAAGTAACTGGCACTCCTCCGTCAGGAAAATCCATCTTGCTTGGGCAAATATGCCAGGGTGTGGGCCGGGTGCCCTCACCCGGCGTGTTTCAGCTCTCGAAGCCAAAGCCTCGCGGGGTGATGGCACCCCGTCCACCCCGACTTGACGGAGTGGCGCTGGGGAGCGGCTGGCGCCCTCACCACGCCTCCGGCCCGGCGGCCGGCGGCGGCGGCCCCTTCAGCCGGCGTCGGCGGCTCCGGTCGATCTCCTCGATCTCGGGCGCGGGGATGCGGGTGAACGCGATGCGCATCGGCGCGTCCTGCGTGGCGCCGTGCGCGCCGCCGAAGTAGACGGAATTCTTCCCGAACACCTGGTTGAGGTGGTCCATCGCCTTGAAGAGCTGGTCGTGGCTCTTCTCCTGCTCGGGCGCGAACAGGTCGGGCGTGTGCATCCGCAGGTCGATCAGGTGGCCCAGCTGGACGCCGATGCGCAGCGGCGTGCGCCGCGCGAATTTCTCCGGGCGCCTTTTCCACAGCTGGTTCAGCGCGCGGGTGAGCACGAGCGTGTCCTGGGTCTCGGTCAGCCGCGCCTCCTCGGACCAGTGCGTTTCGTCGGTGTAGTCGACCGCGACGCTCAGCCCGCCGGCGTAGCGGCCGGAGTGGCGGAGCCGCATGGCGGCCTTCTGCAGGAGGCGGTGGAGCACGGCGAGGGCGGCGGCGTGGTTGCGCCGCGCCGGCGGCAGCACGTGGCCATGACCGAGCTGGCCGCTGTCCTCCTCGGGGAAGGGCAGGTCCTCGCCGTGGAGCAGCCGCCACATGCGCTCGCCGACCACGCCGCGCCACAGGCCGCGGAATTCCGCCAGGTTGGCGGCATAGAGCTTCGCGACCGTGTCGATGCCGTGCGCGCGGAGCCGCCGCCCCATGTTCGGGCCGATGCCGCTGATGTCTTCGAGGTCGAGGTGGAGGAGTTTCGCGGGAATGTCCGGGTCATCGAGGAGGACCAGCCCGTCCGGCTTCTGCAGGTCCGAGGCGACCTTGGCGAGGAGCCAGGTCGGGGCGATGCCGATCGAGCTGCGCAGGCAAGGTCCGACCTCGCGGGCGATCGCCGCCTTGATCCGCTGCGCCACCGCCGCGGCCGCCGCCGGCGCGGCGAAGCGCGGGGTCAGCCGGCAGGTCATCTCGTCGATCGACTGGATTTTCCAGACGGGGAGGCACGACGCGACGACCGCCGCCAGCTTCCGGTGATAATTGATGTAGGTTTCCGGCCGGGCCTCGACGACGATGAGGCCGGGACATGCCCGACGGGCGTCGGCGACGCGCATGTTCCGGGTGAGGCCGAGTTTCTTGGCCTCGAGGCTGACGGCGATGCAGCCGGTGGTTTCCGCCCGGACCGGCACGATGCCCAGGGGCTGCCCGCGCAGCTCGGGCCGTTCCTGCTGCTCCACCGAGGCGAAGAAGGAATTGAAATCGATGGTGAGATACCGCAGCGCCACGCCGACAGGTTCTCCGTCTCGTCCTGGCTGTCAAAAAAAGAAGCAACCCCCGCCTCCGGTCTCCGGCCTGCCGGATCCCCCGGCATCCCGCCACCCGCGATCCGGAGCGTCATGATCCCGGCTCCCCCCAAGGCTCACACCGTTCCCACCCGCAATCCTTGGGCAATCCCTCGGTTTGAACTTTGTCATCTATTATATGACAAATATCATGAGTATCACTGAGTATTGTCATATAATAGATGACAAACTTTCGGGCCCCCCTATCTTGTGGGTCATGAAGGGTGTGCTCAGACACGTGGAGCTTGGCGGGCTGGTCGTGGACCTGATGGATGTGGCGTGGGAGAATCTGCGGGCGGCCAAGCGGCTGAAGGCCCCGGACCGTCGTCCCGCCAGATTCGCGGCGCTTAGGCCCGGGCCGGCCACGCCGGTTTGGAACGAACTGGTCCGGCACGCCGCGCCATATCTGCGCAAACGCGGCGACAAGGTGAAACTGGCCCGGCTGCTGGGCATTTCCCGGCAGCGGCTGCACCAACTCCTGGTCGGCCGGACGGCCTGTGCGGATGCGGAACGCACCTTGCTGCTGGTCGCCTGGGTCCACGCCCGGCGGTTGGGCCGGGAATGGGTCTGAGATCCGGGCTTCAGACTGGCCCCGAAGGCTGAACACAGCGCGTTCCCGGCTGGTACGTTTGTCATATAATAGATGACAAACCTCAGGGTCACCGTCCTGGCGGCGGAAGGTTGATTTCAGTTGCGCGGGGCCGGATCACGGCCAACTTGACGGTTGTCTGGCGCGAACCTGATCGCGACCGGACATTGCAACCTTAACTTCTCACCTCGGACCCGAGGCTTCATCGCCATGCGACAAGCACCCACGATCCACCCCGACCGCCGGCAGGTATTCCCAGATGAGGAAACCGCAGGGGCCGTGTGAAAAGCATCCTGGATTTCACCCGCGCCAAGCGGGAAGCCCAACCGATCGTGATGGTCGCCGCCTATGACGCGCTCATGGCGCGCCTGCTCGCGGCCTCGGCGGTGGACGCCATCCTGGTGGGTGACAGCGCGGCCATGGTCGTGCACGGCTACCCGTCCACCCTCCACGCCACGGTGGAGATGATGGTGGTCCACACCGCCGCCGTGCGGCGCGGCGCCCCGGATGCGGTGGTGATCGCCGACCTGCCGTTCCTTGGCGTGCGGCAGGGCCGCGACGCGGCGGTGCGGGCCGCCGGGGCCCTGATGCAGGCGGGCGCCACCGCGGTCAAGATCGAGGGCGTGGCCGGGCACGGCGACATCATCGCCCACCTGGTCGGGAGCGGCATCCCGGTGATGGGCCACCTCGGGCTTACCCCGCAGTCGATGCACCAACTGGGCGGCTTCCGCGTGCAGGGCCGCACGGCCGAGGCGGCGGCGCGGCTCCAGGCCGAGGCGCAGGAACTGGAAAACCTGGGCGCCTTTGCCCTCGTGCTCGAATGCGTGCCGGCCGGGCTCGCGACCGCGATCAGCACCGACCGGGCCATCCCGGTCATCGGCATCGGGGCGGGACCGGCCACGGACGGCCAGGTACTGGTGCTGGCGGACCTGCTGGGGCTCGACGCGGTGTTCCGGCCGCGTTTCGCCCGCCGCTACCTGGAAGGGCACGCGCTGGCGCTGGCGGCGGTCAACGCGTTTGCCGCCGATGTGCGCGGGGCGCGGTTCCCCGCGCGCGAGGAGGTGCTGGCCTGATGCGCATCTTCACCCACATGGCGGACTGGCGCGCCGCGCGGGCGGGGCCGGACTTTGTCGGGCGCAGCGTCGGCTTCGTGCCCACGATGGGGGCGCTGCACCCCGGCCACCGCGCGCTGCTCGAACGCGCGCGCGCCGGCAACGACCGCGTGGTGCTGAGCATCTTTGTCAACCCGGCGCAGTTCAACGACCCGGCCGACCTCGCGCGCTACCCGCGGACCCTGGCGGCCGACCTCGCGCTGGCGGAAGGCCTCGTCGACGCCGTGCTGACGCCACCGGCCGGGGAACTTTACCCGGACGACTATCATTACCGTGTGACGGAAAACGAGCTCAGCCGCCGCTGGGAGGGCGCGCACCGGCCGGGACATTTCGACGGGGTGCTGACGGTGGTCCTGAAGCTGTTCAACCTGGTGCAGCCGCACCGGGCCTATTTCGGCGAAAAGGACTGGCAGCAGCTCCAGCTGGTGCGCGGCATGGCGCAGGCGCTGCTGCTGCCCGTCCAGATCGTGGCCTGCCCGACGGTGCGCGCCGACGACGGCCTGGCGCTCAGCTCGCGCAACGCACGGCTTTCACCCGCCGGCCGGCTGCTGGCGGCGGCCTTTCCCCGGACGCTCCAGTCCGCCGCCACGGCCGCCGCCGCCGGCCCGGCCCTGGGCGCCGCGGGATTCGAGGTGGATTACGTGGCGGATCATGAAGGCGTGCGGTTGGGTGCCGTGCGGCTGGAAGGGATCCGCCTGATCGACAATGTCCGGCTCTAACATCCTTTTCGTCTTCACGGGCTCCATCGCCGGCTTCAAGGCCTGCGAGGCGGTCTCGCTGCTGGTGCAGCGCGGCCACCGCGTGCGCACCGTGGCCACCGCGGCGGCCCTGCGCTTCATCGGACCGGCCACACTCGAGGGCCTGACCGGCGAGCCGGTGCGCTCGGACCTGTTCGCGCCGGGTGCGGCGCTGGAGCACATCAACCTCACCCGCTGGGCCGACGGCGTGATCGTGTGCCCCGCGACCGCCAACACCATCAACCGGCTGGCGGCCGGGCTCGCCGACGACCTGCCCGGCGCGCTGTTCCTCGCCCACGACCGGACGAAACCGTTCCTGGTCGCCCCCGCCATGAATCCCGCGATGTGGGCGCATCCCGCGACGGCGGCGGCGGTGGAGAAACTGTCCGGCTGGGGCGTGCGTTTCCTGCCGGTGGGCGCGGGCCGCACGGCCTGCGGCGAAACCGGCGCGGGCCGCCTGGCCGGGCCGGATGAGATCGTGGCAGCCATCGAAGCCGCGCTCGCCCGGCCGGAGCGGCGGTTGCGCGTGCTGGTGACGAGCGGCGGCACCGCCGAGCCGGTCGACGCGGTGCGCGTGCTGACCAACACCAGCACCGGCCGCACCGGCGCGGGGCTCGCGGCACACTTCGCGCGGAGCGGCCACGAGGTTGTCCTGCTGCGCGCCCGGTCCGCGGTGGCCGCCGGCGCGGGCGGCCAGGAGGAGCTTTTTTCAACCTACGACGAGCTGGACGCCGCGCTGACCCGGCGGCTGGGCGCGGAGGAATTCGACGCCGTGATCCATGCGGCGGCGGTCGGCGACTTCAGGATCGAGGCGGTCGTCACCGGCGGCGTCGCGCACCCGCCGGGCCGCGCGAAGCTGGAATCCGGCGGCGGCCCGGTCGGGCTTCGCCTGCATGCCCGGCCCAAGCTGCTGGACACGCTCCGGGCGCGCAGCCGGAACCCTCGGCTGCAGGTCGTGGCCTTCAAGCTGACTGCCGGTGCCGGGGCCGGGGCGGCCATGGCCGCGGTCACGAGCTTGCTCGATCGCGGCGCCGCGGATCTGGTCGTCCACAACGACCTCGCCCGGCGCGGGGCGGGGGACGAATTCCCCGCGACCATCCACCAGCCCGGCGGACTCCCGGCCGTGGATTGCCCGACCCGGCCCGAACTCGCGGCCCGGCTGGAACAGCTGCTTCTTTCCGTGCCAGTCAACCCTCATCCCGAATCCTGCCATGCTCCTCTGTCTTGATGTCGGCAACACCCAGATCCATGGCGGCGTCTACGAAGGCGACAGCCTGCGCTGCCAGTTCCGCAAGTCCACCCAGCCCCTCGATTCCTCGGACGAGCTGGGGACATTCTTCCTCGCCGTGCTGCGCGAGAACGGCGTCGATCCGCGGGCGATCACACGCGTGGCCCTGTGCTCCGTGGTGCCGGCGGGCCTGCATTCGCTGCGCAACGCCAGCCTGAAGTATTTCAAGTGCGAGCCGTTCGTCCTGCAGGCAGGGGTGAAGACCGGCCTGAAGGTGCGCTACCGCAACCCGCACGAGGTCGGGGCCGACCGGATCGCGGGCGCGATCGCGGCCGTGCGGCGTCATCCGCAGCGGAACCTGCTGGTGGTGGACTGTGGCACGGCGACCACCATCGACGTCGTGACCGCGGCCGGCGACTACCTCGGCGGCGTCATCCTGCCCGGCGTGGGCGTGTCGGCCGCCTCCCTCGCCAGCAACACCGCCAAGCTGCCGCGGGTGGAAATCACCCGCCCTGAGTCAGCCCTGGGCCGCACCACCAGCGAGAGCATCCAGTCCGGCCTCTACCACGGGCATATCGGGGCGATCCGTCACCTCGTGGCCGCGCTGCAGTGCGAGGCCTTCCCCGGCGGCGAGCCGTGCGTCATCGGCACGGGCGGATTTGCCCGCATGTTCGAGGCGGAGGGGCTGTTCGACGAGCTCGTGCCCGAGCTGGTGCTCTGGGGCCTGCACGAGGCCGCGGCCATGAACGCTGAAACCGGCGATTTGAAAGCTTCCCGGGCCGGATCATGAGCGTGACTTTTCTCAGAACGAAACTGCAGCGGGCCACCGTGACGGCCGCCCGCCCCGCGTCGGCGGGTTCCCTCTTGCTGGATCCGACGCTGTGCTGCGCGGCCGGGCTGCGGCCGCACGAACCGGTGGATGTCCACGACCTCACCAACGGGGCCCGCTTCACCACCCGCGTTGTCTTCGGCCGGTCCGGGCAGGTGCAGATCAACGGGGCGGCCGCACGACTCGTGCGGCCGGGCGACCGCGTCATGGTCGCGGCCTACGCCGAGCTGTCCGCGGAGGAGGCCGCGGGTCATGCGCCCCGCGTGGTGCTGCTCGGCGACCGCAACGCGATCCAGTCCATCGAGGAGCATCCCGGTTCCCCGCCATGAGTCCCGGCGGATCCGAGATCGCGTCGGAGGCCGACCGGCTTTTCCGCGCCCTGCTCTCCGTGGATTGCGAACCCGGCCGCCGGTGGGACCTGGAATCCTGCCGGCGCATCGCGCCGCTCACCCTCGAGATCAACCGGCTGAAGCGCGAGCAGGAGGCCGTCATCCTGACCCATTCCTACGTCGAGCCGGAGATCATCTACGGCGTCGGCGACTTCAAGGGCGACTCCTACTTCCTCAGCCTCCAGGCCCGGGAGTCGCGCGCGCGGAAGATCGTCTTCGCCGGCGTGGTCTTCATGGCCGAGACCGCGAAGATCCTTTCGCCCCGCGCCACCGTGGTCGTGCCCGACCGGGGTTCCGGCTGCTCGCTGGCCGGCTCGATCGACGGCGCCGGCGTGCGCCGGCTGAAGGCGCTTTATCCGGACGCGGCCGTCGTCTGCTACATCAACAGCACGGCGGACGTGAAGGCGGAGTCGGACGTCTGCGTCACCTCGGGCAACGTCCATGACATCATCGCCCGGCTGCCGGAGCGGCGCATCCTGTTCGTGCCCGACCGGCTCATGGCCGAGAACGTCCGCGCGGAGCTGGCCCGCCGGGGCGTGGCCAAGGAGGTCATCGCCTCCGACGGCACCTGCATCGTCCACGACCAGTTTGATCCCGCCCAGATCACGGAGGCGCGGGCGCGCTTTCCCGGGCTCCGGGTCGTCGCCCATCCCGAGTGCACGGCCGCGGTGGCCGCGGCGGCGGACTTCGTCGGCAGCACCGGCGCGATGATGAAGTACGTGAAAAACACGGCCGCGCCCTATTTCCTGATGCTGACCGAGTGCGGGCTCGTCGGCCGGCTGCAGGTGGAGGATCCGGCGAAGCGCTTCATCGGCGGCTGCCGGCTCTGCCCCTACATGAAGCTCAACTCGCTGGCGAAAATCCGCGCCGCCCTCGTCGCGCCGCGCCCCGACCAGATCATCACGCTCGACGAGGCCGTGCGCGTGCGCGCCGCCCGCTGCATCGGGCGGATGTTCGAACTCACGCCCGCGGCCTGAACGGCATGCTCACCCCCCGCACCCATCACCTGATCGACCTGGCGCTGGAGGAGGACGCCGGCCTCGGCGACGTCACCAGCCGCGCCATTTTCCCCGCGCGGCACCGCAGCCGGGCCGTCATCGACGCGAGGCAGGACCTGGTGGTCTGCGGCCTCGGGATCGCGGCGGCGGTCTTTGCGCGCACCGACCCGGCGCTGCAGACCCGCCTGCTGGCGGCCGACGGCGACCGCGTGAAAGCGGGCGCCGCGGTCCTCCGCATCGAGGGTCCGACCGCCGCGCTGCTCACGGCCGAGCGCACGGCGCTGAATTTCCTCCAGCGGCTGAGCGGCATCGCCACGCAGGCCCGACGCTTTGCCGACGCGGTGCGTGGCACCGGTGTTCGCCTCGTCGACACGCGCAAGACCACGCCGGGCTGGCGGGCGCTCGAGAAATACGCGGTCCGGTGCGGCGGCTGCGCCAACCACCGTTCGTCGCTCGGCGAGCATGTCCTGATCAAGGACAACCACATCGCCGCCGCCGGCTCGCTGGCGAAGGCCGTGCGGCTCGGCCGCGCCGCCGCACCGCACACGGCGAGGGTCGAGGTCGAGGCCGGCACGCTGGCCGAGGTGCGCGAGGCCTGCCGGGCCGGGGCGGAGGTCATCCTGCTCGACAATATGAACCCGGCCCAGGTCCGCGCCGCGGTGAAGCTCATCGCCGGCCGCGCCGTGGTCGAGGTGTCGGGTGGGGTCCGGTTCGAGATGCTGCGCGAGTACGCGCAGCCGGGCGTCGGCGTGATCAGCCTCGGCGCGCTCACCCATTCGGCGCCCGCCGTCGACCTCAGCCTGACGGTGTTGCCGACCCGTTGACGCCGGACCCGCGCCATGAGGATCATGCCCACCGACTGCCTCGTCCTCGGCGCCGGGCTGGCGGGCTCGGCCTACGCCCTGCACGCGGCCCGGGCGGGATTGAAGGTGGAGTTGCTCTCGCTCGGGGCGCCGCTGGAGGCCAACAGCGACTGGGCGCAGGGCGGCATCATCTACGACACCGCGCCCAACCCGGCGCAGCTGGGGGCGGACATTTTCGCGGCCAGTGACGGCACGGCCAATGCCGCGGCCGTCGCGCAGCTGGTGCGCGAGGGCCCGGGCGCCGTGCGGGAACTGCTCCTCGACGAATTGCACGTGGAGTTCGACCGCGACGCCGGCGGCCGGCTCGATTTCGCGCGGGAGGGAGGACACAGCGCGCGCCGCATCATCCACGCGAAGGATGCCACCGGTCACGCCATCCTCGGTGCGGCGGCCCGGCGGGTGGATGCCACGCCGGGCATCACCCGGCGCAGCGGCTTCGTCGCGGTCGATCTCCTCACGCTGTCGCACAGCTCGACCCGCGCCGGCGACCGCTACGAGCCGCTCACGTGCTTCGGCTGCTACGCGCTGGACACCGCAAGCGGGGAGGTAATCGCTTTCGTGGCGAAAAAGACGGTCCTCGCCACCGGCGGCCTCGGCGGGATCTTCCTGCACGGCACGAACCAGCCGGGCAGTGTCGGCCACGGCGTGGCCATGGCCTACCGGGTGGGGGCCCGGCTCATCGACCTCGAGTATGTGCAGTTTCATCCGACGGTCTTCCTCAAGCCCGGGCTGCCGCCGTTCCTCATCACCGAGGCGCTGCGCGGGGAGGGGGCGGTGCTTGTCGACGCGGCGGGCCGGCGGTTCATGGACGCGGTGCACCCGCTCGGCTCCCTTGCCCCGCGGGACGTCGTCGCCCGCGCGATCAAGCAGCACCTGGCCACAACCGGCGAGGCCTGCGTCTGGCTCGACCTGGCCGCACTCCCGCCAGAGTTCATCCGCGGGCGGTTCCCCGGCATTCATGCCCGGTGCCTCGCGAGCGGGGTGGACATCACGCGCGAACGGATCCCGGTCGTGCCCGCGGCGCATTTCTCCTGCGGCGGCGTGCACACCGACCTGCAGGGCCGGACGAATGTCCGGCATTTGAACGCGATCGGCGAGACCGCGTGCACGGGTCTCCATGGCGCGAACCGGCTCGCCAGCACCTCGCTGCTCGAGTGCCTCGTGTCCGCCCGGGCGGCCGCACTGGCGGACGCGGCGGAACTGGACTCCATCCCGAACGACCCGCCGGAGCCGCGCGCGTGGGCGAGCCCGGCGCGGGCGGCGGACCTCCTGCTGGTGCAGCAGGACCTGCAGCAGATCCGGACGACGATGTGGAACTACGCCGGCATCATCCGCTCGCCGCGCCGGCTGGCGCGGGCGCGGCGCATCCTGCTGGAACTGCGCGAGGACATCCAGGCCTTCTACCGCGACTGCCGGCCGACCCGCGAGCTCATCGAGCTCCGCAATGCCGTGCAGACCGCCCTGCTCGTGGTCCACGCGGCCGCGCTGAACCCCGTGAGCAAGGGCTGCCATTTCGTGGTGGAGGACGCATAGGGGGCACCGTGCCGGGGTCCGGGTCGCTCGCACCGGGTGGGGAAAATTTTTCCCTCCCGCCGGTCGCAGCCGCTATTGTCCGCCTGCGCGCCGAAAAATCTTTGGGCAAAGCCTTCGCCGGGAATGACCTGGGAGTCGGCCTCAAATTGCGGCACGGGATTCGCATCTACCGGAGCCATCACCGCTGGTGCACCGGCCCTGCGCAAGAGCATTGGGGCGGGAAACCAGCCAATCAAAAATTCAACCGCCTCCTCCGCCACCCGCCATGACCATCGACAACCCCTCCGCCACCGCCCCGGCCGACCCGTTGAGCCCGGCCTCCCGGGCGAAAGCCCGCAGTGATTTCCAAGCCCTCGCCAACGATCTCCAGACTGGCAACCTGACCAACGCCCAGACCGACTTTGCCTCGCTGCTGCAGGATGCGCCGCAATTGCAGACGACGCTTCAAACCACCGCCGTCACCTCCCCGGCGCTCAGCGCTTTTTCATCACTTTCCGCGTCGCTGCAAGCCGGCGACCTGACCGGGGCCCAGTCGGCGATGTCGACGCTGCAGCAGTCGGTGCAGGGTCACCACCACCACCATCACCATCATCATCGCGCTGATAATGACCAGGATGATGCGCTGCAATCTGAGGCGCCGACCGGCGTCACCGCCCCCGCCACGGTCGACACCGCGGGAGCATCCTCCTCCGCCACCGCGGCGGTGGGCCTCTGATTTTCTCCCCGCTCACCGGGGAGAGACCGCGGAGGGATCATTTCCGGCCGCGGCGCTCAATCGGAACCCTTTTGGGCCGATCTATTCCCTGCAGGCAGTCTATTCCCTCTTTCCCATGAATGTATCAAACTCCAGCGCCGGTGTCGGCGATGCGGCCGCCATTTCTTCCAGTGCAAGCGTCCCGATGTCGCCGACCCAGAAAATGACGGACCTGTTCGACCGGATCGACCCCACCGGCTCGGGCGTGATCAGCCAGAGCCAGTTCATGCAGGCCTTCCAGACCATGAGTCCGCCAGCTTCCTTTCAAGCGGCGGGTGCAACCCAAGTCTGGAGCCAGCTCGATCCCAACGGCACCGGCAGTGTGACCAAGCAGGATTTTGTCAGCGGCATGACCGCGATGATGAAACAATTGCGCGGACACCACCATCATCACCAAAGCAGTGCGGCCGGGGCGCAGGCGCTGAGCCAGAATGCGGACGCCTTGGCCGGACTCGGCGGCGACGCGGCTGGATCCACGGCGGCGACCTCCCCCGGCAGCGGCGGCGTCGGCTCGATTCTCGATCTGCTGGCCTGAGCCCCGGCGCCCGCGTGCCGGCGATGCGCCCCGGCTCCCAGGCGGTGCGACCTCTTCCGATGACTGAGCCGGTCCGCTTTGCCTTCCCCGCCATGGGCAGCGAATGCGTGTTTCACCTGCCCGCGGCGCACCTGCAGGTCGCATCGGCAGCCGAGGCGGAAGTCATCCGGATCGAGCACCGCTATTCCCGCTACCGCGCCGACAGCGTGCTGGCGCGGATCAACCGCCTGGCGGCAGCGGGGGGCGAACTCGAGGTGGATGTCGAGACCGCCGCGCTGCTCGACTACGCCGTCGCGTGCCACCACAAGAGCGGGGGTCTGTTCGACATCACGACGGGCATCCTGCGGCGGGCCTGGGATTTTTCCACCGGCCGGTCACCCGCTCCGGGAGAGATCGAACGGTGGCTGCCCTATGTGGGCCTGGACAAGATCCGCTGGGCGCGCCCCGTGCTTTCCTTCCCGGTCGCCGGGGTCGAGCTTGATTTCGGCGGCATCGGCAAGGAATACGCGGCCGACCGGGCCGCCGCCATCTGCGCCGAAGCCGGTGTGGTCCACGGACTCATCGATCTCGGCGGCGACATCCGTGTCATCGGCCCACGACCGGACGGCTCGCCCTGGGTCGTGCAAATCTGCGATCCGCGTTCACCGGGAAATTTCATCGGGACAGTGGCGCTGGCGGGCGGCGGGCTGGCGACCAGCGGTGATTATGCCCGCTGCATCGTCATCGACGGTGTACGCCACGGCCACATCCTGCACCCGCACACCGGCTGGCCCGTGCGCGGGCTGGCGGGAGTCAGTATCGTCGCCGACACCTGCCTGCTGGCCGGCAGCGTGGCGACGATTGCGATGCTCAAGGGCCCGGCCGGCGTCGCCTGGCTCGCGGAGCTCGGCGTCCGCTGCCTCTGGGCGGACACCACCGGCGGATGCGGTGGGACGGAAGCCGGTCCAGGCCGGGCCTAGCGTCCGGCGCCCGGACCCGGTCGGCAGTCGCACGGCTTCCGCGGAATCGCGGCGATCACGCTGCCGCGCCGGTCGAATTCGAAGCGGCAGCACTGGTCCAGCATCCGGCGGAGCAAGAGGCGCGCCCGGCGCACGCGGCTCTTCGTCGCGGTCAGGGAGAGACCCAGCGCCGCCGCCACGTCCTGCAGGGCCTCGCCCTGGAACTCATGCCGCACCAGCGGCGCGCGATAGGCCGGGGGCAGGGCGGCGACGAACTTGCGGAGCGAGGCCGTGAGATCGACCACATCGCGGCCGGCGGGGTCCTCCGCCTCCGGTTCGAAATCCAACGGAGCCTGCGCGCGGCGCGAGCGGTAGTGGTCGATCACCGCGTTGCGGGCGATGCGATAGACCCAGCCCTGCAGCTTGGCCGGCTCGCGGAGACCGGGCAGCCGCTTTTGGATGCGGACGAACACCTCCTGCAGCAGGTCTTCCGCATCCGCCGCCGAAGCCGTGCGGGCCCGGAGGAATTTCCGCAGGGGGGCGGAGAATTCCCGCCAGAGCGCGGCCGTGGTAGGGCCGGGCGCTTCCGTGGGCGGTGGCACGGGGGCGATCATGTGGCCGGATGCAGGGGCGGGGCCGAGGCCAAGGGCTTCGTGGCGGTCACCTCGGCGGCGAAAACCTGCTTTTCGAATCCGCGCTTGGCTTCCCAGCTCGTGATCACTTCGTCGCTGTTGCCTTTCGGGCGAATCACGATGTCCGTGAAACCGGTCTCGACCAGGATTTGGGTCAGATCGGAGAGGACCGTGGCTCCGGCCAGGCAGCCGCTGTGCAGCGCGAGGTCGCGCCGGACGTTTGCCGGCAGCTCCTCGCGGGCCACCACGTCGGACACCGCGAGACGGCCGCCCGGGCGGAGCACCCGGAAGGCCTCCCGGTAAACCGGCCGCTTGTCCGGACAGAGATTGATGACGCAATTGGAGATGATCACATCCACGGAAGCGTCCGCGACGGGCAGGGCCTCGATTTCCCCAAGGCGGAATTCCACCCGGGTGTAGCCGCCTTTGCGGCCATTGGCCCGGGCCTTGGCGACCATCTCCGGAGTCATGTCGACCCCGATCACGCGGCCGGCCGGCCCGACTGTCCGGGCCGCGATGAAGGCGTCAAACCCGGCGCCCGCGCCCAGGTCGAGCACGGTCTGGCCGGGTTGGAGGGAGGCCAGGGCGACGGGATTGCCGCAGCCGAGTCCCAGGTTCGCCCCGGCCGGCAGCCCCGCGAGATCGGCCTCGGAATAGCCCAAGGTGCGCGCCTGCGCCCCGCTGCCGCAGCAGCCGCCGGCCGGCGCCGGGCCCGCAGGCTGGCAGCAGGAATCCCCGCCGGGGGCATCGTCGGAAAGGGTCGTCGCACCCTGGGCGATCGAGCCGTAGCGGCGGCGGACTTCTTCGCGAATGACTTCCGGATCAGGCAATGGTTGGTTCATATGACAGTTAAGACGGAAGCCAGCCGGAAAGGACGCAGATAACACCACGGGATCCCTTATTCTGGCAGAGGCAAGTGCCGGCCATCGATGGTGGCGAAGCGAGCGGACATAGGGCGAGGGGAGTCGGTTGGCAGGGCGCATTTCAACCGGGTTTTCGGTACCCGCATGGTCTTCATTTCGTTGATGACAACGCGGGCTCCGGTCGCGGGATCTGCGAGTAATTTGTGAACAAATTTTCACGATTTCCAACGCGTGTTTTCTTGACTGTGGGGAGCAAAATGGGGAGAAATGGGACGTTCTGGGGGAAAGGGGCCCGGGACACACCCATGGCGCAATCAGGCACAACCGTTTATTCCGGCCGTTTTGAGCACACGCTCGACGACAAGAATCGTCTCACGATTCCGTCGCTCTGGCGCTGGGTGCACACGGACACGGAGACGTTCCTGGCGATTCCCCATCCCGATGCCTACATCGCCGTGCTGCCGCCGGCGCGGGTCGCGAAGCTGCTGGCCCAGGTTTCGGAAATGAAACTGTCGGACCGCGACGCGCAGGCCGTGAAGGCGCGCATCTTTTCCGACGCGCTCTCGTTCACCTTCGACAAGCAGGGCCGCTTCGGCGTCAACGCCGACCTCCTGCGCCACGCGGGCATCGCGAAGGACGCGGTGCTGAGCGGCATGGGGGACACCTTCAACATCCTCAGCCCGTCGCGCTGGACCGAGATGGCGCGCGCGACCGCGGGCGAGAACTTCGGCGACCTGATGCGCCGCATCGGACTCTAACCCATGAAAACACTGACCACGCTCATCCGGCCCCAGCCGTTGCCCAAGCTCTCGCCTGTTTTCTGCGCGAACCGCCGCTCACTGCTCCGGGAGCCGATCTCGCTCGGCCTTCCGTGGAAGAAATTCCATGCCCGCGCCCGCTCTTGAGCTCCGCCCGCGCGCCATGACCGCCGGGCACCAACCCGTGATGCTGCACGAGGTCCTCGAATACCTCGCGCCGCTCGCGGGTCAGTGCCACCTCGACTGCACCTTCGGCGGGGGTGGGCACACCCGGGCGCTCCTCGCCACCGGGGCCCGCGTGGTCGCCCTCGACCGCGATCCCGCCGCCGCCCCCCGCGCCGCGGAACTCCGCGCCGCGTTCCCCGCGGCCTTCCGCTTCGTCGACCTCAACTTCGGCGACCTCGCCGGCCTGCCCGACACCGGGTTCGACGGCATCCTCTTCGACCTCGGCGTCTCCTCCTTCCAGCTCGACGAGGCGGAACGGGGGTTCGCCTTCCGCACGGACGCACCGGCCGACATGCGCATGGATCCGCGCGCGGGCCAGCCGGCCGGTGACTGGCTGGAGACCGCCAGCCATGAGTCCCTCGTCCGCGCCGTGCGCGATCTGGGCGAGGAGAAAAGCTGGCGCCGCGTCGTCGCTGCCCTCGAGTCCGCCCGCGGCACCGGCCGGCTCGGCCGCACCGGCTCGCTGGCCGGGCTGATCGCCGAGGCCATCCCGGCCGCCGTCAAGCGCGAGAGCCGGATCCATCCCGCGACCCGCGCCTTCCAGGGCATCCGCATCGCGGTGAACGACGAGCTCGGCGCCATCGAGCGCGCGCTCCCGGCGGCCTTCGCCAAGCTCGCCCCCGGCGGTGTGCTGGCGGTCATCAGCTTCCATTCCCTCGAGGACCGGCCGGTGAAGCAGTTCTTCCGCCGGCTGTGCGGCCAGCCCGTCGACGCCAACGACGCCACCCCGCAGCAGCTCCGCACGCGGCACGCCGAGCCGCTGACGCGCAAGCCCGTCATGCCCTCCCTCGCCGAGATTTCCGCCAACCCCCGCAGCCGCTCCGCCAAACTTCGCGTCCTTCGCAAGCTCTGAACCCATGAAACCGCCTCCCGCCCACGCCTTCGTCAACCGGCTCATCGCCCTGACCCTGCTCCTCCTCGTGTTCTCCGGTTCCCTCGGCCTCGGCGCGGTGTGGATGCGCCAGGAGATCTCCCAGGCCGCCAACCGCGGCCGCGCCCTGGAAGTGAAGATGGCCGACGTCGAGCGCCGGCTCGACGAGGTCAACGCCGAGGTCGCCGCCGCGGTCAACCCCGACGTCCTGCTCCAGCAGAACCAGGCCATGCGGCTCGGCCTCGTCTCCCCGCGCGAACTGCAGGTCGTCCGCGTCGGCGAGTCGCCCGAGCTGCGGCTGGCGTCGAAACACAACCGCGAGGTCTTCAGCGTTGCCTCCGCCACATTTGCGGAAGGCGGCAACGCTCCCGCCTTCCACGTCCTGACCGCCGCCCTCCGCTGATCCCATGTCGAAGGGTTTCGCCTCCAACCGCCTGTCCCTGCTCGCCGTTGGCGTGCTCGTCTGCTTCCTGAGCGTGGGCGTCCGGCTGGTGTTCCTGCAGGTGGTCGACCGCGACGAACTGCTCCGCTTTGTCGACCGGGCCCGCCGCCAGATCGTCGTTGAGCACGCCCGGCGCGGCACCATCCTCGACTCCCGGGGCAACCTGCTCGCAACCAGCCGCTCGGAGATCACCGTGGCGGTGGATCCCTGGGCGCTGACCGAATACCTCGACCAGGAAAAAAACCCCGCCAGGCGCGCGCGCCGCGCGGCCGAGGAGGCGGCCAAGCACGCCCGGCTGGCCGAGCTGCTCGGGCTGCCCCTGGATACGGTCGAAAAGGCCTTCACTCCCGCGATGCGCGCGATCAAGCCCGAGAACGACACGCACGACGGGGTCGTCGACGGCCAGACGCGCGACCGCTGGGTCAAGCTGCGCGAGGCGCTCGACGAGCCGACCTTCGACCGGATCACCGCCCTCAACATCCGCGGCATCACCCACGAGCGCATCTACCGCCGCGTCTACCCCGGCGGGGGCCTCGCCGCCCACCTGATCGGCTACCTCAACAAGGAGGGTTCGCCCGTTTCCGGCGCGGAGCACCACTTCGACCTCTACCTCAGGGGACAGGACGGCTGGATCGAGTCCGAGAAGGACGGCGCCCGCCGCGAGCTGGCGCAGTTCCGCTCGCGCGAGGTGGCGGCGCAGGACGGCAACGACGTCGTGCTCACCATCGACTCGGTCGTGCAGCACATCATCGAGGACGAGCTGAAGCTGATCGCGGCGAAATACTCGCCGCACTTTGCCACCATCATCGCCAGCGACCCGATGACCGGCGCCATCCTCGGCATGGCGAACTATCCGAGCTTCGACCTGAACAACTACAGCAAGGCCCCGCTCGACACGCAGCGGAACTACGCCGTCACCGACATCATCGAGCCCGGCTCGACCTTCAAGATCGTTGCCGCCGGCGCCGCGCTGAACGAGGGCCTGGTGACCCCGCAGACCACCTTTGACTGCGGCCTGCAGACCATCGATTACAAGGGCCGGACGATCAAGCTGCCGAAGGAGGACGAGGTGTTCGGCCAGCTCAGCGTGGCGGACATCGTCGCCCACTCCAGCAACCGCGGCGCCGCCCAGCTCGCCATGCTCATGGGCGAGCAGAAATTCTATGATTACGCCCGCCTCTACGGCTTCGGCCAGCCGACCGCCTTCGGCCTCGGCGGCGAGGTGCGCGGCATGCTCGAGCCGCCTTCCCGGTGGGACGGCCTGACGATCTCGCGCATGCCGATGGGCCACTCCATCGCCGCCACGCCGCTGCAGATCCACATGGCGATGAGCGCCGTCGCCAACGGCGGCGTCCTGCTCCGCCCGCAGATCATCAAGGAAATCCGCGACAGCGACGGGAACGTCATCCGCGCCTTCGGTCCGGAAAAGCGCGCGCAGGTCCTCCGGCCCGGCACCGCCGCCCAGCTCGCCCAGTTGCTGACCGGCGTCGTGCGCGTGGGCACGGCCAAGGGGTTTGACATCCCCGGCTTCGAGGTCGCGGGCAAGACCGGCACGACCCAGAAGCTGATCGACGGCAAGTATTCCAGCACCCATCACGTCGCCTCCTTTGTCGGGTTCTTCCCCGCCAGCCGGCCCGAGGTGGTCCTCTCCGTGATCGTGGACGACGCCCAGGTCTCCGGCGGCACCGCCTACGGCCGCGTCGTCGCCGCGCCGGCGTTCAAGCACATCGCCGAGCAGCTCATCCAGTATCTCCATGTCCAGCCCGTGACGCCCGCGACCCGCAACTTCCTCGCGATGCAGGGAGGTGTCCGGTGATCGGTTACCTCACGCCCAACTATCCGCTCGTCGCCGCCTTCCGCTCCCTGCCGCTCCCCCGCACCCGCGCCTCCGCCCGCGTCTCCCGGCGCATCTTCAAAATGGCCCCCAAGCTTTCCGACTACTTTTCCTCCGGCGACATCCTTGCGAGCAAGGGTGACCTCGACCGCCCGATCTCCGGCCTCGCCATGGACAGCCGCCGCGTCATGGCCGGCAACCTCTTCTTCGCCCTCCCGGGCCGCCGGGCCGACGGCAACTCCTTCATCGACGAGGCCATCAGCCGCGGCGCCGTCGCGATCGTCGCCGAGAAGATTCCGTCCGGCACCGCCACGCGCGTCACCTACCTCCAGGTCGCCGACGCCCGCCGCGCGCTCGCGCAGGTCGCGCAGCGCTACTACCAGTTCCCCGATCGCGCGCTCGAGCTCATCGGCGTCACCGGCACGAACGGGAAAACGACCGTCACCAACCTGATCAAGCACCTGCTCTCCACGCCCACGCAGCGGGTGGGGGTCATCGGCACCGTCAACTACGACCTCGGCGCGCGCGTGGTGCCGTCGTATCGCACCACGCCCGAGTCGCTCGAGCTCTACGGCATGCTGGCCCAGATGCGCGACGCCGGCTGCCGGCAGGCGGCGATGGAAGTCAGCTCCCACGGCCTCGACCAGCAGCGCGTCCTCGGCATGCAATTCGGCGTGGCCGTGTTCACCAACCTCACCCGCGACCACCTCGACTACCACAAGACGATGGAGGCGTACTTCGCGGTGAAGACCCGGCTCTTCACCGGCGCCGCCGGCAGCGCGCCCCGGGCCGCGGTCATCAACCTCGACGATCCCTACGGCCGGCTGCTCGCCGCCCGGGTGCCGGCGCACGTCAGGGTCGTCACCTTCGGCGAATCGCCTGACGCCACCGTCCGCGCCGAGGAGGTCCGCCTGAATTTCAAGAACACGCAGCTCCGGCTCGTCTGGCCCGGCGGCGCGGTGGAGCTCGAGAGCCCGTTCATCGGCCGCTACAACGTGAGCAACCTGCTCGCCGCCTTTGCCGCCTGCTACGCGCTCGGCCGCGACCCGCAGGTCATCGCCCCGCGCCTGAAGAGCTTCGCCGGGGTGCCCGGCCGCATGGAGCGCATCGAGGAGGGCCAGCCCTACAACGTGCTGGTCGACTACGCGCACACCGACGACGCCCTGCGCAACGCCCTCGGCATGCTCCGCGCCATCACGCCGGGCCGGCTGTTCGTCGTCTTCGGCTGCGGCGGCAACCGCGACCGCACCAAGCGCCCGCTCATGACCGCCGCGGTGCAGGCGTCCGCCGATTTCGCCTGGGCCACGGCCGACAATCCCCGCTCCGAGGCACTGGCGCAGATCTTCGCCGACATGTCGGCTGGCGTGCAGGACGCCGGCAGGATCACCTTCGTCGAGGACCGCCGCCGGGCCATCAGCCTCGCGCTCGACGCCGCGCGCGCGGGCGACTGCCTGCTCATCGCGGGCAAGGGCCACGAGACCTACCAGGAATTCGCCGACACGATCGTCCCCTTCGACGACCGCCAGGTGGTGCGCGAGCTGATCGCCATCAAGCAGATCAAGCCCGTCTGAACCTCCGCCGATGCCAACCTTCGCCGCAGACAAAATGGCCGCCTGGACGGGCGGCCGTTGGACCCGCCTACCGGGCGGCCCACTGGCCGGCTTCAACCAGGACACACGGCAGCTGGCGGCGGACCAGGTTTTCGTTGCCGTCAGGACCGAAAAGCGCGACGGACACGACTACCTCGGCGAGGCGCTGAAGCGCGGGGCCGCCGCCGCGCTGGTCGGCCGCGAGGTGGCCGGCGCGGATCTGCCGCAGCTCGTGGTCGCGGACCCCCTCGCCGCGTTCCAGCGCATCGCGCGCGAGCACCGGCGCGAGTTCCATGGCACCGTCGTCGGCGTGACCGGGAGCGTGGGCAAGACCTCGACCAAGGACCTGCTCGGCCTCCTGCTGGGCGGCCCGGCCACGGTCCTGGCGACCGAGGGCAACCTGAACAACCACCTCGGCGTGCCCCTGACCCTCACCCGGCTGGATCCGGCCGGGCACCGCGCGGCCGTGATCGAGGCCGGCATCGGCGGCCCGGGTGAGATGGCGCCGCTGGCGGAGATGATCGAACCCGACCACAGCATCGTCACGCTCGTCGGCCCGGCGCACCTGGAAAAACTCGGCTCGCTCGACGGCGTGGCGGCCGAGAAGGCACTCCTGCCGGCGGCCAACCGGGCGGGCGGCCTCGCGGTGTTTCCCGTCTCGTGCTGGGCGTTCGCGCCTTTTCGCGCGCTGGCCGGCCCGCTCGTGCTGGTGCCGGACAGCGAAGGCATGACGAAGACCGGCGGCCGGAGCATGAAGTTCAATGTTTTTCACCGGCCGGACCGCACCGAGGTCACGTTCGAGGGCCGGCGCCGCTTCATCCTCCGGCGGGTGTCCGGCGGCATGGCGCAGAATGCCGCGCTCGCGCTCGCGCTCGCATCCGACCTCGGGGGGGGGGACGCCGTGCTGCAGTCCCGCCTCGCCGAATGGCAGCCGTCCCGGTGGCGGGGCGAGCTGCGGCCGTCGGGCGAGACCACGGTCTACTGCGATTTCTACAACGCCAACCCGGCTTCGATGGGCGACGCCATCGACGCGTTCAACGGCTCGATCGCCGCCGCCCTGCCGCGGCTCTACGTGCTCGGTTGCATGGAGGAACTCGGCCCGGGCGCGGCGGAGTACCACCGCCAGCTGGGGCGGGTGCTGCACCTGCGGCGCGGCGATTTCCTCTTTGTCATCGGCGACCAGGCCGCCGCCCTGCGCGAGGGCCTGCTGGAGAACGGCAACGACCCCGCGCAGGTCGCCGTGCTCTCCGACCTCGCGCCCGTGCGCGAGCGCCTCGCCGGGTTCAAGGGCGCCGTGTTCCTCAAGGGCAGCCGCCGCTACCACCTCGAAACCGTGCTGGAACCGCACGCGGTCGCCCATGCTTAGCTACCTTTCCGACTACGCGCACCTCTGGGGCCCGCTGCGGCTCTTCTCGTCGCACATCTTCCGCACGGTGATGGCGACGGGCACGGCGCTGGTGATCGGCTTCCTCATCGGGCCCTGGCTCATCCGGCGTTTCCGCGAGCTCAAGTTCGGCCACGGCTACATCGACGAGCGCACGGGGGAGCTCGGGGCGACCTACTTCGACAAGCAGCACACGCCGACGATGGGCGGGCTCATCATCTTCATCGCGGTCTTCGTCAGCTCCGCGCTCTGGGCCGAGCCCAATGTCTGGGTCGTCGTTGCGCTCTTCGTGTACGCGGCCCTCACCGTGCCGGGCTGGCGGGACGACTACCTGAAGGTCGTCCACAAGAACAAAAACGGCATCAAGTCGTGGGAGAAGATCGCCTGGCAGTCGCTGGCGACCGTCGTGGCCCTCGGCATCCTGCTCTGGCATCCGCAGAGCGCCGCGAAGATCCGCGAGCTGTGGGTCCCGTTCTTCAAGACCGCGCTCATCCATTACATGCCGTGGTGGCTGCTGCTGGTGCTGATCTACCTCTGGATCGTCGGCTTCAGCAACGCGATCAACCTGACCGACGGCCTCGACGGGCTGGCGGTCGGCTGCACCATCACGGTCGCGCTCGTCTTCGGCATCATGGCCTACCTGGCGGACAACAGCATCGCCGCGTCCTACCTGCTGCTCAGCTACGTGCCGGGCACGAGCGAGCTGACCGTCATCTGCGGCGCGCTGATCGGCGCGTGCATGGCCTTCCTCTGGTTCAACTCGCACCCGGCGGAGGTGTTCATGGGCGACACCGGCTCGCTCGCGCTCGGCGGGCTCATCGGCGTCATGGCGTTCATGATCCACCAGCCGTTCACCCTCGTGATCGTCGGCGGGGTGTTCGTGATCGAGGCGCTCTCGGTCATCCTCCAGGTCGGCTGGTTCAAGTTCACCCGGCGCCGCACCGGCACGGGCCGGCGGCTCTTCCTCATGGCGCCGATCCACCACCATTTCCAGAAACGCGGCTGGCCGGAGACGAAGGTCGTGCTCCGCTTCTGGGTCGTCTCCCTCGGCTTCGCCCTCGCCGGGCTGGTCACGCTCAAACTCCGCTGAGCGGGGCAAAATCCCAAACTCCAACCTCCAATGAAAGACCAGGGCCCGAACCCCAGTCCAGCCCTTTGGGGAACATCTCCGTCTGGTGACTCATTGGGGCCTGGCGGTTGGAGGGTGGAGCTTCGTCGCGTCTTCCCCGCTTAACTTTCACCCCGCCCACCATGCCCATCGACTACAATTTCGAGCACACGCCCAGCTTCCGCGACGTCACCCGCACCAGCCTGCTGCTGCTGCGCCAGCCGGTGGTCCGATCGCTGGCCAAGCTGCGCCGGCTGCGCTCGGGCCGGGCCGTCGTCCCCGAGGCGCCGCTGGGGCGCAGTGCCAGGACTTTCGCAGGAGCCCGCTGACAGGTTCTTTATACCAACAATCGGAACCTTACCTTATTTGCTGTCAGCGGGCACCTGCTTTTCTTCTTCCCAGATCCGGCCCCGCTTCCTCCATGCTCCCGTCGCCTCCCGCCAACATCGCCGCGCTGCTCGCGCGCCCGGTCGCCGTCTTCGGCGCGGGCGTGAGCGGGCAGGGCGTGCGGGAGCTGCTGGCGGCGATCGGCGGCGTCGGCCGCGTCTACGACGAGCACGCGGATGACGCCGAGAATGATTTCACCCCCGAGCACGCCAGCCAGCACGGCCTGGTCGTGTTCAGCCCGGGCTTCATCCCGAACCATCCCTGGCTGGAGACGGCGCGTGACGCCGACTGCCTGTGCCTGGGCGAGCTCGATTTCGCCTCGCTCTTCTGGCGCGGGGAACTCGTCGCCATCACCGGCACCAACGGCAAGACGACGCTGACGGAGTTCCTGACCCACGCGCTGGTCCTGGCCGGCCAGGCGGCGCACCTCACGGGCAACGTCGGGTATTCCTTCAGCCGCTTCGTGGTCGAGCAGACCGGCCGGGCGGACATCGCGGTGTGCGAGGTCAGCTCCTTCCAGGCCGAGACGCTGCAGCACCTGCGGCCGACCGCGACGCTGTGGACCAACTTCGCCGAGGACCACCTGGAGCGGCACGCCGGGATGGACGCCTATTTCGCGGCCAAGTGGCGATTGCTCGAACGCACCGTCCCCGCGGCGGTCTTCACGGGTACTTCCGTGCAAACCTTCGCCACCCGGTCCGGTTACAAGCTGCCTGCGTCCGCGGGCATCGCCTCCGCGGACCAGCCGGCCGACGCGCGGCTGGCCGGCACCGTCTTCGCCGGTTATCCGCAGCGGGAAAACTACCTGCTGGCCGCCGCCTGGTGGCGGCACGCCGGGCTGCCCGAGGAGAAGCTCGTCGCGGCGGCCCGCAGCTTCCGGCTGGGCGGGCACCGGCTGGCCAAGGTCCGGGAGTGCTCCGGCGTGAGCTTCTGGAACGACTCCAAGGCGACCAATTTCCACGCCGTCGAGGCGGCTTTGGCCACCTTTGCCAACCCCGTGCTCTGGATCGGCGGCGGCCGGGCCAAGGGCGGCGATCTCGGCGGCTTCGTCCGCCGCATCGCGCCGCACGTCCGGCACGCCTTCGTCATCGGCGAGACCGCGCCGGTCCTGGCCGACGATTGCCGCGGGCTGCGGGTGCCGGTCACGCCCTGCGGGACCCTCGAGGAGGCGGTCCGCGGGGCCGCCGGGCTCGCGGCGACAGGCGATCACGTCGTGCTCAGTCCCGGCTTTGCCAGCTTCGACATGTTCCGCGGCTACGACGACCGCGGCCGCCAGTTCGTAAACCTGGTGGAAAAGCTGTGAATAACCCCCATTTTTAGATAGCAATAAACCAACCCTGCCACTCATCATATTCCCGCCATGAAAATCCTCCAGATCTTCGGAGCAGTTGTCGCCGTGCACTTGCTCGCGTTCATCTTCATTTTTGCCAGCCCTGGCTGCCAGTCCGGCCCCCGCAACATCCCCACGCCCGACGCCACCGTGCCGGCCGCCGGTCCGGCCGTCGCCCCGGTCACCTACAGCGTCCCGGCCCCGGCCCCGACGCCGGTCGATCTCGGCACGGGTGCCGGCCCGATGGTCACCTATGCGCCGGCGAATGATTTCGGCCACGCCACGCCGACCCGTCCCGGTTCGCCCGCCGCGGCCGCCGTCGTGCCGGTGATGGCCACCGCCGACGTCGCGCCCGTCTCGACCTACACCGTCGCCAAGGGCGACAACCTCTGGAACCTGGCGAAGAAAAACGGGCTGACCGTTTCCGAGCTGGCCCGCGCCAACAACCTGGGCACCGGGGCCACGTTGCAGCCGGGCAAGAAGCTGATCATCCCCGGCAAGCCCGGCGCCGCGCCGAGGGACCTCGCCGCCGCGCCGGCCGCCGCCAAGCCCGCCGGCGCAGAGAAACCCGCGGCCGGCCACGCCGGCATCGACGCCGTCAAGCACACCGTGCAGCCGGGCGAGAGCCTCGGCATCATCGCGCGCAAGTACCAGGTGACCACCGGCGAGCTCGCCGCCGCCAACAGCATCACCGATCCCTCCAAGGTCCGCGCCGGCCAGCAGCTCATCATCCCCGGCTTCAAGGCCGTCGGCAGCAAGGCCGCCGCCCCGGGCCCGAAGCCCGCCGCCGGCGCCGCTGCGGAGAAAACCGCGCCCGCCGCGGGGGAAAAACCACCCGCCCCGGCCGCGCCGCATTTTGAAATCGCCCCGCCGCCGCCCGGCCAGGATCTCGATTCCGGCCTGAAGGAAGGCGGCACCGAGGTGCCGACCATCAAGGTGGAAGCGCCCAAGGCCGAGCAACCGCCCAAGCCGTAAGCCGCCCTCACCATGGTGAGTTCGACGAGCGCCGCTGCTCCCCGCCGACCTCTCACGATCACCCCCGCGAGCGTCATCATCGTCTGCGTGGTGGCGCTGGTGTCCATCGGGCTGGCCGTGCTGTTCAGCGCGAGTTCGCCGATCAAGGGCGGGCCGTACGCCTACCTCTACAAGCAGTTCATCTTCCTCGCCCTCGCCATCGGCGCGGGCTGGCTCATGGCCATCGCCGACCTCGAGCAGCTGCGCAAGTTCGCGTGGATCGCCGCCGCGATCGCCCTGGCGGCGCTCCTGTTCGTCCTCATCCCCGGCCTCGGCATCAAGGTCAACGGCGGCCGCCGCTGGCTCGGCTTCGGCGGCGTGCGCCTGCAGGTCTCGGAGTTCGCCAAACTGGCCCTCGTCTTCTCGCTCGCGCACTTCCTCGCGGTCAACCAGAGCCGGCTGCATGATTTCTGGCGCGGCTTCGTCCTGCCCGCCGGCTGGATCGGGCTGTTCACCCTGCTGGTGCTGGTCGAGCCCGATTTCGGCGCGGCGTTTCTGCTCGGCAGCATCGGCGTGATCCTGCTCTTCCTCGCCGGCGCGCGGCTGAGGTTCCTCCTGCCGTCCATCGGCGCCGCGCTGCTGGGCTTCGTCGTGCTCATCATGCACAACCCCGTCCGCCTCGCCCGTGTCATGTCGTTCCTCGACCCCGAGGCCAACCGCCAGGGCACCGGCTACCAGCCGTGGCAGGCGCTGCTGGCGTTCGCCGCGGGCGGCGTCGACGGCGTCGGCCTCGGCAACGGCCGCCAGCAAAACGCCTTCCTGCCCGAGGCGCACACCGACTACATCTTCGCCATCCTCGGCGAGGAGATGGGCCTCATCTTCACCCTGCTCGTCGTGGCGCTGTTCACCACCATCTTCGTCGCCGGCCTGATGCACGTGCGCCGCGCCCCGAACCTCTTCCAGTTCCTGCTCGTGACCGGCTGCCTGCTGCTCATCTGCCTGC
>CAYRDN010000044.1:0-29302 GCA_964423065.1 uncultured Oleiharenicola sp. | reverse complement strand
CCCACGCCCTGAACCCCGGCGCGGCTCCCGCGACCTTAGTATACTATTAGTTTACAGCGACCCCCGTCCGCATTTGTCAACTAATAGTATACTAAGGCGTAGCCCGCTGCCGTCAGCCGCGCCAGCGCCACCGCCGGCGGCCCGGGGCGGCGGGCGGCCGGAACGGCCGGGCGGCGGCGGGCGTGTGCCGGGGGGCCGGCGTGGGGGCGTGAGGTCGGCGTGAGCCTCAAACCGGCGGCCCGAGGTGTGCCCGGATGACCGCGAGGGTGCGCGCGGCCGCGCCGCGGTTCTCCTCGTGCCAGGCCCGCGCCGCGGCCGCAAGCCGCGCCCGCTGCGGCGCGTCCGCCAGCAGCTCCACCGCCGCGCTGATCAGCTCGGGATGCGTCGCCACTGGCCGGACGGCCCCGGCCTCGGCGAGGGTGCGGATGATCTCGCGGAAATTCGTCATGCGCGGCCCGTGCATCACCGGCCGGCCCAGCACCGCCGCCTCGACGGGCGTCTGGCCGCCCGCATGCGGGTCGAGGCTCTTGCCGACGAACACCAGATCGGCCAGCTGCGTGAAGTTCCGCAGTTCTCCGGTGGTGTCGCCGACCGCGACATCGACCTCGCCGGCCGCGTGGCCGGCCGAACGGAAATGGAACGTCAGCCCGGACCGCACCAGCAGCTCGCGCAGCTCCTCGCGCCGTTCGGCGTGCCGCGGCACCAGCAGCAACGACACCTGCAGCCCGCGGGCGCGCACCGCGGGGAGCACTGCGACCAGCGCCGCCTCCTCCCCGGCCCACGTGGACGAGCCGAGCAGCACCAGGCCGCCGCCCAGGCCCAGTTCGCGCCGCAGCTGGTCCCGCTCCGCGTCCGCCAGCCGCGGGATCTCGACGTCGAGCTTGAGGTTGCCGGTGGTCTGCAGCCGGGCGGGGTCCAGGCCCAGAGACCGGAACCGCTGCTCATCGCGTTTCGACGCGCAGAGGACCAGCGTGAGCCCGGCGGCGAGCGGCCGGAGGAGACCGCGGAAGCGCATCGAGCGGCGGAAGCTGCGGTCGGACAACCGGGCGTTGACGCACACGACGGGCACCCCGCGCACCCGGGCCTGGTGCACGTGCTCCGGCCAGCGCTCGCCTTCCATCAGGATGCAGAGATCGGGTCGCACCCGGCGCCACGCCCGCGCGCTGAACGCCCAGAAATCGAGGGGGAAATAGCCGAGGCCGACGGTCAGCGCGCCGTACTTTTCCCGGGCCAGCCGGTAGCCGGTGCTGGTCGTGGTGGTCAGGTAGACCTCCGTGCGGCCGTCACGGTGCAACGCCTCGAGCAGCGGCGCGATCGCCAGCATTTCCCCCACGCTGACCGCCTGCAGCCAGAGCCGGTGGACGCCGGGCCGCCGCGGCGGGAGCGGGTCGGTGCCGCCGAAACGCTGGCCGAAATTCTCCGCATAACCGCCGCGGCGCCGCATCCGCCACAGGTAATACGGCGCGGCCAGCAGCAGCAGGGGCAAAAAAAGAAGCCTGTAGATCCAAATCACGGCGCGAAACCCGCTAACGGGAAGCCGCCACGAAAAGCACGGAGGTCCCGAAGGTGTGGTTCATCGCACTTGGTTGTCTTCGTGTTTTTCGTGATTAAAAAAGGAGGCGCGCCTACTGCCCCAGCACCCACGCAAAAATCAGCGGGGCGCAGATCGTGGCGTCGCTCTCGACGATGAACTTCGGGGTTGTGGCCCCCAGCTTGCCCCAGGTGATCTTCTCGTTGGGCACCGCGCCCGAGTAGCTGCCGTAGCTGGTGGTCGAGTCGCTGATCTGGCAAAAATAGCCCCACAGCGGCACGCGGGTGAGCTCGAGGTCCTGGTGCAGCATCGGCACCACGCAGATGGGGAAGTCGCCGGCGATGCCGCCGCCGATCTGGAAGAACCCGATCGAACCCTCGCCGTTCCGCAGCCGGCGGGCGGTGTGGGTGTAATAACGCGCCAGCGAGGTCATGTACTCGATGCCGGTCCGCACGGTGTGGACGTTCTTCACGTCGCCGCGGATGACGGCCGCCGCATACATGTTGCCCAGGGTGGCGTCCTCCCAGCCGGGGACGATGATGGGCAGGTTCTTCTCGCACGCGGCCAGCATCCAGGAATTTTTCGGGTCGATCTGGAAGGACTTCCGGAGCTGGCCGCCGCGCAGGATCTGGTACATGAACTCGTGCGGAAAATAGCGCTCGCCCGCGCGGTCGGCCCGGATCCACTCCGCGAGCACGACCTGCTCGATCCGGCGCATCGCCTCCATCTCGGGGATGCAGGTGTCGGTCACCCGGTTCATGTGCCGGGCGAGCAGCGCCTCCTCGTCCTGCGCCGTCAAGTGCCGGTAATGCGGCACGCGCTCGTAATAATCGTGGGCGACGAGGTTGAAAATATCCTCCTCCAGGTTGGCGCCGGTGCAGACGATGGCGTGGACCTTGTCGCGGCGGATCATCTCGGCCAGCGAGATGCCCAGCTCGGCCGTGGACATGGCGCCGGCGAGCGTCACCAGCATCTTGCCCCCGGCGGCGAGGTGGGCCTCATAACCCTTGGCCGCGTCCAGCAGGGCCGCGGCATTGAAATGCCGGTAGTGGTGCGCCAGGTATTTCGACACCGGGCCCTTCTTCCGGGCGAGAGCGGCGTTAACCAGCTCGGGCTTGGACTTGGCTTTCGCTTTCATGAGTATCCACCAGATAGGGAGCGAGGTGCGCATTTTGCCACACAAAACTCTGCCGCACTTCCCCATCCCGCTCTGCGCTGGAAACTTGCACTCTGCGCCGGTGTCCGAACACTGCAATCCGCCATGCCAATCCACCTTTCTGCCCCCGTCGCCCGGGCTCGCCGCATCCCCGCCCTGCGCGGCGTGTTTATCGTCCTGTTACTGGCCCCGTTGCTGGCGTTCGCGGGCAATTTCGCGCACGAAACGAGCGACCTGCCGGCCGATCCCGCCATCCACTGGGGCCGGCTCGACAATGGCCTCCGCTACGTCCTCCTCCACAATCAGGAGCCCAAGGGCCGCGTCAGCGCCCGCCTCGCCGTCCGGGTTGGCTCGCTCTACGAGAACGAGAACCAGCGCGGCCTCGCCCATTTCCTCGAGCACATGGCCTTCAACGGCAGCACGCATTTCCCGTCGGCGAGCGTCGTCGAGTACTTCCAGCGCCTGGGCATGGATTTCGGCGGCGACACCAACGCCTCGACCAACTTCGACCGCACCCTCTACCAGCTCGAGCTGCCCGACACCAAGCCGGCCACCCTGCGCGAGGCCCTGACCTTCTTCGCCGACGTCGCCGGCGGCCTCACGCTTGCCCCGGACAAGATCGAGAAGGAACGCGGCATCATCCTGAGCGAAAAGCGCGCGCGCGACTCCGTCGGCCTGCGCACCTTCGTCGCCGAGCTCGAGTTTCTCGTGCCCGACACGCGCTTCCCGGAGCGCCTGCCCATCGGCCTCGAGTCGGTCATCCGGACGGCCACGCACGACCGCTTCGAGGAATTCTACAACGCCTGGTACCGCCCCGAGCGCATGGTGCTCGTCCTCGCCGGCGACATCGACCCGGCGGCCGTCGAGCCGCTGGTGCGGGAGATCTTCTCCCCGCTCGCCGACCGCGCCCCCGCCCTGCCCGAACCCCGCCTCGGCACCGTCACCGCGCCCGACCGCATCATCGCCGGCCTGCACCCCGAGCCCGAGGCCGGCAGCACCAACGTCGCGCTCGAGACCGTCGTGCCCTACGCCTACGAGCCCGACACCGCCGCCCTCCGCCTCAAGTACCTCCCGCGCACCCTCGCCCTCCGCATGCTCAACCAGCGCCTCTCCATCCTCGCCAAGGAGGAGGGCGCGCCCTTCCTCAGCGGCCTCGTCGGCGTGACGGAACAGTATGATTTCTTCCGCAACGCCTCCATCGAGCTCAACTGCCGGCCCGACCAGTGGAACGCGGCCCTCGGCGTCGCCGAGCAGGAGCTCCGCCGCGCCCTTGAGCACGGCTTCCAGCCGGACGAGCTCGCCGAGGCCGTCGCCGAGATGCGCAACAACCTGGAACAGGCGGTCCGCACCGCGGCCACCCGCCGCTCGGGCGAACTCGCGGACGAGCTGGCCGACGACGTGCTCGACCGCTCCGTTTCCACCCACCCCGCGGCCAATCTCGCGCTCTACGGGCCCGCGCTCGCCAAGATCACGCCGGAGGATTGCGCCGCCGCCCTGCGCGCCACGTGGAGCGAGACGCCCGGCCGCCGGATTTTTGTCTCCGGCAACCTGGTTCTGCCCGACGCGCCGCCGGCCATCACCGCCGCCTACGAGGCCAGCCGGGCCATGCCCGTCACCGCCCACGCGAAGAGCGCGGCGGGCGCCTTCGCCTACACCGATTTCGGCCCGGCCGGCCAGGTGGTGAAACAGACCGCGGTCGACGACCTCGGCGCCACCCTCATCCAGTTTCAGAACGGCGTCCGCCTCGACCTCAAGCCCACCGACTTCGAGGCGGGCCGCATCCGGGTCTCCGTCCGCGTCGGCGGCGGCCTGCTCACGATGCCGACCGACCAGCCCGGCCTGGCGCTGCTCGCCAATGTCGCCTTCACCCCGGGCGGTCTCGGCCGGCACAGCGTGGACGACCTCGAGCGCATTCTCGCGGGCAAGACCATCGGGCTCGGCTTCGGGACGCAGGAGGACGCGTTCAATTTCAGCGGCACGACCAACCGCGCCGACTTGCTCCTGCAGCTCCAGCTCTTCTGCGCCTTCCTCACCGATCCCGGTTACCGGCCCGAGGCCATCCGGCAGGTCAAGAAGGGCGCCGAACAGCTCTACGCGCGGTTGGAGCACACCCCCGACGGGCCGCTGCAGCTCGAGGTCGAGCGCCTCCTCGCCAGCGGCGACGTCCGCTTCGGCCTCCCGTCCAAGGACGTCCTGCTCGCCCGCAACCTTGACGAGCTGAAGGCGTGGCTCACGCCCGAGTTCGCCCGGGGTCCCATCGAGATCGCCATCGTCGGCGACCTCGATCGCGCCGCCACCATCGCGGCCGTCGCACGGACCTTCGGCGCCCTTCCCCCCCGCGCCGCCAAGCCCGGCTACACCGCCGCCCGCCGGGTAGTACCGCCCGCCCGCCCGCTGACCAAGCAGTACGAGGTGCCGACCGAGATTCCCAAGGCCATCGTGCGCCTCTACTGGCCCGCCACGGACAGCCACGACGTCAGGCTCGCCCGCCGCCTGCGGCTGCTGGCCGACGTCTTCGCCGACCGCCTGCGCGTGAAGATCCGCGAGGAGATGGGCGGCACCTACAGCCCGAACGCCGTCTCCGACCTCAGCGACGCCTATCCGGGCTACGGCTGGCTCGTCGCCGACGCCACCGTCGCCCCGGACGCGGCGCGCAAGATCACCGACGCCATCCGGGCCGTCGCCGCCGGGCTCCATGACGGCGGGGTCACGGCGGAAGAACTGGTCCGGGCCAAGCAGCCCGTGCTTACGGCGCTGCGCGAATCGTCGCGCACCAACGAATACTGGCTCAACACCGTGCTGGCCTCGGCGCAGGAGTTTCCCCAAAGGCTCGACTGGAGCCGCAGCCGCTACACCGACAACGAAAGCGTGACCACCGCGGAATTGAGCGCCCTCGCCAAACAGTACCTGGACCCGGCCCGGGCCTCCGAATTCATCGTGCTGCCCATCCCGGGAAAATCCGGGACCCCGGTCGGGAAGTCCGAGGCCACACCCTGATCATCCCCCGCTTATGGCCGGCTACTCGTCCACGCCGCTCTGGAAAAAACTCGGTTACCAGACCGGACTCAGCGCGTTTGTCCCCGGCGCCCCGCCGGGTTATGCCGGACTCCTGCAGCTGCCCGCCGACGTGCGGGTGACGTGGCTGGCACGCGCGGGCCGGGGCATGGGCTTCGTGCATCTGTTCGCCTTGGACGCCGCCGTGCTTCACCGCCGCCTCGCAACCCTGCGCCGGCAGATCGCGCCGGACGGGGTGATCTGGGTCTCGTGGCCCAAGCAATCCTCCGGAGTCGCCACCGACATCACCGAGGACACCATCCGGGCGATCGCCCTGCCCCTGGGCTTGGTGGACATCAAGGTCTGCGCCGTCGACGCGACCTGGTCGGGCGTGAAGCTCATGATCCGGAAGACCGAGCGGTGAACCGCCCGGGCCGGTCGCGCCGCTACTTTGTCAGCGTGGCCAGCGAACGGTCGTGCCACCGCGGCATCACGAGGAGCGCCACGGTCGCCCCGACGAGGGCTGCGGCCATGTCGCTCTGCGTGTCCCAGGGATCGCCCTGCGTCCCGAGAAAATCATCCGCCGCCGCCCCGGAGCTCACCGCCACCCGCCATTCCACGAGTTCATAAAATGCGCTGAAGGCCAGGCACACGCACCCGACCAGAAAAGCCAGCCAGCGGCTCGGCCGGCCGTCGCCCCGGTCGCGCAGGGGCGAGGTGCGGAGCAGGATTTCCCGGGCCAGGATCGCAGGAACAAAGCCCTGCGCGAAGTGCCCGAGCTTGTCGTAATTGTTGCGCGTCCAGCCGAACCAATGCATCGCCCAGTCCCCCAGCGGCACGCGGGCATAGGTGTAGTGCCCGCCGAAGATCAGGATCACGCAGTGCCACCACACCAGCACGAGCAGCAGCGTCGAAAGCGGAAACCGCCGGTGCAGGGCCAGTATCAGCGGCAGCCCGATGAACACCGGCACGATCTCCAGGAACCAGGTGAAATAATCGTGCGGCCGCACCGCCGACCACGCCAGCACCGGGGCGAGCAGGAGGCAGAACCATACGAGCCGGCGGTCCATCAGCCCCGGGCCTCCAGCCGCCGCCGCACCAGCGCGCGCAGGGCCGGCTCCAGCGAGCCGCTGCTTTCGTCGAATTCCCTGAGCACTTCCTCCCAGGGAATGCCGCCATTGGGGAGCAGGATCGGCGTCAGGTTCTTCAACGGCGAGCCCATGCCGTTGTCCACCCGGCCGTGGCTGAAGCCGGCCCCGTCGCGCCAGGTCAGCGCCCGTTCGCGGCCGCGGTGGCGGTGGCGGTGGAGGATCTGGAAGCCCTCGACCGGCCCGTCGGCCCGGTACCAGACCACCAGCTCGAACCCCCCACCCTCGAACCAGCGGCGCGGTCCGCACCCCGGTTCCTGCCGCACGTTTTTGTATTCGACGAGCACGGCACCCAGCTTGGAGCGCCGCCGGGCCGTGTCAAAGCGGGGATTCGCCCGCGCTTTGGGGTTTTGACATGGCCCGCCGGCCACCTACAGTCCCCTCCGACCATGGAACATCTCCACGCCTACTGGCGCATGGAATACATCGAGGCGCCGCGCAAAATGTCCGGCGAAAACCCGTTCACGGCGCTCCCCGCGCTCGGCGATGACGCTGCCGCGCACATCATCCACCGCAGCCGGCTCTGCTACCTGATCCTCAACCGCTATCCCTACAACCCCGGCCACCTGCTGGCCGTCCCGTTCCGCAACGTCGCCGATCTCACCGAGCTCGACCCTGCGGAGCGCGCCGACCTGATGGACGAGATCATCCTCGGCAAGGATGTGCTGCGCGCCGCGATCAAGCCGGATGCCTTCAATCTCGGCTTCAACCTCGGCACCGCCGCCGGCGGCAGCATCAGCCACCTGCACGCGCACATCGTCCCGCGCTGGACAGGCGACACCAACTTCATGCCCGTCATCGGCGAGACCCGCGTGCTCCCCGAGTCCCTCGACGCCATGTACCGGCGGCTGCGCACCGTCGCGGACGGCTTTAAGCCAAAAGCTTGAAGTGTACTGCTTATCCCCCGTGCCCGATTCCAAGACGCTCCACTATCCCAACGCCCGCCACCTCCAGCAGCTGTATTGCGGGAGCGAGGACAATCTCACCCGGGTCGAGCAGACGCTGGCCGTGCGCCTCGTCACCCGCGACGAATGGCTGCAGATCGACGGCCCGGCGGAGGCCCTGGCGCGCACCGAGGAGTTCTTCACCCTGCTCAACACCGGCCGCACCCAGGGGCTGGCGCTGCGCACCCCCGACTTCGTCCGGCTGCTGCACCTGTACACCAAGGACGGCGGCGCCAGCCTGCGCACCCTGTTCAACGAACCGCTGGTCATCGCCACCAAGCGCCGGAGCGTCGTCCCGAAGACCATCGGCCAGAAACTCTACCTGCAGGCCATCCAGAAAAACCCCGTCGTCTTCGGCATCGGCCCGGCCGGCACGGGCAAGACCTACCTCGCCATGGCCGCGGCCATCTCCGCCCTGCTCCGGAACCAGGTGCAGCGCATTGTGCTGACACGCCCCGCCGTCGAGGCGGGCGAGACCCTGGGCTTCCTGCCCGGCGACCTCCGCGAGAAGATCCTGCCCTACCTCCGCCCGCTCTACGACGCCCTCCACGACATGCTCGACGCCGAGGATGTCGCCACCCTGTCCGAGAAGGGCGTCATCGAGATCGCCCCGCTGGCCTACATGCGCGGCCGCACCCTGGCCAACGCCTACATCATCCTCGACGAGGCGCAGAACACCACACCCGAGCAGATGATGATGTTCCTCACCCGCCTCGGCGACGACTCGCGCATGATCGTCACGGGCGACATCACCCAGATCGACCTGCCGCGCGCGAAGCAGTCCGGCCTGACCCAGGCCCCGCGGGTCCTGAAAAACATTCCCGGCATCGAGTTCCACACCTTCACCGCCTCCGACGTGGTCCGCCACCCCCTCGTCCAGAAGATCATCGAGGCCTACGAACACGCCAAGGCCTCCGGCGAGGGCACCGCCGGCAACTGAAGGTTTGTCATATCATAGATGACAAACCCTCCGCGCACGACCGTCATCCGGAACGCCCATCCGCGCCTGCGCCTGTCCCGGACCGCCGTCGCGGCGGCGATCGCCGTGCTCGACCGCCATGCCGGTGAATTTCTCGGCGGCTGCCCGCCCGGGGAACTGTCCCTCGCCTTCCTGACCGATCCGGCGCTGGCGCAGGTCCACGCCCGTTTCCTGGGCGATCCGGCCGCCACGGACGTGATCACGTTTGCGGGGGATCCGGCCGACGGCCTCGCGGGGGAGATCTGCGTCTCGGCCGACAGGGCGGCGGCCTATGCCCGCGCGCACCGGCGCGATTTCTCCGCCGAGCTGACCCTCTACCTGGTCCATGGCTGGCTCCACCTGGCCGGCTATGACGACCTCCAGCCGGCGCCGAAACGCCGGATGCGCGCCGCGGAGAAACGGGCGCTGGCGCGGTTGCACGCAGTCCGCGCGATCCCGGCATTCCGGCTGACCCGGTAGCGGCGCGACATTCAAAATATCAGTGGCAACCGGGTTCATCTCTGCTTCACTCCTCCCGCATGTCCGACACCCGCATCAAATCCCTGCGCAACGCCTTCCTGACCGGCTTGCTGCTGGTCGCGCCGCTGGTGGTCACGGTCTGGGCGCTGAAGGTCATCATCGGCATCGTGGGCGGCTCGATCACGCCGCTGTTTTCGCCCTACCTGCCGGCGGCGCTCAGCCACCTGCCGAGCATTGTCTGGGACATCATCACCACCGGGATCGCCCTCGCCCTGATCACCCTGCTGGGCTTTTTCTCCCACCTGTTCCTCGGCCAGTTCTTCGGCGCGATGGGGGAACGATTGATCCAGAGCATCCCGGGCATCGGCGGGTTTTACAACAGCGTCAAGCAGTTCATCGAGACTTTCGGCGCACGGGACCGCACCCAGTTCAGCAAGGTCGTGCTGGTGCAGTTTCCCCGGGCCGGCGCCTACACCATCGGCTTCCTGACCAACACGACAAGCGGCGAACCCCACCGTCACCTCGGCGGCGAACACTGGGCGGTCTTCGTCCCCACCTGCCCCAGCCCGGTCAACGGCTTCTTCATGTATCTCCCGCGGTCCGAGCTCATCGAGCTCGACATGTCCGTCACCGAAGGCATGAAGACCGTCATCTCCTGCGGCGCGGTCCTGCCCGCCTGGTCCGACCCGGCCGCCGCCCGCGCCGCGCTCGGCGCCCGTTGAAAGATAAAGTGGCTTGCCGCGCCGTGGCTCCGGCAGGAGCGTAGGCGGGTGCCCGGCCCGCAGCTCCAAACCTCGGCGTTCATCCTCGCGAAGCAACCGTCGGGCTCCGACAAGTTCGAGCAGCTGACGGCCTTCTCCGGCGAGCACGGCGTCCTCCACTGCCTGCGGCGCCTGGCCGCGGGCAAGGCCGCCGCCGCACCCCTGGACCTCTTCGACGAGGCCGAGCTCTGGCTCGAATCCTCCAGCCAGGGCCGCACCTGGTTTATCAAGGAGCACCGCTTCCTCTCACGCCACCCCGGCATCGGCCGGTCCTACGAAACGCTGCAGGCCGCCGCCAACCTGACCAAGCTGCTCCACCGCAACCCGGTGTCCGACGAATCACGCCCGGTGGTGGCGGAGCTGCTGCGCGCCAGCTTCGCCGCGCTGGCCGCCGGCGGCCCCCCGGGCATCGTCTGGCTCAAGACCCTCTACTGTTTCCTGCGCGACGAAGGCTATCCCGTGAAACAGCAGTGGTGGCCGCAGCTCCCCGCCGCGGACCGCGCCACCGCTGCGCAGCTGCTCAACCAGCCGCTGGCCGCCCAGACGGCCGACGCCGCCACGGTCGCCCGGATCGCCCGCCGGCTCGAGGAATGGGTGCACGCGGAAACGGAAATCCGCCTGGGCTGACATGGATTTTTCCCTTGAGCTCCGGACCGCCAGCCTGGGCGTCGGCGAATTCGCCGGCTTCGCCCTCGGGCCGCACGAGGCCGGCGGCGGCCCGCAGGGCCTCTGGCGCGCGCAGCTCGGCCAACACTGGCACAACGAGCTCCGCACCCGCACCCTCGCCGAGGCGCCGGCCGCGCAGTTCGAGGTCGCCATTGACGGCCGCCTGACCCACCGCGGCTGGACCTTCACCCTCAACGGCCGCATCGACCAGCGCGTCGGGGACACGCTCCGTGAAATCAAGAGCGTCATGCGGCCGCTGCCGGCGGACGAGGCCGCGCTGCGCGCCGACTACCCGGCGTATTTCCTCCAGCTCGCCACCTACGCCGTGCTGGCCCGGGCCGCGGCGGCCGGCTCCCCGCTCATCCGCGCCGAACTCATCTTCGTCGAGGCCGGCTCGGGCCTGGTGCAGACGATCGCCCTGACGCCGTTCGACGAGGCGCTGGTCCACCATCAGCTCGACGCCATCGTCGAGTTCCTCAATCTGCGGCAGCGCGCCACTGCGCGGCGGCGGGCGCTCCAGTTCCGCCCCGCCTTCGCCGTGCTCCGCCCCGGCCAGGAAACGATCCAGGCGGATCTGGCCGCCGCCCTCCGCCCGCCGTCCGCCGTCCTCCTGTTCGAGGCCCCCACCGGCTACGGCAAGACCGGCTGCGTGCTGGAGTTCGCGCTCGGCCAGCTGCGCGCCGGCCGGTTCGCCCGCCTCATCTGGCTCACCGGCAAATCCACCGGCCAGCTCCAGGTCATCCACACCCTCCGGCAGATGACCGCCCCGGATACTTGTCATATAATAGATGACAAACTTTCCTCGCCCCTGGCCTTCTGGCAGGTGCGCAACAAGAGCGAACACTGTGTCAACCACACGTTCCATTGCGTGCGCGATGGCTGCGATTTCCTGCGGGACTGCGCCGAGCGCTGGCCGGGGAGCGGGCTGGCAAAATTCTACCTCGACGACACCCAGCCGCACGACCTGGGCTCGCTGCGCGCCGCCGGCCGGGACGCGCGCATCTGCCCCTACGAGATCACGCGCACCGCCCTCGCCTTCCACGATGTCTGGATCGGCGATTTCAACTACGTCTTCGCGCCGGACAACCGCGGCCTTTTCTACGAGCAGCCCGGTTTCAACCCCGCGGAAACCCTGCTCGTGGTCGACGAGGCGCACAACCTGCCATCGCGGGTCGCCGGCGCCCATTCTCACCGGGCCACGGACAGCGACGCCCGCCTGTTGCTCGCCGAACTGGACCACCAGCAGGCACCAGCCCTGCTGGTGCTGGCCGTCGAGGAATGGACCATGCTCCTCGCCTCGCTCAAGCCCGCCGAATCGCTCGAGCCGGCACTGGAGAACGAAATCCACGACCTCGTGGCCAGGCTGGCAAATCTCGTCAGCACCCAGCCGCTGGACTACGCCGCCCTCGGGCCGCAACACTCGGCGACACTCTGGCAGTTCGCCGCGCTTGGGGAATTCCTCGCCGACTCCGCGCTGCAAAAACTGCTCTGGGTTGCGCGCGAGGGCGAACTGGAGTTCACCTGCGTTGACGCTGCCTCGGCCATCGGCGAAACCCTGCGCGCGTACGGCGGCGCGATCCTGATGTCGGCGACGCTGCAGCCGTACGACAGTGTGGCGGCGGCCTGCGGTCTGGAGGCAGGGCGAGTCGTCCCGGACGAGCCGCGGCCCCTCGACAGGCTCGGGGCCTTGAGCTTGTCGAAACGGCTCACCGGGACGGTTCGCCCCACCCATGCCACCCTCCACGCCCCGACCCCGTGGCGCGCGGGCGCCTACGACGTCGCCGTGGACCTGCGGGTCGAAACCACCTACCGGCAGCGCGCCAGCCACTACGGCACGACCGCCGCCACGGTCGAAGCGATGCATCAGGCATCCCGCGCTCAACTCTCAGCACCCAGCTCCCAACCGACGGCCGTCGCCGTCTTCTTCCCCTCCTACGCCTACGCCGAGTCCGTGCTGCGCGCCCTGGAGCGCGATGGCTCGGTGCTGCGGGTCGCCTTGCAGCCGAGGCTGCCCGATCTCGCGGCGCAGACGGCCTGGGTCGAGGAAAGCCTGGTGCTGGCCGACGCGCTTTTTCTCGTCCTCGGCAGCAGCTTCGCCGAGGGCATCGACCTGCTCGGCGGCCGGGTGACCCACGCCATGGTCGTCGGTCCGGCGCTGCCCGAGGTCAATGCGGTGCAGAAAGCCAAAATGCACGCGCTCGCCGGCCTCGGCCGGGACGCGGCGTTCCGGCGGGTCTACCAGATCCCCGGGCTGCAGAAGGTGAACCAGGCGCTCGGCCGGCTGGTGCGCGCCCCGGGCCAGCGCGCCAAGGTGCTGCTGCACTGCCGGCGCTTCGCCGAGCCCAGCTACGCATCGCTCCTCGCGGCCGACTACCAGATGTTCCGCCAGATCGCCGACGAGGCCGGCCTGCACGAGTGGCTGGGCCGATAGCGGCGGTCTATCACCGCCCTTCACCCCCAACTCAGTCCTTGACCTCGGGCTCGAGCGCAAATTTGTCCGCCTTCACCTCACGGTCAAACCGGGCGACTTCCTCGTCGGTCAGGAACACGAGCGTCGAATGTTCCAGCCATTGCGGATCGCTGACGACAGATTTCCCGTCGCGGATTACCAGGCGCGGCTGCACATGCAGAAGATTCCAGTCCACCGTCACGCCGGCGACCTGGAGCGAACGGGAGCCCGCCTGGTTTTCCCCCACCCAACCGATATCCCCCGTATCATGATTGACCGACACGATCCGATCGCGAAAGAGCCAGTTTCTGAATTCTCCCCGCATCAGGGCTGAAAACCAAAGACCCATGGCGGCCACGGAAGACCGGGTGGTTACCAGCAACACGGGCTTGTCCAGGTTCAGCTGCCGCAGACGAAAGGTTCTGCCCGGGGTGGAAGCCCGGGCGTCGGGCTGCAGCGGCAGGTCGATGATCACCTCCGGACGGTAGAGGATGCAGCGCAGGTTCGAAACCCACGCGGGCGGCTCGGCGCGCATCCTGGCCAGGAAGGAATTCGGCAGTGTCGTGTATCCCGTCATCATCACTCCCGGTGGAACCGGCGCCTGCGGGTCGCGCCACTGGAGAGGCTGCAAACCTTGGGCCCGCAAATTCGCGTCGATTTTATCCATCCTTGCCTTCTCCCACCGCACCGTTTCCGGGTCCGCCGCCGGCACGGGCAGCGAGTAAGTCCGGCGCAGGAGCACTTCGGCGGGGTCATTATGCGGTTGATAGAAATCCTCGCGCGCGAGTTTCATGCCATCGGGCCAGGTCCAGGCCATCGGCTTGCTCTCCGCCGCGATCGTCATGTCTGCCGGCAGCCCCTGTACCTGCAACCGCAGGTTGAGCGTGGCATCCTTGGGGTTGGAATCGTGCTTCAATTTGGGATCTCCCCGGCCGAAAACGCCCTTCGCCGGCAAAACGGTGAACGTCAGTCCCTCCACCAATCCCGGGGCCATCGGCGGCAGAGGCGGCCGGTGCCATTCCGCGATGAACCCCGTCAGGTTCCAAGGCCACGCCTGCCCGACCGCCGCGACCAGGCCCAGACAAAGGACCACCAGCCCCACCGAGCGGGCGAAGCGCCGGGTCAGGAATTGGTGCGCGCCGATCAGGAAGCCACCGGCCACAAACACCAGCGCGGACAACCAGAGCCGGGTAAACATGAGCGGGGTGCCGACCTGCCCGACGGCCCGGCCCCACGCCGACACCAACGAAGCCTGCAACAGCACGATCCACGACAACCCGCCGATGACCAGCAGCAGGGTCCACAGCAACACGCGGCCGAGATCATCGGTGAGCGACGCCACCAGCAAGGCCGGCGCGATCATCAGCAACTGCCAGCCGAACGTCTCGATGGCGGTCCACAGGATCTCCCGCCAGCCAAAGTCGCAATACAGCCACCACGGCAGCAGGAGCACCACCGGCAGCAACCCGAAGATCAGCAGCGCACCCAGCGCCTTGGCAGCGAACAGCCGGGCCGGCGCGATCGGCCGCGTCGGCCAAAACATAGCCGTCCCGACCAGCGCGTCCGCGTGCACCAGGCGCGCGACGAGGACATAGCCCATGATCATCTGGGCGAAGACCAGGCCGGCCGCACCCATCTGGAGTTGCGCCACCCAGCGGGGGTCGCTCCCGTCGGAATGCCGGGCGGTGATCCCGAGCCCGAACTGCCCGACAAAGAGCAGCGCCCAGGCGAGCAGCGCCCAACGGTCGCGGGCGATGTCCTTTTTGACCATGTGCCAGATGAGTTTCATAGGTTGGCGTCAGCGGGAAATCAGGCGCGTGAGCGGATGATCGGGGGAAAAACGCACCTTCATGATCACCAACCCTTCTTCCCACCCGGGGGTTTCCTGCGCCACACCGGCAACGGTTGTGGTGGGAGGGGTCACCGTCAGTTCCCGGCGGTAAACCTGGAGCGAATTCACCCGGATCGTCCCGATCACGGCCACCGCGGGCGATTGCACGTAGGTGTGCGCCGGGTTGAGCAGGACAAAGCCGTCGGCCACCCGCCGGCTGTTACGCCACGCCGAATCGGGACCTTCGGGATCCATTCCCGCCAGCCAGGCAAACCACGCGTCGCACTCCTCCAACTGCACGACCAGCCCGCTCTCCGTCCGCTCGATGCTGACGATCCGGGTGAGGCTGGAACCCGTGTGCAGCTCCGCGCCGGGTCGCAGCGGCAGTTCTCCCAGCACTCGTCCGCGCAGCAACGAGGCGGTGAGCCGGACCTGGAAAAGGCCCCGGGGGTCCGTCTGGTCGCTCTCAATCGCCCAAGTTGCCGGCTCCTCAGCCAGACCCGGCAGCCCGGCCGCCACCCGCACGGCGGATTCCGGCGGGGTCGTCTGGCGCCCCGCGGTGACCTTGAATCCGACGGTCGCCAGCGACTGGTCCGCCCGCCGCCGGAGACCGCGGGCCGAGTCCAGCCGCAGAAACGATCCGGCCGGTGCCCCGGCCATCACGCCACTCCACCGAGCCTGGAAGGAAGCGTCACCGTTCTTCTCCGCATCCGCCGATGACTCCGTCTGCTCCGTGACCCGGAACTTCACCTCCGGATCGGCCGCCGCGGCCGCGGCCTGCTGGTCGGAGCCGGGCCCGGACCCGGGCGACGAAAAATCCCACACCCACGCAAATTTCACCCCGAGCATAAGCACCACGCCGGCGCCGAAAATCGCCACCGTACGCAGGGTGCGCCGGGTCAGGAACTGGTGTCCGAGCATGACCAGCGGGGTCAGGAGGCCAATCGCGAGTAGCAGCCAAGAACGGGACTCGGCCACGCCGACCGGGGTGTCGCCCCCCGGGCGGGCAAAGGCCCCCGACACATAACCCACGAACAACGGCAGGAGCACCGCCGCGCCGATCGCCCGCAGCAGGAACTGCCCGGACGTCTCGGTGATGCCCGCCAGCGCAAAGGCCGCCGCGGAAATCAGGCCGGACCGCAACATCAGCGCCCCCGCGGCCCCGGCCCATTCACCGGCGGAAAAGCCACACCCCAACCACACCGGAGTCAAAACGGCCGCCGGCAGGACGCTGAACATGAGCAAAGCGCCCAAAGATTTGGCGGCCAGAAGCCGGGCGCCATTGATCGGTCGCGTGCGCCAGCCGGCCTGCGTGCTCACCAGATTGTCCTCCATTACCAGCCAGGCGGCCAGGACGAAGCCGACCACGCCCAGAATCACGCCCCAGGTGGCGACGAAGTAGGACAGGCCTTCATAAGATGACACCGTCACCTGGACCAGCCCCATGGAATGGACGGCCAGCAGCGTCTGCGCCAGGACGAGTGCCAGCCAGAGCCCCAGCGGCAGCCACAGCCGCTGGATATCCTTCCGGACGATGTGCCAGACCAGGCTCATGCCGCCGTGGTCCGCACCTCGGCGCGCCGGGCCCGGGCGAGGGAGATGAATATTTCGCGAAGGGTCATCGGGTGAGCGAGCACCGCCGCCTCGGGGAAACGCTCGCGGCAGGCCTGCTCCGTGGCGGCGCGGTCGTAACGGGTCTCGATGAACCGCACGAGGCCGCCCTTCTGCTCCAGTTCGAGCCAGCCCGCCGGCGGGGCGTCGAGGCGGGCCGGGCCGCCGGGCAGTGTGACCTCGATGCGCCGGAAGCGGCCGAGCAGCGCCTCCGTCGTCTCGGTGAAGCGCAGCTGGCCGGCCTCGAGCAGCGCGATGTGGTCCGCCAGCCGCTCGACCTCCTCAATGTCGTGCGAGGAGATGAACACCGTCCAGTCGCCGAGCTCCGAGGCCTCGAGCAGGCCGCGCACGAAGTCGTCGCGCACCAGCGGGTCGAGCCCGCTGAACGGCTCGTCGAGCACGAGCAGCTGCGGCCGGTAGGCGAGCGAGGAAAGCAGCGCCACCTTCATGAGCATGCCCCGCGAGAGCTGTTTGAGCTGGCGGTCCTCGGGCAGGTCGAACTGCGCCAGCAGCTTCGCCTCGAGGGCGCGGTCCCAGCCGGGATAGAACGGCCGGCAGTAATTGAGCAGCTGCCGCACCGTCATCCAGAGCGGCAGCTGCTGGTTCTCGGACACGTAGCCGATCTGGGCGAGCTCCCGCTCACCCAGCCGGCGGGAGTCCACCCCGAGGACCCGCGACACCCCTGCCGTGGGCCGAAGCAGATTCATGAGCACCTTGATGGCGGTGGTCTTGCCCGCCCCGTTGGCCCCGAGCAGGGCGAACACGCTGCCGGCCGGCACCGCCAGGGTCAGGCCGCGCAGGGCCTCGGTGCGCCAGTAGCGGTGCGTGAGCGATTCGGTTTCGATGATGTTCATGGTGAAATCCTACCTGCGGTTGAGTTTCTTCCAGTTGGCGGCGAGCCCGGCCGAGACCTCGTCGAGCGTCAGGCCGAGCTTCCGCGCCTCGACCACCACGCGCTCAAGGTCGGCGCCGAGCAGCTCAGCCCGCTCCGCCCGGTCACCCGGTGTCTGCTCGGCCACGACGCTGCCGACCGCGGGGGTCGTGATCAGCACGCCCTGCGCGACCAGCGCCGCCACGATCTTGTGCGCGGTGTTGGGATTGATCTTCAGCTCCTGGCTGACGGCGCGCACCGAGGGGAATGGCTGGCCGGGCTTCAGCTGCCCCGCCACCACCGCCTTCTTCACGGCGAAGATCACCTGCTCCGCAATGGGCAGGCCGGCTTTCAGTTCGATCGAGAACGGAAGCATGCCGTCCTAGTTGCACTAGTACGGTTAGGACGGCAAGCTTATTTTGTGGAAGGGCGGAAAACCGGAGCTGGAGGCGCTCAGCTCGTCGCGGCCTCGCCGAGCAGGTTGGCGAAGACCATCTTGCCGCCGCTGCTGGGCAGCACGCCGATGATCTCGGCGGTGACCCGCTTGCCGACGTAGGCGCGGGCGTTGTTCACCACCACCATGGAGCCGTCGGGCAGGTAGCCGAGGGCCTGGCCGTCCTCCTTGCCGATCTTGACCAGGTCGATGGCGATGCTCTCGCCAATGACGAGCTCCGGGCGCAGCGCGCTCTCCAGGGCGTGCAGGTTGAGCCAGGAGACGCCTTGGAACTGGGCCATCTTGGCGAGATTGGTGTCGGTGGTGAGCAGCTTGGCGCGCATCGACTGCGCGAGGAAGACCAGCTTGGCCTCGATGTCCTGCCGGCGGGCGACCTCGCTCTGGTGGATGCGGATGTCGATGTGCTTGATCGCCCGCAGCTCGTTGAGCACCTGGAGCCCGCGCCGGCCGCGGGCCTGCTTCACCGGGTCGGGGGAGTCGGCGATGGCCTGGAGCTCGGTGAGGACGAAGGTGGGGATGATGAGCGCCGAGCCGAGGAACTGCGTCTCGCAGATCCGCGCGATGCGGCCGTCGATCAGGGCGCTGGTGTCCACGACGACCAGCGGCACGTCCACCTCGTGCGGCACGAACCGCACGTAGGGGATCACGAGGTTGAAATCGTCCTTGCCCCGCAGGGCGATGACCGTGCCGAGATAGGTGCAGATGACAAACAGGGCCAGCTGGACGAGATAGATGATCTGCGGGTCACCCTTGTTGAGCAGGGGCGAGCTGGAGATCAGCCAGGAGATCAGCGCCCCCACGCCCAGGCCGAAGGTCAGTGCCGTCAGCCCGCGCAGGGAAAAGCCCTTCAGCATCAGGTCGACCAGCACGACCAGCGTGCCGATCATCAGGCCGATCATGACCGCCAGGCCGCGCCGGTGGTCCCAATCCTCGACCGTATAGCAAACCAGCCAGCTGGCGGTGGCGCAGAGGGCGATAAAGAAAATCCGGATGGCCAGAAGCGTCTTGTTCATGCGCGGGGCGTTGCGTCAGCGGAATACACCCTTGTTCTTCATCCACAGCAAGACAAAGGGCAGGATGAGGAAGAGAATCATGACCCCGTAAAGAATCAGTTGCGCCCGGTGGGCTTTTTTCTCCAGTTCTGGGTCCGCCTCATTCATCCTCGCATCCGACCAAGCCCCCTCCCCCATGACAACGCAATACTGGCTGGTGAAATCCGAACCCGGGACCTACGCATGGGCCGACTTCGTCCGCGACGGCCGCACCGCCTGGACCGGCGTCCGCAACTATGCGGCCCGCCTCCACCTCAAGGCCATGCGGCGCGGCGACGAGGTTCTTTTCTACCACAGCGGCGAGGAGAAAAGCGTGGTCGGAGCCGGCCGCGTGACCAAGCCCGCGTTTCCCGACGCCACCGCCGACGAGCCCGGCTGGGTCGCCGTCGAGCTGGCCGCCGGCGCAGCGTTCCGGCAACCCGTGACCCTCGCGCAGATCAAGGCGACCCCGGCGCTCAAGGACATCGGGCTCGTGCGGCAGGGCCGGCTTTCCGTCATGCCGCTCACGCCCGCCGCGTTCGACCTCCTGCGGCAGCTGGGCGGCTGAGGCCCGGCGGCCGGTGCGCGCCGCGGGCTCGACAATCCGGGGCGAGCCGTTTTCGTGGGAAGGCGTGTTGGAACAAATCGCCATTCTCGCCCCCGGCCTGCTCGGTGCCTCCGTCGCGCAGGCGGCGCGGCATTTTGGCGCCGCCCGGCACATCACCCTCTGGGCCCGCCGGCCTGAGACCCGTCTGCAGCTCAAGGCCCAGCCCTGGTGCGACCGCGTCGCGGATTCCCCCGCCGACGCCGTGCACGGGGCGCGGCTGGTGATTGTCTGCGCCCCGGTCGACCAGATCGTCGCCCTCGTGCGCCAGATCGCGCCCGCCCTCACGCCCGGGGCCATCGTGACCGACGTCGGCAGCGTGAAGGGCGAGATCTGCCGGCTCGGCCACACGGCCCTCGCCCCGCACGCGCATTTCGTCGGCTCGCATCCGATGGCCGGCTCCGAGAAAACCGGCTGGGCGCACGCCCGCGCCGACCTTTTCGTCCGCCGCACGGTGTTTGTCACCCCGCTGCCCGAGACCGATCCCCGGGCGGCGGAACGGGTCGCGGCCTTCTGGGCCGCCCTCGACGCCGAGGTCGCCACCGTCGAACCCGACCAGCACGACGAGATCGTTGCGCACATCAGCCACCTGCCGCAGGTGCTCGCCTCCACCCTCTGCGCCTGCCTCCACCGGCGCGACCCGTCGTGGCGCAATTATTCCGGCGGCGGCCTGCGCGACACCACCCGCATCGCCGGCAGCGACCCGAATCTCTGGAAGACCATCCTCGAGCAGAACCGCGACGAGGTGCTCCGCGCCGTCCGCGCCTACCAGGAGGAACTGCACGGCCTGGAGCGCGCCCTGGCCAACCGCGACTGGTTCGAGGTGTCGGCCATCCTCGAGCGCGGCAAGGCCTACCGCGACCAGTTCCGGCCGATCCCCTGACGAATGTGGAACTCAGGAAATCAGGAAGGTACCCGAGCAATCCGTTTCCCGGTTTTCTGAAATCCAAATGAGCGATTCTTTAATGCCGCCTTTCCCGTCCACGCTTCCGATCCCACCCTTCACCCGGCCGGTGCGCGGCCGCGTCACGCTGCCCGGCTCCAAGAGCATCACCAACCGCGCGCTCATCCTCGCGGCGCTGGCCAAGGGCACGACCACCCTGCGCGGCGCGCTGTTCAGCCGCGACACCCGCATCATGGTCGCCGCGTTGCGCCAACTCGGCTTCAGGGTCGACACCGATGAAACGGCGCTGACCATCCGGGTCGAGGGCCACGGCGGCGAGATCCCGGTCGGCGAGGCGAAGATCGACGTCGGCAACGCCGGCACGGCGGCGCGCTTCCTCACGGCGCTGGTCTGCCTGCGGCCGGAGGGGCTGTATCATTTCGACGGGGACGAGGCCATGCGCCGCCGGCCGATCGGCGCGCTGCTCGAGGCCCTGGAGACGCAGGGCGCCCAGGCCAGCGCGCGGGTTTTTCCCTTCAGCCTCAAGACCACCGGGCTGCATGGCGGCCGGGTCGACCTGGACGCCTCCGAAAGCAGCCAGATGTGGACCGCGCTGCTGCTGGTGGCGCCGCACGCGCGCCAGCCGCTCCATGTGGCCATCAAGGGTGAAACCGTGTCGCGCCCGTTCGTGCGCATGACGGAGCAAATGGTGCGGCAGTTCGCCCAGGCTCCGGCCGAGTACGCCATCGAGGGTGATGCCACCGCCGCCAGTTATTTTGCCGCGCTGGCCGCGGTGACCGGCGGCCAGCTGGAAGTCGCCGGTCGGAACCTCGCCCCGGACGCGCTGCAGGGGGATGCGGAATTCCAACGGCTGCTGGCGACCGAGAACCTGATCACCCTGTCCGGCCAGTCCGTGGGCGCCGGCCCGGCCCGGTGCGCGATCACGGCCGATTTCAACGATTTCTCCGACACCTTCCTGACCCTCGCGGCCATCGCGCCGCTGCTCGACGGGCCGACCAAGATCACCGGCATCGCGCACACGCGCAAGCAGGAGACCGACCGCGTGGCCGGCATGGCCCGCGAGCTGAAAAAACTCGGCCAGGTCGTCGTCGAAACGAGGGACGCGCTCGAGCTCCATCCGCGCCCGCTGACGCCCGGCGTGGAGATCGAGACCTACCACGACCACCGCTTTGCCATGAGCTTCGCCATTCTGGGCTGCCATGACCTGCTCAAGAACGGCCAGCCGTGGCTCACGATCAGGGATCCCGGCTGCTGCGCGAAGACCTTCCCGGAATTCTTTGACTTGCTGGCCGGCCTGCGGGCTGGCTCACATTGAGGTCCATGGCGCCCCCGCCCTTCCTTCTCATCGCCATTGACGGTGGCGCCGCCTCCGGCAAATCGTCGTCGTCGAAGATCCTCGCCGAGCGTTTCAACCTGCTGCACGTGGACACGGGGTCGTTCTACCGGCACATGACCTACGAGCTGTTGCGCCGGGGCGTGGCGCCCACGGACCTGCCGGCGGTGCACGCGGCGCTCGCGGGGCTGGCCTTCGACACCCGGCTCGCCGGCCGCTCCGCGCAGATGCTCATCGGCGGCCAGCCGGCGGGCGAGGAGATCCGCGGGCAGAGCGTCAACGACCACGTCTCGCACTACGCCGCCATCCCCGAGGTGCGCCAGAAGCTGCTCGGCTACCAGCGCGGCCAGGTGGACGTTGCCCGGCGGCACGGCTTCAACGGCCTCGTGATGGAGGGCCGCGACATCGGCTCGGTGATCTTTCCCGCCGCCGACTTCCGCTTCTTCCTGCATGCCGATCCCGCCGAACGGGCCAAGCGCCGCGCCCGGGAAGGCGGGCAGGATTCGATCGCCGAGCGCGACCGGATCGACTCGTCGCGCAAGGCCTCGCCGCTGGTCGTCCCCGCCGGCGCCATCGACATTGACTCGACGTCCATGACCCTCGACCAGGTCGTGGAAAAAATGGCGGGGCTCATCGCCGCCAAGCTCTCCCCGTGAAGCCCGCCAGTCCCAATTTCCAGGGCTTCCAAGCCGGTCAAATCAGTATTTGTCTGTCCTCTGTCCGCTGACTTCTGTCCGCGGTTACCCCCATGCCGCAGTCTCCCGACCACCTGAAGATGACGCCGTTTTACGGCTTCTTCCACCTGCTGGCCGGCACGGTGCACAGCATGTGGTTCCGGGGCGAGGTGGTCGGCACGGAGAATTTCCCGCGCACCGGCCCGTATCTCATCGCCTCCAATCATGCCAGCCACCTCGATCCGCCGCTGGTCGGGAGCCAGATTTCGAAGCAGATGCGTTTCTTTGCCCGCAAGACGCTTTGGCACAATCGGCTGCTCGCCTGGTGGCTCGACCAGGTCGAGACGATCCCCGTCGAGCGCGACACCGGTGACATCGGCGCGATCAAGCGCGTGCTGCAGGCGCTCAAGGAGGACCGGGCCGTCGTCCTCTTCCCCGAGGGCACGCGCTCGCCCGACGGCCGGCTGCAAAAGGCCAAGGCGGGGGTCGGCTTCATGGCGTGCAAAACCGGGGTGCCGGTCGTGCCCTGCCGGGTCTACGACTCGTTCGCGGCCTTTGGCAAGGGTCAGTCGATCCCCCGGTTTGGCACGCCCGTGACCATTGTCTTCGGCGCCCCGATCCCCGCGAGCGACTATGATGATCCCGCCGCCGGCAAGGCCCGCTACGAGCAAGCCGCCCAGCGGATCATGGACCGCATCGCGGCGCTCCCGCGGCCGGTGTATGCGGTGATCTGAGCCGCCGCGGCGCGGATCGGAGTCCGCGCCCTACCCCTTGCTGATCGCATCCGGCGTCACTTCCCGCACCCTGCGGCAGCCCGCCAGCCCGAGCGTCAGGTCAAACTCGGCCAGCACGTTGCCGATGACTTCCTCCACTCCCCTCTGTCCGGCCAGCGCGAGCCCATAAACGTAGGGTCGGCCCAGACAGACGGCCGTCGCGCCGAGCGCGAGGGCCTTGAAAACGTCCGCCCCGCCGCGGATGCCGCTGTCGAAGAGCACGGGGATTTTTCCATTCACCGCCGCGGCGACCGCCGGCAGCGCGTCGAGCGACGCGATTTCGCCGTCGGTCTGGCGGCCGCCGTGGTTGGAGACGATCAGGCCGTCGATGCCCGCCGCAACGGCCATCCGGGCGTCGTCGGGATGCAGCACGCCCTTGAGCAGAATCGGCAGCTTCGTCTGCTGCCGGAGAAACTTCAGGTTGTCCCACTGCAGTGACGGACGGGAGTAGGTCGCCATGAACCGCTGCACGGCGGCGCGCGGGTCGGCGGATGTCAGGTTCTTCAGCAGACCGCCGGGAAAATTCGCCTTCTGGGCCAGCGCCGTGGCGAGGGCCTGGAGATTGAAGGTGGGGCGAGTCGTCCCCGGCGAGCCTTCGGCCGAACGCGGCTCATCGGGACGATCCGCCCCACCCAACTGCGCCCGGAACACCGGGTCGCTGGTGTATTGGGCAATGCCCTGGCCGCGCATGAACGGCAGCGATCCGCGGTCGAGGTCGCGCGGCCGCCAGCCGAGCATCGTCGTGTCGAGCGTGAGCACGATCGCCGCGCAGCCACAGGCTTCCGCCCGGCGGGCGAAGCTGGCGACCAGTTCGTCGGACTTGCTCCAGTAAAGCTGGAACCAGCGCGGGGCGTCGCCCATCGCGGCGGCGCAGGTTTCCATCGGCACCGAGGCCTGGTTGGAAAAGATATACGGCACGCCCCGGGCCGCCGCGGCCCGGGCCACGGCGAGGTCGGCCGCCGGATGCGCCAGTTCCAGCACGCCGATGGGACAGAGCAGCAGCGGCGAAGCCAGCCGCCGGCCGAACAGCTCGATCGAAAGGTCTCGTGTTTCCACGTCGCGCAGCACGCGCGGCACGATCCGCCAGCGCTCGAACGCGGCGCGGTTGGCGTCCATGGTGGACTCGCGTCCCGCCCCGCCGGCGAGGTAGGCCCACGCCGCGGGGGCCATGGCCGCCTGCGCTGCTTTTTCCAACTCCGCCTGCGCCACCGGCACCGTCGGGCGACGGCCACCAACCCCGGCCACAGAGATGGCGCGCTGGCGTTTCCGGCCGATGTCCGAGTGGTCGCTCATGACAGCCACCGGTTCACAGCAATTCACGAAACTGACCGGGGGTAAGCCCGGCAACCTTGGCGATATAACCCATCGTATAGGCGTTGATGACACTGTGTCCGGGCACCTGCACCATCACCGCGCCGTTCGACCGCGTGATGTACTTGCCCTCACGCATCACCCGGAACCCGCGTTTCTGCAGCACCCGCACCGCATCCTTCTGACCGATGCCGGGCAGTTTCGGCATGACTCAGACCGTTACGGTATCGTGCTGGACGGAGCGAACCCCGAGTTCGTCCTCATTCACGATGGCCTTGGCTTCCTGATATTCGGTGATCGCCGCACGGATGTTGGCCAGTGCTTCCTCGCGCGTGGCACCCTGCGAACAGCAACCCGGCAGGCTGTCGCACCAGATGGCCCAACCTTCGTCGGATTCCACAAGAGTCACGCTATAATTCATGGCGGAGAATCTAGGCGGCCGGGTCGAAGCGTCAAGTTACCTCAGCCCGCAGGCCCTGCGCGCTCGCGCCATCGTCTGCGCAGCCACGGCCCGGGCGCGGTCGGCGCCGTCGCGCAGCACCTGTTCGACGTAATCGGGATTGGCCGCGAGCTCGGCGCGCCGGGCGCGATACGGCGCGAAGAAATTCCAGTAGTGCTCGAACAGCGCCTTCTTCAGGTCGCCATACCCGAGTCCGCCGGCGCGCAGCCGGTTTTCGAAGTCCGCGGCGACGTCGGCCGTCGCGAAGAGCTTCAGGAGCTGGACGGCGAGGTTCTTCCCGGCATCGGGCTTGGGCTCCTGCGGGGTGCGCGAGTCCATGACGATGCCCATGATTTTTTTGCGGAGGGCCTTCTCGTCACCGAAGATCTCGACGGTGTTGCCGTAGCTCTTGGACATCTTCTGGCCGTCGAGGCCGGGGACGGTGGCGACATCCTCGCGGATGCGTTCCTCGGGCATGACGAAGGTCTCGCCGTAGGTCAGGTTGAACTTGACCGCGAGGTCCCGGGTCATCTCCACGTGCTGCTTCTGGTCCTTGCCGACGGGCACGACCTTGGTGTCGTAGAGGAGAATATCCGCGGCCATGAGCACCGGGTAGGTGAAGAGGCCCCAGTTCGGCGCACTGCCCTTGGCCAGCGCGTCCTTGTAGCTGTGGGCGCGCTCCAGCAGGCCCATCGGCGCGAGCGAGCCAAGCAGCCAGGTGAGTTCGCAGACCTCGGGCACGTCGCTCTGGCGCCAGAAGACCGCCTTGGCGGGATCAAGGCCGCAGGCGAGCCAGTCGAGGGCGACGCCGTGCGTATAGCCGCGGCGCTCCTCGCGGTCGGTGAGCGAAGTCATCGAATGGTAATCCGCGATAAAATAGAAGGCATCGCCGCCGGCCTGCAGCTCGATGGCCGGGCGCATGGCGCCGAAATAGTTGCCGATATGGAGGGTGCCGGTGGGCTTGATGCCGGTGAGGACGCGGGGCATGACGAAGGGGAAAAGTGAGAGTGAAGGTGAGAGGGGGACGGAAAGGCAAGGTCGCTGTCAGCTCATTCCCGGCGCGACACCATCGTGATGGTCTGCCGCATGCGGGCGATGGTGTCGGCCGGCAGGACACCGCTGAAGGAGGTGCACGGCATGACGAGGGAGCGCGGGCCGAGCAGGGTGCCGGGGTTGAGCACGGCGTTGCACCCGACCTCCGCATGGTCGCCGAGCACGGCGCCGAACTTCTTCAGGCCGGTGGGCACCGCGCCGCCGGGCAGCCGCACCGTCACGAGGCCCCGGTCGAGCCGGAGGTTGGAGCAGATGGCCCCCGCGCCGAGGTGGGCGCCGTTGCCGAGGAGGGAGTCGCCCACGTAGTTGAAATGCGGCGCCTGCACGCCGTCAAGCAGCAGGCAGTGCTTGAACTCGCTGGCGTTGCCCAGCACGCAGCCCTCGCCGGTGATGACGTTGCCGCGGATGAAGGCCCCCGGGCGGATCTCGGTCCGGGCGCCGATATAGGCCGGCCCGATGATGGTCGCGTAGGCGGGAAGTTTGACGGAGGGATGCAGCCAGACCCGGCCCTCGAGGTGGACGCCGGGCGGGATCTTGACCTCGGTGGGCCCGAACTGGGCCGCCTCCAGCGCGGCGCCGATCTGCTTCAGCCACTCCCATGGCGCGGCCTCGGCGGGGAAAAACGGGGCGAACCGGACCAGCGAGGGCGGCAAGGCGAAGAAATCGGAGGCTTTCACACCGGCATGGATAACAAAAAAACCGCTGAGGAACAGCGGTTTTTGAAAGTGGAGCGGGAGAAGAGACTCGAACTCTCGACGTCCACCTTGGCAAGGTGGTGCTCTACCAACTGAGCTACTCCCGCGAGAGAAGGCGGAGTATTCAAGACCGGAATTGCCCGTCAACCAGAATATTTATTCGGTGTTTTCAGCCCTTCGCGGGGTATTTCCAGCTTTCCCCTAGCGAGTTGCGCTGTTGATGTAGACCCCACCCATGACCGGTCCCATCAGCTCCGTCCTCCCGCTCACGCCTGCCTTCACGAGCGACAGCTCGCCGGCCGAGCGGCTGGCGGCGTGCAAGACCTACCTGCAGGTGGAGAGCACGCGGATCCAGGAAATGCACCGCCGGGGCGATCCGGGCCGGGAGATCGTCGCCGCCATCGCGGGGAAGATGGACCGGCTGCTGTTGCCGCTGTTCAATTACACCATGGAGTCCTGGCGCCGCGAGCACGGCGAGCCGCCCACGCCCGTCTGCCTGATCGCGCTGGGCGGCTATGGCCGCAGCGAGCTGAATCCGTTGAGCGACATCGACGTGATGTTCCTCTACCCCACCGCGGCCAAGACCCCCGGGCTGGCCCGGTTCCAGGAACACCTCTCCAACGGCATCCTGTATCCGCTCTGGGACCTGCGCCTGAAGATCGGCCATTCCACCCGCACCCTCGACGAGGTCTTCGCCGAGGCCGGCCGCGACATCCGCACCAAGACCTCCCTGCTCGAATCGCGCTTCCTCGCCGGGGCGGAGCCGCTCTTCGTCAATTTCGCCGCAGCCTACCGCAAGCATTACCTCACGGACAACCCCAAGGGCTACATCGCCGCGCGCCTCGCCGACCAGGCCAGCCGCCGCCTGCAGCACGGCGACACCGTCTTCATGCAGGAACCCGACATCAAGAACGGCGTCGGCGGGCTCCGCGATTACCAGAACGCCCTGTGGATGGCCCGCGTGCGCCTCGGGATTTCCCGCCTCGACGAGCTGGTCTCGCAAAACTACCTGCAGCCCGCCGAGCTGCAGCAGTTCGAGCAGGGCTACGACTTCCTCCTGCGGGTGCGCAACGAGCTGCATTACATGAGCAGGCATGCCACCGACGTGCTCAACCTCGAGACCCAGCCGCGCCTCGCCGCCAATCTCGGCTATCCGCAGGCCGCCCTGCTCGAGCGCGTCGAGGCGTTCATGCAGGATTATTACGGCCACGCCCAGGCCATCTATCGCATCTCGAAAATCATCGAGCAGCGCCTGGCGCTCACCATCGCCGCCGCCCCCGGACTCGTCGGCTCCCTCAAGAACCTGCTGCTGGCCCGGCGCTCGGAACGCACCAAGCGCCTCGACGGCTTCCTCCTCCGCGGCAGCGAGCTTGCGGCCGAGAACCCGAACGTCTTCCTGGCGGACCCCGTCCGGCTCATCCGGGTCTTCCGGCACTGCCAGCAGCTGGGCTGCGCCCCGGACGTGGACCTGGCCGCGCTCATCCGCGCCTCCCTCGACCTGATCACCCCGCCGGTGATCGCTTCCCTCGACGCCAACCTGAGCTTCCGCACGATCCTGGAGGATGCCGGCCGCGTCTACCCGCCGCTGGCCCTGATGCACGAACTGGGCGTGCTCGGCCGCTTCATGCCCGAGTTCAAGCCGCTGACCTGCCTCGTGCAGCATGAATACTATCACCGTTACACCGCCGACATCCACACCCTCAGCGCCATCCGGGAACTCGACAACATCCTCACCCTCGCCGATCCCATCGCCGAGAAATACCGGGACGAGCTGCACAAGACCTCCAGTCCCACCCTGCTCTACCTGATCCTGCTCCTGCACGACATCGGCAAGGGCCAGGGCATCCAGGGCCATGCCGACACCGGCGTGATCATCGCGGGCCCCGTCCTCGAGCGTCTGCAAATCGACGCCGGCAAGCGGGATCTGGTGAATTTTATCATCAAAAATCATCTGGTCATGGCACGATTCTGGCAGAAGCACGATCTGGATGACCCGAAGACTGCCGCAGCCTTTGCCGACATGGTGGGCGACCCCGACCGGTTGCGCTACCTCTATGTGCACACCTACTGCGACGCCAACGGCACCTCGGCCAGCCTCTGGAACGGCTACAAGGATTCGCTTCACCGCCGCCTGTTCGACACCACGCTGGAACGCCTGACCCTCGGTGACAAAGTCGACACCCGCCTTCTCGAACACAAAGAAATGATCCGGCAGACCCTCATCGCCCAGACCATCCCCGGCATCAGTCCGGAGGAGATCACCGCGCACTTCAATCTCCTCCCCGAGCGCTATTTCATCCAGACCGACGCGCCGGAGATCACCCTGCACATCCAGATGGTCAACCGGCTGCTGCATTCCATCTCCGCCGCCGATTCCCTCGGCTCGCTCCGCCCGGTCATCGAGTGGAAGGACGACATCAACCGCAGCTACACCACCGTCCACGTCGTCACCTGGGACCGCGCCGGCCTCTTCTACAAGCTCGCCGGCGCCTTCAGCGTCGCCGGCCTCAGCATCCTGTCCGCCCGCATCACCACCCGCTCCGACCACATCGCCATCGACACCTTCCATGTCGTCGTGCCCGGCCGCGGCGTCGTGCAGAACCAGCAGGCCATGGAGACCTTCGCCCGCAC
>CAYRDN010000043.1:0-29490 GCA_964423065.1 uncultured Oleiharenicola sp. | reverse complement strand
GCCGGCCGCGACGGACACGACCTGCTTGGGCGAGACGTCCATCAGGTCGACCTCGTCGGCGGTGACCTCGAGGAAGTTGCCGGAGTTGCGGGCGGTGACCTTGCCGAGGTAGTTGCCCTTGTCATCGACCTCGGCGTTGGCCTGGGCGATGGTCTTGCCTTCCTCCTGGTCGGCGGTGAGGTAGACGACCTTGTCGGAGACGCGGCCCTTCTCGACGACGCGGTAGGGCGACTCGATGAAGCCGAATTCGTTGACGCGGGCGTAGGTGGAGAGCGAGTTGATGAGGCCGATGTTCGGGCCTTCCGGGGTCTCGATCGGGCAGATGCGGCCGTAATGAGAGGGATGGACGTCGCGGACCTCGAAGCCGGCGCGTTCGCGGTTCAGGCCGCCCGGCCCGAGGGCGGAGAGGCGGCGCTTGTGGGTGAGCTCGGCCAGGGGATTGATCTGGTCCATGAACTGCGACAGCTGGCTGCGCGCGAAGAAATCGCGGATCACGGTCGTCAGGGCCTTCGGGTTGATCAGCTTCTGCGGCGTGATCGAGTCGACGCTCTGGTCATAGAGGGTCATGCGCTCGCGGACGAGGCGCTCGGTGCGGCTGAGGCCGACGCGGCACTGGTTGGCGAGGAGCTCGCCCACGGTGCGGACGCGGCGCGAGCCGAGGTGGTCGATGTCGTCGACGATGCCGTCGCTCTTCTTGAGGCGGACGAGGTACTTGGTGGCGGCGACGATGTCGGAGCTGTCGAGGATGCGGTTCTCGAGGTCGATCTTGAGGTCGAGCTTCTGGTTGATCTTGTAGCGGCCGACGCGGCCGAGGTCGTAGCGCTTCGGGTCGAAGAACAGGCGCTTGAGCAGGGCCTTGGCGTTCGCCGTGGTCGGCGGCTCGCCGGGGCGCAGCTTCTTGTAGATCTCCTTGAGGGCCTCCTCCTCGTTGCGGGTCGGGTCCTTCTTGAGCGCGCGGATGATGGCGCCCTCGTCGGCGGTGGTGTCGATGACGCGCATCGACTTGATGTCGTGCTTCTCGAAGGTGCGGACGATGGCCTTGGTGAGCGGCTCGAAGGCGCGGGCGAGCACGACGCCCTTCTGGGCGTCAATGACGTCCTCGACGAGGACGAGGGTGGAGACGTTCTCGAGGTCGAGGGCCTTGCTGACCTTGAGGTCCTGGATGGTGTAGAACAGGTTCAGGATATCCAAGTCGTTGCTGAAGCCGATGGAGCGGAGCAGCGTCGTGATGAGGAATTTCCGGCGGCGGCGGCGGCGGTCGAGGTAGACGTAGAGCAGGTCGTTGTTGTCGAACTGGACCTCGAGCCAGGTGCCGCGGTCGGGGATGATGCGGAAGGAGTGCAGCAGCTTGCCGTTCGGGTGGGTGGCGACCTCGAAGCAGATGCCGGGGGAGCGGTGGAGCTGGGAGACGACGACGCGCTCGGCGCCGTTGATGATGAAGGAGCCGCGCTCGGTCACCATCGGGATGTCGCCCATGAAGATCTCCTCGTCCTTGATGAAGTCCTCCTCGCGCAGGCGCAGCTTCACGTAGAGCGGCACGGCGTAGGTGGTGCCCTCGCGGAGGCACTCGATCTCGGAGCTCTTGGGCTCGCCGATCGTGTAGGAGACGTACTCGAGCGTCAGGCGCTCGTCGTAGGAATTGATCGGGAAGACCTCCTTGAAGACGGCCTCGAGGCCGAAGGGCTTGCGCTGCTTCTCGGGCGTGTCCTTCTGGAGGTACTCCAGGTAGGAGCTGATCTGCAGCTCAATGAGGTTGGGCGGCTGGATGACTTCGCGGAGTTTGCCGAAGTTGATGCGTTCGGTGTGAGTGCGGTCGGCCATGGAATTATCCCGTGTAGATGTGAACTGAAAGGAAAGGAGCGGACTCAGTTATTCAGCGGCGAATAACCGGCAAGGGTGCGCCCGGACGCGGGTCCGGGGACGCCGAAAGAACAAACGAAAAAAAGCCGAAAGACAGGCCGCGGTTGGACACGGCCTGTCTCGGTGAAGCGGAAAGATGGGAGCGTGTAATCGCCAAGCGGTTACTTGAGTTCCACCTTGGCGCCGGCGGCCTCGAGCTTCTTCTTGATTTCCTCGGCCTCGGCCTTGTTGACGCCTTCCTTGACGGGCTTGGGCGCACCTTCGACGAGGTCCTTGGCTTCCTTGAGGCCCAGGCCGGTGATGGCGCGGACTTCCTTGATGGCGCCGATCTTGTTCGCGCCGGCCTCGAGGAGGACGACGGTGAACTCGGTCTTCTCCTCGGCGACGGCGGCGGCCGGGCCGGCGGCGGCGGCGGCGGGGCCGGCGGCGGCGGCGGCGGAAACGCCCCACTTGGTCTCGAGCTCCTTGACGAGGCCGGCGAGATCGAGGATGGACTGGGTGGACAGCCACTCAATGACTTGGTCTTTGGTGATGTTGCTCATGGTATTTTCTCCTGAAGGGGCTAGCGGTCTCGGGAGGTGAAACGCGTTTAAGGGACGTATCCCCTAGCCTCTTCCTTGGATGTTTTGCTTCCCGGCTTGCGCCGGGAAAATAGTTTTAAGGTTTAAGTTTTAAGGCGGTAAGACTCAGGCGGCGGGGGCGGCGGGCTGCTCCTGCTTGACCTTGGCGTCGAGGACGCGGACGAAGGCGGCGGCGTTCGACAGGAGCAGGCCGAGGAACATCGAGCGCAGGGCCTCGAACGAGGGCAGGTCGGCGAGCTTCGACAGCTCGGCGGCGGTCATGAGCTTCTTGTCGAGCACGCCCACCTTGACCTCGAGCTTCTGCTTTTCCTCGATGAACTTCTTCAGCGTCTTGGCGACGCCGGCGGGGTTCTTGCCGCCGACGACGACGGCGGTCTGGCCGGTGAGGGACTTCTCCAGGTCGGGCAGGCCGAAGGCCTTGGCCGCGACGCGGAACGAGCTGTTCTTCACGACGTGGAACTCGGCCTTCTCGGGCGCGAGCCGCTTGCGCAGCTCGGCGGCGTCGGCGACGGTCAGCTTCGTGAAGTTGGTGAGGATGACGTAGTCGGACTTCTTCAGGTGCCCGGTGACCTCCTCGATCAGGTATTTCTTTTCGGCTCTCATGGTGCGGTGCTCCGGGTTAGAATTTGTTGAACTCGGCGGTCGCGAGCTTCACGCCCGGGCTCATCGAGGACGAGAGCGTGACGCTCTTGATGTAGTGACCCTTGAACGCGGCCGGCTTGGCCTTGCCGATGGCCTCGAGGACGGCGGCGACATTCTCGGTGATCTGGTCGGCGGTGAACGAGCGCTTGCCGACGCCGACGCCGATGTTGGCGGTCTTGTCGACCTTGAACTCGACGCGGCCGGCCTTGACGGCCTTGATGCCCGCGGCGATGTCGTCGGTGACGGTGCCGGACTTCGGGTTGGGCATGAGGCCCTTGGGGCCGAGGACGCGCGCGAGGGTGCGGACCTGCTTCATGGCCTCGGTGGTCGCGATGGCGACGTCGAAGTCGAGCCAGCCCTCGGTGATCCTGGCCATCACGTCGGCGAGGCCGGCGGTGTCGGCGCCCGCGGCGAGGGCCTTGGCGGGATCGTCGGTGAAGACGAGCACGCGGACCTTCTTGCCGGAGCCGTTGGGCAGCGGCGTGGTGCCGCGGACCATCTGGTCGCCCTGCGCCGGGTCGACGCCGAGGCGGAAGGACAGCTCGACGGTCTCGTCGAACTTGGCCTTGGGGAACTTGGCGAGGACTTCGACCGCTTCCTTGAGCGGGTATTCCTTCGCGAGGTCAGCGGCCGTGACGGCGCTGCGGTATCTTTTGCTGTGTTTGACGGGCATGGGTGACTCCTTGCGGTGCGAACGTCCCTGGGGGGACTCCCGCGGTGAGTGGTGGTTGAGGGAAAATCAGTCGACGACCTCGATGCCCATGTTGCGGGCGGTGCCGGCGATCATGCGGACGGCGGCCTCCTCGCTGTTGGCGTTGAGGTCGGCCTTCTTGATCTTGATGATCTCGAGGATCTGTTTCTTCGTGACCTTGCCGACCTTGTCCATGTTGGGCTTGGCCGAGCCGGTGGCGATGCCGGCGGCCTTCTTCAGGAGCACGGACGCCGGGGGCGACTTGAGGATGAAGGTGAAGGACTTGTCGGCGTAGACCGTGATGACGACCGGGATGATCATGCCATTCTGGTCCTTGGTCCGCGCGTTGAATTCCTTGCAGAAGCCCATGATGTTGACGCCCTGGGCGCCGAGGGCGGGGCCGACGGGGGGCGCCGGATTGGCGGCACCGGCGGGGAGCTGGAGACGGACGTAACCTTGGATTTTCTTGGCCATGGGAAGAGGGCGTGCGGGTGGTTGGGTGGGCGGCGGGATCAGCTTTCAGAGGCGCGCTGGACCTGCCAGTATTCGAGTTCGACGGGGGTGAACCGGCCGAAGATGGAGACGGAAATCTTGAGCTTGCCGCGGGCGGGGTCGACCTCGTCGACGCGGCCGGTCAGGTTGGCGAAGGCGCCGTCGGTGATCTTGACCTCCTCGCCGACGTCGAAGGTGACCTTCGGCACTTCCTTGCCCGACGCGGCCTCGACGCGGGCCTTGATGTCGTCGATCTCGGCCTGGCGCAGCGGCGCCGGCTTGTCCCCGCCGACGAAGCCGATGACGCCTGCGGCGTCCTTCACGAAATAGAAGGGCTTGATGATGACCTGCTTTTCCGCGTCGTACAGGCTCAGGTTGATGAACACGTAGCCGGGATAAAGCTTGCGGACCTTGGTCGACTTCTTGCCGTTCTTGACCTCGGAGACGACCTCGGTCGGCAGCAGCACCTCGAAGATGTGGTCGTCGAGCTCCTCGGCCTTCTTGAACTTCTCGATGTAGTTCTTCACCTTGTTCTCCTGGCCGGAGAGGGTGTGGAGGGCGAACCACTGGGCGCCGGTCGGCGTGGAAGTCGGAGGGGACATCGGACGGAAAGGGTTAGCGGCTGATCAGCTCGGTGACGGCGTCGACCACGTTGTAGAGGGCGAAGTCGCTGATGCTGGTGAACAGGCCGAGCAGGAGGCAGGCGACGATCACGACGATCGTCGAGTCCTTGAGCTCGGTGCGGGTCGGCCAGCTGGCTTTCTGCAGCTCGGTGACGAGCTCGCCGAAGAAAATGCGGGCGCTGCGGAAGGGATTGGCCATATGATGAATTGGGCGAAAGTGGCAGGGGCGGAGGGAATCGAACCCCCAACCAACGGTTTTGGAGACCGCTACTCTACCAATTGAGCTACACCCCTGTGATATATTTCTTTTAGACGACACAGCCGGGACCCCCAAAGGAGCCCCGGCAGCGTCGGACGTAAGAGGTTAAGGACGCTTATTCGATGATCTCGGTGACGCGACCGGCACCGATGGTGCGGCCGCCTTCCCGGATGGCGAATTTCTGCGTTTTCTCCATGGCGATCGGGACGATCAGGTTGATTTCAACCGCGATGTTGTCACCGGGCATGATCATTTCGACGCCAGTCGGCAGGTTGACGACGCCCGTCACGTCCGTGGTGCGGAAGTAGAACTGGGGGCGGTAACCGTTGAAGAACGGGGTGTGGCGGCCGCCCTCGTCCTTCGAGAGGACGTAGATCTCGGCCTTGGCCTTCGTGTGCGGCGTGATGGACTTCGGGGCGGCGATGACCTGGCCGCGCTCGATGCCTTCCTTTTCAATGCCACGGAGCAGGATGCCGACGTTGTCGCCCGCCTGGCCCTGGTCGAGCAGCTTGCGGAACATCTCGATGCCGGTGACGACGGTCGTGGTCGTGTCCTTGAGGCCGACGATCTCGACGGTGTCGTTGAGCTTGCAGACGCCGCGCTCGATGCGGCCGGTCGCGACGGTGCCGCGGCCGGTGATCGAGAAGACGTCCTCGACGGACATCAGGAACGGCTTGTCGAGCTCGCGCTGCGGCTCGGGAATCTCGGAGTCGATGGCCGCCATGAGGTCGGCGATCGCCTTCTCGCCCTCGGGCTTGCCCTCGAGCGCGGCGGTGGCGGAGCCGCGGATGATCTTCGTGGCCTTGCCGTCAAACTTGTACTTGGTCAGGAGGTCGCGGATCTCCTCCTCGACCAGCTCGAGCAGCTCCGGGTCGTCGATGAGGTCGACCTTGTTGAGGAACACCACCAGCTTCGGCACGCCGACCTGGTAGGCGAGGAGGATGTGCTCGCGGGTCTGCGGCATCGGGCCGTCGGCGGCCGAGACGACGAGGATCGCGCCGTCCATCTGGGCGGCGCCGGTGATCATGTTCTTGACGAAGTCGGCGTGGCCGGGGCAGTCGACGTGCGCATAGTGGCGCTTGTCCGACTCATACTCCACGTGGGCGACCGAGATCGTGACGATCTTGGAGGCGTCACGCACCGTGCCGCCCTTGGCGATGTCCGCGTAGGACTTGACCTCGGCGAGGCCCTTGCGGGCCTGGACGGCGAGAATCGCGGTCGTCAGCGTGGTCTTGCCGTGATCGACGTGGCCGATCGTGCCGACGTTGACGTGCGGCTTTTTGCGTTCGAATGTTCCTTTAGCCATGTGGAGCTGGAGTAGGTTGTTGGTGGTTGAAGTGGTTGATCTTGATTAACGTCGGAGATCACCGACGTTGGCCTGGAGCCCAGAACCGGATTCGAACCGGCGACCTCGTCCTTACCAAGAACGTGCTCTGCCAACTGAGCTATCTGGGCAGACCAAGGCACAGACCAAAATAGAAAAGAATGGCCAGAGAATAGCCCGCAAAATTCCCCGTCAACTAGATTCTTGCAAATTCCCAAAAAATCCTACGGCCCGACCCAAACCAGGTACCGTCCGGGACTCAACCTTTCGCCCAGCCGGAACGTTTTTACAAGGTAGGATCGGAAAAAAGCATCCACCTTTTCATCCACCTCCCCCCAACTGGAATCGATGATCAAAATCGGCTCACCCACGATCCCGGCATTGCTGACCGCCACCAGATACTCCAGCGGGCCGAAATCCGGGCGCGGCAGGGAAAGTCCTACAAGTGCCTCGGCAATAATAGTATTCCCACCGGCCAATCCCTTTACCTCCAGGAAACCGCTCCTGTCCGCCAAGACGGGCCGCTGCACGTCAACCTGTCCCATGCCGGCAAAGGGGTCTTCATTGCCCTGCGCCAGCACATCGGACAGCTTCTCCGGCACCGCCAGTTCCTCCGTCCCGTAGGCCTTGAGGTTTTGCTCCGGAAAAGTGAAATTCGCTTCAAAGCTGCCAAAAACCTGCCCCGGCTGCCGCCGCAGGCTGGCGGGCAGGGGTTGCTGGCCAAAATTCCACTCCGTGGGGAAAAACAACGGCGTCGGATCGTATAGTTCCGCCCGCTCGCGCATGACGCGGTCGCCGACCCCGGTACCCGTTCCGGCCAGCCGCACGAAGGGCGCCCGGCCCGGCGCCGCCACCGCCGCGACCTGCCGCCGGGCACGGGTCCAGAGCCCCCAGGCGCCGGTCACCGTCACCGCAATCAGGCAGCCGATCCAGACGCGCCGCTTCACTTCCAGGTTCCCGATGCGCATGGGACCGCCTATTTCGCCGGGCTCTCGGGCTCGGGCGGCTCGGCGGCCGCCTGCACGCTGGCAAAACCCACCGCGCGCGCCATGTCGCACAATTTGAAAAACGCCTGCACCGACACCTGCCGGTCCGCGCGCACCAGCATCACCGCGCCGGGATGTTTCTTCGCGTAATCCGCCATTTGCTTCCGCAGGTCGTCCAGGGTGTACATGCCGCCCTCGAACAGGATCACGTTGTCGCGCCGGTAACTGACAACCACCGAGGCCGCGGGATTGCCCTCCGCCGCGGCGCCGGCCGAGGGCAGGTCCAGCCCGCCCGCGTCACTCATCCCGACGGGCACACCGGGCGCGAGCACGAAGCGCGAGCCCAGCAGGCTGAAAAACAGCACGATCACGGCGACGTTCACCCACGCGACAAAATCGAACTCGCGCGGCGGCGGGCTCAGGCGGGATTCGAGCTCGAGCGGGCGCGTGATCATTTTTTCTCCCCCGGGCCGTCTTTCTCCCCGGTCCCGTTCCGGTAGTCGCGCAGCAGGAAACGCATCAGCTCGCTGCCGACCCATTCCATGTCCTGCACCAGCGCCCGCACGCGCCCGGTCAGGAAATGCCGCGCGAGGTGGGCCGGGATGGCGACGGCCAGGCCGGCGGCCGCCGTCAGCAGCGCCTCCCACATGCCGCTGGCCAGCGCGCGGGACGTCGCGTAGTTGCCGCCCTGCTCGAAGAGCCAGAACGTGTTGATCATCCCCAGGAGCGTGCCGAGCAGGCCGAACAGGGGCGCGATCTGCGCGATGGCCGCGAGCGCGCCGATGCGCCGCTCGAGCACCGGGATCTCCGCCAGCGCGGCCTCCTGCACGGCGAAGCGCAGCGCCGGCTCGTCGTCCGTCGCGTGCCGCAGGCCCGCCTTCACCACCCGCGCCACCGGCCCCGGCGTCTCCTCGCACAGCGTGAGCGCCTCCATCAGCCGGTTTTTCTGCAGCAGGTTCTTGATGCCGTTGAGGAATTCCGTGGAGCGGATCTGCCCGCGGTGCAGGAAGAGCGCGCGCTCGATGAAGATGACCAGCGCGACCAGGCCGAGCAGCAGCAGCAGCCACATCACGGGACCGCCCTTGGCGAAGACACTGTAGCTGAAAGCGTTCATGCAGGTGCGCGCATCATGCGGGGCCGGTCCAGGTCGTAAATGCCAAAGCTCACGGCTTCGCCCCCCCGGGCGGACGGAACCGCGCCAGCTTCGCCTGCGCCTGCGCCACGCCGTAGAGCTGGTACTTCACGATCAGGGCGTAGGCCTGCTGGGCCTCGTCGAGCCGGCCGGCGTCCTCGTGGATCTGCCCCAGCTCGAGCAGCGAGCGCGCCACCCAGTAGCGGCCCTTCGCCCCGAGCCGGGCCGCCTGCGCCGGATCGAGCAGGAAATCGTTCACCACCGACCAGAACACCGCCTGCGCCTGGGCCGGCTGCGCCCGCTTGGCGAGCGCGTAACCCCACTTGAAACCCGCCTCCACGCGCAGGTCGAGCGGGGCGTCCGGCCGGTCGCGCAGGCGCTCGAAGATCGCCGCCGCGCTCTCGTAGTTCACGACGCTGTTGGCCCCCTGCGCGAAGAGGCTGTCCGCCAGCGCCAGCTGCGCGAGCAGCACGTCCGGGTGCTGGCCGTAGTTGTTGATCAGGTCCTCGTAGAACTGCCGCGCCGTCGCGAAATCGTTCAGCTTCCGCATCAGGTCGCCCTGCTTCAGCCGGGCGTAGAAGACCAGCTCGTCCCCGGGATAATTCTTGATCAGGCGCTCGAGCAGCTTGTAGGCCTCCTGCAGCCGCAGGTCGAGGCCCTGCCGCTCCAGGTTCAGGGCGGCCTCGTAGAGCGCCAGCGGCGCGTACTCGCTCTGCTTGTAATTCTCGTTGTCCACGAAGCTCACGAGCACGCCCTGCGCCCCGGCCAGGTCGCCGCGCTGGGTGAGGTACGCCGCCTGCACAAGGTAGGAGTACTGCGCCGCCGCCGTGGGGCGGAAGTCCGCGCGCAATTTTTCCAGCACGGCGAACCCCTCCTTGTCGCGGTTGAGCGCGAGCAGGGCCTGCGCCTTCAGCAGCTCGGCCATGCTCAGCACGTTCGTGCGCAGCACCGGGTCGGACGGTCCCGCCGGCTGCACCAGGGCCAGCAGCTCGTCCGCCTGCCGGAGCGTGACGTCGGGCTGGCCGTTGTCGAAGGACAGCTTGGCCCGCAGCCACATCAGCCGGATGCGCAGCTCCTCGGGCACGCCCTGCGCGCCGCCGGCCAGCAGCCGGTTGACGCGCGCGTAGGCCGCCGGCGCCTGACCGCGCACCTGCATTTCCTTGACCAGGTTCCACTCCGCTTGCCAGCGGTTCACCGGGTCGAAACCCGGGTTGCCCGCCGCGGCGTCGAGCTGCCGGGCGGCCCCGTCCAGCTGGTCGGCCCGGATGTCCGACAGCACCCGCTGGAAGATCAGCACCCCGGCCGGCACCACCGCCGGCGACTCGTGCAGGGCCGCCTCGTAGGCGTCCGCCGCGTTCCGGTAGTCGCCCGCCCGGAAAAACGCCTCCGCCAGCAGCACCCCGAGCTCGGCGCGCTCGCGGCCCGGGCCGAGCACGTCGCGGAGTTGCGCGATCAGGTCGGCCGCCGTGCGCGGCCGCTTCAGGTCCCAGGCCACCACCAGCCGCACCCCGAGCGCCGCCGCCTTCAGAGGCGAACCCGGGTACCGCTCCAGCAGCGCGCGCGCATCCTCCTCCGCGGGGGCGTAGGCCTTGTCCGCCAGCGCCGCCTGCGCGCGGACCAGCAGCAGATCCTCGATGATCCGGCTCTGGGCCGGCCCGCCGATCAGCTCGCTCAGGTCGCGCCGCAGCTGCTCGTGCTCCGCCGGGGTCTTCGCGCCGCGCGCCAGCAGCTGCAGCGCGAGCCGCTGCGTCTCCGCTTTCTGGCCGTCGCGCACCAGATTGAGGAAGGCCTGCCGGCCGGCCACGCTGCGCTCGCCGGCGATCAGGCCCAGCATCAGGCCCAGCTGGTCCGCCGCCTCGCGCTCCGTGGCCGGCAGCACCGCGAGCTGGTGCTGCAGGACCGCCTGCGCCTCCGCCGCCCGGCCGAGCCCCGCGAGGGCCGCCGCATAGGTCCGCACCGCCGTGTAACCCGTGCGCGTCCCCTGAAACCGGTCCATGTTGCCCCGGATCGCCGCCAGCTCGGGCTCGCTCAGCACGCCGACCCGCAGCCGCGCCTGTTCCTGGCCGATGAGAAAATTGATCCGCTCCAGCTCGGACACGGCCGCCGCGCCGGCCTGCTCGAAAGCCGTGTTGCGCCGGGCGGTGTCGTTCTCCGCGTCCGCCACCAGGCCCTGCAGGTAATACCACCAGCCCTTGTCCGCCGCCGGCAGGTCGTCCACCTTGCCGGCCGCCAGCGCGGCCTTCGCCGCGCCCACGCGGCGCGCGTTGATCGCGAGCAGGCCGGCCCGCAGCTGGTAGGCCGCCGTATGCGGCCCGTCGTAGGCCTGCAGGATCTTCTCGGCCGCCGCCGTCTCGCCGGCATCCATCAGGGCCGAGATCAGCAGCAGGCTGATCCGCTGGCGCTCCTCCACCGGCAGCGCCTTGTCCGGGAGGATCGAGCGGTAGATCCCCGCAGCGGTGGCGGGAAAGCCCGCCTGCAGCGCCCCGGTGGCGCGGCCCTCGGCCACGATCCAGCCGCCCGGCACCGCCACCTGGGTCCCCGGACCGGCCACCAGCGGACTCGGGTCCGCGACCTGCGCCCCGAGGCGGCCGGCCGTCAGCCCCAGTGAAAACAGGATGAACCGCGCTGACTTCGTCATGAACCGCGGCATCGTGCAGCCGCCGCCGCCGCGTGGCAAGCGCCGCGTGGCCGGCCCCGGCGCGCCGGCGGCGGGTTGAAAAAAGCCTGTTTCGTGTAACATGAAAATTCTCGCGCCGCTCTCCCCCGTGCGACAATCTCCGGCCGGTTAAGTTCAATTCCACCTCCTCCACCACCATGAGTGCCGTCCTGATCTTCCTCGGAGTCCTGCTCCTTCTCGCCATCGTCCTCGGCCTGTGGGTCGCGGGCATCTACAACTCCCTCGTCTCGCTCCGCAACCGCTTCAAGAACGCCTTCGCCCAGATCGACGTCCAGCTGAAGCGCCGCTACGACCTCATCCCCAACCTCGTCGAGGTCGCCAAGGGCTACATGAAGCACGAGAGCTCCACCCTCGAGGCCGTCATCGCCGCCCGCAACACCGCCTACGCGGCCTCCAAGGCCGCCGCGGCCAACCCCGCCGACGCCGGCGCAATGAAGAGCCTCCTCGGCGCCGAGTCCGGCCTCGCCGGCGCCATGTCGCGCCTGATGGTCGTCTCCGAGCAGTACCCCGACCTCAAGGCCAACCAGAACATGATGCAGCTCACCGAGGAGATGACCTCCACGGAGAACAAGATCTCGTTCGCCCGCCAGGCCTACAACGACTCCGTCATGAGCTACAACACCACCCGCGAATCCTTCCCGACGAACGTCCTCGCCGGCATGTTCAACTTCGCCGAGGCCCAGCTCTTCCAGATCGAGGATGCCGCCGAGCGCGCCGCCCCCAAGGTCAGCTTCAGCTGACGGCCGCCCGCCCCGGCCGCAAAAGGTACCATGGAAACGCCCGTCCCGCCGACCCCGCCACCGCTCCCGCGGGGCAATGAGAAAATCTGGAGCATCCTGTGCCATCTGTCCGCGCTGGTCAGCGTGGTGGGCGTGGGCCTGCTCGTGCCCCTGATTGTCTACCTCTCCATGAAGGACGATTCCGCCTACGTCGCCGCCAACGCGCGGGAGGCCCTCAATTTCCACCTCTCGCTCTTCATCTACTGCCTGTGCTGCATCCCGCTCATCTTTGTCGTGATCGGCCTCCCGCTGCTCGTCCTGATCGGGCTGGCCACGCTCGTGCTCTCCTTCGTGGCGGCGATCAAGGCCTCCGAAGGCGGCTGCTACCGCTACCCGCTCACGCTGCGGCTCGTCTCCTGAGCCCGGCCCACCCCTCCTGACCATGCAAAACACCACCGCCTTCACCCTCACCGGCCAGCGCATCACCCGGGAACTCGGCACCGTGCGCGGCATCGTCGTCCGCTCCCGCTCCATCATCGGCAGCCTCGGCGCGGGCCTCCAGACCCTCTTCGGCGGCGACATCACGCTCTACACCGATCTCTGCGAACACGCGCGCCGGGACGCCTATGAGCGCATGTGCGCCCACGCGACCGAGCGCGGCGCCAATGCCATCATCGGCCTGCGCTACGATGCCACCGAGGTCATGGGTGGCCTCACCGAGGTCCTCTGCTACGGCACCGCCGTCATCATCGAGCCGGCCTGAGGCCCCGCCAACCGCGGCCGGACCCATGGATTTCTTCGAGGCTCAGGAGCGCGCCCGCAAACGGACCAACCGGCTCGTCGTGCTCTTCGTGTTCGCCGTCGCCGGCACGATCCTCGCCGGCTACGCCGCGACCGTCCTCCTCGTGCGGGTGTGGCCGGACCATTCGTCCCGCCGCGGCCGCTACTCCTCTTATAATGGCGCGGACGAGGCGCCCCGCATCGGATACTGGGACCCGCGGCTCTTCGCCGGGGTCGTCTGCGGCACCCTCGTGATCGTCGGCCTGGCCTCGCTCTTCAAGTGGTCGCAGATGCGCCAGGGCGGATCCGCCGTGGCCGAAATGGTCGGCGGCCGGCCCGTCGACCTGAAGACCACCGACCTGCAGGAGCGCCGGCTGCTCAACGTGGTCGAGGAAATGTCCATCGCCGCGGGCATCCCCATGCCCGCGGTCTACATCCTCGAGCAGGAACCCGGCCTCAACGCCTTCGCCGCCGGCCTCACCACCAGCGATGCCGCCGTGACCGTCACCCGTGGCACCCTCGACAAGCTCACCCGCGACGAGCTGCAGGGTGTCATCGGCCATGAGTTCAGCCACATCCTCAATGGCGACATGCGGCTCAACGTCCGCATCACCGCCATCGTGTTCGGCATCCTCGTCATCGGCCTGCTCGGCCGGGGCATCCTCCAGTCGATGGGCCAGGGCCGCGTGCGCCTCGGCGGCGACGGGAAAAAAGGCGGCGGCCTCGTCCTCATCCTCGCCATCGGCGCCGCCCTCACGGTCATCGGCTACATCGGCTATTTCTTCGGCCGGCTCATCCAGGCCGCCGTGTCGCGCCAGCGGGAATTCCTGGCCGACGCCTCCGCCGTGCAGTTCACCCGCAACCCGGGCGGCGTCACCGGCGCCCTCAAGAAGATCGGCGGCTACGCCCTCGGCGGCAACATCCTCGACCGGCACGGCGCCGAGATCGGCCATTTTTTCTTCGCCCAGGCGTTCGAATCCAACTTCGGCGGCCTCTGGGCCACCCACCCGCCGCTCGGGGAACGCATCCGCGCGATCGACCCGCAGTGGGACGGCAAGGTGTTCGATCCGCCCGAAGTGGTGGACGTCGCGCACGAATCCTCCGCGATCGCCGGCTTCGGCGGCGGGCTGTCCGCGGCCGCCGGTCCGCGGCCGCGCTCCTTCGTCTCCGTCCCCTTCAAGCCGGTCGCGGTGGTCGCCGACGTCGGCGCGCTGACCGAGGCGCATTTCCGCCAGGCCCAGGAACTCGCCGGGACCATCCCCGCCCGCCTGCGCGAGGCCGTGCGCGACACCGCCGCCGCACAGGTGCTGGTCTACGGCCTGCTCCTCGGGGGCACCCCCGAGGAGCGCGACCGCCAGCAGGCGCTGGTCGCGCAGCACGCCGGGGCCGACGCCGCCGCGGCGCTCGCCGGCCAGCGCGCCGCCCTGAGCCTGCTCGATCCGGCCGCCCGCCTGCCCCTCCTCCAGCTCGCCCTCCCGGCCCTGCGCCCGCTCCGCGGCGCCGCCCTCGACCGCTTTTTCACCACGCTCGACGAGCTCGTGCATGCCGACGGCCGCGTCACGCCCTTTGAATTTGCGGTGCAGAAAATGCTCCTGCGCCAGCTCGGGCTCGCGCATCAGCCCGCCCAGGGCGTGCAGTTCGACTCCTTCGACTCCGTCCGCGCCGAGATCGCGGTCGTGCTCTCCGCGCTCGCCACGCTCAGCCCGAAGGATTCCGCCGGCGCCTTCGCGGAGGGCGCGGCCCAGATCCCGGTCATCCGCGACCAGCTCGGCCTGTGCGCGCCCGCGGCCTGCGGGCTCGAGCCGCTCGACGCCGCCCTGGACAAGCTCGCCGCCAGCTCCCTGCCCATCAAGCAGCGCGTGCTGGTCGCCGCCGGCCACGTCATCGCCGCGGACGGCACCGTGACCGCAGAGGAGGGCGAGCTCTTCCGCGCCCTCGCCGCCACGCTCGGTTGCCCGATGCCCGCACTGGGCCTCGCGGCCTGAGCGGCGCGCGCCATGTTCGGCCCGTGACCCTCGCGGAAAAACAACGGCGGCTCGTCGACGATTACCTGGTCATCGAGGACGCGCAGGAGCGCCTCGCCGCCATCGTCGACCGCGCGCGCCAATCGCCCCCGCTGCCCGCCACCGAGCGCAGCGAAACCAACCGCGTCCGGGGCTGCGTCTCGCAGGCGTGGATCGCCGCCGGGCTGCGCGACGGCCGCTGCCATTTTCGCAGCGACGCCGACTCGCCGCTCGTGCGCGGCCTGCTCCTGCTGCTCTGCGATTTCTACAGCGACGCCCTGCCGGCCGAGGTCGCCGCCACCGAGCCCGCCCTGCTGGAGGAACTCGGCCTCGCGCGCAACCTCTCCCCCACCCGGCTCAACGGCCTGCGCAGCGTCCGGGCAAAAATCCGTGAATTTGCCGCGCAGGCCGCCGAATAACCCGGCCCGGCACCGATCACCGAAACTTGCCACCGCTCCGCCCGTCACAACGGCTGTCACCTCCCGGCCCATGTCCCACGATCATCTCCCCGACCAGCCCTGTTGCGGCATTTCGACCAACCCCGGGGACTATTTCCTCACCCGCCGGCAGTTTCTCAACCGCGTCGGCATGGGCCTCGGGGCCCTGAGCCTCGCCACGCTGCTCGACCCGCTCGACCTCCGCGCGGCGGCGAACCAGGGGCCGGCCGCGAATTCCCTGGCCCCGCGCCCGCCGCCGCTGCCGGGCAGAGCGAAGGCCGTCATCCATATCTTCGCGCAAGGCGCGCCCTCGCACGTGGACACCTGGGACCCGAAACCGATGCTCACGCGGATGAACAACCGCACCCTCGCCGACGGCGGCGTCGCGATGGGCTCGCCGTTCGCCTTCAAGCCCTACGGCCGGTCCGGCATCGAGGTCAGCGACCTGTTCACCAAGACCGCGCAGCATGTCGACGACATGGCGGTCATCCGCTCGATGTACACCGACATCCCCGCGCACGACGTCGCCACCGTGTTCATGAACACCGGCTCGATCCGCATCGCCAAGCCCAGCCTCGGCGCGTGGACCGTCTACGGCCTCGGCTCGGAGAACCAGAACCTCCCGGGCTTCATCTCGCTCCGCAGCGGCAAGCTGCCCGCCGGCGGCGCGGCGAACTACGGCAGCGCCTTCCTGCCCGGCATCTACCAGGGCGCGAGCGTCAACACCCAGGCGCAGAACGTGCAGCAGATGATCCAGAACATCCGGAATCCCTACGTCTCCAAGACCGAGCAGCGCCGCCAGCTCGACTTCATCCACCAGCTCAACGAGCTCCACGCGAAAAACCTCCAGCGCGACGCCGCGCTCGAGACGCGCCTCGAGACCTACGAGATCGCCTTCCGCATGCAGGCCGAGGCCACCGACGCCTTCGACATCAACAAGGAGCCCGCCGAGGTCCGCGCCGCCTATGGCAACACCCAGCCGGGCAAGCAGCTCCTCATCGCCCGCCGCCTCGTCGAGCGCGGCGTGCGCTTCATCCAGGTCTGGCACGACGGCTGGGACCACCACCAGGACCTCGAGGAGCGCATCACGGAAAAGGCCGGCGAGATCGACCAGCCCCTCGCCGCGCTCCTGGCCGACCTGAAGCAGCGCGGCCTGCTCGACTCCACCCTCGTCGTCTGGGGCGGCGAATTCGGCCGCAAGCCCACCAAGGACAAGAACGGCGGCGAGAACCCCGGCCGCGACCACAACGCCAAGGCCTTCACCGTCTGGCTCGCCGGCGGCGGCGTGAAGGGCGGCATCGTCCACGGCGCGACCGACGAGTTCGGCGGCGCCGCGGTGACGGACAAGGTCCACGTGCACGACCTGCATGCGACCATCCTGCAGTGCCTCGGCTTCGACCACACGAAACTCACCTACCGTTTCAACGGCCGCGATTTCCGGCTCACCGACGTGGCCGGCAATGTCGTGAAACCGATCCTCGCGTGAAACCGCCCCCGCCTCGTCCGGCCCATCGGGGCGCAGGCTGGCTGCGCCCTTGGTGGCTGCTGGGGGCATGCCTGCTCGCGACCGACCGGCTTCACGCCGCCGACCCCGCGCCCGCCCTCACCCCCGCCGACCTGCAGTTCTTCGAGACCAGGATCCAGCCGATCCTCAGCAACGAGTGCTACAAGTGCCACAGCCACCAGGCCGACCGCGTCAAGGGCAAGCTCATGCTCGACTCGCGCGACGCCCTGCTGCTCGGCGGCACCAGCGGCCCCGCGATCGTCCCGGGCAAGCCCGATGACAGCCTCCTCATCCAGGCCGTCCGCTACACCGACCCGGACCTGCAGATGCCGCCGCCGGACCACGCCAGCCAGCTGGGCGCGGCGCAGATCGCCGACCTCACCGAGTGGGTGCGCCGCGGCGCGCCCGACCCGCGCGTGCCGCAACCGGGCGTGAACGGCTCCGCCTACGGCGGCATCGGCAAGGCCCACTGGGCCTTCCAGCCGGTGCAAAAACCCGCCGTGCCCGCGGTCAAGGACGCCGCCTGGTGCCAGTCGCCCGTCGACCACTTCGTCCTCGCCAAGCTCGAGGCCGCCGGGCTTCACCCGAATCCCGTCGCCGACAAGCGCACGCTCATCCGCCGTGTCACCTTCGACCTCACCGGCCTGCCGCCGACCGAGCCGGAGATCCAGCGGTTCATCGCCGACGACTCGCCCGGCGCCTTCGCCCGGGTCGTCGACCGGCTGCTCGCCTCGCCCCAGTACGGCGAGCGCTGGGCGCGCTACTGGCTCGATGTCGCGCGCTACTCCGACACCAAGGGCGACGCCCCGAAGCGCAACGACCCGCGCTACCCCGACGCGTGGACCTACCGCGATTACGTCATCAACGCCTTCAACACCGACAAGCCCTACGACCGGTTCGTCCTCGAGCAGCTCGCCGCCGACCGCCTCGTCGCCGATGCCGACAGCAAGGCCCGGGCGCGGCACGAGGAGCCGCCCAACGACCGCCGCGTGCTGGCCGCCCTCGGCTTCCTGACCCTCGGCAACCAGTTCGACGGCCGCCGCGACGACGTCATCGCCGACCAGATCGACGTCACGACCAAGGCCTTCCTCGGCCTCACCGTCGCCTGCGCCCGCTGCCACGACCACAAGTTCGACCCCATCCCGACCAAGGACTACTACTCGCTCTACGGCGTCTTCGCCAACACCGTCATCCCGGCGACAATCACCGCCGAGCCCACCTTGTTCGCCCGGGTCCCCTCGACGCCCGAGCTGCTCGACTACCTGGCCAAGGGCGCGGAGCTGCAGAAAAAGGAGGCCGCCCTCCAGCAGGAGCTGGTCGAGTTCCGCCGCGCCAAGGACCGCGACCCGCAGAAGCGCCGCGACCTCATCCGCGCCGAGGCGCTGCTCCAGCGCGAGATCGGCGACCTGGAGCTGAACCATCCCGGCGCGCCGGCGCGCGCCAACGCCGTCGCTGACGTGGCCCGCGCGCACGACTATCCCGTGCTGCTGCGCGGCGAGGCGCAGAACAAGGGCGACGAGGTGCCGCGCCGTTTCCTGGAAGTCCTTTCGCCCGACCCGGCGCACCGCCCGGCGTGGACCCACGGCTCGGGCCGCGTCGAGCTCGCCCGCGCCATCACCGATCCGAAGAACCCCCTCGCCGCCCGCGTGCTCGTGAACCGGCTCTGGCAGCAGCATTTCGGCGCCGGCTTCGTCAACACCCCCGACGACCTCGGCAACATGTCCTCGCCGCCGACCCACCCCGAGCTGCTCGACTGGCTCGCCGCGGGCTTCGTCGAGTCCGGCTGGTCCATCAAGCAGCTCCAGCGCACCATCGTGCTCAGCAGCACCTACCAGCAGGGCGCGGACGCCAACCCCGCCGCCGTGGCCGCGGACCCGCAGAACCGGCTGCTCTGGCGGGCCAACCTCCGCCGCCTCGACTTCGAGGAACTCTACGACTCGCTCCTCGCCATCGCCGGAACCCTCGACCGTACCGTCGGCGGACGGTCGGTCATGACCTCGAGCGACGCCTTCGGCACCCGCCGCTCGCTCTACACCTACATCGACCGCCGCAACCCGCCCGAGCTGCTCACGCAGTTCGACTTTCCGAATCCCGACACCCCGACCGGCCGGCGTTACGACACCACGGTCCCCCAGCAGGCGCTCTTCCTCATGAACAGCCCGCTCGTCATCGAGACCGCCCGCAAGCTCACCCACCGTCCCGAGTTCGCCGAACTCGGCCGCGATGAGGATCGCGTCACCTCGCTCTACCTCGCCATCTTCCAACGTCCGCCCACCGCGGAGGAAGTGGCGCTCGGCGTCCGTTATGTCCGCGCCAATCCGGCCGGCAAGGCGCTCGAGCTCCCGGAGCCGCCGGCCCAGAAAAGCGCCCGGGCCAAGGCCCAGGAGGAACGCCGCGCCCGGCAGGCCGCCGCCAACCCCAACGCCAAGTACGCCGCCGACGCGCGGCCCGTCGGCGCCAACATCACCTACGGCGGTCCCGAGGACACGTGGACCAAGCTCGCCCACGCACTCTTCCAGACCAACGAGACGATGTTCATCAACTGAGGCCGCCCACCGGCAGCGGCGGTCCAGGGGGGATTAAACGCTCTCTGACCGCCGAGGCTGGCGGATCACGAACCCAGCAGCTTCGGGCCGCCCTCGTTCTCCTCGGCGCCGCCGAGGCCCAGGCCCAGCCCGGTCACCGGCTGGTGCGCCTCGACGAAGCGCCGGCCCTGCTCGAAACCCCACAGCCAGCACGAACCGTCATGGCGGTCGTGCACGAGCAGGTAGTCCGGCACCGTCTCGTCGGATTCCGCGACGATGTTGAACTGGTGGTCGGTCATCCGCTCGAGGATCTGGCGCAGCCGGCCCAGCAGCGGGGCCGAGTCGAGCGTCACCTTCCAGTGCCGGGCCAGCACGACCGGGTGCCGGCCGGAAAAATAATAGCCGAAAAACCGCGGCGGCTCGAAGCGGCCCGTGACCCCCAGCAGCCGCACATGGTCCTCGACCGCCTCAATGAACTTCACCCGCCAGGCGAGGTCGCGCGGCAGTTTGATTTCGGGCAGATCGATGAGTATTTGGTCCGTCATGGACATGGTTCCTTCCGTGGTTCCCCCCATAACGACCCCTTTGGCCCCGCTCTTTAGGTCCCATTCGGGTGAGCGGCGTCTTTACCAATCATTTTAGCGTGTTGCTCCGGCCCGACCATGGTTAGCTTTTGCCCGTCTTGATCCCACTCTACGACGCCCACCAGCACTTCCATTTCGACCCGCTGACGCCGCACCGCGCCGTGATCGACGCGGACCTGCGCCGGCTCGGGATCCGGTGCGCCGTCGTCAACGCCACCAACGAGGAGGAATGGCCGGTCGTCGCCGCCCTCGCCCGCGAATATGACTGGATCCGTCCCAGCTATGGCGTGCATCCGTGGGACAGCGGCAGCCGTTCGCCCGGCTGGCTGGCCGCGCTCCGCGCCCAGCTCACGGCCGACCCGCGCGCCGCCGTCGGCGAGATCGGGCTCGACCGCTGGATCATCGACGGCATCAAGCCCGGCGACCCCCGCATCGCGGGCCTGCGCGTCGCCCCGCTCGCGGAACAGGCGGAGGTCTTCGCCGCCCAGCTCGCGCTCGCCGCGGAGTTCAACCGCGCCGCCTCCATTCACTGCGTGCAAGCCTGGGGCGCCCTGCTCGAACTGCTGCAAAAGACCGCCCGCCCCGCCCGCGGCTTCCTGCTCCACGGCTATGCCGGCCCGGCCGAGATGATTGGGACGTTCACCGGCCTCGGCGCCTGTTATTCATTCAACATCCAGCTGCTCGAGCCGCGCTATGCCAGCCGGCTGGAGAATTTCAAAACGATCCCGGCCGACCGGTTGCTGGTGGAAACCGACGCCCCGACCAAGCCGCCGCCGACCGGGCGCAACCGCTTCCCGCTCGGCTCCGACGCGATGGGCGAGGAGATCAACCACCCCGGCAACATCGCCGTCGCCTACGAGGCGCTGGCCGGGCTGCGCGGCCTGCCGCTGGCGGAACTGGCCGGTCAGGTTGAGACTAACTTCCTCCGCCTGTTTGGTTAAGGTCCGGCGGCAAAGGAGCACCGGCCTGATGACAGCAAGATAATTGCCCCGCGGCGAAATCCCGCCTTCCCATTTTCCGGCAAATCGCTGTAATACCCCGACGTTTGCCTTCCCCACGCAGTTGGCCCGGCGTGCAATCACTATGGCAAATCCGATCATCATTCAGGGGGGCATGGGCGTCGGCGTCTCCGGCTGGCGTCTGGCGCGGGCGGTCGCCCAGACCGGACAACTGGGCGTGGTTTCCGGCACGGCCTTGGCCGGAGTCCTGGCCCGTCAGCTCCAGCTCGGCGATCCCGGCGGCCACCTCGCCCGCGCCGCCGCCCGCTTCCCGCTCCCGGCCGTGGTGGAACGGGTCTGGAAACTCTATTACCTCCCCGGGGGCAAGGCCCCGGAGGCGCCGTTCAAGCTCACGCCCATGCCCGTGCTCCACCCGGGCCCGGCGTTCGTCGAACTCACCGTCCTCGCCAACTTCACCGAGGTTTATCTGGCGAAGGAAGGCCACGACGGGTGCGTCGGCATCAATTTCCTGGAAAAAATCCAGCTCCCCACCCTGCCGTCCCTGTTCGGCGCCATGCTCGGCGGGGTCGATTATGTGCTGATGGGCGCCGGCATCCCCCGCTCCATCCCGGGCGTGCTGGACCGCTTCGCCCGGGGCGAGCCGGCCGAGATGAAAATCGACATCACCGGGTCCGCGCCGGGTGACGACTGCCTCTCCACCTTTGATCCGCGCATCCTGTTCGGCGGCCCCGCGCCCGTCCTGCCGCGGCCGCGGTTCCTCGCCATCATCTCCTCCGCGACGCTCGCCCTGACCCTCGCGCGCAAATCCAACGGCCAGGTCGACGGCTTCATCGTCGAAGGCGCCGTCGCCGGCGGACACAACGCCCCCCCGCGCGGCCCGATGCAGCTCAGCCCCGCGGGCGAACCCGTCTACGGTCCCCGCGATGTGCCCGAACTCGCCAAGATCCGCGAACTCGGCCTGCCCTTCTGGCTGGCGGGCGCCTATGCGCAGCCCGAAAAGCTCGCCGCCGCCCGTGAACTCGGGGCCGCCGGCGTCCAGATCGGGACAGCCTTCGCCTTTTGCGAGGAGTCCGGCATCATGCCCGAGCTGAAACGCCGGATCTTCCAGCTCAGCCGCACCGCGCCGCTGCGCGTGTTCACCGACCCGCTCGCCTCCCCCACCGGCTTCCCCTTCAAGGTGCTCCAGCTGCTCGGCACCCTCTCCGACGAGGTCCGGTATTTCGCCCGGGAACGCATCTGCGACCTCGGCTACCTGCGCGAAGTCTACCGCAAGGCCGACGGCACCGCCGGCTACCGCTGCGCCGGGGAACCGGCGGACGACTACACCGCCAAGGGGGGCACCCTGGTGGATACCGTCGGGCGCAAGTGCCTCTGCAACGGTCTGATGGCCACCATCGGTCTCGGACAGCAGCGCGCAAGTGGCGCCGAGGACCCGATCCTCACGGCCGGGGACGACGTGGCCCACCTCGCCCGTTACCTGGCCCCCGAACGCGACTCCTACGGCGCCGCCGATGTCATCCGCTGGCTGCTGGGCGAGCCCGCGCCGGCGTAACCGGTAGCAGCCGCAGATCCCCCGCCACGCCACCGGTCGCGATTTTCTCCCGGAATCCTGCAACCACGTCTCCGGGATAGCCGTCGTAATGGATGTCATTCCGGGCGTAGTCCGACGCCCTGCTCTCACAACGACTTGATGTCTTGGTAGCGCCCGGAATGACTTCACCCGGATCCGCGCTGCGGTCCGGGTTATTTTTCGGCCAGCGCGAGCCGGCGCACAATCTCGCCCGCGGCCGCGAAACCGAAGGCCCCCGTGATGAACACCGCGGTGCCAAAGCCCGTCGCACAATCGAGCCGCAGGTTCGAGCCCGCCTCGGGCTCGGTCGAGCAGGAACCGTCCGCCCACGGGTAGACGGGCTTCTCCTGCGAGGATATGCAGGGGATGCCGTAAATGTGGCCTTCGCCCTTGGCGAAGCCGTGGTCGCGCCGCAGTTTCTTTCGCACCTGCCGGAGCAGCTCGTCCCCGTGTGCACCGCCAACATCGGTGACGACGATGCGCGTCGCGTCGCGCCGCCCGCCCGCCGAGCCCACGGTGAGCACGGGCTGGCCGCGCCGGGTGCACTCGGCGATGAGCAGCGCCTTGTTCGACATCAGGTCGATGCAGTCCACCACCCAGTCACAGCGCGCGGCCAGCAGCCGGCCGGCCGTCGCGGCCGTAAAATATTCGCCCACGGTCGTGACGCGGCAGTCCGGGTTGATCAATGGCACGCGCTCGGCCAGCGCGGCGACCTTCGGCCGGCCGATGTTGCCGTCCAGCGCCGGGAGCTGCCGGTTGACGTTGGTCAGGCACACGTCGTCCAGGTCGACTAGGGTCAGCGCCCCGACCCCCGAGCGGGCCAGCCCCTCTACGACCCACGACCCCACGCCGCCCACGCCCACGATGGTGACGTGCGCCGCCTGCAGCCGTGGCAGGGCCGCCGCGCCATAGAGCCGGGCCAGACCGCCGAAGCGCTGGAGATAGTTTTCGTTCATCCGCAGGCGCGGTCTATGACCGCCGACCACCCGGTTCGTCAATCCCGGCGGTGGCACCCCGCCCTGCCTCCACGCACGTCGCGCCGAAAGCTATGCATTTCTTGTCCTCGGTGAATTATTAGCCGCCGACACATCGGCCGCGCAAAACGGTCATTACTGCGGACCGGGCCCTTATCGGCATTGGTTTGGCGCCGGCCGGCGGGTAAATTGCACCCTGCAGCCTCCACGCCCTCCCTTCCCCCCAACGGAAATCAAAAAATGAAAAACTACCTCCATGGCAAACGCGGCGTCGACCTGTTGCATGATCCGCTGCTCAACAAGGGCACGGCCTTCACCGACGCGGAACGCGACGCCCTCGGCGTGCGCGGCCTGCTGCCGCCCCGGGTCCACACCCAGGCCGCGCAGGTCACCCGCGTGCTCGACAGCTTCCGGCGCAAGACCAGCGACCTCGAGAAATACATCTACCTCATCTCCCTGCAGGAGCGGAACGAGTCCTTGTTCTACCGCGTGGTGATGGACCACCTGAACGAGATGATGCCCATCATCTACACGCCGACCGTCGGCCAGGCCTGCCAGCGGTGGGGCCACATCTTCCGCCGCTCACGCGGCCTTTACATCACCGCCGCCGACCGCGGCCGCATCATGCAGCTGCTGCGCAACTGGCCCTACGCCGACGTGCGCATGATCGTCGTCACCGACGGCGAGCGCATCCTCGGCCTCGGTGACCTGGGCGCCAACGGCATGGGCATCCCCGTGGGCAAGCTCTCGCTCTACACCGCCTGCGCCGGCGTCCATCCCGCCCAATGCCTCCCCATCATGCTCGACGTCGGCACCAACACCCAGTCCCTGCTGGATGACCCCCTCTACATCGGCACGCCGCAAAAGCGCCTGCGCGGCCCCCTCTACGACGGGCTGGTCGAGGAACTCGTCACCGCCGTCCAGCAGATGTTCCCGTCGGCCTGCCTGCAGTTCGAGGACTTCGGCAATGCCAATGCCTTCACGCTCCTGCACCGCTACCAGGACCGCATCTGCACCTTCAACGACGACATCCAGGGCACGGCCGGCGTCACCCTCGCCGGGCTCTACTCCGCCGCCCGCCTGACCGGCGTCAAGCTGACCGACATGCGCATCCTCTTCTACGGCGCCGGTGAGGCCGGCATCGGCATCGGCGACCTGATCGTCGATGCGCTCAAGGCCGAGGGCGTGACCGAGGCCGCCGCCCGCCGCCAGTGCTGGTTCTTCGATTCGAAGGGCCTCGTCGTGAAGAGCCGCACCGACCTGGTCGAGCACAAGCTCCGCTTCGCCCACGACCACGCCCCGTCGACGGACCTGACCGCGGCGGTCGGGGACCTCAAGCCGCACGCCATCATCGGTGTCTCCGGCATGCCCGGCGCCTTCACCCAGCCGGTCGTCGAGGCCATGGGCCGCCTCAACCCGCGCCCCATCATCTTCGCCCTCTCCAACCCGACCTCGAAATCCGAGTGCACGGCCGAGCAGGCCTACACCTGGACCGCAGGCCGCGCCGTCTTCGCCAGCGGCAGCCCCTTCGCGCCGGTCACGCTCGCGGGCCGCACCTACGTCTCCGGCCAGGGCAACAACTCCTACATCTTCCCGGGCGTCGGGCTCGGCGTCATCGCCAGCCAGTCCTCGCGCGTCACCAACGCGATGTTCTTCGTCGCCGCCCGGACGCTCGCCGGCCTCGTCAACGCGGACGACCTGGAAATCGGCCGCGTCTACCCCGACCTGGCCCGCATCCGCGAGGTCTCGCTCGCCATCGCTGTCGCCGTCGCCGAGGCCGCCTTCGCCAGCGGCCATGCCCGGCTGCCGCGCCCCGCCGACCTCGCCGCGCACGTCAAGGCGCAGATGTACCAGCCCGACTACGTTAACTACGTATAACGACCCTTCGGCCGCCCGTCGGGCGGGGTGAGGACCGGCCTACAAGATCGCCCGGACCGCCGCCTCCGCCCGCTCCGCCCGCTGCGCCCAGTCGCCCTGGATCAGCGTGTAGGGCAGGTGCCGGCGGTCGAGCGCGCCCCGCCAGACGCGCAGGCATTTCTCCCGGTCCGCCGGATCGGGGAAGCAGCGCTGCGGGTCGGGGACGAACGGCACATCGATGTCGAGCAGCAGGTAGAGCGCGTAGTCCCCCGCGCGCCGGTCGGCCCCGCGCCGGATGTCGTCGGGACACGTCCCATAGAGCAGGTCACTCCAAAGCACCGTCGTCAGCGCCTCCGTGTCGCAGATGATGAGGGGGGAACGTTTGTCATCTATTATATGACAAACCTCCGCGGCGGCCGCGTCCTCCCGCCGCCACTGCTCGCGGGCGATCCCGGGGATGTCCTCGAGCGTGATGACGCCGTGCCGGTCCCAGAACTCGCGCGCATATTCCGCCACCAGCGGCGCGCTGAAATGCGCGGCCAGCGTTGCCGCGAGCCGGGTCTTGCCCGTGGACTCGGGCCCGAAGATGGCGATGCGCTTCATGCGGCGGCCCGGAAGGATTTGCGCCACTCCCACCAGCCGGCGAACGCGAGACCGAGGTAGACCAGGTACAGGCACGCGGTGAAGGCGAGCTCGGCGCTCCAGTACGACGCCACCGCGACCAGGTTGACGACCACCCAGAGCGCCCAGTTCTCGAGGTTCTTCCGCACCTGCAGCACCTGCGCGGCCACGCTGAATGCGGCGATGAAAGCGTCGCGCCAGGGCATGGCGGCGTGCATCCACGGGCCGACCGTCAACGCCCAGGCCACCGTGGCCAGTCCCGCCGCCGCGAGCGTGACCGCCCGGCCGCTCGGCGACAGGCACGTCACGGGCAGTTCCGGCGCCGGGCCGCGGTCCCGCACCCAGTGCCACCAGCCCCAGGCCAGGGTCGCGAAATAAAAGACCTGCAGCGCAGCGTCCGCGGGAAAATGCGTCCGGTAGAAAAGCACGCCTTGCACCGTCACCGCCGCCAGCCCGGTGGGAAACGCCCACAGGCTGCGCCGGATCATCAGCGCCACGCCGATGATGCCCAGCGCGAGGTTGGCCTGGTCCAGCGGCGACGCCGTGACCAGGCCCGACCAGAGGTGCTGCCAGACGGCGTCCATGCGGCCGAATCAATGCGGCCGGCCCGGGCCGAGGCAAATCATCTCTGGGTCAGGCCGCCGGCCCGGCCGCCGCGCCGTCCGTGGCGGTCTGGGCCAGGTAGGCCTCCATCGCCTCGCGCGTCAGGGTGTGGCCCGCGGCGCAGCGCGGGCATTCCACCCGGATGGTCTCGCCCGTGCCGAAGAGTCCCGCCGGGTCGGCGCGGAAGGCCGGGGCGATCGCCGCGAGGATTTTCCGCTGCGTGCAGCCGCACAGCCAGTTGTAGGTGCGCTGCTGGATGCGGGTGAGCGTCTCGCCGGCGCCGAGGCTGCGCACCGCGGCGGCATCCACCGCGCTGAACCACGGCAGGTCGCAGTCCGGCTGCGCCAGCAGCAGCGCGTAATGGTCCTCGCCGAGGTCGAAGAACCGGGCGGGCCGCTGCTCGCTCCGGGCGTAGTAACCCGTCACGGCCGCCAGCACGTCGCTGCCGTGGAAGTTCACCACGCTGCGCCGCGGCTCGGCCCCGCGCCGGGCCACGATGTCGCTGAAGAAGACGTTCTCGGGCGCGACGCGGACATTCTCCGTGAACAGCCGGCCGACCACGGTGCAGTCCTCGTTGTCGCCGGCGAGGAAGAGGTTCAGCCGCGGCTCCTGGAAGCTCATCGTCCAGGCCAGGTGCTCGTTGAGCGGCCGCGAGGCGCAGTGCAGGGTGAAGGCCGCCAGCGCGGACTTGAACAGCCCGGCCTGCTCCGGCGTGTACCGCAGGTGGTGGTCCGCGAGGTGCAGGTAATAGTCGGTGAACAGCGGGCCCAGATCCGCCTGCACGAGCAGGACATTCCGGTGGCGCACAAAATCCACCGTCACCCGGGTGCCGTTCATTTCCGCCGTCTGATCTTCAGCCATGCCTGCAGTGTATGCATATTCCCGGGAAGTCCAGCGGGCCGGGCATTTCGACGGTTGCCAACCGCCGGGATGGGTGGTACTCTGCCGGTGAATGGCCGCCCGCATCTCCACCCGTCCCCAGGTCGAGGAAGAGTTCTCCCTGCCCCTGTTCATCTGTGTCGTCGCCGCCTCCTTCCTCGGGGTGCTCGCCCTGGTCTGGCTGTGCGCCCCGCACCCGGTCTGGCACGCGCAGGTCGGCGGCCCGTTCTGGAAGCTGCTCGCGGCCTTTCTCGGCCTGTCGCTGTTCAACTGTTTCATGGAATATTTCTTCCACCGCTACGTGCTGCACAAGCCGGTGGCGCCGTTCCTCAGCTATTTCTACCGGCAGCATACGCACCACCACAGCCTCACCCGCATCACGCGCCGGCGCACCCCGGGCGGCCGGGAGGTCAACTTCGTCGAGAACTTCTACCCCATCGTGAAGCATGAGCAGAAGGAGGCGTCGTTCTTCCCGTGGTACACCTTCGTCATCTTCGCCGCCATCCTCACGCCGCTCTTCACCGTGCTGCAATGGCTCGCGCCCTCGTTCCCATGGTTCCTGGCGGGTTTCGCCTCGCTCGCCTCCTCGCTGATCCTCTACGAGATCTTCCATGCCATCGAACACTGGTCCTTCGAACGGTGGGGCCCGCTCATCGACCACCCGCGCCTGGGCGGTTTCTGGCGCAAGGTCTACAGCTTCCACCTCCGGCATCACGCGGTGGTCGACTGCAACGAGGCCATCTCGGGCTTTTTCACCCTGCCGGTGGCCGACTGGGTGTTCGGCACCTGCATCATCCCGGGGATCCTCTACAAACACGGCGAGAAAAACGCGGCGGACGCCGAGTTCCTCAGCCCGCACCCCATCGGCTTCATCCGCTGGCTCGACCGCCTGACCGACAACCTGGTCAAGGGCCGCCGTGCCCGCGCCCAGACCGGCGCGTGATTCGCAGCGCAGGGGGCCGCAGCTCCTCGACCAGCTCGGGGCCCTGAGCCGGCCGAACGCGCAAGCCTCAACCCTGCGGGATCACCCCGTGGTCCTGCAGCTTCTTCACCTTGGGCCGGATGACGAACGAGCAGTAACCCTGCGTCGGGTTCTTGGCGAAGTAGTTCTGGTGATATTCCTCCGCCGGCCAGAACTTCACCAGGGGCACGATCTGGGTGACGATCGGGTCCTCGTAGTGCGCCTGCGCGGCGAGCTTGGCGCGGCCGGCGGCCTTCTGTTGCTCCGCGTTGTGATAGAAGATCACCGAGCGGTATTGGTCGCCCTCGTCGGCACCCTGGCGGTTCAGCGTCGTCGGGTCGTGCGCATCGAAGAAGACCCCCAGCAGCTTCTCGTAGCTGATCACCGCCGGGTCAAACTCCACCTGGATGACCTCCGCGTGGCCCGTGCCGTGGCTGCAGATCTCCTCATAGGTCGGGTTGTCCGTGCGGCCGCCGGAGTAGCCGCTCACGCTGTGCAGGACGCCCGGCACCCGCAGGAACACGGCCTCCATGCACCAGAAACAGCCGCCCCCGAAGGTGGCGAACTCGGTTTTCGTTGCGGGTTTGGTTTCAGCGGGGGCGGTCATGGGCAGGAAAAGGGACAGAAGGAGGACGAGGGCGCGGACTTTCATGCAGGTGGGAGGAGGTAAGCCACCTTTTATTCCGAAGCAACCGCGGGCTAAGCCCCGCGAAATCCCAAACGCCAAACGGCCAAAGGCCAAACGGAGGAATCCCAAGGATCGAACTTCGCGCCTGATATTTCTTTGGTATTTGGCGTTTGGATTTTGGTGTTTATGGTCTGGGATTATGGACGACCCCCGTCTCGACAAATGGCTCTGGAGCGTGCGCGTGTTCAAGACGCGCCCTCTCGCCACGGCCGCGTGCCGGGCCGGCAAAGTGCTGATCGGGGAGCTCGAGGCCAAGCCCGGCCGCGACATCCACGTCGGCGAGACCGTCACCGTCCGCCTGGGCGCCCTCACCCGCACGGTGCGGGTCGTCGGCCTGCCCCGCTCCCGCGTCAGCGCGAAACAGCTGACGGAATTCGTGGCCGACCTCACGCCTGCCGCCGAATACGAGCGCGCCAAGCAGGCCGGGATCGAGCACCTGCTGGCCCGCCAGCGCGGCGAGGGCCGCCCGACGAAGAAGGACCGCCGCGACCTGGCCGACCTGTTCGGCTTCGAGTGACTTTTCAGGCCGCTTGCGGCCGGCGTCGCCGGGTCGCGAGGC